>NZ_QLIR01000004.1 GCF_003428155.1 Fastidiosibacter lacustris
TTCATTGGTTATTTTGTGCAAATAACCGTGTTTATCATATTGATACCTCATCACAGTATCACTGCTGTTGTAAGGCGCTTGAACCGTAGCGGGAATAAAATGCTGATCATTCAGATACGTATAACGCGATTGTCTTGTATTGCTTTTATCAGCAGCGTTTACGGTGCTTATGTTTAACAGTCTGTTATGATTGTCATACTCAAACGAGGTGACTAAGCCATTGACTTCATTAGTGATCAATTGAGGCAGTTCAGCTTCAGTAAACTGATAGCTGATCTTCAAAGCATTATCCTCGGTGCATTGCTGGACGAAAAAAAGGTTATTAGGGCAAGTATTCCCATAAGCGTATACTAAGGGAGACAGTAAAGACGATAGAATAAGGAGAGAGATTATTGAGCTTTTTTTAACCATTTTTAACTCTTAAAGTCAGTTTAGGCACTGTTAGCAATAATATGAGGTTATGCCTAAGTAAGGTAGTGTTTTCAAGTAAAAAAATATTGCATTATGTGTGGTGTGGAAATAACAATGCAGCTACTTTTTGTTACTACAAATACTTTGATCAGTTTGTTATCTGACCATTAGAATATAAATTGTAAATTTAGACTTAGTGCTATTCTATCGTATAGAAGCGGTAATATGGTTGATTTTAGCTTGATAAAACAACAACAAAAACTGTTGTATGCATACAAACTCAATTCGATTAAAAATATAATGTTGCCGTTTCAATCAACTTAATTATGGGGAGAGATCAGATCAAAAGCAATGTGTCGCA
Organism: Fastidiosibacter lacustris; assembly: GCF_003428155.1. Classification (GTDB taxonomy): domain Bacteria; phylum Pseudomonadota; class Gammaproteobacteria; order Francisellales; family Francisellaceae; genus Caedibacter; species Caedibacter lacustris. The sequence continues at coordinate 773 of NZ_QLIR01000004.1, forward strand.
ACGTGTCAAAAAAGAGATGAGCATTTTGAAGCATTTAGAATAAATTCTTAGAAAAAATGAAGGAATAGAATAAAACCCAGATTAATGGTAGTAGGTTAGGGGGATGGTATCAATGACTTACCGTGATTTAAAAGTTTTAAAAAATAGAAATCTTGCAGAAGAATACAATAAAATCTGCATAATAATAAGTCAATCTTCCTGGTTAAATGAATTTATTACTGTATTAAGAGCAGAAGGATGGCAAATTAAAGCAGTTTATACAGACGTTTATGCTTCAATAATGCATAACGATAAGGAAATACTATGTTATCCACTACATAAAGCACTGTGTGACATTGATAAAACACAGGTAAATTATGTTTTTAGTATTGTGAATCCAATTATCTTGCCTCAACGTATTTTACAAAAATCAATTTGTGTGAACTTTCATCCTGCATTGTTACCAAAATATGCTGGAGTATGTCCTGTAAATTGGGCAATTTTTCAGTCTGAAAAAACACATGGTTATACATGGCACTTTTGCAGTGAGAAAATCGATCAAGGTGCAATATTATTTCAATCAAAAATACCTGTATTGCCAAATGATAATGCAAAAAAACTTATGTTAAGGTGCTACAAAAAAGCTGTTGATGAGTTTTCTCACGTTTTGGAAATACTACTAGATTCTAAGTTTTGTCTTAGAGAAACAGATTCGATTGAGTATTATGGATATAATAGAAAGCCAAATTTTTTATTAACAGATTTTGAAGATTATGCAAGTTGCAAAAGACTATTAAATGCATCTGAATCAATGGATTCCTATAACGATTTTGGTGTTGTCAAAATACTTTTGGGCAAACACTTTTATATTCTTGATGTGCTGAATAAGGCTTTCAATACATCCAAGCAAGCCGATGATAGTATAATTTATTGGAATGGACAGAAATATTATGCGCAACTGCGGTCCCTCTATGGTGATTCTGTGATTGAAAATGCGGTCTTGTCTCACATAGAAAGCATATATATACAAAATTATTTTACCCATGTTGATAAGCTTGGAAAATACGAATATTATTGGCTGGGTCTTTTAAGAAATTTTATGAGCCCTAAGTTGTTTTCGTATGTTAATTATGCCTATAAGAATGTCAATAATCGATTATCTTTTCAATGTGATTTCTTGAATGAAATTGATTTACCTTATAATAAAAAAGAACTTATTTTTGCTTTATGGTGTTGTATTATTTTAAAAATCACAAATTACCAAACAAGCACAATTTGGTTAACCCATAACTATGCAATAAATGAAAAGTTACAACCATTGTTTTACCCTTATATTCCTTTTTTGTTAAAGGAGGTTGAACACACTAGTATCTTGGAATTTATTCAGTTTTTTATAGAGAAAAAAAATAAAATACGAGATAAATATTTTTTTCTGACAGATTTATTCGCAAGAGATTTTGTACTAAAAGAGGAAAAGGAGCAGTTTTCAAGCTTTTCATTTAGCTTTTCGTATGCAAATAGCATTGCATGTCAAAATCATCCTGTAATTTTTTATTATGACCAAAATAATAATATGATGTACGTTGATTGTTTTTTACCTGAGAATAGCTTTCTAATAAAAGCTTTAGCACAGTTTGAAACATACTTTAACATACTAACTTCATATCATTTGAATTCGAAGTTAAATGAAATTTCGTTGAATAACAGGGTAAAAACGCAAGCTTTTGATATGAATAGGGTCTTGATGCAAAATACTAAATACCAAAAGCGACTTGAGCAATTGGTTAAAGATAATGCATATGCTCAACCAAATCATACTATTGTTGTACAAAATGATCAGCAATATACCTATAAAACGTTAGTGAACGATGTCTTACATTTGTCACAAGCTTTGTCTTTCTATATCCCAGCTTCAACAATTATTGGTTTAATTGTTCCACGAGGTTACGTTTTTATCAAAAATATGTTAGCTATTTTGGAAAATAAGTCTGCCTATTTACCGATTTTCCATGAAATGGATGAAGCTGTCATGCTTGATTTGATGCTCGAAATTGGCACGTATGGGTTTATCACGGATCGCATGGTTGAGGATGATAGAGTTGCATCCAAAATTAAAATAGATTCAAACTGCTTTTTTTATATTTTTAAGCAAAAAGAAAAAGTACGGTATTTATCTGATAACGTAGCATACGTGATGTTTACTTCTGGTTCCACAGGCAAACCAAAAGGGATTCCAATTAAACATTCTAATATTATTAATTTATGTGAAACAGATTTTATTAGAGGGATTACAAAAAATAAAAAAGTGATGCATAACAGCCAGGTTTCATTTGATGCAGCTACGTTTGAGATTTGGGGTTCTTTGTTAAACACATCAACTATTTACATTTTGGAAAACTGTTATTTAATGAGAGAAAAGGCTTACGTTTTTGATTTTTGTAAGAAGTATTCTATTAATACAATGTGGATGAGCACAAAGCTGTTTGAGTCTTATTTAACAGACATGGCATTATTATCACGGAGCGAGCTTGAATATTTGGTGTATGGCGGTGAAAGTTGTAATGTTAGCTTAATAAAAAAATTCAGTTCATCTTGCCCATTAAAGTTGATCCATGTATATGGTCCAACAGAGAATACCGTATTTAGTACTATACATGAATGGAAACATGACGATGAGAGCTTTTATAATGACTATCCAAATATAGGCAAGCCCTTGAAAAATGTTGAAGTTGAGGTTTATGATAAATATTTCAATACAATGCCTTACTACGTTCCTGAGAAGTTGTTTTTGTCTGGTTTAAGCCTTTTTGAAGGTTATCTCAACGCCCCTAATACAACGATTTCTTCCCAAGATAATAGAGCTGTTTACAACTCAGGAGACATTTGTTACCTAGATGGGAAAGGAGATTTACACATCATTGGTCGTGATGACAAACTCGTTAAATTAAATGGTTATCGTATTGAATTGCGTCATGTGGAAAGTATTTTAGCAATTAACCCTGCTGTTACATCCTGTAAAGCTGAAGTGTTCAAGATGGATAATGGTCAGCAGTACTTGGTAGCTTTTATCATTAGTGACAATATTAATCAGGATGAATATGAGAAGAGTATTCGCCATACATTACCAAAGTATATGATCCCAAGCTATTACTTATATTTGGATAAGTGGCCATTAACAAGAAATGGTAAGCTAGATAGAAAAGCATTAGTCGAACGTTTTAATACTCATATCACCCAGTATCATGAACAAAAGTTAATTTGTTCAAATACTCTTAGCTTAGATAATATAATTACATTATTTCAAAAAGTTTTACCTAGTAAACATATTGCCTTAGATGGTGATTTTTTTGACTTGGGTGGAGATTCTTTATCTTTAGTCTATTTAAAGACTGAAGTAAAAAAAAGCTTTGATTTTGATTTGTCATTAGTGCAATTTTTAGAAGCTCCAACTCCTAGGGGATTGTATGGTTTATTAACGGATGAAAACAGTACTTCAAATTACAACGTAACGGATTATATATTAAAACGGTTTAATGAATACAAAAAAGAAATTGATGAGTCTGTAGTAACCGATTCGTTTGACATGGAGGTAAGTTGCAAAAACATTCTTCTTACAGGAGCGACTGGATTTTTAGGAAGCGAGGTCTTGCGATATTTGTGTCAATATAAGAAAAATACACAAGTATATTGTTTGATAAGAGCAAAAGGTCAAGCATTTGACGTAAGAGTAAATGAATTGTTGCAAAGTTTGAAGCTTGATCAAGTAAATTTCAGTAATATTCATTTTATCAATGGTGACCTTGAAAAGTTTCAATTTGGACTTTCAGACGACGATTACCATAATTTGGCTTGCAAGGTAACCTCAATTATTCACTGTGCTTGCCACGTTCACCATTTATATAGCTATAAACAACTTGAGCAAGCCAACGTTTTTTCAACGCTAGAATTGATCAAGTTTGCATTTTTAGGGGTAAGGAAAATGATTGTTTACACATCTTCAATATCCGCAGTTGTGCCAAAAGATGTGTCGCAAACGATTTATGAAAAAGTTTATACAGACATCCATGATTTAGCTTTAGCCAATGGCTATAATCAGACAAAATACGTTAGTGAGCTGCTACTAAATTATGCTCATCAAAAAGGGATGGCATGCATTATTGTTAGACCTGGCTGGATTGTTGGTAATAGCCAAAGTGGTTATTTTATAACAGAAAACGATCATTATTCTATGATACTTCGTTCAGTATTAAGTTTTGGTTATGCGCCAGAATTGAATTTCAATATCAACTTTATACCTGTTGATACATTGTCAGAATTGCTAGTTAAACTAGCAAATCAAGGAAAAGAAAATAACAAAAAAATGCAGATTATGAACCTTAAAAATAGCAAACCTCTAGCATGGCAAAGGTTGTTGAAGTTTTTAAATATGAAAAAAAGAAAAGTTATTTATGATACAGGTCAATGGTATCAAACACTGTTAAATACAGACGAAAAATCACCGCTATTTGTTTTAAAATCACTTTATGAATCAGCAGACAAATTAAGGTTACTGTCAAAGTATCATATTATGAAAATCGATACGACTACATGTAAAGATTGGATGCGTCAATGTGGTATAACATTCCCAAGACTAGGAAGTAAAATCATGATGAATTTATTTCAGGCAATTGTTCCAGAATCAACGAATACGCCAAAACCTTTTATGTTGACAAACTGGTGGCAAATTATAGGTGATTTTTTAAATACAGCAAAAATAAAGGTGATAAAAATACTCAGGAAAAACAAAATAATTTCTATTGTTGGTCCCTTGATTCTCACGTCATTATTGATATATATTTTTGATTTTTTAAGCATAGTCATTTTAGAGTAAAAATTACTTGAATGCTAAGCTTGTAAGTTTAAAGGAGATGTGATTTGGATAAACAAGATAAAGAATTAAACGTTATAGTAAATCAATATGGAATAATAGAATGTATTGATAGCAAATGTGGAAGTAGCTCAAATTTTACTGCTTTTGTAGGTAAAAGTTATAATGAAGTTTTTAAAAAAACACATCTATTTGGTTTGGATATAGACATCAAGGATATAGTACGACTTGATTGGAAATCGAGGAATAATGATATTGAATGCAAAAGGCATTATATAGTAGTAGTTAATAACCGTGATCACGGTATCGTAAAATATAAGTTAATTAATATAGATGAAATTTTATATACAGCTGAAATGGTAATTAAAGCTAAGACTCATGAGTTAGAAAGTATTATTGATATGATACCAGGAATCCTTTATTGGAAAGATGGAAGGGGAACCTACATAAAAACAAATAACTCTATACTTGCTGGTGGCATTAAAGTTAAAGATTTGCTTGGAAAAAATGACAAAGAGATTTGGTCAGAAAAAGCAGAAGAACTCAGTCAGCATGATAATCAAATTATGATGGGCATAGTTGAAGAAAAAGTGTTAGAAGAGTCTACAGTAGAAAATGGAGAAATTAAATATTATATTGCACATAAGAAGCCATACAAAGACCATAATAACAAAATAATTGGCATTATTGGCTTATCGATAGATATAACAGAACGCAAAAAACTTGAAGCTGAGACCATCCGCCAAAAAAATCAACTTGAAAAAAAGTTAGAATATCAAAAGAACTATTTTAAAGCTTATGGATACGATTATGTGGACGCACTTAAAAAAATCTCCGATGCACTTGAGAATATTGAAAAACGACTAATGAGACTTGATATGCCAACTGGGGTACGTAGTGAACTCAATGATGAGTTTTATAATATTAATGAAAGTTTATCTGACATATACTCGCTTTATCAAAAAATAAATACATCAATATTAGATCAAGAACGCAATAATGATGATCTAGAAAAAAATCAAATGCCACTTCACTTAGAACATTTAGTTGAAACGGAAGTCGATTTAGCAAAGGCTTGCATTAGTGCTGAATTTGATGTGAATGTCTCGTTTGATATGGATGAAAAATCCAAACAAAAGCTTTATGTCGATTATAAAAAAGTCAGGCACATTATCCGCACTTTATTTGCCAATTACACAAAAGCCATAGATAGAGACAGTAGAAAAAAAGACATTCGTTTAACTATCACTGCCGAAGATGGTATGAAAGATAAATTGTATGTTACTTTTGAATTTGATGGCAATATGCCCTTTCTAGAATTAGAAGACGGTAATATTCGCGCAGAGCATCTTGTCTATAAATCTCAAAGCCATATCGCCACAGATAAACATAACTTTGCTTATGATCTTTCCTTAGCCAAGTATTATGCTGACTTGCTCTGTGATGGCGAAGAATTGAATGATTCATTATTTGAAGGACCAAGCTTTTCGTTTACCTTACCGTTTCGCAAAGTCGAAAACGATGGCAACGCTAAAGTATTTAAGCCTGTGTTGATTGAATGATGAATCTAATAACAGAAGCAGCAACAAATTATTTTACTCTCTGAACTTCTAACTAAAATCAAATGCACTCTTGACCGCAAATTTAAAGGCGGTGATGATGACATAACAAAGAAAGAGCGACTGTTTTTTGGTTAGTCGTTTTCTCTAAATTGGGATTTAGCTAGTATTAAGCACTAGCTTCTATAGCGGCTTTTAGCTATGATGCACACGTTTTCATCATCAAAAAGGTATAGAATATGTTTAAAAAGCTTGCTGTTTTTTTCTCACTACTTATGGTTGCTTTAAGCGGCTTTCAACTTGCAGAGGCCAAACGCTTTGGAGGTGGATCAAGCCACGGCTATAGTCGTTCAGCACCAACGCAAACACATAATAATGCGACTCATACCAATGCAACTCAGAAACAAACAGGTATGGGCACTTTTGGTAAAATCCTAACAGCACTTGGGCTTGGCGCTTTATTTGCTTGGTTGTTTAGCGCGCATGGTATGACAGGTTTACTCATTGTTATTGCACTTATTGCATTAGTTGTTTTCATCATGCGCAGAAAAGCGATGCAGCACCAAATTAATCATAAATCCAATAGTAATTTTCAATATCAGCAGCCTTCCTCACTGCATTCAGTAGCAAATGCTTTTACCCAGCATGAAAATGTAACAACTCAAAGCGCAATGTCATCGAATACGATTCAAAATGGTCAACTTCCTGATGGCACACCTGAAACGGTGTTTAACCATCAAGCTTTAAATTTATTTAACCAGCTACAATCATTAAACAATAAGACTGGGCTTGAAAAGATTAAAAGCTACATCACTGAAGACTTATATAAAAGTGTAATTAATGATATTCAAAGCAATGAAGAGCTTGCCGAATTTAAAGATGTTAGCTGCAAAGTTATTGATTGTGACCGACAAGGCGATCAATGGATTGCAAGTGTCATGTTTGTTGGACAAGTTAAGGAAAATAGTTCAGGTGATTGGCAAAATTTTGAAGAAATATGGCACTTTACACGCGAAGATGGAGAGCACTTATGGCAAGTTGCAGGGGTGCAGCAGTTCTAAACTTGTCAGTTAGCCTTGCAATTCAAAAACAGCTTTGTATAATGCCAAAACTCTATATCCCCATTGCGAATCATTCAATTCATTCACGACAGGGATCAAAAAAATAAAATAAAAAGGATACTCAAAATGGCAATTGAAAGAACACTTTCTATTATTAAACCTGATGCTGTAGCTAAAAACGTTATCGGTGAAATATACTCTCGCTTTGAGAAAGCTGGCTTAAAAGTGATTGCAGCTAAAATGAAGCAACTATCTAGCAAAGAAGCAAGTGAGTTTTATGCCGTACACAAAGCACGACCTTTCTATAATGACTTAGTTAAATTTATGACTTCAGGTCCTGTTATGATTCAAGTGTTAGAAGGTCATAATGCAATCCTTAAAAACCGTGAATTAATGGGTGCCACGAATCCTAAAGAAGCAGCTCCTGGTACAATTCGCGCTGATTTTGCTGATAGTATTGACGCCAATGCAGTGCATGGTTCAGATGCAGCTGAAACAGCCGCTGTAGAAATTGCATTTTTCTTTAGTGGTTTAGAAGTTTATCCACGTTAACCACTTAACAGAATAAGTTATAAGATCTCAGCCAACCAAATCAGGTAAAATAAGCTTACCTTTTACAAAAGGCGGACACCATAAAAATTGAGTTGATATTATCTTTGAGAATTTAAATAAACCATCTATGATCCCGTCCTCTTCTCCTATCATTCGTGCAAATTGCACTTCAAAGGGATAAAAATCTTGTGCAAAGCAAGAAAATATCAATCCTCCATTCAATTGATCGTTAATCCAAGGCATTGACCGGCGCCACATAAAGGCTTCCGGTTCAAAACTCTCTTGTGCTGTACGCTTAATATGTGCTAATGGCTTATTGTTTTCAAACTCTCGGTTATCATCTAAGCTTCTACCAATAAGCTCTTCTTTTGCATGCTGACTTGCTTTATCTAGCCAATCGAAATCATGGAGCCACTTTTGTATCACCCAACAGCTACTACCATCAATAAATTTATCGTCTGATTGAATAATAGCCGTATTAAACTGATCATCACCTTGCGGATTTTCTGTTCCATCCTCAAAACCAGATAAATCATGATTAACCAACTTGCCATTTTGCTCATGCGTCAAATAAGTACAAGCTCTTGCAATGTCACTACATACAAAAGCATCTTGCAGTATTTTTATAAAACGCCTTGCGCTATGTGTTAGCACACCTTGATCATTATCTCTTAACCAAAGCACTAAATCGCAATCTGCTTTTGGGGTTAGCTTTTGTGCTTTTAGTGTTGGCGTATATGGGTGGTAAGGCGTATTTACTTGCAATAAAGCCATCACTTTGCCACCCAACCCTAAAATTGTTGAATCCCCATCAACAAGTTGCAGCAAGCTTTGCAGTACTTGTTTGAGTTTATTTTTATGGGTTAACCTGAAAAACAAATAAATCGCTGACTTTGGTAGCTCTTTTAAAATGCCAGATTGGTACTTTATTGTATTCACTTTTTACTCACTCCATCTTTTAGCACGTTCAACTGCTTTATGCCAATCATATAAATAGTGACTACGCTTTTGTTCATCTAGCTTATTGTTAAACTCCTGATCAACTGACCATAAGCTTTTAAGCTCATCAATCCCTGACCAATAACCAACAGCAAGTCCAGCCAGATAGGCTACACCTAACGCTGTTGTTTCCAGTACTTTTGGTCGGATCACTTTAGCATTCATCATATCTGCTTGAAATTGCATTAAGAAACTATTCGCTACTGCACCACCATCAACACGCATTTCAGTAATATTCATTCCTGTATCTGCCATTTTTGCATTAGCAATATCTGTGACTTGATAAACAATGCTCTCTAACGCTGCTCTTGTAATATGTGCTTTTGAACTGCCTCGCGTTAAGCCTAGTATACTGCCACGAGCAAATTGATCCCAATGTGGCGCACCTAAGCCCACCATTGCTGGAACAAGATATACCCCACCATTATCTTCAACAGATAGTGCTAATTTCTCGCTATCACTGGCGTGTTGCAAAATGCCTAGTTCATCTCTTAACCACTGAATGACTGCACCTCCCATAAACACACTACCCTCTAAGGCATAAGTTGTCTGTCCATTTAGCTGCCATGCAATTGTAGTTAGTAAATTGTTATTTGAAATAGCAGGTTTACTGCCTGTATTCATCATCATAAAGCAACCTGTGCCATATGTGGTTTTAAGCATTCCTGGATCGGTACACATCTGACCGAAAAGTGCAGCTTGTTGGTCACCTGCTACCCCTGCAATCGGAATCTTAGTCGCAAAAAGTGTCGTTGCAGTTTGTGAATAAATTTCGCTAGATGATCTTACCTCTGGCAACATACTTCTAGGAACATCAAATAAAGCTAATAAATCATCATCCCAGTCATTGCTATGAATGTTATATAACATCGTTCTACTGGCATTAGTGGCATCGGTTGCATGGACCCTTAAATTGGTAAATTTTGCCATCAGCCAACTATCCACCGTACCAAAGCAAAGCTTGCCTTGCTTGGCTTTCTCGCGCGCACCTTCTACATTATCTAAAATCCATTTCACTTTGGATGCGCTAAAATAAGCATCAACAACCAGTCCTGTTTTTTCTTGTATCATTTTTGCAAACCCATCTGTCTTGAGCTTATTACAAAATTCTGACGTGCGGCGATCTTGCCAGACAATAGCGTTATATATTGGCTTGCCTGTCTCACGTTCCCAAACAACGGTTGTCTCACGCTGATTTGTAATCCCGATTGCTGCAATATTTTTACCATTTATTCCTGCATTGGCGATTGCTGTTGCAGCTACTGCTGCTTGTGTACTCCAAATCTCCCTTGGATCATGTTCAACCCAGCTTGGCTTTGGGTAAATCTGTCTAAACTCTTGTTGTGCTATTTCAACAACTTGTCCCATTTGATCGAAAATAATTGCTCTTGAACTAGTTGTTCCTTGATCTAGAGTTAGAATATATTGTGACATTTCGCCTCCTTAGTGATATACATCCCGACATTATCATATACTTGATAACCATCGTTTTACAAATTTTATTGCTTGAAACTGTATGTGCTTGTAGGAGGTAGCTATCTCTGTTCTTCTTTAATAAAAAGTAAAATAATCAAAGCTAGAACAATACTGCCAGGCAACATACTAAATGCGATTTCATAGCTTTGAATACTATAGTTTGCACCAGAAACACCCGGCTGTGTGTAATCTAAAATCATACCGACCAATCCTTCAAATGTACCACCAAATATTGGTTCACCTGTGTTGATCAATGCCACTGCGGTTGCCATTACCCATAACGGATTGACCTTACGCCCTACGACAAACACCAACGTAAAAGCACTAGTGACAACTCCATACAAAATACAGCACACAATTAGCTGCCATACGCTTAAATGTAAATATAAAATTGCTAACAATGACAACAATCCAAGCACGGTACACCACATCATGATTGGTACACAGCGTATTTTAACTGAAAGCTTTCCCATGATTGGCGCACCGATCCCCATACCAATAAAAATACAGGATATAAAATAACTTGCCTGAGTTATCGTTAAATCATACTTTTGAACAAAAAAGCTATTCCCCCATAAACTACCAAACGCATCAATCGTCGTAAAAATAAGTCCTGAATATGTCATTAATAATCAATTATTATGCGACATGATCACACGTTTAATCATGTGTATAATACTTTTTTGCTCTGCTTTTGACTGAATTTCCTCTTCAACGTTCACAGGTCCCTGCTTAGAATCATCACGTACAACAAACCAATAGATAATTGCAAATATAACACCAATAATAGCACAACAGTACAACCCTTGTTGCCATCCAACGGCATTAAATAACGCAGATAATGGCGCTTGTCCTACTACCGCACCTGTCATTGCCGCCGTTAATAACAAACTACTGGCAACTGAAAACCCTTTTTCATCAAACCATGTAGCCGCAGCTTTCATGTAACTTACTGTAGCAAACGCGACTCCAATTCCCATCATCGTACGTCCTATAAAGGCAAAAACGATGTGAGTTGAGGCTGCAAACAATAAAATACCAAATGCACTTACGAGCAATGACACAGTACTAATGCTTCTACAGCCAAAGCGATCTAATAACAAACCTGCAAAAGGTTGTACCAGCAAAACACAATACAAAAACATGGCTGACAAGAAACCCATTTGCGCCGAGTTAAGGTCAAAATGAATTTTAATGTCACCTGCAATCAAGCTCGGAAAGACTAAAGCAATGTACTTATAGAACAACAAAAATGAACTCAAAACAATAACAATCCACGCATATCCTTTCATTTTTTTGACATTTCTGGCTACTAAATATGATTTTAACTGGCATCATAGCAGTCATACTTAATGAGTACAGTTTGTTTTTATAATTGTTATTAACTTTTTATGTTTTTACACTACGCTTTTTGGCAAGGCAAACGATAAATGAAGTGTTTAAATGAAAAAAATAAACTTCTTTCTCTAAAATAAACTCCTTGGTTTAGCATGAGGCGTTGTTTCTTAAACCGAACATATAAGTCACATTTAAACGGCTTTAATATGCCAATATGGGCAAAAATCATGCTTGACAATAACAATCATTCGTTCAATAGTTGCATGAAATTAATAATATTTAAGGGTAATTAATGAAAGAGATAATTCAAACCAATCAAGCGCCACAAGCGATTGGCCCATATGTTCAAGCAGTGAAAATCAAAGATTTTATCTATACATCAGGTCAAATTCCGTTAAAGGCTAATGGTACATTGGTTGAGGGTGATATAAAAGTACAAACTCAACAGGCGATGCAAAACTTAAAAGCGATACTTGAGGCTTCAGGAAGTAGCATGACTAAGATTATTAAGACGACGTGTTTTATCGCTGATATGAATGATTTTGCTGCATTTAACGAAGTGTATGCCACTTTTTTTGCAGGCATAACTCCACCTGCACGCTCTTGTGTTGAAGTAGCCAGATTACCGAAAGATGTGTTGATTGAGGTTGAAGCGATCGCAATAAGTTGACAAAAATAAACTTGATTAAAATATAAACAAAACTTATAAGAATGGTAAATTTCTCACAAAGATTTAGTTAAAATCCTACAGAAATTCTTTTTGTTTTAAAACATAATGACATCCAAGCAATGGATGGCTGTCTTAATGGATGAAGAAAGAAAAGGATAGCCCCCCCCGCACGGATGAATTAATTAGGATAAGGATATCCTGAAAAGAAAGCCCGTGATTTTGATTGTTCACTGATTGCCCAATTGATATGTTCGATGAGTAGTTTGTTTTCAGAATATTTATTTTTTGCGCTAATTAAAATCCTTAAAATTTCTTCGCTAAAAGGGGCATTACCAAGGGCTGTGTAAATATTTCTAAGCCATGCTTGATAACCAATTCTATGAATAGCAGAACCTTTAGTTTTGTTAAAAAAAGTTGTTTCTGACCAATTTGCAAGATCAAGGAGTTTACTATTATCCAGTTGATGTCTAGGTTGAAAGTCTGCTTCGGTTGTTACAGCTGCCTTTTTATTGATTGGGCATACCAGTTGACAATCATCACAGCCATAAATACGGTTGCCTATGGCTTTGCGAAATTGTATTGGGATTATCCCTTTATTTTCAATTGTTAAATAGGAGATACATTTTTTTGCATCAATTATCCGTCCATCAATTATGGCATGAGTTGGGCAAGCTTTAATACAAGCTTGGCATTTCCCGCATTGATCATATGCTTTAGGATAAGAAAAAGAACTAAAATCTAAATTAGAATAGATGCAGCCTAAAAAAAAGAACGAGCCATCTTTCTCATTCAATAGGTTGCTGTTTTTACCAATCCAGCCAAGTCCTGCCTTTTCAGCTAAAGGTTTTTCCAATACTGGAGCACTATCTGTAAACACGCGAGCATGATGTGAAGGAAACAAATTTGTGATAAACTCACTAAGCTTATCGAGTTTTTTACGTAATACTTTATGATAGTCGCGACCATGAGCATAGACAGAGATAGCAGCAACTTCATTGGCAGTTATGAATTTTTGACGAATATTCTTAAAATGATAAGGGGCTGGCAGATAATTTAAGCGTACGGTAATGACACTCTTGGTGCCTTCAACGAGTTCTTGTGGTGTGTAGCGTTTGCTACCATGCTTTACCATATAGTCAAGGTCAGCATGGAAACCTTTTTCAACCCATTCTTGATATTTAGGAATGTAGTCTGATAGATCACAATTTGTAGCACTAATATCAGAAAAGCCAAGTTCATCAAGTGCGTGGTGCTTAATCTTATTCCACTCTTTCAAGCTTAGTTTTTGTACGTTCAATTTTTAGCACTCAAATTTTGCCCGCTATGGCAACGCACGTTCTATTTTAAGACAGATTTTCAAGCGCTTTAAACTACGAATGACGCGCGCAAGATGGACACGATCCGTTATTTCAATAATAGTTTCAACAATACCACATTGTTGATCGGATTCTAGGATGTTAAAGTTTAGGATATGTGCATTTTGATGAGCAATATTGGCAGTGACTTTAGCAATAGCGCCATGTACGTTTTGGATGTTAATAAAAAGTTTGGCAGAAAAATTATGTTTAATTCCCTTCCTCCAATCGGTTTCGATTAACTCATGAGTCTTAGTAGCTTTGTTGAGCTCGGAACATTTGTTTCTATGTATAGCTAACCCCTTATCCAAAGTAAGTAGACCAGTAATAGGGTCATCTGGAATGGGAGTACAGCAGGTGGCAAGCTGGCAGATATTTTTCTCATCAATAAGCATCTTGCACGAGATATCCTTATTAATGCCAATTCCATCGAGGTTAATTTTTTCCTCAATAAGGTCAATAAAGGTATTGGCAGAGAAATGCACTTGCCCAATAGCAACGTAAAGTTCAGTAGTGCTTGGAAAATTAAATTTGGTCAAAGCTTCTTGCATTAACTCTCCAGAGATACTGTTTAAGTTAATGTGCCTTTTTAATAAAGCTTGGCTGAGAATTTGTTGACCAATGCGTACAAGTTCATCATGTTCATAGCGTTTGAGTGCATGTTTAATCGCATGTTTTGCGCGTGCTGTGGTGATGAAAGTTAGCCATGAGGGATTGGGGTGTGCTGCTGGTGAAGTAATGATTTCCACCGTATCACCATGCGTCAATACATAGCTTAAAGGTGTAAGACGGCGATTAACTTTAGCTGCAATGCAATGATTACCAATATCGGTATGAATATGATAAGCAAAGTCGATACAAGTTGCGTTTATTGGCAGTTCTATGATTTCACCATTTGGCGTAAAAACATATACTTCGTCAGGAAATAAATCAAGTTTAACACTTTCAATAAAATCAGTTGATTTAGTGACATGTTGTTGAAGATCAGAAAGCTTATCTAGCCATTTTTGAGCGCTATCATGACTTAATGATTTTGCTTTATAAATCCAATGCGCAGCAACCCCTTTTTCAGCTGTATCGTCCATTATTTTGGTTTTGATTTGCACCTCAATCGGTACCCCATAAGGTCCAAATACAGTAGTGTGAAGCGATTGGTAACCATTAGCTTTTGGGGTAGCAATGTAATCTTTAAAGCGTCCAGGAATAGGACGAAAGATTTCATGGATGGCACCAAGGATCGAATAACATTCGCGGCGACTAGGTGCAATAACTTTATAGGCATAGATGTCCATAATTTCTGAGAAAGACATTTCACGATCACGCATTTTTCGATAAATGCTGTATAAGCGTTTTTTGCGTCCATTTACTAAGTTTTCATTTTCAATTAAGCCTACTAAGTGGTGTTGAAGTCGTTCTAGGATTTTACGAAACAAGCGGTCACGATGCTTTTGTGCTTGGAGTACTTTTGCTTTTAGTGTTTTATAGCGATAGGGGTAGGTGGCTTCAAATGCAAGTTCTTCAAAACTGTTTTTGAAGTGATGCATACCAAGTCTATGTGCGATAGGAGCGTATATCTCTAGAGTTTCTAAAGCAATGCGTCGGCGTTTGTCAGGTCTAAGTGGCGCAAGAGTGGTCATATTATGTAAGCGATCAGCAAGCTTGATTAAGATAACACGAATATCTTTTACCATTGCCAATATCATCTTGCGGAAATTCTCAGCTTGCTGCTCAGCTTTAGAGGTAAATTCAATTTTGCTTAATTTAGTAACGCCTTCAATAAGCTGTGCGGTCTTATCACCATAGCGTATGGCAATATCTTTTGCCTGAATTTCAGTATCTTCAATTACATCGTGTAGAAGAGAGGCGATGATGGTTTCACAATCAAGGCGCATTCCAGCAAGCACACATGCAACTGCCAACGGATGGGTAAAATAAGGTTCGCCAGAGTTTCTAACCTGTGATTCATGTGCATCCGCGCCAAATAAAAAGGCATCAACAACAAGCGCACGCTGTTTTGGTGTTAAATAACTGTGTATGACTTTATTGAGTTTATAAAACAAAAACATGTTACTCATCGTGCAGCTGTTTTTAATATGTTCAGTATATCGGTAATTTAAAGAAAGCCCTACACTTGCCTTTGCAAATTCGAGGGAATTTGATTTTATAGCATAAAAAACCTGGTAAAATTTATCAATTTGTATAGAATTACTCAGTTTTCAATGCAGATAACTATTTTAAGTCTATACTCACTAGCAAAGATTAAAGTGTTTTTATATTTTGGGGTTAATGCAATGGTTTTTGCACAAAGGTGAGATGTGGGGTTAATCAGCTTTGGAAGATAAAGCTACACAATTAAGGAGTAACTAACAAATGTTAATTTTAACAAGAAAAATAGGCGAGACGGTCATGATTGGGGACGAGGTGACGGTGACTGTTCTTGGTATAAAAGGCAATCAGGTTCGTTTGGGCATCAATGCACCTAAAGATGTCTCTGTTCATAGAGAAGAAATTTTTGTTCGTATAAAAGGAGAACATTCTTTTGGAGACTCAGAAAACTGAGTTTTAGCTTATGAAAAATATCTAAATTAAGCGCTTGACATCAAAGGGTCAAGCCGCTAAATTGTTGCAGTACCGCGGAGAGATGGCCGAGAGGCTGAAGGCGCTCCCCTGCTAAGGGAGTATGGGGACCAAAAACTCCATCGGGGGTTCGAATCCCCCTCTCTCCGCCATATTAAATTTTTTAAATATCTTTCAATTCCTTTCCTTTTAAATTAAAGCGATACAGTAACAAAATAACAGAAAAATTCAAATCCCTATACCGTTAAAATACCGTAGAATGTTTTATGCCCTATTACACACTATAGAACACTAAATGACCCTTGGCTTTCAGAGTATGTATACCTTTCCAGTTGAAAGTTCATGTTTTCATGGCACCAAACAGTGTTTCAATCTCCAAACGTCTGCGGTATTGATTAATTGGTGCTTTGCTAGAGCTGTTAGAAACTAATGATAAGTAACCTCTCCAGGGGCTAATTTACGTGCACAAACATGTGCCTTACAGTCAGGATAAATAATCCTAAAACAATGTACGATGGGCATTCTAAAGTGTGACAAATATCGCTAAAACATTGTTTCAGTAGCTCTTAAAGTTCCTTTGTGTATTTCATGTTCATTTTCATTTAAGTTTTAGCGAAACAAAAATGATATGAACGTGCCTTAAAATAAAGACTTTTAGCAACTATTGTCTTGTAGTGTAAATAAAAACGTACCAGTATTTGTTCTTTCCTCTTAAATACGGTATATTGCCACACAGTAAATAAGTTGATATTTAAGTCTAAAAAATCATGGTTCCTGTTATTGCAATTGTTGGACGCCCAAACGTCGGGAAGTCTACACTTTTTAACGCCTTAACGCACACTCGCGATGCCCTTGTTTATGACATGCCAGGGGTAACTCGTGACCGCCAATATGGTCAAGCAGTGTTTGATGATCATCCTTATATTGTAATCGACACAGGTGGTCTTTCGGATAATGATAGTGGCGTTGATGGCTCTATGGCTGAACAATCTATACGAGCAATAGAAGAAGCCGATCTTGTGTATTTTATTGTGGATGCGCAAGCAGGTTTAACAGCAGGTGACTTATATATCGCTAAACTGTTGCGTACGCGTGGAAAACCAAGTGTGTTGGTAGTTAACAAAACAGATGGTTTGCAAGAAGAGGTTGCAGCAAGCGAGTTTTACAGTCTTGGCTTTGAGCAACTTTTTACAATTGCCGCAAGTCATCGCCGAGGAGTCTCTCAACTTCTCACCGAAACACTGCTACCACTATGCCAAACTACTTTAAACGACTCAACCCATGCCGAAGGTGAAGCCAACAAGCGTGGCATCCGTTTTGCTTTGATTGGACGCCCAAACGTTGGCAAATCTACTCTAACAAATAGAATGTTAGGCGAGGATCGAGTAATTGTTTATGACATGCCAGGAACCACTATCGATAGTGTTTACATCCCTTTCTCTCGTCATGACGAAGACTATACCATTATTGACACAGCGGGTATTCGTCGCAAGGGAAGAGTACATAAAACGTTAGAGAAATTCTCCGTAGTCAAAACCTTACAAGCAATTAAAGATTCAAACGTTATTATTCTTCTTATTGATGCCAAAGAAGGATTAACTGATCAGGACATGCACTTGATGGGTTTTACATTAAATGCTGGAAGAGCTATGGTCATTGCAGTCAATAAATGGGACGGGATGAGTCAAATCGAGAAGGATAGTCTCAAAGAAGAAATCAATCGTCGTTTGATTTTTCTCAAAGACTATGTAGATATTCATTTCATTTCTGCTTTGCATGGGACAAACGTTGGACATTTATTTACTTCTCTTAAAAATGCTTATAAAAGTGCTACCAAGAAAATCTCCACACCAGAGCTAACCCAAGTACTTAAGCTTGCCACTCAAGATCATGTGCCACCAATATCAGGGAAGTCTCGCATTAAACTCAAATATGCACACATGGGTGGGCACAACCCCCCGGTTATTGTTATTCATGGGAATCAAGTTGATCATCTACCCAATTCATACAAACGTTATTTAGAAAAGTTTTTCCGCGAGGCATGTTCACTTGTTGGCACACCAATTACATTTGAGTTTAAGCAGTCTGAAAATCCTTTTGAACCGACTAAGCACATAAAATTAACACCACTTCAGCGCTATAAAGAAAAGCAAAGCTATAAAAAGAAAGCACAAGGAAAGCGTGCTAACAAAACCAGTAAAACTCAACCAAGAAAGTAAGATTCATGCAACTAAAAGTTAGTAAAAGGCATAATTTAAATAATGATGTGACCATTCAGTTAAATGGTGCTAAAAATGCTTTACTGCATCTATTGTTTGCAAGCCTTTTGCCAAATGCTAAAACAGTTTTTAATAATGTCCCAACCAGTCTAAATGACTATCTTGCAGTTTGTGATATTTTAAAGGTTATTGGTGCTAAAGTTTACGAACAAAGTAATACTTCAGTGGAAATTACTCCACCAGAAAAGCTCAGTGAAATTAAGGTTTCTACGGATTACACCAGACGTACTAGAACTTCACTGATGTTGTTAGGTGCTCTTGCCAAAAAAGTAAGTAAGCTCATTATCGGTTACCCTGGTGGATGCTCATTTAGCGATCAGCGTCCATTTGACATTCACTTACAAGGTTTTGAAGCATTAGGTGCAAAAGTCTATCATGACGAGTACCATATTGCGATTGAGTATGACACAGACAAAAACACTGAATATAAACTTCGTTACCCATCAGTTGGAGCAAGCATAAACCTTATGTTATATGCAGCAATAGGGAGTGCTGAAGTTATTTTACACAATATTGCTTTAGAGCCAGAAGTCATTGAAGTAGCAAGTTTTATAAACCAATGTGGTGGCTGGGTTAGAATTGATCACAATACAAGATCAATGCATATCAAGGGCGTTGTAGAATTAATTGGTGTTAATTTTCGCATTATGTATGATCGCATCCAAACCATGACCTATGCAGCTTTGGCTTATTTACATGAGGTTGACGTTTGTATTGAAGGCATTGATACCAAAGAATATATTGATAAGCCACTTAGAATCTTAAATGAAATGGGAGCGCATTGGCGTTTTGACCCTGCCAAACAACAGATTTACTTTTGTGGGAAAATTAGTAAACTCAAGCCTATTAAAGTTACTGCCATGCCTTATCCTGAATTCCCAACAGATATGCAGCCAATCTTCTCAGTCATGTGCATTAAAGCCAATGGCCCATCCGAAATCACTGATACTGTATATCCGGAGCGCGTTAAGTACGTACAAGAATTAGAGCGACTTGGTTTTCCCATTAGCTGTTACAACAACACTATTCAAATTAATCCCAACAAAAGCTATCGATTGCATGCTACAACCATGAAGAGTTATGATCTTAGAGCTGGTATGGCAGTGATCATGGCTGCATCTCTTCTAGATCAAGTGTGTACTATTACGTCAGCCCAACAAGTTTTCAGGGGATATCAAAACTTATTGGAAAACATGACCAACTTCATGCACATTAGCATCGATGATAACTAAGCTAAGGACATCATGATTTCGTTGAAGCCATACAATACTTATCATATTGATTCTCGTGCTAAATATGTCTATTTCCCAAATACTATTGATGAGATTATTCAAATTTATCAACAACACTTAAAGGTAATTGTTCTTGGCAATGGTAGCAACGTTATTCTTAGCCAATCCAATTACTTTGATATTGCTTTTATTATCTTGCAAAACAATTTCAATGGCATTAAAACAACAAGTGATGGGATTTATGCCAAAGCAGGCAATTTACTCAAAGAGTTATCAATATATGCTTACGAACATAACTTAGGCGGGATGGAAACTTTCTTTGACATACCTGCAAGTGTGGGTGGGGCTATGATTATGAATACTGGCGCCTATGGTGATGAAATATATGATCATCTGGTTTACGTTGACGTTTTGGATATTAGCACAACACAAATAAAACGCTATTACAAGCCTGATATTCATTATGGCTATCGTTTTTCTATGTTTAGATCTTTAAATGTCGTGATTTTGGGTGCATGTTTTAAACTACTTACCAAAGATTCTTCTGCAATCAAAGCTAAAATGGATGATATTCTTAAGCAGCGTCAAGCGAAACTGCCAATAGAACCTAGTGCTGGTAGTGTTTTTAAGCGCCCACCATATCACATTACGGTTGGTGAAATGGTCGAAAAAATTGGCTTAAAAGGCTACCAAATCGGTGGTGCACAGATTTCCAATAAGCACGGCGGTGTGATTATTAATGTAGGAGAAGCGACTGGTATGGACATCCTCAAACTTATTAATGCAATTAAATATGCCGTTTCTACACACTACAATATTAAATTAGAACTAGAGCAAGTTGTGATTTAGACATAAAACCTCATTACAATAAATTATAACTAAATTTTGCTCTCTTATATCGAACTGTCGCTATTCTACACAAAATGTCAACAGTTGGCATGTTAAATGACAGGTAACAACGGTAAAAACAATGCTTAAAAATAAGCAACATTTTGTCCTTTTTCAATTTCTCACCTTTAAATTTAGATAGAATACAATAATAATTCTGCATGAAAATTCAAAATAATTATTTGAAATAAATAAAGGTTAATCATATGAATGATATTAAAAAAATACAAGATGAAATCAATCAAGTAGTGCACTTTCACCATAAAAAGACATACAGCAAGGATGAGGTCATCACCGGTAGTGCCTTGGTGCAGTTTAATACTTTGTGTGATAATTTAATCAAAGCAGAAAATGACTTAGAGAAAATTAAAGCGTTATACAAGGAATATTATAATAAAACAAAAGGTACCTCATCCTTTTTGACTGTGAATCCCGAATCAGAAATTAGTAAGGCTATTTTAAAAATTACGGTTGATATTGCCGACAAATTTAAGGTTTCGCCTTTATCGTTACTTTTGCCTAATACGCAAATACACTTTGTTTCTGACGATCTGTATAATATAGAGGATAAAAAGAATTGGGATGAATATGTTTCTTATAAAGGATATAAAAATTCTTTACAAACACTTATCGCATTTTATCAACAGCATTTTTATGGTGCGGACAATTTAGTAGACGTTGACAACATAATAAGTTTCCCTATTAAGAATTTGAAACAAGTATATGAGTATAAAGAAACCTATGATCCGAAAAGGATTACAGTTAATTCAGATTTTCTTGAGCGTATTTTGAACTCGAACTCTTTAATCAGAGAAGCGTATAATTTAGAAAACGAGATAAAAGAAGTAGAGGAAAGTGGGCATTCTTTAAAAGCAGAGCTTATTAAACTTGCAAATGCTTTATTTGATAATGGTGTAAATGGTAGATATGGTTCAGAAGGGTATGCAGGAGTTGGTGCATCGATTGCAATTGGCGAATTTAGAGGAAAGTGGGAGAGTTATTATAAGGACGATTTTTTAAATTTAATAAGCATTGGAACTGGTGAAAATAGGCAGGCGATGGAAAAACTTGTAACGCAAATACGCCAACTTGATGATGGTAGTTGTGTTGATTTAAAATCAAAAGCGCTCAAGGCAGTTATTAAAGAATTAGAATCTATTTTAGATAAAGAGTTTATAGAAACAAAAGATTCTAAAAGGAATGAGGAGACGTTAAAAAAAATTAATAATCGATATAAAGAAATAACAGCGGAAATAGGAAAACTACAAAATGAAGGAAAAATAAAAACAATAGACGCCCTTCCCTTGGATCTTACATGCTTTTTCCAAAATGGAAAATTAATAATGAAGTCTGTTTATGACAATGCGGAAAGTATTAATATTTCTGACTTAGAAACTATATTGCAGCAAGTTTCTGATATATCTGTTGATGAAATGAATCAAGAAGATATATTTGGCAATATATTGTTGTACCCAAAACATTTTTTAGCTATTTGGAATAGGTTGAGTGATGAGTCGAAACAGGCAATCCAGAAGCATATAAAAGAAGATGAAAATATATATAAAGCGATTGCTAATCAAATAAACGATCCACATACCACTGATGACCTAAAAGAAAGATTATTAAATATAACTATAAACGTTCTTACTAAAGATGGAGATAGTTTTTACAAGATTTATAGCAATTTAGATGGTAGTAATAAAAACAATTATTTCGAAGCTGTCAAGACCAAACTACCTTCCATAACTAATACTGGAGATGACTTTAAAAATATTTATAAACTTTTAGATACTTTCTTTTGGAAATCAGAACGAAACAGCTATTTTGAGGCTGTTAAGACCAAACTACCTTCCATAACTAATACTGGAGATGACTTTAAAAATATTTATGATCTTTTAGATACTTTCTTTTGGAAATCAGAGCGAAACAGCTATTTTGAGGCTGCTAAGACCAAACTACCCTCCATAACTAATACTGGGGATGACTTTAAAAAAATTTATGATCTTTTAGATACTTTCTTCTCGAAATCAGAGCTGATTAGTTATTTTCAAACTACTAAATGTAGGTTACTTTCTATAACCAATACTGGAGACGACTTTAAAAAAATTTATAATACCTTATCTGAGGGTATAGATTTATCTAATATCTTTAATGGTCAGCTGCCTACCAGTGATAGAAATCGTTATTTTAATGCTGTTAACAATAACTTAGCATCTATAACTAATACAAGAAATGACTTTGAGGATATTTATAAACTTTTAGATAGCTTTCTTTTCCATAGCTATAGAAACAACTATGTCGATGCCATTAAAGATAAACTGCCATCGCTAACTAAGACAAGGTTTGACTTTTGCCGCTTTTATGAAACATTGGATATTAGGTATAGGAACAACTATGTCAACGCTATTAAAGATAAATTGCCATCGCTAACTAAGACCAGGATCGACTGTTATAACATTTATAGTACTTTAGAGGCTGAGTATAGGAAAGAGTATCTTCGCACCTTAACCTTAACTACACTGAAAGATAGTAATTGGTTTGAAAGTGTTCTACAGGATATAGAGTTGCTAGATAAGAAAACAGCTTTATTGGAGTCTTTGTGTAATAAGTCGTCTCAAAATGTGAAGAAAGTATTTGGCTATGGTGGTACAAATATTCAGTTTAATGGTCAGGTTTATAAAGTTACAGATGAAGTTGCAGAAACATTAAATCAAGATTTTTTAAACCTTGTTAAAAACAAAGACGTCAGTTATGAGGCATTTCAGGGTTGTCTAAGGGTTCGTTTAAAGGAGTGCGCAAGCAATCAATGTACACTTAAGTCATACGTTTTGAGATCCTCGGCAGATGAAATGCTGTATCAGGCTCTTGAAAGAGACGAAAATCAACATAATCCAATGAATAGCTATCTTCGTGTAAGCTAAGAGAATTAGTTTGCGTTTGGGTTCCGTGAACCAATTTTTTTACCGTAACTATATCAAACTTCCAGCAATTTCGTACCCTGCTCCAGGAAAATAAAGCTTAAGGTGATCTAGAAAACATTATCGTAGTGTGGTAGACATTATTACTCAAACCTATCAGGAATTTATAATCAAGGAAAAAATTATGAAACTGTATTTAGTTCAGTTAGGTTTTTATGATGACAGATATAGTGTATAAAATTCATATTAATAAATTTGACAATAATATTAGTCAATATTATTGTTGCCCTCCAATAGAGTTAAATCAGAAGGTTCAAAAAAATGCCTATTAGGCATAGTTTTTTTTATCTTCCAACATTTAATGGCGGTTGCTTTACTCCTATCAGGATATGCATTAAAAAAATCACGAATATAAGTCATGTATTTAAACTGAGGAGAAATGTTTTCATTTTTCATATTTACCAATTGATGATACATAGCAATCGCTTCTTTATAGGTTTTAATCCCCTTATTTTCTTTCATCCAAGCATTAAAACGAATATTGTATTTAAAAGCTGGAATATATTTTGCAAAAAAACCTCTTTCCCGGAAACCTATTTTAAAATTAGGAGAAATGATTGCTTCTAATTTTAAAGGAAAATCACCGGCTATTTTATTTGTCTTTCGTCTTATATCTAGTACCTTCCCTGTTTGTGCAAAATGTTTTAAAACATATTCTAATTCAAGTTTGGAAAGATTCGTATAAGGAATATTTGCCTGCTTACAAAATTCAATCAATTCCACTTTATGATAATAAATTCCTTCTTGAAACATTTTATTCCTTCCAATTACCACATTCTACTTGTATTTCCATTCTAATTTATACAATTTTAATTTTCAAGGAAAAAGCTCTGAAGGAAAAAGCTCTGTTTGATAGGCATTAGCAATCATGTCGAAGCCATAACGAAAATAGCTAAACTCTTTTTACACTATCTTGGCGTCTTTGTATTCACCAACTTTATGAACCGACACAACGCCGACAGTAAGCAGTGCCATTAACTTTGAAATCTTATTGAAGTCGTTCAAATGCGTATCTTCAAAATTAAAACCTCTGCCTTTAAGTGCCTGAAAAAGATTCTCGATTTTTCAGTGCATTTAGAGTTACTTTTATACGGTAGCATTTCCCAAAACAGTGGGATAGCCAAGGCAAGAAAAACTATCTATTTCTCAAAAAGTGAACTAATGCATAATACTGTAATTGGTCTTTATCTCAACCGAATTGAATGGGGTCGGACATATAAAATGATAAAGTAAAACACTACCTAGATTTCTTTTTCAGATGATTGTTATGCACATACAGTATTATTGGATTTGAGAAGAAGGTTTCATTACTTTGCGTTTTGCCAAAAATAGTGATCTTGTTTTTGCCTGGGTATTCTGGTCGTGGTATGTTCCATGTGTTGTTTTGATAGATTGCATAAAATTGGTTGTCATTAATGGTGACATAAACTTGATCGTTTTTAGATAAAGTTGGAGTGGTAGTTAAAGGGATAATGGGATTAAAGTTATGAATGTGAGCATTATCTTCTGGGGATATGACAGTAATGTTGATGGTTTTAAGGCTTTCATGATCTTCTTGTTTTGGTTTATCTATTAATATAGAGCTTGTCCTAAGCTCAATATCATTCATTTTATTTTTATTGTCACCTTTGCTACTGTTTTTTGAGGGCTTTTGGGGAGAGATAATGTTTAAATCATCAGTAAAAACCGTATGGTGTGGTTGGTCTTCAGTAGGCGGGGAGTTTGAGAAAACAACATTGCCACCGCTGTCGTGCCATTGATAGATTTCACCATGACTTAAAATGCTGAAAAAAAGCAAAAATAGCATAAAAAAATACTGGTAAAATCTGTGTTTCTTCGTATATACTTGCACCCGTCTTAACTGCTTAAGTTATTCAAATCCGGTGCATACAATTATAGGAAAAAAAATCGATGAAAAAAAGTTGATTTTTAAAAACTAAACCCCTATGATTGGTCCCAGCACGCTGGAGGGGTTCCCGAGCGGCCAAAGGGATCAGACTGTAAATCTGACGGCTCAGCCTTCGCAGGTTCGAATCCTGCCCCCTCCACCACGAATTTCTTCCCATTTGCGGGTGTAGTTCAATGGTAGAACTTCGGCCTTCCAAGCCGATAGTGTGGGTTCGATTCCCATCACCCGCTCCAAAGGGATTTGTAAGGTGTATAGTTAATTAAATTAAAAAATATTGAAGCTCGCATAGCTCAGTCGGTAGAGCACTCCCTTGGTAAGGGAGAGGTCACCAGTTCAAGTCTGGTTGTGAGCACCATGTTGGGTTTGTTAATAAAACGTTGGAGTAAATAATGGCTAAAGAAAAATTTGAACGTAAAAAGCCGCACTTGAATGTTGGTACAATTGGTCATGTTGATCATGGTAAAACAACATTGACCGCTGCGATCACAAAAGTGCTTGCAGATGCTTATGGTGGTCAAGCTAAAGCATTTGATGAAATCGATAATGCTCCAGAAGAAAAAGCACGTGGTATTACTATTTCAACTTCTCACGTTGAATACGAAACACCAAACCGTCACTATGCACACGTAGACTGTCCAGGTCACGCAGACTATGTTAAAAACATGATCACTGGTGCCGCTCAGATGGACGGTGCAATTTTAGTATGTTCAGCTGCTGATGGTCCAATGCCACAAACACGTGAGCACATTTTGTTATCACGCCAAGTAGGTGTGCCATACATCGTTGTATTTTTGAATAAGTGCGATATGGTCGATGACGAAGAATTGCTTGAGCTAGTTGAGATGGAAGTGCGTGAGCTTTTAGATCAATATGAATTTCCAGGTGATGCGACGCCAATCATTAAAGGTTCTGCAACGGGTGCTTTGGCTGGTGAGAAGAAGTGGGTTGATGCTATTCTTGAGTTAGGCAAAACACTTGATGAATACATTCCTGAGCCTCAACGTGAAACAGATAAGCCATTCTTGTTACCGATTGAAGATGTGTTCTCGATTTCTGGTCGTGGTACCGTGGTGACTGGTCGTGTTGAGCGCGGTATTGTTAAGGTTGGTGATGCGGTAGAAATCGTTGGTATTAAGTCAACTCAAACTACTACTGTAACTGGTGTTGAAATGTTCCGTAAGCTTCTTGATGAAGGTAAAGCGGGTGAAAACGTTGGTATCTTGATTCGTGGGATCAAGCGTGAAGAAGTTGAGCGTGGTCAAGTTTTATGTAAACCAGGTTCAATTACACCGCATACTAAATTTGAAGCTGAAGTGTATGTTCTATCTAAGGAAGAAGGTGGGCGTCATACGCCATTCTTCAAGGGTTATAGACCACAGTTCTATTTCCGTACAACTGATGTAACGGGTTCTTGTGAATTGCCAGAAGGAGTTGAGATGGTCATGCCTGGTGATAACATCAAGATGACTGTTACGTTGATCAATTCTATCGCGATGGAAGAAGGCTTGCGCTTTGCTATCCGTGAAGGTGGTCGTACAGTAGGTGCGGGTGTTGTGGCTAAAATTCTTGCCTAATATCAACACTTCAAAGGTCTTGTAGGTCAGTAGTTCAATTGGTAGAGCAGCGGTCTCCAAAACCGCAAGTTGGGGGTTCGAGTCCCTCCTGGCCTGCCAAATAAATTGACTTGAACGGCGTGTTAATCTGTGTTAAGATTGCACGCCGTTTTTGTTTGTAGTAAAAGATGAGACGATTAAATGAAGGATCCCGTAACGAAAAAAGTGTGGACAACCACGACAAAAAAAGCTGGTTTGCGTGAGATTAGCAGTACTGCAAATAAGTTATTGTGGTTGATAATGATTGTTATTGCCGCAATCATCGTTTTTTCGAGTATGTATTTCTCGCTATTCAAGGATTCATCAGCGTTGATGGCAGTGCTTATTATCGTTGGTATAGTCGTGCTGTTGGTGATTGCTAAGCAGACAAATCAAGGTGCAAAGGGTTGGCAATTTTTGCTTGAAGCACGCTTAGAGATGCGAAAAGTTGTGTGGCCAACGCGTCAAGAGACAATTAACTCGACGTTGGTGGTGCTGGTTATTGTTGCCATTGCTTCCATTATTATTTATTTTGTTGGGTTGCTGTTTATGCGCCTGATCCAAACAGTTTTAAGTTAAGAGGTTATTATGTCTGCTGATGATAAAGATTTTCACAGTGAAAATGCCGAGATGAATAAATCGCAAGCGATTAACGAAACTTCAGCAAAAAATGCTATTGACTCAAAAAAAAGATGGTATGTGATTCAGGCGTATTCAGGATATGAAAAGCGTGTTAAAGCTCAGATTGAAGAACGTATTAAATTGGAAGGTTTAGATCATTTTTTTGGCAAGATATTAGTGCCAACTGAAGAAGTGGTTGAGATGAAAGCTGGCCAAAAGCGCAAAAGTGAGCGTAAGTTTTTCCCAGGTTATGTCTTGATTCAGATGGAAATGAGTGAACAAGCATGGCAGTTGGTGCGTAGAACTCCAAGAGTCAGTGGCTTTATAGGAGGTACAAGTGAGCGTCCAATGCCAATTAGTGATAAAGAAGCAGAAAGAATCTTGGGTTCACTTAAGGTAGGTGCAGATAAGACAGCGCCAAAACCAAGGACAACTTTTCAAGTTGGTCAGGTTGTGCGTGTGCTTGAAGGCCCATTTGCTGATTTTACAGGTGTTGTCGAGGAAATTAATTACGAGAAATCGCGTGTACACGTTGCAGTTTCTATTTTTGGGCGTCCAACGCCTGTTGAGCTTGAGTTTTCTCAAGTAGAGAAAGATGCTTAAACGGTTTGCTGTTTAAGTTTTAGGTGTCTAGCAGTTAGTTAGATGTGAGTAACGGGGAGCTATTAAAAATAGCGTTATACCCAAAAAGGAGTAAATAATGGCTAAGAAAGTGCAGGCTTATATTAAGCTTCAAGTTAAAGCTGGACAGGCAAACCCAAGTCCACCGATTGGACCGGCGTTAGGTCAGCATGGTGTTAACATTATGGAGTTTTGTAAGGCGTTTAATGCGCAAACACAGAAGATGGAGCAAGGTGCGCCAGTGCCTGTTGTTATTACTGTATATAGCGATAGAAGTTTTACATTCACTATGAAAACACCCCCTGCTTCATTCTTGCTGAAGAAAGCAGCAAAAATTAAATCTGGCAGCTCTAAGCCCTCTAAAGAAGTTGTTGGTACAGTGACTCGTGAACAATTAGAAGAAATTGCTAAAACAAAAGAACCCGACTTAACGGCAGCAAATATGGATGCTGCTGTTAGAACGATCGCAGGATCTGCGCGCAGTATGGGGCTTAAAGTTGAGGGGGTTGTGAGTAATGGCTAAGTTATCAAAAAGAATGAAAGGTTTATCTGAAAAAGTAAATAGATTACAGGTTTATCCTGTAACTGAAGCCTTTAAGCTTTTGAAAGACCTTTCAAAAGTTAAATTTAGAGAGTCAATTGATGTTGCTGTTAATTTAGGTGTTGATCCACGTAAATCAGATCAAGTTGTGCGCGGTGCTTCTGTGTTACCAAACGGTACTGGTAAGGTTGTGCGTGTTGCGGTATTTACTCAAGGTGATAACGTAACAAAAGCAACTGAAGTAGGTGCTGATGTTGTTGGCATGGATGATTTGGCAGCTGAAGTTAAAAAAGGCAATATAGATTTTGACGTTGTAATCGCTACCCCTGATGCGATGCGTGTTGTTGGTCAGTTGGGTCAAATCTTGGGACCTAAGGGTTTAATGCCTAACCCTAAGGTTGGCACTGTAACAACTGATGTAGCGCAAGCGGTTAAAGATGCAAAAGCAGGTCAGGTACGTTACCGCGTTGATAAAGCTGGTATTATTCACACCACCATTGGTAAGGCTGACTTTGCACCACAAGCGTTACAGCAAAACTTAGAAACGCTTTTAACTGACTTGAAAAAGCTAAAGCCAGCAAATGCAAAAGGCGTGTACATCAAAAAAGTGACAGTTTCTAGTACAATGGGTCCTGGTCTTATGCTTGACATGAGCACAATTGAGGTTTAAGATAAGCAGCCTTTTTCTCATCAGGCAGAATGTATGCGTGTGCAGAAGCTTTGCTTGAATATTAAGTTTCTTTGGGTCAACTGCTTAATATCTATTGAGTTAGTGATGTCAAAGACCGTAGGTGTAACTGAAAGGTTGCTTAATTTCCTACGCAGACGGTGAATGTGACCTAAAAGAGAAATTTTTATTTGGTTTCAAACATCGTATTAAATAACGTAGACAAAAACAAGAGGATTAGCTAATGGCGCTAAAGCTTGAAGATAAGAAAGCGATTGTGGCAGAAGTTGCTGAACAAGCATCCTTGGCATTGTCTGCAGCGGTGGCTGATTACCGTGGTTTGACTGTGAATCAAATGAGTGATTTACGTAAGCAAGCTCGTGAATCAGGTGTTTATTTAAAAGTTGTTCGCAATAATTTAGCAAGAATCGCGATCAAAGGAACTGAGTTTGAGTGCATGAGCAATGCACTTGTGGGTCCTTTGGTTTTGGCTTTCTCGAAAGAAGAGCCAGGTGCGGCTGCTAAATTATTCAAAAATTTTATGAAGAACAATAAAACTTTTGAAGTGAAGAACTTAGCAATGGGTGGCGAATTATTCGGCGCCAACAAGTTGGAAGAAATGTCTAAGCTTCCAAGTCGCAACGATGCACTTGCATTGTTGTGCAATGTATTGCAAGCACCTGTTACCAAGTTTGTGCGTACGCTTAATGAAATTCCAGCGCAAGCTGTTCGCGTATTTGCTGCTGTTGGTGATGCAAAATAACCACTTTTCGTTTTTGAAATAAATTATTTAATAGGAGTTATATAATGGCTATTACTAAAGAAGACATTCTAAATGCAGTTGCTGAAATGAGCGTTATGGATGTTTGTGAGTTAGTTAAAATGATGGAAGAGAAATTTGGTGTTTCTGCTCAAGCTGCTATTGCAGTTGCAGCTCCAGTTGCAGGCGAAGCTGCTGCTGTTGAAGAGAAAACTGAGTTTGACGTTGTTTTAGTTGATGCAGGTGCTAATAAAGTTGGTGCGATTAAAGCAGTTCGCGCAGCAACTGGTTTAGGCTTGAAAGAAGCAAAAGACGCAGTTGAAGGCGTTCCTTTTACAATCAAAGAAGGTGCTTCTAAGGCAGATGCTGAAGCACTTAAAAAGCAGCTTGAAGAAGCTGGTGCTAAGGTTGAGCTTAAGTAATTTTTCGATTACATTAAGTTAAAGCAAAAGGCTAACAGGTATATTTTACTTGTTGGCCTTTTCTGCTATGTGATAAATATGATTTGTGGCTGAATCTGTGGTCGCAGATAAATAAAGTTTTTTCAAACTTTTGGCATGGTTTAGTGGTTAAAATGAATGTGATCAGAGGAAGTGCCTGATGCCGTACTCATACGCTGAGAAGAAAAGAATCCGTAAAGAATTTGGGAATCTTCCTAATATTCTAGATGTTCCATATTTGCTTGCCATTCAAGTAAATTCATACAAAGAATTTTTACAACAAGAAGTTAAGCCGCAAGTGCGTAAAAATATTGGCTTAGAAGCAGCGTTTAAATCTGTTTTTCCGATTGCTAGCGCTTCTGGCTATTCCGAACTTCATTATGTAAGCTACCGTTTAGGTGAATCTACATTTGATGAAAATGAGTGTAGCATTCGAGGGGTAACTTATGCTGCACCCTTGCGTGTAAAATTACGATTGGTTGTTTACGATAAAGATGCACCGGTAGATAGTAAGGCGGTGAAAGATGTTCGTGAACAGGAAGTTTACATGGGTGAAATTCCGCTTATGACGGAAAATGGGACCTTTATCATCAATGGTACTGAGCGTGTTGTGGTGTCTCAGTTGCACCGCTCACCAGGGGTATTTTTTGATCACGATAAAGGCAAGACCCATTCCTCAGGTAAGATATTGCATTCAGCACGTGTTATTCCATATCGTGGTTCATGGCTAGACTTTGAGTTTGACCCAAAAGACTTGCTTTATGTGCGTATAGATAGACGTCGTAAGTTACCAGCAACAGTTTTGTTAAAGGCTTTGGGTTATACTAACGAAGCATTATTAAAGATTTTTTATGAGCCAGTTGACTTTGAAGTCCAGGATGGTGTGTTAATGATGACGTTTGACCCTAATTCATTAAAAGGCACAACGGCATCGTTTGATATTTTAGACCAAGACAATAAGGTGCTCGTTTCTGAAGGCAAGCGCATCACAGCGCGTCATACTAAGGTCATGAAAGAGCAAGGGCTTGACCGAATGGAAGTCCCTGTTTCTTACGTAATTGGCAAAGTATTATATGGTCGTATTGTAGATGAAACTTCAGGTGAGTTGTTGGCTGAAGCAAACGAAGAAATTACTCCGGTATTGTTAGACAAATTGTCTGATCGTGGTGTTAATAAATTCCAAACGCTCAACACCAATGATTTAGATCGTGGGGCTTATATTGCCGATACATTGCGTAGTGATATTTGTCGCAATCGTGATGAAGCGCTTGTTGAAATTTACCGTATGATGCGCCCAGGTGAACCCCCAACAAAAGAATCTGCTGAAAACTTATTTCAAGGTTTATTCTTTTCTGAAGAGCGTTATGATTTATCAGCAGTTGGTCGGATGAAATTTAACAATCGTTTGGGACGTAAATCCGACAAAGGTGAAGGGATATTAAGCAAAGAAGATATTATCGACGTTGTAAAAACCTTGATTGATATTCGAGATGGTCGTGGTGAAGTTGATGATATCGACCACCTAGGTAATCGTCGTATTCGTGCGGTAGGTGAGATGACTGAAAATCAATTTAGGGTAGGCTTGGTGCGTGTTGAGCGTTCCGTGCGTGAGCGTTTATCTTTAGTTGATCGTGAGAGTGCAATGCCACAAGATCTGGTCAATGCTAAACCAATTACCGCCGCGATTAAAGAATTCTTTGGTTCGGGTGCGTTATCACAATTTATGGATCAAGATAACCCGCTATCAGAAGTTACGCATAAACGTCGTATATCTGCATTGGGCCCTGGTGGTTTATCAAGAGATCGCGCTGGTTTTGAAGTGCGTGACGTACACACTACACATTATGGTCGTTTGTGTCCAATTGAAACGCCAGAAGGTCCAAACATTGGTTTGATTAATTCTTTAGCGTGTTATGCGCGTACCAACCATTATGGTTTCTTAGAAGCCCCATATCGTAAAGTAATGGATGGTGTTGCAACGGATGAAATTGAATACTTGTCTGCAATTGATGAAGGCAATTATGTGATTGCGCAAGCATCTGCTTCAATGGATGACAAAGGCCGTTTAACAGATGAGCTTATTCAATGTCGCTCAAAAGGTGAGGCAATTTTTACAACAGCAGATCAAGTACAATATATGGATGTATCTGCCAAACAAATGGTATCCGTGGCGGCAGCGCTTATCCCATTTTTAGAACACGATGATGCTAACCGTGCACTCATGGGATCAAACATGCAACGCCAAGCTGTACCTACATTAAAAGCTGAAAAGCCACTCGTTGGTACTGGAATGGAGCGTATCGTTGCAAGTGATTCAGGTACTTGTATTGTTGCTAAACGCTCAGGTGTTGTTGATTCAGTAGATGGTGGTCGTATCGTTGTTTGTGTGAACAATGATGAAATTGGTGAAAGTGATTCTGTCGTTGATATTTATAATTTGACCAAATTCCGTCGTTCTAATAAAAATACGTGTATTAACCAGCGCCCAATTGTAGAACCTGGTGATGTAATCAGAAAAGGTGATATCTTAGCAGATGGTTCTTCAACGGATATGGGCGAATTAGCACTAGGTCAAAACCTACTCGTTGCATTTATGCCTTGGAATGGTTTTAACTTTGAAGATTCTATTCTTTTATCTGAGCGTGTTGTAGAGGATGATCGTTATACTTCTATTCATATCGAAGAGTTAACTTGTATTGCACGTGACACTAAGCTTGGGGCAGAAGAAATTACAGCCGATATTCCAAATGTAAGTGAGTATGCACTTAATAAACTTGATGCCTCAGGTATTATTCATATTGGTGCAAACGTTGTTCCAGGGGATATTTTGGTTGCTAAAATTACACCCAAAGCAGAGCAACAGTTAACTCCTGAAGAGAAGTTATTACGCGCTATTTTTGGTGAGAAGGCTTCTGATGTTAAAGATAGTTCATTGAGAATGCCAACTGGCATGTACGGTACGATTATTAATGTGCAAGTCTTCACTCGTGATGGTGTCGAAAAAGATGCACGTTCAGTTGAAATTGAAAAAGAGGAACTGGTACGCATTCGTAAAGACTTGCGTGACGAATATCGTATTGTTGAAGGTGCTGTACGCTCTTATCTATTTGAACAGTTAAGTGGTAAAAAAGCATTAGCTGGTCCAAATAACTTAAGGCGTGGTCAAGAAATCACAAAAGAATATTTGAAAACCATTGAGTTTATGCAATGGTTAGATCTTCGTGTTGAAGATGAAGCGACAACCGAAGCTATCGCTCGTTGTAAAGCGCAAATTGAACAGGCTCGCAAAGATTTTGAGGTAAAGTTTGAAGTTAAGCGGAAAAAGCTAACTCAAGGAGATGATCTATCGCCTGGAGTACTTAAAATTGTTAAGGTGTTTGTTGCCGTTAAACGTCGTATTCAGCCAGGTGACAAGATGGCAGGGCGTCATGGTAACAAAGGTGTAGTATCTCGTATTCTACCTATTGAAGATATGCCATACCTTGCAGATGGCACGCCAATGGATATCGTTCTAAATCCGTTAGGTGTTCCTTCTCGTATGAATATTGGTCAGGTGCTGGAAACACATATGGGGTTAGCTGCACGTTCTCTAGGACACAAAATAAGTGATGCGTTAGAAGCTAGCCAAAAAGTACAAGATATCCGCAAAGTTTTAGAGGAAGTCTACAACACCATTGGTCATAAAAAAGTGGATTTCAAGCAATTAGATGATGATCAAATCGTTGAGATGGCATATAACTTAAAAGCAGGTGTACCTATTGCAACGCCTGTGTTTGATGGTGCAAAAGAGAAAGACATCAAAGATCTTTTAAAACTTTGCGATATCAACGAAAGCGGTCAGATGCAGCTATTTGACGGTCGTACTGGTTTGGCATTTGATCGACCTGTAACCGTGGGATACATGTACATGCTGAAACTAGATCACTTAGTAGACGATAAGATGCACGCACGTTCGACAGGTTCGTATAGTCTGGTAACACAACAGCCGCTAGGTGGTAAAGCCCAGTTTGGTGGTCAGCGTTTTGGTGAGATGGAGGTGTGGGCGCTACAAGCGTATGGTGCAGCATATACATTGCGTGAAATGTTAACCGTGAAGTCAGATGATGTGAATGGTCGTACCAAGATGTATAAGAACATCGTTGATGGTAATTTCAGGATGGATGCAAGTATTCCAGAATCGTTTAACGTACTAATGAAAGAAGTACGTGCATTAGCTATCGATATTGATCTTGAGTCTGACTTGAATAATTAATCTTATTGAGTCGCAATTCATTAAATCGTTGCAGAAAGCATCTCTGTAACATGTAATCAAACTTTGCAAAGAATAGGAGTAGAAGCCTTGAAAAACTTACTAGGCGGTATGAAACAGCAAGGTAAAGATTTAGAGTTTGACCGTATTCGAGTCGCTCTTGCTTCCCCTGAAATGATCCATTCATGGTCATATGGTGAAGTGAAAAAGCCAGAAACAATTAATTATCGTACTTTTAAGCCAGAAAGAGATGGTTTATTTTGTGCTAAAATTTTTGGTCCAATTAAGGATTATGAATGTTTGTGTGGCAAATATAAGCGTTTAAAGCATCGCGGGATTATCTGTGAAAAGTGTGGCGTTGAAGTAACGCAAGCGCGTGTACGACGTGACAGAATGGGGCATATTGACCTTGCTTGTCCAGTGGCACACATATGGTATTTGAAGTCATTACCATCTCGTATAGGGTTACTGTTGGATATGACCTTGCGTGATATTGAGCGCATTTTATATTTTGAAGCCTATGCCGTAACAGATCCTGGGATGACACCATTTGAAAAAGGTCAGCTGCTAAATGAAGAAACGTATTTGGATGCCTTAGAAGAGTACGGTGATGAATTTGAAGCACAAATGGGTGCCGAAGCGATTCAAAAACTATTGATGGATACAGACTTAAATCATGAGATTGAAGTGATTCGAGAAGAGATTCCAACAACAAACTCAGAAACCAAGCTTAAGAAACTCACTAAGCGTTTAAAATTATTAGAATCATTCCGTGATTCGGGTAATAAGCCTGAGTGGATG
Source organism: Fastidiosibacter lacustris (assembly GCF_003428155.1). Classification (GTDB taxonomy): domain Bacteria; phylum Pseudomonadota; class Gammaproteobacteria; order Francisellales; family Francisellaceae; genus Caedibacter; species Caedibacter lacustris. The sequence continues at coordinate 36,784 of NZ_QLIR01000004.1, forward strand.
ATTATGACGGTTTTACCAGTATTACCCCCTGATTTACGTCCATTGGTGCCACTTGATGGTGGACGTTTTGCAACCTCAGACTTAAACGACTTATATCGTCGTGTCATTAACCGTAACAATCGTTTAAAACGTTTATTAGAGTTAAGTGCACCTGATATTATCGTTAGAAACGAAAAACGTATGTTACAAGAAGCGGTGGACGCGCTATTAGATAATGGGCGCAGAGGGCGCGCAGTTACCGGTTCAAATAAGCGTGCGCTTAAATCACTTGCTGATATGATTAAAGGTAAGCAAGGCCGTTTCCGTCAAAACCTTCTTGGTAAACGTGTAGACTACTCTGGTCGCTCTGTGATTACAGTGGGACCAACTTTGCGGTTGCACCAATGTGGTTTGCCAAAGAAAATGGCATTAGAATTATTTAAGCCATTTATTTATTCTAAACTTGAACACTATGGTCATGCGTCAACAATTAAAGCAGCCAAAAAAATGGTTGAGCGGGAAGAAGCTTTAGTTTGGGATATTTTGGAAGAAGTGATTCGTGAGCATCCGGTGCTTCTAAACCGTGCGCCAACTTTGCATAGATTAGGTATTCAAGCATTTGAACCGACACTGATCGAGGGTAAAGCAATTCAGTTACATCCATTAGTGTGTACGGCATTTAATGCAGACTTTGACGGGGATCAAATGGCAGTTCACGTGCCATTAACGTTAGAAGCTCAGCTTGAAGCGCGTGTGCTGATGATGTCAACCAATAACATTTTGTCTCCTGCTAGTGGTACGCCTGTGATTGCACCAACACAAGATATTGTGCTTGGTCTTTATTACATCACACGTGAGCGGGTAAATGCCAAAGGTGAAGGTAAATTATTTGCTGATCTATTGCACGTTCAGCGTGCATATGATGCGGCAGTGGTTGATGTGCATGCTAAAATAAAGGTGCGTTTGAATCATAAAGTATTGCTTGAATCTGGCAAATATATCGATGAAAAGGGTGTCGTGGAAACAACCGTAGGACGTGCACTATTATCCAGTATTTTACCAGAAGGTTTGCCATTTTCGTTGATTAATCAATCTTTAACTAAGAAGGTAATTGCCAAAATTATTGATCAGTGTTATCGTCGTTTAGGCACAAAGGCAACAGTTATTTTTGCTGACCAGCTAATGTATGCTGGTTATAAGTACTCAACGAAATCAGGCATTTCGATTGGGATCGATGATATGATCATTCCTGATGCCAAAGAAATGATCCTCACTGAAGCAGAAAGTCAAGTCAAAGAAATTTCTGAGCAGTATGCCAGTGGTTTAGTGACTGCGGGTGAGCGTTATAATAAGGTTATCGATATTTGGTCGCGTGCTAATGAAAAAGTTGCTAAGTCGATGATGGAAGTGATCGCAAAAGAAAAAGTCCAGGATAAAGTAGGAAATGAAGTTGAACAAGAGTCTTTCAACTCTGTATATATGATGGCAGATTCAGGTGCAAGGGGCTCTGCAGCTCAAATTAGACAGCTTGCAGGGATGCGTGGGCTCATGGCAAAACCAGATGGTTCCATTATTGAAACGCCAATTACTGCAAACTTCCGTGAAGGTTTGTCAGTATTGCAATACTTTACTTCAACCCACGGTGCGCGTAAAGGGCTTGCCGATACAGCATTAAAAACAGCAAACTCAGGGTACTTGACACGTCGTTTGGTTGATGTCGCTCAAGATTTGGTTATCGTTGAAGAAGATTGTGGTACAAACAAGGGTCTGACAGTATCAGCGCTGATTGAAGGAGGAGACGTTGTTGTTCCATTGGGGGAACGTTTATTAGGTCGAGTCAATGCAGAGGATATTTATAACCCAGGTGAAGATGAAGTCTTGGTTGAAGCTGGCACCTTGCTTGATGAAAAAACTGTAGAATTGATTGAGCAACATGGCGTCGATCAAGTCGTTATTCGCTCATCTATTACTTGTGAAACTCGTCGTGGTTTATGTGCTAAATGCTATGGTAGAGATTTGGCAAGAGGTCACTTGGTCAATATGGGTGAATCTGTTGGTGTTGTAGCGGCACAATCCATCGGTGAACCAGGAACGCAGTTGACGATGCGTACCTTCCATATTGGAGGTGCGGCATCTCAAGATACGGCTGAAAATAATGTTCAGATCAAGAATGGTGGCAGAATCAAGTTCAACAACATTAAAACAGTTAAGAATCGTGAAGGTAACCATGTGGTGGTGTCACGCTCAGGTGAAATCGGTATTATCGATAAGTTTGGTCGTGAGCGCGAAAAATATAAAGTGCCATACGGTGCAGTGTTACCAGTCAATGATGACACTCAAGTAAAAGCTGGTGCTATCGTTGCAACCTGGGATCCACATACCCATCCCGTTGTTGCCGAGGTTGCAGGTCATATCAATTTCGTTGACTTTATTGATGGTGTGACCATGAAGCATCAAGCGGATGAAATGACTGGTTTGTCTAGTATTGTTATTACATCTGATTCACAGAAGAGTGGTAATAGAGATATAAGACCACTTGTACGCTTGATCAATGAGGTTGGTGAGGAGCTATGCTTTCCTAATACCAATATTCCTGCAAGTTATTTTATGCCGATTGGTGCGATTTTAAATATTGAAAATGGCACGCAAATTGAAGTGGGTGATGTTATTGCACGTATTCCACAAGAAGGCTCAAAAAACAAGGATATTACCGGAGGTCTTCCACGCGTAGCTGACTTGTTTGAAGCTCGCCGTCCAAAAGATGCCGCTATTTTGGCAGAAGTTTCTGGAGTGGTGAGTTTTGGTAAAGAAACAAAAGGCAAGCGTCGCTTGATTATTTTGCCTGAAGAAGGTGAGCCAATTGAGATTATGATTCCTAAATGGCGTCATATTAACGTATTTGAAGGTGAGCATGTTTCACAAGGGGAAATTATCTGTGATGGTCCGTTTGATCCGCATGAAATCCTACGCTTGAAAGGTGTACATGCGCTTGCTGAATATATTATCAATGAAATTCAAGAAGTTTATCGCTTACAAGGTGTGGGCATTAATGATAAGCATATTGAAACCGTTACCCGTCAAATGTTGCGTAAGGTAAACATCCTCGCCTCAGGAGATAGTAAATTTGTTGATGGTGAACCGGTTGAGCTTGTGCAAGTACTGGAAGAAAATGATAAGCTTCTTGCAGAAGGCAAGCTTGTAGCAGTTTATGAGCCTATTTTATTAGGCATCACGAAAGCTTCATTGTCAACGGAGTCATTCTTATCAGCAGCATCTTTCCAAGAAACAACACGTGTCTTAACAGAAGCTTCGGTGAGTGGTCAGCAAGACTATTTACGTGGCTTAAAAGAAAATGTTCTCATCGGTCGTTTGATTCCATCTGGAACAGGACTTGCTTATCACCAAGAGCGTAAGCGTAAGCACATCGAAGAAATGGAAACATTGGAATCAGGACCATCTATGGATGAGTTGGAAATGGCACTAAGTGCTGCGTTAAATGCAGATAACGAGGAAAACAGCGTTGACTTGGAGGATCTGTTTGTCATAAGTGACGATGATTTTAATGTAGCCGAGTCAGAAGATGATGAAGATGATGAATAAGTGGGTACATTAAAATAACTGTGTAAATTTTTTCGTAGGTTATAATGGGTACAATGTATAATCTACGAATGAAAGATGAAACAGGAACAACAAACTGAAGTACTAGGATAAGGACTTGATTTTACTATCAAATCAAATGCTGATTTATCAAACTTGTTTAAATCTGCTTTTCTATTAAAGCAATTAACAAAAGGATTAGTTTAACCTGCTTTACAGGCTGAAATAAAAGATTATCTAATCTGAATTAAATGCTTACATTTTAATATGGGATAGATAATAGTAAAGAAAGGACAAATAGGGATGTGGAAAAAATTATTTTTGGACAACGTTAGCGTTTTTAAGTAGCCCCTAAAAAGGGAGAGCCGCGGTAATGTAGCTCTCTTATCCAACTAACATTTAATTTCAAGGAGAAAAAATGAATACGATTACTCATTTTGTAACGAGCATAAGTATTTTTAATCAGTCACAACCTATTGAAATTCACAAGGAGTAGTGTCCCATGATTCGTAAGTTCTTATTCAACTGTCTTTTGGTCCTGACTGGCATCATAGTCCTGCTGGGAGGTATTTTCTCACTATATGCTCATAATACTGACGAGGTTGACGCTGATCCTGCCTTGGTTTTGACCAATAAGGGTGCTGTACGGGGCGTCATCCGCAATGGTGTGCGGGAGTTTAAGGGTATCCCCTATGCCAGACCTCCAGTTGGTGATTTGCGTTGGGCTATGCCGCAACCTGCAGAGGCGTGGAGTGGCGTACTGGATGTCTCTCAATATAAGAGCATCTGTCCGCAGGTTGAGCGCTATGGCATCCCCGAATCCAGTGAGAATGAGGATTGCTTATATATCAATGTCACAGCGCCTTACAAGGAAGCATCGGATCTGTCCCGTAAGCGCCCAGTAATCGTCTGGCTGCATGGCGGGGCGTTTGTGGGCGGATCAAGTACCCTCTATCCGCTGGATTATATGTCTAAGAGCGGTGACGTGGTCATGGTTTCGATGAACTACCGGATCGGCGTGTTCGGATTTATGGCTCATCCCTCCTTAGAGGCGGATCACAACGGCGGTTACGGTCTAGAGGATCAGCGCGCTGCGCTGCGCTGGGTGAAGGCGAATATCGCTGCCTTCGGAGGAGACCCTGATAACGTGACAATCGCCGGCGAATCGGCCGGCGGTGCTGGCGTCTGTATGCACATCCTAGCGCCAGATGAAACCTCCGGCTTATTCCACAAGGCTATTATTGAGAGTGCCGGCTGCGCTACCCCACTGCCGAGTGTCGAGGACGCCAACAAGATTGGTCTGCAGGTAGCCCAACAGGTTGGCTGTACGGATGAGGCAACAGCACTGTCTTGTTTGCGCAACAAGCCGGTCAAGGATCTTCTCAACGGGGCGGTGAAAGTTTCGGGCTCGAATATCCTTACTTATATGCCGATCATCGGTACCAAAACGAACCCGCTACCAGGGGCGGAGGCATTCCCTGCAGGCAAGTTCGTCAAGGTGCCTGTGATGTATGGTGGCACGCGTGATGAGTTGCGTCTGTACGTTGCCTATGCCATGCAGGCTGGGCAAAGCATTACGGCAGATAACTACGCCGAACTATTGAAACAGACCTATGGCGACAAAACCGACGCTATTGTGAAACAGTATCCGGCAAGCAATTATTCCTCGGTTGCTTCTGCGCTGGGCACTGTTTGGTCAGATTTCCGCCCGGATGTTGGTATCAATCACTGTATCTACCTGGAAAGTGCTAAGTTGATGCGCAAGTTCGTACCAGTTTATCAGTTCGTGTTTGCCGATCGCACCGCACCGCCGGTAACAACCAATCCCGGTTTCGAGATGGGCGCGGTCCACTCTTCCGAACTGATCTATCAATTCCCTCATTACGATAACACTCGTATGCTTGCAGGTCCCAATCTCTCACCCACCTCGCAAAAGCTCTCTGAACAGATGGTAGCCTACTTCACGAGCTTTGCCAGAACTGGTAAACCAAGCGCACAGGACGCACCGGTCTGGGGTATTTTTGATCGAGAAGACAGGGTCATGAACTTCGAACCGGGCAAGCTTGGTTATTTCAATTCAGGTGTTTCGCACCACTGTGAGTTTTGGAAGACTCAGTATCCGTCTATCCTAACCCAGTGATATTCTGTACGGGGTGGAATTGGAGGCATCGTCTGTCTGTACGCATAAGGATGAGCGATTTATCAGGTTTTAAAGAATTGGAAAACTCCTAATGAACAAATCAATTACGAGTTTTTTTGGATTTGAATTTGCTTTATCCTCATTTCTAGCCATGCTCAACAAAATAATATGTTATGACAGAAAAGTAGTGATTAGATTTTGCTTAATGACAACATATAGCTCAAAATAAGCATACTTTAAACGAAAAAAATAAGTGATTTTATGCTTGTAACAAATGAAGATATAGCTATGAAAAAGCATAAGGACTTGTATTCAAGACGTGAAGAATTATTGAACACGTTAACTCATGCGATTGGAGCAGGATTTAGTATCATTGCACTTATTTTGATGATCTTGCGTGCAGCAGATACGGGGTACATGGTCAATGTCATAGCAGTTACTATTTTTGGCTTAACGCTTATTTCAATGTATGCTGCATCAAGCTTATATCATGGTATTACTCATCCAAAATGGAAAAAAGTGTTACGAAAAGTTGATCATTTAAATATTTATTTACTTATTGCTGGTACTTATACTCCTATTGCACTTATCGCTTTATCAGGCGTTAATAGTTGGTTGATTCTTGCTATTTTATGGGGATCTGTGATTGCTGGTTTTATTTATAAAATATTATTTTTTGGTGATGGTTGGTTATCTACTGCGTTATATGTCATTATGGGCTGGACGGCACTAGGATTTATTGTGCAGATTGTAGAAGCATTACCAGGCGGTTGTCTCATGTGGATTGTGCTAGGAGGGGCGTTATATACCAGTGGCGTTGTCTTTTATATGCTGGATGAAAAAATTGAGTTTTGTCACTTCTTGTGGCATTTATTCGTTTTTGCTGGCAGTCTAGCCCATTTTTTTGCAATCTATTTATACGTTGCTAGGATGGACTAGAAATCGGAAATAAAGTACTTTTATCTGCGTAAGTGATATCAAAAATGAACAACATTAATCTAAAAAACAATATGAAAAAACAGGATAACAAGCATAATATCAGTGCGATGATTTTAGCAGCAGGGCGTGGGCGTAGAATGCAATCACTTACGGATCATACCCCTAAGCCCTTAATAGAAGTAAATGGCAAGGCATTGATTGAGCATCAAATAGAAAATTTGGCTGATACGGGTATAAGCCGTATCATTATCAACGTTGCGTATCTTTCTGAACTGATTGTTAAGCGCATTGGCTTTGGTGAGCGTTGGGGTATTACAATTCGGTATTTGTATGAACCACTGGGTGCTTATGATACAGGTGGTGGGATTATACGGGCATTACCTTGGTTAAGCGATCCTTTTATCGTTGTAAATGCAGATATAATAAGCAATTACAACTTTCATTCAATAGTGGAACATAGTAAATTGATGAGTGAATTAGCACATTTAGTGCTTGTGCCTAATCCAGTGCATAATCTAAAAGGAGATTTTTGTTTAACAAGCGACAAGAAAATTATAGTGATTAATGATAATTGCCAAAGTTACACTTATACGGGTATTAGTGTGTATAAAAAAGCATTATTTAAAGGTATCCCTGTCGGTTCTAAAATTTCTTTACCACGGATTTGGCAATCTTTTATTAAACAAAAGCTAATTAGTGGGGAATTATTTCATGCGAATTGGTGTGACGTAGGAACTCCTGAGCGTTGGCAAGAAATCAACCGTGCCTAGATCTTGGTGCTTGTAAAGATTGTGTTTTTCAAGCCGATAAAAAGGGTGATAACAATAAACAATAAGCTCAGGAATAAAATTGGCAAAAGACCATATTTCATCCAGGGGGTATTGCCTTGTATGGCTTCGATATTACCCTTTAATACTGCTTGCTTGTTTCTTGGTAAGCTTACAATAGTTTGACCTTTTGGGTTAATGATTGAAGTGACACCATTGTTGGTTGCTTGAATAACAAAGCGACCTGTTTCAATAGCGCGCATTTGTGAAATCTCTTCATGTTGCCAAGGTGCCAGCGAATCACCAAACCAAGCGTCATCACTGATAACGGTGATTAAGTCAGCATTTTGTAATTGTGCACGTACTTCAGAGGGATAAGCGATTTCATAACAGATAAACAAAGCAATGCTGACGCCATTCATATTTAATAGCGGTTGTACTTTAGCACCTTTAGTAAAACTAGACATAGGAATGTTGAAATAAGCCATAAATGGCTCAAGAAAATAAGAAAAAGGATAATATTCTCCAAAGGGAACCAAATGACGTTTATGGTAGTAACCAGAACCTAAACCATAAACAAATGCTGAGTTAAAGTATTGATCTTTGTGATTAAGTGCCACGGTTCCAACTAAGATTGCACTTTCTTGATTTTTTCCTAAATCATTAATTTGTGCTAAAAAAGGCTCAATAAAAGGTTTGAAGGTTGGAATAGCGTTTTCTGGCCAAAAGACTAAGTCTGCAGGGTTGTTACGAGTTATTTTGTAGTAATGATCGATAATTGTTTGTAACATGCTTGGATCCCATTTTTGATCCTGAATATAATTGCCTTGAATAATGGTGACAGTTTTATCAATGCCATCACTATGTGTCCATTTTATTTGCCTGAAACCCAAGGCACTAATAAAGCACAGCGTAATAAGCAACAACATGCTGATAACGGTTTTAAAATGACGTAGATTTAACAAAATTTCTGTTAAACAAAGTGACATAAAACATACAATAAATCCTACTAAGAAGACACTTCCAACTGGTGCAAAAGCTGAAAAAATGGTATGGGTTTGTGAGTAGCCTAATAAGACCCAAGGGAAGCCAGTAAATAAGTAGGTACGTAACAACTCAAGTAGAAACCAGCAAACTGGGAGAATCAACAGGCGATAACTCAAGTGTTTATTATTTAGTTTGCCAAAACAATAGCCAAAAATAAGGAAAAAAGTGCTTAAAAATAGAATAAATATCGTCGTTAAGCTGATACTCAAGAAAATCGATTGACTAAAGGCATAAATGCTCACATAGACCCAAGATATACTGGTACTAAAAAATCCCACACCATAGCAGTAACCTAACCATAACTGTTTTTTTATTGTTTTCTCTTGAGCAATGAGATAAAAAAAACCTACGAGTGAGACGAATGCAAGGCTGGCAATTCCAATAGGTGAAAAGGATAAGGTTAGAATTGCGCCACACAAAAGAGCTGAGAAATTAATCAGAAATAAGCGCATGTGAATTAAGCATTGTTTTTGCGTATAACATGCAAGGTACGTACACGACGTTTATCAGCAGCAGTAACACGGAAGGTAAAATCACCAAATACGATTTCTTCGCCAACATCAGGTAAATGCTCAAGTTGATTGATTACTAAACCACCGATTGTGTCAACTTCATTATCATCAATCGCACAGTCAAAATAATCATTGAAATCTTCGATTTCAGTAAGTGCATCAACACTAAATTCATTATCATTAATTCGCGTGATTTGTGTATTTTCTTCATCAAATTCATCTTCAATGTTGCCAACGATTTCTTCAAGAATATCCTCAATAGTGACTAGCCCCGAAATAACGCCATATTCATCAACAACGATTGCAAGGTGATTATGGCTTGATTTAAACTCTCGCAATAGTGAATCCAATTTTTTGCTTTCAGGTACAAAGATAGCAGGGCGCAGTGCTGATTTTAATTGCTCAAGGCTTAAGTCTGTGTATTGAACGACAATTTTTAATAAATCTTTTGTATGTAGGATCCCCAAGACATCTTCACGATTTTCCGAAAAAAGTGGTAAGCGTGTGTGGCTTGAATTAATGACAGTTTGGATAATTTCTTTACTTGTCATCCCCGCATGAATTGTTGCCATTTGCGTGCGTGGAATCATAATATTACCCACTGAAGAGGAAGCAACATTTAAAACCCCTTTAATCATATCGCGTGAATCTGTATCAATCGTACCTTTTTTAACAGCAAGATTAACAAGACCAAGAAAATCGGAAGGGCTATGTGGCATTAAGATAGTAGCAGCAATTTTTTCTAACCAGGTTTGCCCCTGTCCTAAGTTTTCATTCTTTGTCTGTTTTTCGTCCATTGTCCATTATTTCTCAACATAAGGATTATCAATACCAAGCTGTGCTAACAAAGAAATTTCAAGGTTCTCCATTTTGTCAGCATCGGCCTTTTCAATGTGGTCATAGCCGAGTAAATGCAGTATGCCATGTATTAATATATGACACCAGTGATGATCGAGCAATTTACTCTGCTGTGTTGCTTCACTTTCTAAAACAATAGGGCAAATAATTAAATCCCCTAGAAAACTCTCCATATCTGCCTCTTGTGGTAAGCCTGGTGGCTGTTCAAAAGGAAAAGATAAGATATTCGTAGGCTTATCTTTATGGCGATAGGTACGATTGAAATACTGCATATCGTCCGTATTGACAATCTGTATGCTGATCATAGCTTGTTTAATATCAAGTGTATTAAGTACAACTTTGCACCAAACAGATAGTGTTCTTTCATCTGGGACGTTTAAACTATCAGGGTTATTAATATCCAGTATCAGCATTGTTCTAGTAATCTTGGCTATGGCTTTGCTCATAGAAATCATATGCAGCAACAACCCGTTGCACAATTGGGTGACGCACAACGTCCGCAGTTTCAAAGAAGGTCATACTAATCCCTTCAACTCCTGCTAAGACTTCAATTGCATGACGAAGCCCTGTAGTAATCCCCTTGGGCAAGTCTACTTGCGTGATGTCGCCTGTGACGATTGCAGTTGAGTTAAATCCAATGCGTGTTAGGAACATTTTCATTTGTTCTTTGGTCGTGTTTTGGCTTTCATCTAAAATGATGAATGAATCATTGATTGTGCGCCCACGCATGTAGGCTAAAGGTGCAATTTCAATAACTTGTTTTTCGATTAATTTGGTTACCCGCTCAACACCCATCAAATCATATAAAGCATCATACATAGGACGCAAATAAGGGTCTACTTTTTGTGCCAAATCGCCTGGTAGAAACCCAAGCTTTTCCCCAGCTTCAACTGCAGGGCGAACAAGTACCAAGCGCTTAACTAGTCCTTTTTCAAAAGCAGCAACAGCACAAGCCATTGCAAGGTAGGTTTTACCGGTTCCAGCCGGTCCTATGCCAAAATTAATATCATTTTCATGAATACGCTTTAAATAACGTTCTTGATTTATTGTGCGAGGATTGATCGGACGTGGACCAATCATAACAATAAACTCAGGAATAAATTTTTCTTTTTTGTCGTTTGGATTGCTCTTTGACATTTCATTTAATGCAATATTAAGTTCTTTGTTATTAAGTTCAAAATTTAGATCGTTAACCAGCTTTTGATATATCTCTTCTAAAAATGCTTTAGCGTCTTTAACGGCTGTTTTGGGTCCGACGATGCGAAAATTATTGCCTCGTTGGATAATTTCAACTGCTAAGTATTTTTCAATTAAATGTAAATTTTCATTTAGATTGCCACAAAGCTTTACCAGCATTTGGGCGCTATCTGGCTCAAGTTCGAATTGTATGGTTCTCATGAAGTTAAATTATCTCTCCGCGTAGTGAGTGTGGCAGGGCTTCAACGATTTTAACATCAATTAATTGTCCAATTAAACTAGAATCACCAGCAAAGTTAACGATACGATTATTCTCTGTGCGCCCGGCAAGGATGTGTCGATCTTTCTTAGATATCCCTTCAACTAAAATGCGCTGAGTTGCCCCAACCATTTGACGGCTGATAATCATTGCATTGTGATTTAATTGATCTTGTAAACGCTTTAGACGTCCTTTTTTAATTTCCAGTGGAGTATCGTCTAACAAGTTAGCAGCGGGTGTGCCAGGGCGTTTGCTATAAATAAAGCTAAATGACTGATCAAAGTGAACATCTTTAACCAAATCCATTAATTTTTCAAAATCTTCTTCAGTTTCACCAGGAAAGCCAACAATAAAATCAGATGAAATCGTGATATCTGGACGCACTTTTCTAAGCTTACGGATTTTTTGTTTAAACTCTAGAATCGTATGATTACGTTTCATAGCGGCTAAGATACGATCAGAACCATGCTGAACTGGCAGATGTAAATGGTTGGCAAGTTGTGGTACTTCAGCATAAGCATTGATGAGATTATCCGAAAATTCAACAGGATGAGAAGTTGTGAAACGAATGCGTTCAACACCATCAATATCGGCAATAAAATGAATAAGAAGTGCAAGATCTGCGGTGTCACCCGAGGACATTTTACCAAGGTAATGATTCACATTTTGACCTAAAAGTGTAATTTCTTTAACCCCTTGTTCGGCAAGAATGGCGCATTCAGCTAATACATCTTCAAACGGGCGGTTTACCTCAGGACCACGTGTATAAGGTACAACACAATATGAACAGTACTTGTCACAGCCTTCCATTATTGAAACAAAGGCCTTAGCACCTTCTGCTCTAGGTGCAGGAAGGTGATCAAACTTTTCAATTTCAGGAAAGGAAATATCAACTTGTGCAGTTTGCGTGATTTGTTTTTGTTTAATGAGCTCAGGCAAACGGTGAATGGTTTGTGGCCCAAAAACAATATCAACAAATGGTGCCCGCTTAATAATATTTTCACCTTCTTGTGAAGCAACACAGCCGCCTACGCCAATCACAAGGTTAGGATTTTTGTTTTTCAGGTATTTCCAGCGACCTAGTTCGTGAAAAACCTTTTCCTGTGCTTTTTCGCGAATTGAACAAGTGTTGATCAAGATAATATCTGCTTTACTGTAATCATCTGTTTTTGTTGTATTAAAGTGTTCACTTAGTACTTCATTCATGCGTGATGAATCATATTCATTCATCTGGCAACCCAGTGTTTTAATAAAAACTTTTTTATTCTGCTTTATTTCAAGTGCAGGTGTTTCAATCACAGTTGCTGTCATAGTTATTACCTAAGGTTTATTGAATTTCTTTTTTTTTGCGTATGTATCTTTATCTTTTCAATGGTAAGTAAGCATATGGAGATAACCTACGTCATACCATCTATTAAGAATAAAGAATACCAAGGCTAAAAACTGGCATTAGGGTAACGGGTTTTACAAAAAAATGCTAGTAAAATGTACAGCCATTCATAGGCTGTGTGCAATGCAATAAGTTAGTGAAAAATATTTTTTCTTAGTGCTTGACAAGGGTATCAAAGACCAATAGAATGCGCTCCAGTTTTGAGATGAAATTCAAAAAACAGTAAAATTTTCCTTGTCCCCATCGTCTAGAGGCCTAGGACATCGCCCTTTCACGGCGGTAACAGGGGTTCGAATCCCCTTGGGGACGCCAAATTTACTCTCGACCAATCACTTCAAATTATCCTTTCTCTTGTTAAGAGAGAAGTTCACAGAGTCTAGGTGGAAAAATTGGTTTTGAAAGTATAGTTGGGCATGGCACAAAGTTTTGGGTAATATTACCGTTTCATAAATATGAATATTTAATCTGACACTCAGTTATATTCCATTTGATATCTACTACCAACCCTCTTTTGTCAGGATGGTTATAAATTTCTAAGTGAGCATTATTATGCTCTACAATTTCTTTAACGATAGATAAACCTAAGCCAAATCCTGGTAAATTATGACTTCTTGCTTGATCCATACGAAAAAATGGATCACATAGTTTCTCTATGAATTGTGGATCTACACCTGGTCCTTCATCTGTAAACCTTACACAAAGCACATTTTCGTTTGGTATCTTTGTTACTATAACTGTTACACCATTTGCATACTTAATTGCATTGTCAATAAGGTTTTGAACAGCTCGCTTAAATGCTTTTCTTTGTAAAGGAAGTACGACAGAAGTAAATTCAGACTCAAATTTAACGTTAAAAAAATTAATTTGATACTCATGACAAGTTGCATCGATAAAATTGACTAACTCAACAAGTTGAGTTTTTTCAATTTTATGTGCCTTTTCATTGTACACATTCATTTGGTTAAGCAAATATTCCATATCCGCATAATATTTCAGTAATTCTTGATGATAGACTTCCGGAATAGAGTTTTGCATATAAAGTTTTGCTTTTGTCAGTGGAGTTTTTAAATCATGTGACAACGCTGCTAAAGTATGAACAGCTTCATCTAACATCGTTTGTACTTTATCACTTACTTGTACCATAAGATCTGCTGTATCTTGCATAAAGAAAGGAGTAAATAGTGAATGTTTCTTTACTTTTAAACCTAAATTTTCAGCTAATTTTTGCATTTTGATATATGGTTTTAATAGCTTTTGAGTATAAGCAAAATAAATTGGAATCATGAAAGCGATAAATAATAATGAAACAACAAGTAGAAGATATAAGTAAATTCTATTTGTGTTTTCAACAACAAAATCAACGCAAAAGTCTATATCTTGATAACAAATCGACACCCCATTTTTTCCATATCCATATTCTGACTTTGGTAAAAGTTCTTGTATCCTTTTACGAACTTCTCGATAAGTTTGTGACTTATAGCCTTGCTGTAGCTCAGCTATGTTAAGCATTAGTTTTTTACTAAATATACCATTATCGGATAAATTATATTTTATGTAATCTGGCCAGGTATTAAGATATGATGATTGCTTATTTTCTGCATTAGGTAAGGCATTATAATGTAAATTGAATACGGCATTCGTTAATGAATAAATCGTTTGAGAATATCTGTTATCGTAGTAGTTAAAATATGAAATAATAATAAAAGTCGCATTGAGCAATAAAAAAACAATAAATAACTTGGGGATAATCCAGAAGTAAATCTTTGTTTTAACTTTTATTTTCATCGTAGGTATTTTGCCTTAAAATTGTGTCTGAGTAATGCACATCAGCAACCATAATATATCCAACTCCATGAATTGTTTTTATGATTTTGGGGTTAGCCGTGTCTTTTTCTACCTTTTTCCTGAGTCTACCAATAACAACGTCAACTGCGCGATCACAACCGTCATACTCACGATTATAAATTGCTCTTGTCACGTCATCCCGGGAAATAATATTTCGATTATTTTCTATTAGTATTTTAAGTAAGTCATACTCAGAATTCGACAGTTCAATACTAATGCCATTTTGATCTATTAATACGCGGTCAAAGAAGTCTAAAACTAAATTTTCAAAGTGTATATATCTTTTGTTAGAAGCATCTTTATAGTCAACAGAATATGTTCTCAATGCGCTTTTAATTTGCGCAAGTAACACCTCTGCATTAAACGGCTTAGTAATATATTGACACGCTCCAAATTCATATGAAAGTATCTTTTTCGTATCGCTATCAATCGCTGTGAGCATTATGATTGGGATATTGTGTTGACTGCGAATTTGACGGCAGATATCAATTCCATTACCATCAGGCAACATTACATCAAGAATAATAATATCAGGTATTTTTTTTAATAAAATTGATAATGCTTCTGATAAACTCTTTGCTGTATCAACAAGGTAGGCGTTGTTGATCAGTAAATTTTTTAATAACGTTATCATTTCATTATCATCATCAACTATAAGCACATTTTTTTTAGCAATTTTTGTTAACTCATTTAACTTATCTAGCATAGTAATTTGCCTTCTTTTTTCCAAATCTTATTTACATCTGATACCTATTGCAAATCGTTTTATGGGTTTTATAACACAGAAATTTATACTGATTTTGAGCGAATTGAATTGCAAACGATAGTATTCCTCTTATCAAAATTTAATCGGTGAAAAACATATAAAACTCAATGTCAGCAAGTTTGCAAAATGATTCACAATATTTATATAACATATCTATGACAGCAAACTCAATATTGCTAGTCACTTTAATACAATTGGATACATATTAATAAATAATGCCAGAATAATTATTCTTGATGTTCTAATATTACATTCCCTAACTTAGGCTTGTATGTTTTCATAAGAAACACGTACAGGCTTTAAATCATGTTGCTTAAGAAGTTGTTTAATTTCTTTAAGTAGTTTTTCCTTTTGTTCTTCTTTTGAAATATCAAGACGAATTTCACCTGTTTTATGATTAATACTGGTGTTATATGCATGTAACTCATTAGCAATTTCAGGTGTACTAAAAAGAACTTTACCTAGCGCAACATAGGCTTTATGTGAAACGTTTTCACTGGTTGCCGAAGTAAAAACAATGTTGAGTTGATTCTTAGCTGAGCACGCTAAAGTGAAACTAGCTGCCAACATAAGCGATGTGAACGTAATAGTTTTTTTCATAATGGATTTCCTTTTGGTGAGATAAAGGCATAATTCGGTAGAATTATAAATGCATAATTATCTAATAGCATCCATTTTTGGTATTCAAGATATAAGGTGATTAAATATATAGGTATGGATTTACATAACACAGCTAACTGTATTTTTGCTTAATATCATCAAGGTGTCTGAAAGTCTGCCAAAAGATTGTAGTCTTGAAATTAATCTAATAAAGTAAATTTTAGAAAATCACAAGAGATACAAATATCGAGTTTTAAAGGTTAATAGGTGAAGAATATGCCAGATGTTTATATTCAGAATTTAACAAAACGGAAAGAGACACAAGAAGTAGCATTAAAGACTTTACGGAAAAATGGTATAGATGTTCAACTAAATGGTAGCGAAGTAACGTCTATAAGCGTTATTAATAAAGCTAAAATGAAAAATCATTGCTTTGTTTTTGAGGAAAGTTTATTGCAAGATTCATTTTTTATTAGACTTTTAAAGGAGTTGATCAACTGTGGTATTAATTGTGCATTACAAGTGGGAGACTTTATTTACGAATACGTTTTGAAGCCATTTAGGCGTGAGGAAAACAATAAGGTAAGTGACCCTGTTGAGAATAAAAACAATCAAAATGAATGGGAAACTTTGTCTAAAGCTAATTCAATAATCAACTTAGAAGAAATTGAAGCAAGTGAGGTCAATAGTAAGATTGAAGTAAATAAGGTGAATAACGAAGACGATGAGTTTTGCATTATTAATAAAACTGATTGCGAAGGTATGAATAAAGAATTCTCAATTAAAAAATCTGAAGTGAATAGCTTTGAAGATACGTTAACAAGTAAAGTAAATCTTGCTAAATTTATTAAAGATAAAATATTAGGGCATTTACCTCAAACTGTTCGTAATGGAGGTCTTGGTGGTGGATTTGAAAGAGGAACAATATTAATAAAGGGGTTAACTCAGCAAGAAGCTTGTGCAATATATGAGTTTCTTAAGCCTAATGGAGCAGCAGCTTCATACCAACGTTTATCGACACATGGCGATTTGGTTTGGGGGGTGGACTTAGATCAAAATCAGTATATCTTAACCAAAGATGGTCGTAAGTTTAGACATCTCTTATTTTCTATGCCACAACCATATGAAGGAGAGATTCATGATGCCAGTGAAGCACCTATACTAGAAAAAGTTCAACATTATGTCACAGATTCAGAGTATAAAGATAAGCCTTTTTATATTCGGCTTAAACCAGAGTCCTATGGAATGAATGATGTATTGAGCATAATAGGACATTCTGTAGGTTACCTTCATACCAGAATATTTTCAGGTTATAAGCAAAAGCCTGGTTATTATGGTGAAGGTGAAAAGAGTAAAAATGGTGAGTTTGTAATTGACCTTAGAAACCCAGCAAAACAGGAAATGATTGAGCCTATATTTAATAAAAATAAAAGTAATTTAAAAGTACAGAATCTAGATATAAAAAATAGTTAAATCATTTAGGAATTAATTTATAAAGTGTGATGAAAGCCACACTACAGAACATTAGTGCCTCATTATAATAATTAAAAGGGGTGGAGCTATGCCAGATCATCAAGAATTACTAAATCAGCTAGAAGAGATAAAAAGTAAGACACTACTTATCGAGATTTCAAAGGATAGAGGGAATCTTAGCTTATTGCAACGTTATGTTGATTCCCGACGTTTAGAAAAAGATCGTGATGCACGAGGTAATTTTAATGACTATCTTCAAACGAAAATAGCAAAAGGGGAATTACAGCTATATAAAGAAAATGGTAGTTTGGTCGTTAAAGAGAAAAATGCTCAGCCCTCTTCTTTAGAAGCTTATCCATACCAAAACGGTGAACTTGTTGTTGCTAATATTTGTAATGTACAGATAGGTTTAGATCCTGAACACCCTTCTTCAGAGTATGATGAGGAAAACATAGACATTGCCGATGGAGATTTTTCTGGTAGTACATTTTCAAGTGTTTATTTTTATCCTGGTTGGAAACAAGAGTGGCAAGTAGATAAAAACGAATATCGTATTGATACTCAAACTCAAAGTAGCCTTCAAAATGTAGTATTACGTGATTGCCTTTTTGATAAGGTTACCTTTAAAAATGTAGATTTGAGTAAAGTTGATTTTCGTGGTACAAAATTGAAAAATTGTTCTTTTTATGGTTATGAACGAAATAGCCGATTATTAGATCATTTATATCTAGATTATTATGATCCACAATTTGTACATAAGCTTGGTATATTTACAATCAAACAGGAAGCATCACTAAAATGGTATAGTGAGCATGAGCAAATTGAAAATAAGTTCAAAAAAGAGCTAAATCAGAAAGTTCAAACCTTAGAAAGTGAACAGGCAAAAAATAAGAGCTTTTGGGATAAGGCTGCCAATAAATTCGTAGGTATATTTTGGGAAACTGAAGAAAACCGAAAATTCAAGGAGAAAATAAAACACGAAACACAAGAAATTGAAAAACAAAAACAAATAGCATTGCACGCACATGAGCAAAAGTTACTAATTAATTTAAAGGAGAGAGTACAGTCTGATCCATGTTATATCCCTATGGACACTAAAGTTGTTAACAGTAAAAAGGTGTTATTAAAAGCGACAAAAGAAGATTTGCAATCTTATGTAAATGCTTGTAAACATTCTGAATCAGTTATCCCTTTAAACAATTTTATTTTGGAGCAGCACAAAGAGAAGTCTAACGGTAATCCTTTAGGTGGTTCGCAGGAAAAGTTGACTTATCACGCTAATTTTAGTGATGAAAACTTGGTTATTGAAAATATGGACTTTTCTGGTCTTGATCTTTCTGGTGTGATTTTCGCTAAAGTGACATTTAAAAATTGCAAGTTTGATCATGCTAATTTAAGTGCAAGTTGTTTTGAAGGGGTAAAATTTGATGGTGATAATTCATTTAAAGATGCCACATTGAATGATGCTAATTTAATTGGAGCTCGAGCTATCAATGGTGCAAAAGTCGATTTTGAAAATGTCAAAATGATTAGAGCACGTATGATGAAAAGTGAATTCCAGGGTAGTAATTTTAATGGCGCTATAGCTTATGCTGCTGATTTCACCCATGCGAATATTGATAAAGCAACTTTAGATAAAATAAATTTGAATTATGGTGATCTTGAGCATGCTAATTTAAGAGCTGTGACAGCTCGTTTACAAGCACAATTTAAAAACGCAAATTTGACTCATGCGATATTAGATCGTGGTAAGTTTGATCGTGCTAACTTTAAAAATGCAGTTATGCGATATACGCATGCTGTTCATACTGTGTTTGATGGTGCAAACATGCCAAACGTCAATGCAGAAAACGGTAATTTTTCTTATGCTCACCTAAACAAAATAAAGGGCAAGAATATCAACTTTATGGATACGAAGTTGATTTATGCCTCTCTGCATGATAGCGATCTAGAAAATGTCAAATTTAATAAAAACACTCTTCTGTTAGGAGTAGATCTAAAAGATGCAATAGGTGCAGAAGGTTTACGTGAGTTGCTAAGGGAACAAGAAAAGATTCAAAAGCGATTTTTGGGTAGAAGTCGTTATGCAATATGCCAAAATAATGAAGATGGGAGCAATGATCGTTATACATGCCAAAAGCTTGGTGCAGCAGTATTATCTACTGTTTTGGCAGGGGGGAGTGCTTATTCATTTGCAGGAATATTTGCAGGTCTATCAGCAGGAGCACTTGCTGGCTATATTAGTCAAACTGGTTTAGAGCGGATTAAAGAATCTTATTTCAAAGAAAGAGGGTACATCGACAATATTTTGGGTGATAAATTGGCAGAGCTAGGTGCAATTGCCTGTGCAGCAGGTGTGAATAGTTTAGATAAGGCGGTGATCACGTTGCCTTTGGCCGTTGCATTGTGTACTGGTATAAGTATATTGTCACCAGGTGCGAATATGGCTTGGCTTGTAGGAGGGGGTGCTGCTCTGTATACAGGTGCAAACTTATATACAGGGCAACAAGAAGGAAATCGGTTTAAGTATCTTATCAGTAAAGGGTTAACTTGGTTAGGAGGTGCTGCAACCTTTGTTGGGCTAAGCTCAATGGGTAATTGGTTTAACCAAGTGTCAAATATGATATATTATGGGGCAATTTATGGCGCTGTGAGTGGAGCATATAAGGCTTATCAACGATTGTTTAATGAAGAAAACATCACCCCTGAACAGATATATTGTGAATCTCGGGATCAGTTAGAACAAGTTAAAGGAAAGATTCAAGGAACAGGGCAAATATGGTCTAATACACGTGAATTTGTGCTGCAAAAGTTCTATGAATGGAAGCGCACGTTAATCATTGGATTGGCTGCGTTGTTAGCAATTTTAGCAACACCATTACTTGGAGAGTTGATAGGTGTAGCTATTGCAACTAATGTCTTAATTGGTTTGGCATTAGTAACAGCAACATTGGCGATAGGATATTTATTTTTTTATGATTCATTGTTTTTCTCAAACTTAAAAACAAAATTGATAAATCTTACAACAGATAAGCCAGATAATGAAAAGCATTTTGATATTGAGCAAGAGCAAGATACAAAAGATAAAAATCCTGGGAAAAATAATTCCTTAGAGATTCAAAATTCAAGTGAAAAAGGGAATAGTTTAAACGTTATACAATTACCAAAAACATCTAACCTGCCAGTTCAAGAAACAAAACAAAATATAAGTTTTACTGAAGGAAACTTGATATTTAATAATGAAAATACTCAGTCAGCAGGATTAAATAAAGAGCTTTAGCTAGGCTGAATTTGTATTGTTCAAAACTAACTAAAATTTACTATTCGTAAAGTCTATTTATTTAAGGCATAAATATTAAGCAGATTGTGTCATTTGAGTGTGTTTGATTTGAACATAAATAGTACTTAACTAGACATCTATTAACATTTCAGTACATTTTATACAGTGATAAGAATTTTTTTTATTTAGATAATGTCATCCAAGCTTAATTTTGAGTCCAATGAGTTAGTTCAGTAAAGATTTCTCTAGCTAAATTCTTGATTAATAATCTATCAAGCTAAAGATGAGAAGAGATAGAAAGAAAATAAGGAGTACTGAGCGGAGCATTGTAAGTTTTCTATTGTTTGTCTTACTGATCAGCTATTGCAGCTCAAATTCTTCTTAAGGAATTATCTTGCAGCAGACCATATCGATGTCTAGCTCATGGGGGATAGAGAGTTGGTTAAAAATAATATCTTAATAGTGGGGGTTGATAAATATTATGTTAATCAATTAAGTCATCATTTAAAAAATTGCCAAATTATTAAATGTAACAATGTTTTACAACTAGATAAGTTTTTGATAACTCAAAAAGTTGATCTATTAGTTGTTTCAAGTGTTATCAATGGAGCATTGACTAATACATTATGCTATGAAGTTTACCAAAGCCGATCTGAGCTGCCTATTATTGTGATTAGCGATAAGTCAGATATTCAGTTAGAGGTAATGTTTTACCAATCTGGTATTATAGATTACGTTGACAAGGGAACAGATATAAAGATTGTATCAGCAAAAATAAGTGCAATATTGAGAATCCTCAACAACAAAGATGAAAAATATAAGCATATTTTTTTTAATGATATTTGTTTGGATATAGATCAAAAATGCCTAATTGATGTGAGAAAACATCCTCATAAACTTTCTTTGTCTGAGTTTTTAGCATTAAGTTTTTTTCTAAAACAGTCAAATAAAATTGTCTCAAGAGATGAGCTTTCTTGGTGTGTATATGATCGACCATATGATGGTATGGATCGAACGATTGATGTATTAATTAGCAAGCTTAGAAAAAAGTTGAGTATAGCAACAACTAATGGTTCGTTGATTAAAACGGTTAATAGAGCGGGTTATATGTTTTGTGCAGATAATCATTCTGATCGGTAATCCAATTTCTGTATTAATAAACAATAAGTTATATTAAAACATAAATTGTAAGCTTGACATACAGACTGTTACCTTATAAAGAATGACATGAATTACTTCCTATGGTTTAATTTTGGACATCTTTAAGTTAAAGATGTTTTGCAAAAATGGGGAATAAATTGAAAATGTTCATATTGAGCGTTCCATAGCTCATATTTGTTAATCTATCAGCATGTTGATAAATTTAAAAGCATAAGAAGTTGATGCAGGTTGTGCGCTTCTGATGTGTAAGGTCATGCAAAGTTTTAGAAATCTTTTTTGCCACTAATAATATAAGCCTTATACAGGCTTATGGATGGGTTTGTCTATGTCAAAAAGATTAAATGGGGAGTGTCTACATGGAATAATATTAAAGAGTTTTTATGGGGTAATCGCCAATCAATTTGTCCGATAAAAGTGCTAAATATTGTGACCTAAAATTAAATCCTGTAATTTTGTCTCAAAGCATCAGGTTAAATACTTAATGCTGTAGTAAACAATAAAAAAGCAATAAACAACAAAAAATCAAACCAACGTAATAAACAACAAAAAAGGAGAAAAAATATGAAGAAAATAAATACATCAGCAAAACAAAAAGGGTTTTCATTAATTGAGTTGATGGTAGTGCTCGTTATTATTGGGGTGTTAACAGCGATTGTGATTTCACAGTTTGCTAAAGCCGCGCAAAAAAACCGTATTCAAGAAACCACAGCTTTAATAGGTACCATTCAATCAACTATCCATGATGTGACTCAAATGAATTTGGGTATGGCGATCGATGACACCCTTCTTATCCGTAGTGATCGGATTGCCAAGAAATATATTAATAAAGCTGGAAACGAGATCGTTACCCCATTTGGAGGGCGACTCGAAGTTAATGGTGTTGCTGGAGGAACACAGTACACTATTGTATTTAATAGCATGTCTAAGCAATCATGTGATTCATTAGCAACTGCAGCAAGTATGTCTGATGCGCTTAGTGTTCAAGTTGGAAGTCAAACACCTTTAATGACACCGATTGCAGCTACTGCTATTGCTACTGATTGCGACCATGAGACTGGTCCGGATTATCCGTTGACACTGACATTCAAACGCTAATGTAGTTCCACATGAGTGTGTTTACTAAATAACTATTAAAAAATAACTTTAATAACACTATGTGTAACACCCTCTTTGACCTTGTTTTGTCAAAGGGAAGGTAAAAAACAAAAAATCAACTTAATATTTTTGTGTTTATTGCTAAAAAAATAATAGAAATTATAAGTTAGGAAAAACCAAATGTATATATTCTCAAAAAAACTAAATTGCGTCCGCGTAAGGCATAAAGAGCAAGGCTATATCTTAATTTCATTAATGGCATCATTAGTAATTTTGGGTCTTATTGCAATTAGTGAATATATGCAATTGGTCAAAAAGCAACAGCTTGAGAGAGCCGAGACTGCTGCCAACAATATTATACACATTGCTTACACAATTGGTGATGCGATTTATGAGCCAATGGCGATGATTCAAATGTCTTCAACAACTTCAGAGCAAGATAATTACAAGAAACAGGCAAATGATATTAAGGAAGCATGGAAAAAGGAGAGTCGAATGATAAATGGTGAAATAACTTTAAAACAATTTTATCAGACAGATAACTTATCCGCTGTATGCGGGATAACACATCCCCCTGTCTCATCAAACATAACATTTCCATCTTGTCTTGAAGCGAATAAGCCTCATAATAGATTTAGCCAAAATAATGGTAATTTCTTTTGTCAATGTACAAGTCAACAGATTGAAAAATTTCCATTCCTTAACATGGATGGAAATGTTTTCATGCAGCCAATAGGTCTGGCTAATAATGAAACACCGAAATCCGTGTTATTACGTGTGCCTTATCCTGAGCGTGGCGGTAAAGTGGACACAGGACTCGCTCTAAGAATGATAGCGTATTTAAAGAAAAACCTAATTCACACGCCAGGGTCTAAGTTTGCAATTTGTGCAGGGAAATTAAAAAAAACAGGGATGACGCGTACTGAGTTTAGGTGTAAGGATGATATTGAATCAAATGATGTACTTGATCCTAGTGTTGTCGATCAGTTTATTTATATCGATATTGCAAGAAGGTAAAAACAATATGAATAAGAAAATTAATTATAAGCTAAAGTGTTTTATTAGCTTCCCAGTACTTTTATGCACGGCTATGTTGCCTTATCAACTTGCTGTGGCAAATAAATTAGCAGTAGATGATCACTTTAAGCTGTTAAACCCTTATTGTATTTCAGATAAAGCTTGTGCTGATGCTGATCTTACGAAAACACATGGTATGGCTAAGATTTCTTCTGATGATGAATATAATGGTTTTGCACTCATTGTGGCTGACAATTTATTAGATCAGACGTTTTCTAGCAAACAGGTATATCAGATTTTTAGCCAAGAAAACAATGATTATGCCATAAGTATTAATCTAGACGATAAAACAGTTGCGATTGCTAAAACACAAAAAGAAGCTGATTTACTAGCAATGTGCCCAAGACAATTATTTTATGCCGAACAAGGGCAAACTTTAAAACAGACAGTTGAACGATGGGCCTCTTATCAAGGTATTAAAGTGATATGGGAAGCATCTGTTGATTATAAGCTTGCCGCTTCGGCACAGTTTGAGGGACAACTGTTAGCAAAAAATGGAGCATTAAACAATTTGCTAAAAGCATTTGAAGATGCTGATCATCCACTGGAAGCACAGTTAAAGACAAATAACGTTTTGCTAATTAAAGCAAAATCATATTCTGCAAACATGGTCGTCATGCAAAAGTAGTTAAGGTTGTGGATAATGAAAAACAATAAAAAGATATTACGTGTGTTGCTGTTGAGTAGCTTGATGCTATCGATGGCTGGTTGTAGCACTGCTATATATAAAACTGTTGATGAAAATGCAGATGCGAATATTGAGAAAACTAAGGCAATGATGTCAAACTTGAAAAAGCCAAAATCAGAGAGTTTTGTGACGATTAGTGATGAGCCTTACGTTCAAGGAGATTTAATTGATATTCAAGCACAAAACGCCTTGCCTGAAATATTTCAACGGTCATTTGCTTATAACAATACAGCAACAGGAGTAACACTTGAAACGCTGATAGCAAAAATACAGCGAATTACTCAATCTAAGGTTGTTTTTTCGGAAGGTGCTATTGAGTATATTTCTCAGCGAGAACATCTAGCGATGCCAGAGTCTGATATGCTAAAAAAAGAGCAGGTAGCGTATGAGATGTCGGATATTCATGATGTGATGATTCATTGTGACTATGATGGCAATATTGCCGGATTTTTAGATTACTTTGCTTTTAAGCTTGGCATTTTTTGGAAGTATGATCAAAGTAGAAATACAGTTGAATTTTTTAGAATGGAAACAAAGACATTCCATGTTGATATTTTGACTGACAAGATTAAGACAACAGCGAAAGTCGGTAGTAACTCCAATACAGGGGTTAATCAATCTGCATCACTTCAAACTGAAAACCAAGCAGAATATGACAATCCTTGGGCAGCAGTGATTAAAACTATTAAATCTATTATTGGTAAATTGGGTACTGTGGATGAAAACTCGACACTTAACCTAATCACGGTAAAGACAACGCCACTATTAATGCGTCAAGTATCTCAGTATTTAGAAGAAATTAACCGTACAGCCAGAAAGAAAGTAGTGATTAGACTAGATGTCTATGATGTAGATCAGAAAAATTCTTCTGGTTATGGTTTTAATTGGGATGCTGTATATAAAGCAACAAGTGGTAAAATTTCTTGGAACACTCCGACATTAACTGATAACATTACTGGAATTAGTAATTATGGTACCCTAACAGGTGCTATTTCTTCAGGACCTTGGAGTGATTCGAAATTAATTATCAACGCTTTGCAAACGATTGGTAAAACAACACACGTGACAGGAACAACGCTTTATACGGTTAGTGGTCGTCCTGTGCCTATTCAAGTATCAACGACAACGGCTTATATTAAAAAAGTGGATGTTGTGGTCACGGCAAGTGGCAGTGGACCAGGAGCTGTGCAACGATCAGTAACGCCTGGTGAATACACTGAAGGTTATGAAATCAAAGTCTTGCCGATTGTTGTCAAAGGCAATGAAGTACTGGTTGATTTAAGTGTTAATTTAACGAATTTGGTACGTATGGATGAATCACAAGTTCCTGTGGATGGTAGTACACAGCCACAGACGATTAAATTGCCGTCAATACGTAATAAAAGTTTTATGCAATCTGTGCCGCTAAAGTCCGGACAAACCGTGATTTTGGCTGGTTTTGAAGACACTAAAGATAACGCACAAACCGATAGCATTGGACCTAAAAGTACTTGGATGTTAGGTGGTTCACAAGCAGCTATAAACAACTCGACGATTACCGTTATTGTTGTAACGCCTTATTTAATACGTTAGGGGCTATGGAGAAGTTAATATGATCATTCATATAAATAATAACCATTATTTGATAGGACTGACGTGGCTGATGCTTGAAACAGAAAGTGCAATGATGCAAGAGTTTGAGCGTATGCATTGTGATGGCTTTCTTGTCGATACTAAGCGCGGAATTGCTGCGGGGGTGTCGCCTGATTTATCTTTAAACAAAAATGATGTAATTGGTGCTATATCACTTGCTGCTGTGGTAAGTGAGTTATCAAAAGATGCTATTTATGTTTTCCCTTTGGCGAGTAAAAGTGGCGAATATACAGGAAAATATTGGTTGTGTTCTATTAAAAATGGCATTGTTTTGCCAACAGCATTACTTCCCGTTACTAAAGAAATAGAGTCTAAGATCTCTACTGTTAACCAATCACACGACCATATTCAACTATCAGGGGATATGATCGTTGATGAGGGGTCTTTGCATAGATTTTTGTTATATTTAGAGAAAGTTTTTTCATCAAATATATTTAGGCAAGTTTTACATTGTGATAAGGATAGTAGTGCCTTTTTTATCAATAAAATAGAATCAGATTTTGGAATTGACAGAACAGCTATTAAAAAAAGCTCTTTAACTGAACTGCTTCTTAATGTGCCAGATCAACAACGATTTTGTATTAAACCATTGCTTAAAAATATTAAAAAGATAGCGCCAAAAAAAGGCACTGCTAATAAAAAAAGTCTTCCTATGTCACGGCGTAAGCTGATTGGATATGGAGTTTTATTATTATCATTGATGGTAGGTGGTTACATGTATTTTTTTAATGATTCGCCTTCCCAGCTTTCAGCTATAAAAGGAGAAGATAAGATTAAAAAGCAGCAAGAAAAAGAAGAATTTTTTAACAAAATAAATAGTGAAATTAACAATAAGAATGCATATCCACTTATTATTAAATTTATTAATGCTATTAGCAATTTGCCTGTTTCTATTTTACAGTGGCATATCCAGAAAGTTTATTATGATGCTAGTGTATCGGATACTGTTGATGCTACTTATGTTTTATCTAGTAAAGATCATATTGTTTCACTGACTCAAGCGTCATTTAACAGTATTCAATCATTGCAAGTAGCCTCAGTAACCGCTATAGCTGATAATATAACCAGTGCTCGTTTTAAGTTTATTTCTGATAAAAATACTTCAAAAGATCAATCAACGTTTAACTTAAACAGTGCGGGACCCAAAGGTCATTATCGTTTTGATAAATTTATTGAAGAACTAAAACTCAGGGGGATGAACTTTAACTTGGCAAAAGCTCAGGTGTTGTCTTATGAGCTTCGCAAACACCCATTAACCATTTTAGGTCAGGGAATGCGGGAGCTTTTGTCGATAGCAGCAATGGCAAAAGAGCTTAATACATTTGTTTTAGTAAGTGTTGAAATACAAAATCATCAAAATACACCCATATCATGGGTTGTTAAAGGAGAGGTATATGAAGCATAGAATGATACGCTGTGCGTTGTTTTTTGTTGCACTAAACTCGGCAGTAGCAATGGCTTATACACAAACAAATTCATCGCAAACGTATGCAATTGATTCAACACAGGAATATTATAAGAGTATTCAAGCGCAAGATCATTTGCATGCACAGATTGAACAGCAAGCACTTGAGAATAAAGCCATGCAGCAAAAGATAGATAGTTATAAATTGCAAAGGCAGCTTGCTGCCATTGGCAAATCGAAAGCATCATTAAGTGGAGCTTCGGCTAAGCAAGGTGACTATAGTATTGAAGTTGCTGAAGTATCAAAAGAAGATGGCATTTGGGAAGCAGTGATTTGGTATCATGCCAAAAAACATGAGCTTAAGGTTGGTGATATGCTGGAGGGTCGTTATAAAGTCGCTTCAATTAATGCCAATAAAGTGATACTCCTTGATGCTACAAGTCTTGATAAAGAGAGATACTTGACGATTGATGTTGGCTAAATTTAGTTAGGATGTAAAAGTATTTATGAGTAGCAAATATCAAACAGTAGGCGATATTTACGGCAATATCTATCAGCCACAAAGTACCGGTGCGTATAAGCATATTGGTTCACTAAATGAGTTAGACTTTAGTATTCAAAAAGTAATTAGTGAGTCGATTAGAAAAGAACAATACGTTTTTGCTAAGGCACTCAAAGATGGTCGTCAAGAGATTATCGTAGCCTTTATTTCAACAGACGTACCTGAAGCACGCTATGAACATATTAAAAAACAAGTAAAGAGTTACGTTAAAGGCGATATACCGATTGTTGTCCAGCCAGTTTCCCCCCTATTGTTAGATGATGTTATTGCGTTAGCATCAGAAGATGAAATTGATACAGGCATTTTAAGTGAATTTTATAACATTGTGAAAGAGGCGGTAGACAACCATGCCTCAGATATCCATATTGAAGCAACTGCCACAAAGGTTGAATTAAAGCATCGCATTAATGGTTTGGTATATTTACATAAAGAATATGATGCGGATGTGATGCTTAAGGTGCTTCGTGCTATTTATAACACCAAAGGACATTATGGTACAGTTGATAAACAACTAGATTTATACAATAAAGCACAGCAAGCAGTAATTGATCAAAATATTGCTGGCATGGTATATCGACTAAGGTTCCAAAGTACTCCTTTATATCCTTATGGTTATAATGTTGTTATGCGTGTATTATCGATGGGTAAAAAACAAAGCCAAACGATAAATTCATTAGGTTATTCCTCTCAACAAGTTGAATTAATAGATAAAGCCTTGACTGCACCGGAAGGAGTGATTATTTTTTCTGGTGAAACTGGTTCGGGGAAAAGTACCTCTTTGTCAGTGGTATTGAAATTAATGGTTGATCGCAGTCGTCGACAGAAAAAAATCCTTACAATCGAGTCACCTCCTGAGTATATTATTGATGGTGCTTGCCAAATTCCTGTTCATGAAACGGCAGATGATACAAGTCAGATGACATTAGAAAAGTTTAATCATACTTTTAAAGCAGCAATGCGGCTTGATCCTGATGTTATTATGGCAGGAGAAATTCGTGATCGCTCATCTGCGGCATTGTTGCAACAGGCAGTGCAATCGGGGCATAAGGTGCTAACAACATTACATGCGCAAAATGCTTTTTTATGTATTGATCGTTTAATGGGAATTGGTATTGATAGAGATGTTTTATTATCACCTAAATTTTTATCGCTGATTGTTCACCAAACCCTTATTCCAATTGTATGTCCTCGGTGTGCTTGGAGTTATGATAAATATCAATCCATATATCCTGATTGTCAGATATTGCAAAGGTTGCAAAATATTAATCGCTATTATGGTAATGATGACCATCGGTTAGCCGATGTGCATTTTGCCAACCCAGATGGATGTATTCACTGTGATCATAAAGCGGCGATTGGTCGCGAGGTGGTGGCTGAAATATTAGCACCAACGGAGAAAATATTAGAAAAAATTAATTTAGGTAAGCATCAACAAGCAAGAGAAATATGGCATCAAAATGGTGGTAAAACGATTAGCTACCATGCCTTTGAAAAAGTGTTATCAGGTTTGCTTTGCCCTGTTATTTATGAGTATAAAATGGGTCGCTTAGATCAGTTGGAGGGGGTTTTATGATAATATCTTCATTAAAATCAATGATTTTACGCTTGCGTGGAGTGCGTGAAAGTAAAAAGCAGGATACCTCCAAAAAGTACAATATGTTAATGGTTTTTGTTTTACGTCTATTTTTTTCTAACCGTGTGCGTGCATCATTGTATCAAAATATTATTTTGGTGATGAGTAACAGCAGCTTGAGTATCTATGGAACACTGGTGGCATTAAAGGAAAAATATCAATATTATCGATCATTTAACAATAAAGTTTTGGCAACAATTTTACAAGATTGGATTACTAAAATTGAATACGATGGTATGACGTTTGATGAAGCGATTAAGCCTTATATTCCAGAAAATGAACATATGATGATTAAGGCAAACTTTGATAATCCGATCAATGCGCTTGATTATGCTAGCTCACTCACTCAAAAGTTTGCCTTGTTAGCCAAGAAAATTGCCATCGGTATGATTATGCCAACAATTTCAATATTAGTTTTAATTGGTGTTATTGTTGGTTGTTCATTAAAGGTAATTCCGATGTTATTGGAATCGTTACCAAAAGAGAACTTATCAGGAAACATAGCAGATTTTATTGCGTTAAACGATTATATTACAGGTCATACTTGGCATATTATTTTGCTTGCTATTGTACTTTTTATTATGCTTCCTATTATTGTTAAGCGTTGGACTTTTAATATACGTTACCATTTGTTTGATAAATTATGGGGATTTGCTGAGTATAAAAGAATACAGGCAACAAGTGTCCTTATTTCCTTAGCATCATTACTTAGCTCAGGAAAGAGCTTTAACATGGCATTTATGTTAATTGAAAATAACTGCTCTCATTACTTAAAGCAATATATTAGCAAGATTAGATTGATGATGTCACAAGATGGAGTTTCTGCTGGACGTGCTTTAGCAAGTGTTAACCTTTTTAACAACAATACATCATTGCTTTTGGATATTTACACCGATACAGGTGCAATTGAACAAGGGTTACTTGCATTAAGTGAGCGTGTATTGGAAACGGAGATTGAAGCAATTGTAACAAAAATGAAGATGATTGGTTTTATTATCTTAAGTTTATCAATGAGCTATATTGGCTTTTTTTATTTCTCAGTTGCTACTTTGTCAGACAGCATGAAATAAATTAGATTTTGGATACAAAACGGAATGCACGCTAACGCTTGGTCTAGGCATTAAATTGACTGTTTAGAGGGTATACAAATAACAAATTTGTTGTCCTTTCTAAGGAGTTTCATTTTTTGCATAATTGTACATTTTACCGACTTTCGTTTGCATGATGGTACTATAGTCTGAAGCATATATTCCATCTTTTCGCTCATTCTTACTCCATTGACCGATAATTGTCTTTAATTGTTGTTGTCCATTTGGCGTGTTTGTCCATATTTCAGCAATAGGAGTATCAAACCACTTGATTGCATAGTTTTTAAATATCCAAGAATTTTTAAGGTTATCCTTTAACCACTCTTGCCACCGTGAGTGTTTTATCCATCGTTGTCCCTCTATTGTGGTAATCCAGATACTACCAGCTTTTGAAGATAGAAAATTAGCAAACTCTGAATCGAAATACCAGTTTGAGAAGTCATGGTTATCCATGATGATAACATAATCAAAAATTAAACGCTGTAATTCCGCACTTTGCTTTATTGCTTGTAAACCTACATCTTTATTTAACCAATTGATGAAAATTGGTTTCATTCTACCATTCCTATCCGATTGCCATAGTTTGCCTTGTGGAGTTTGTAGCCACTTAATTCCAGTTTCAGTGGCTAACCAGACACCCCCCACATAAGATGATAAAAACTGATCTAAGTCGGAATCGTACCACCAGCCAGATATGTGATTAGCATTTTCTACTTTTTGAAGAAAAACTTTCTCCATTTTGTTTGCTATATCATGTGCTTGATTGAGATTCTCTTTATGAATAAGAGATTTTGCAATGGTATAACCATTTTTGTTTCCTTGGAAAAAATGTAAGTAATCCTGACCTTCAGAAAACTCTAACCACTTAAGTCCAGATGGCGTTAATAACCATTTAATTCCAGATTCTGTATACAGCCAGGTATTTCCTGCTTTGGTGCTTAATAGTTTATCTATAGGGGATTGAAAACTGGTAAAAGAATAAGCAATACCTTGAAGGATATTTGCCGCCATAACAGAAATAGTCAGTACAGCAGGTATTGTTAATACATATTTAAATCCATTTTCATTAGTGGGAGTGCTTTTCTCTGGGAGCGGTTCTTTCGCCTTTGGGTTATTATTGGCTCCGGCATTAGCAACCGTCTCTTCTGTCTTCACGGAATCAATGTTGCGACCAAGAACAATAACGATCGCAGTTAGTGTTGTATAGGCAAAAAGACTCGATATGCCGGGCCAGCTAAAATTATTTGTTAAGGTTAGTATTTTGTTATCTGAAAGGGAATTTGCTGCAAGTAACATTGCTTGCTCACCTTGAGGACTAAGCACCCAAGCTTGTGCATTGTCTGTGCTCAACCATTGACGAACAATGGATGAATCCGACTGAAGCCAATTTTTCCCTTCATTTGATGCTAACCAGGTTTTACCTTTATTTGACTTTAACCATAATAAACCTTGATCACTTGATAGCAACTCACTCACGTTTTCTTCACGGTAAATGGCATTTTGGATTTTGTCGTAAAATTTTTTATCTATGATTTGTTCATACGGATCATTAAATTGACTTGTAATATTTAGGTTATTTTCAATGTCAGCTTGTTGTAAGTTTTTAGGATTGGCTATTACAACTTCAATAACCGTTTGCTGTGAATGTATAGAAGGAATGGTTATGATATTTTCAGTAACTTGTTGTGGATTTGTAGATTGAGAGGTTCTGATATCTTCAGAGTCTATGTGCTGTGGAGTTAGAGGTGAGACGTTTAGCTCGTTTTCAGCCACTGGTTGCTCTAGATTAATAGAGTTCTCTAACTCGTTTTCAATTTGAATATTGGGTTGTTCCTCTGTTTGTGCATAGCTTAGGTTAACGTTACTTATGAATACAGCAAGAAGATAAACGATAATTTTTTTAGAAATCACTTTTGATTGAGTTTTATTGATTTGAACATTACTTCGTCGTGTAATATTTTCTAATTCCATATTTATTTACTCCTTAAGTTTAATCAACCAATTCCTTTCCGATAGTATTCAAAACATGTTATTACTCATCGCAAATCTGTAAAACTATCTGGGACAAGTTAGTTAACTTCATTATGAACACAAGTTGATTATCAAAACCAAATGATAAAAAATCACTGGTTTTTGTTGTATAAGAGTATAAATATGAAACAACTATTGAATGTTTTTAAAGATCTTGATTTATATGTGAAACAGACAGCATGACGTAGAGAATGCACGAAATGTTATTGTTGAACATTAACATAGGCAATCCATTGCCTATGTTAAATGTATTTTTTTACTGTTTACTTTATTGCAGCTGAGTATTATAGGTTTTTCCTGCTAGAGTACGCTGCAACACAACACAATCAGAACTGTAAACTTTCTGTATGAAGTGACGATTATCTTCTTGTCCACACCCTTTACTGTTCAACAAATCTTGAAATTGTTTTTTGCCAGCATCCTTTTGCACCCATTCTTTAGCAGCACTGCTATTAAGCCATGTTATAGCAGTGTTTTCCCATAGCCACGTATTATAAGCATTCTGGGTTAGCCATTCTCCCCATTTACTTGTTTTCATCCATTGTTGACCTACTTCTGTTGCTAGCCATACACCACCTGCTTTTGAGAGTATAAACTTAGAAAAGTCTGAGTGAGCATACCAGTTTTTAGAATCGCTATTATCCATTATATTCACATAACCAAGGATAAAATCTTGCAAGATACTTTCATTTTTAATCGATTGTAAGCCTGCATTTGTATTGAGCCAATTGATAAAAACTTTACGCATTTCACCTTGCTCATTAACTTGCCATTCTTTACCTTCATAACTTTTTAGCCACTCTATACCTGTATCACTAGCTAGCCATAAACCACCTAAATAAGATGATAAGAATTGATCTAAATCAGAAGCATACCAATACCCTGCTATCGTATTTGCATTTTTGACCTTTTCAAGTAACACTTTTTCCATTTTTTTTGCTACTTGATCGATTGCATTAAGGTTTTTGCTATGAATAATATCCCTTGCAATACTATGGCCATTTTTATTTCCTTCCAAAAAGCTAAGCCTGTCTTGCCCTTCTGAAGATTCTAACCATTTAAGACCGCTAGGACTTAATAGCCATTGAACACCTGATTCTGTATACAGCCAAGCTTGCCCTGCTTTGGTAATTAATACTTTATCTAAAGGAGATTGAAAACTAGTAGAAGAGTTAATAGCCCATTGCCCTATATTTGCAGTTGCCAGCCCAACAATAGCTAGAGCTGTTGTAGTGACAGCTCTGTTTGCTACGTTTTTGTAACCGACTATGCCTGCGCCTATAACTACTGCATGTACACCAATATTTGTAAAACTTGGCCATTCAAGACGATTGTGATAGGTCAATTGTTTATTGTCTGAAAGAGACTGGACTTTTAAAAAGAGTGTTTCTTCTCCTTCAGGAGTTAATGCCCAGCTTTTTGCATCTTCAGTATTAAGCCACTCATTTACAATAGACGAGTCTGATCGAAACCAGTTTTGTCCAACGTGACTTGTTAGCCAGTTTTTTCCTTCTGTTGACCTTAACCATAAAAAGCCTTTATCGCTTGATAATAAGTTATCCAATGTGTTCTTATGGTAAGACTCTTGTGTTATTTTTTTATCAAGATCGCGATCTAACGCTGTATTATGCAACGTATAATTTGTTGGGATCTGGATATCTGTATTGTCAGTTATATTTTCCGCATAGCTTACATTGGTAACACCTACCAGCCCTGCTAGCAAACAAATAAACGAGGTTTTTATAGAATATTTCAATTGATTTTTCTCCTTTTTAGTTTCAAGGCTTTGTTTTATACATTTTATTGTCATGTGATTAACTCCTTATTATTGTTGGTTGATTAATTGAATAAGAATTTACTTAAAAATATATTTCCGCACGATTAAAATTTAAGGTTTCTATATTTTATTTTTAATATATCGATGCAATTTGATGATCATAAATTATACAAAACATAGATCACTTTAAAAAATTAAAAAGAGGCAGTAAAGGTTATGCTAAAACTTCCATTAAACTTTTCATTCTGACTGCTTGGTATAATAGAGTCATTACCATCACCTTTGATATAAACCTCAAAACCTATAACACCTTTATTCTGACTAATTGTGATATCACGACCAACACCATCATTTTCACATATTGGTTGTTGTAAATTGACCTCTATACACATTTTATATTGGATAGTACATGCAGGGCACGCCCCACCTGTATTTACAGCAGATAGAATACAATTTCCTTGTTGATCTTTATTATTACATTGAAGTGAAGCTGTAAGCTTATCAGTATTATCCCAATTGACCTTTCCTGATAGTTTGTCAGACTCAAATCTTGGAAGACGATTATTTTTATCAAGCTTAAGTTGTGGGACTGTCAAATTTGTATTTAGCATATCAAGTTTGACTGTTGGGCTGTTAGTTATATCAAGCTGTAAGTCAAACTGAAGGTTTTGTGGTGTAGGTGTTGTGGCAAAACAAGAAAGTGTTACCAGTAAACCCATTAAAAAAGTTGTTACTTGTCTTATCATTACTTTCACCTAAATTAGGACTAAAAATTAACCGAAACTGTGCAAATAAGTTGACCACGATATTGACCCTGTGGATACGCAGTGCCGCTTTTTTGCTTGACCAAAAGCAAGAGATTAAACTTTTGGTTTGGTACTTGAGGGGGGAGGCGTACAGGTGCAGTACCTAATGCTTGTGCCGTGCCATTTATACAAAGATAACTTTCTGGGATAATTTGTTGTGAAGTTGTAGAACCACTTAATGTCATCATGCCTTTATTACATTTTATTGTGTACTGTGGGTTAGCAATGTTACTCAAGAATCCTACTTCTTGAGATTTCCCTGCATATATATAATCATGATTATTATTAATCCCTGTTATGCCTGAGAGCACCGAACTAACGTCATTCCTAAATACGATATCATTAGCATTAACCTCAATAGAAAACCAAGGCTTTACCACAAGGGTGGCGTCAATTTCAACCTCGACATTTTCTCCGGTACTTGAGGCAAAGCTGATCACACTATATAAAGCAAGTAGTAAGGAGGACAAAAATTTTAACATAACTATTCCTTCTCTAATTAAAAGATGCCGTTAACAAAAGGATAACCTTACTCTTATAAGTGCCCGGTTTTGCGTGTTTGACTGTATTTTCATCTGCACTTAAATTAACGTTAATCTCATTGGACTGTTGTGTTATAGCAATAGGTTGTTCTTGTCCGATTGTTGTAACCAATTGTTGATTTATTTTTAACTGAAACGGAATTGTGTTACTTCCATCTCTTTCATCTTGTAAAACACAAGAACTATTCGATTGTGTACAGCTTTTAAGTTTTACTTTAATATTATTTGCATTGGTAGCATAGGGAATGGTTACTATTGCGCCATAATCATTACCAAAATGATTATTCTTAGTTAGTGTGGCTTGGTAATTTGCTTGTCCTGTTAGTTTGATATAAGGGTCAAAGTTAAGTGTTATATTCAAGTTATTATTAATGGGAATATCTATATCATTTCTTATTGACCGCGGTGTTTTTGGATCATATTGAGTAAGCCAATATACCCCCTGTATATTAACACTACCTGTACAATTTGAAATACCAATTGTATCAGCAAGATTAATGCTATCAAATGTGAAACTCAACTGCCTAATACGATATCTATCAGAAGATTTGATATTAAAACGAAAAGGACTGCTTGTTGATGAAGGAATGGAGGAATTGTTAAGATGGAAATTATTTCTATCCCCTGCCACAGTAACAGAGCCTTTCAAGCTAATACTATTAGTGCACTGTAAAGTAAAAGGCGATACAATATAGTTTACATTATCTCTGTTACAGTAGTAGTTGAAATAGCCACAATAGTAAGTGAAGTTACCAGTTAATGTTTTTCCTATCGCTCCAGTTAAATCAATTCCACTAACATTAAAATTTAATTTATTGTTAGCGATCAAATTATTTGTAAAGTCAATGTTGTTAATCAATCCCCTTGATGATTTAATCGTTTTATTAGCTAAATCTACCTTAAAAGTTAAATCAGTTGTCTCTGCATAACTAAGTGTAATTGAGATATATCCAATTAAAATTGTTAACCATTTTTTCATTTTATACCCCTTCACATTTTAGCGTGCCAACCCAATACCCAGGCTGTGCATTTTTAATTTCTGTTGCATCAAAGTTATAAATACAGCTTTGATCGTTTGTTGTAATTTTTAATGTGGGTTTTGTTTTACTAATACTTACAACAAAAAAGCCAGACTCATCGCTATAGCTTGTAGTTTCCACATGGTTTTGCACTTTGGCATGTGCAATAGGATTGCCCTTACTATCAATAATTTGTCCAATGACATCAATGATTGGGAAAGCTTCGCGTGTCATATAGTAAACAGAGCCAGGATATAGGCTTACGAATTCACTTTTATCTGAGTATTGCAATAACTGTGCTTCATCGGGATGATCGCTTAAAGAAACGCTATATTGCTTGTAATGAGGTAATGAGATAAAGTTATCCCCTTTGTAAATCGGATAACGTACCCCATTGATTTGTGTGGACATTTTATGCTTTTTATCTTCCGTATCTAAATGAATAACCACACCTGATTTGCTACGGTGATCGTTATGAGCTGTGATGCTTTGAGGTGTTAAGCTTATGCCACCATATAAGCTACCAGAAGCACCATAATTTTCTTGATTGTTTTGACTAACCACTGATGTTGATAAATCACCTTGCATGTAATCCGATTTAACACTAGTCGAGAATAGACCATTAACATAGTCTTTACGATAATCTACATTGGCATTTACATACCGTATATAAGGATGATCTAAGTTTGGTCTAAAGCTTAGACCATTAGAGACTTGCTTATCTGTTGGTGAATAGCGTAGATAATCACTTAATGTATTACCATTGCCAAAAGTATAAGAAATATTGAGCATAAAGGCGTAGTTGTTTTGTTTATCTTCATTGCCTGAGAAAGTTTTGTTGTAACTAACAGAAGCACTAACATTCCAGTTGTTCCGATAATACAAATTATGAAAATAAGATGTACTTAGGCTATCTCTGCTGTTATGAAAACTATAGCTATAAGTGGCAGAAATTGAACCAAGTTTAATTGGGCTTAAGTTTAAGTAAGATGAAATACCTATCCTATTATAACGTGATTTAAATGGGCTATATGGGTTGTCACTTTTACTGTTGGTGTTATACCAAACGTTGGTAGAAAAATAGTTAAACCACATATTGGATAGCTGCAAGTTATAGCCATAATTTAAGCGTGAATCTAGCGCAACAGTTTGAGTAATTTGTGTATTTAACGGTAAATAAACTTCCGTATCCCATTCACCAAGGGCTAAATTATCAACACCATAGCCCCCAAAATTCATGACTGTTTGTTTGTTTATTACGCTAGCAAAGTTACCACCAAGGTAAGGAGCTTTAATTGCTGAATTTTGATCTTTAGCAACCATTCCTAACCAAAGTCGGTAATTCCTATTATTATCGTGCAACTTTCCTAATGATGAAGGTTTATTAATCATGGCGGTTTCTGTATTAACCACTTGACCACCTTGGGTAATTTCAATTTGAATCGGATAAATACCATCAGGAAAGCTCTCAGTTTGTAATATATGATTACCCGCACTAAAATTTTGTACCGAAATTAACCGCCCATCTTTATAAACGTTGACAACTGAATTTGCGTTAATAAATAAAGGAATAGGAATCAGGGATGCTTTTTGCGAAGATAAAGATAGGTTATCTGAACTACCTAATTCCGCAATAATACCTTTTCCATTAAAAGCATAATTTAAATTATAAGTATTCTGTCCACTGTAAAAATTGGCATTATTAAAATAGCCTAACCGTGAATATAGCTTTTCTTGATCATATTGCCAATAAACGTTATTAATACGAATATCTTTTTGGTAACGACTTTGTTGTAAAAAAACACTACTATTTAGGTGATTTCGTCCAAAACCAGTCACATTATCCAACTCTAAATAGTAGTTTGTATCTCGTCGATCTGCATAATCAAAGTTAAATCGATAGCCTAAAAAAGAGCTAATATGACTAACATTTGGTGCACTGAGATATTTATAACTTTGTTGAGATTGATAGTTAAATGCTTCACTGGGTAACCATAATTTTAAGCGCATACTGTTTAAATCTAATTGGATCATAAAAAAAGGCACATCAGCTTGGCAAAGCCCATTTTTTTCCCACTCTGGCAGACACTCAATAATTTGATTTGGATCAACGCCTTGACTAAATAGTTCATTTAGAATCTTTCGAGCGTTGTCTTTTAATTCAATTTTACTATGTTGAAATACCTCGACAACATCTAAAAAAACCTTACTACCACGCAAACTAATGATATGTTGCCCTAATTCAATACCCAAAAGAGAGACTTCAACTTCAATGGCATCAGATAATTGTGGTATAAAATCTTCAGGAATACTCTCTAACCCTTCAACACCTGGTTTAAGTTTTGGATCAGTTGCAATGGATGAAATAGCTTCTATTGGCATACAGAGCAAATTCATCCACAAAAGTGGTAAAAGCTTTTTTAGCTTTTTTGATTTCATAAATAATACCTAAATTTCATCGTAGCATTTAACTGGAATAATTTGACTTTGTCTGATCTTTATATAACTAAATTCTTCGTGATCTCATTCTCGATATGACAAGAATGAGATTAAAAACTTACTTTAATTTAACTGGACGGTTGAGTTATCAAGACCGACCATACTTGAGATGCTGGCACTTTTCTTCATGTTAAGAAAAGTTTTCTTTCTAAACGGATTCCCATGAAGTGTTTAGACTTATCGTGAAAATCCCGCCAGCGGCAGTATTCAGCTTCGCATGG
Source organism: Fastidiosibacter lacustris (assembly GCF_003428155.1). Lineage (GTDB taxonomy): Bacteria > Pseudomonadota > Gammaproteobacteria > Francisellales > Francisellaceae > Caedibacter > Caedibacter lacustris. Next base: position 76,669 of record NZ_QLIR01000004.1, read on the forward strand.
CAAGTGATTTGCCATAATAATTCTTAGCGTAGGATAAAGTTCTACACTTTAATTATTAATTAAACTAAAAGGTTGCTTCAATCTTAAAGTCAAAGTTGCCTTCATACTTTCCTTCTTGGTATTTATTAGTTCCATCACCGTAAATTACTTTTAAGTCTTTCGCCCCCCCCCCTGGTGTTAAGGATTTAAAATTTATTTTTGAAGTAGGGCTCTTAATTTCATTGCCACCTATTTCGAACGTTACTGGCATTTCTTCACCGTGACCACTCGTAGTATTTTTGATTACATATTCATTACTACTACTATTTGTTGGTCCAGAAGTAATAGAAATGCCAATCTCCCCTGTACTGCTATCAGTCCACTCTAAGAAGTCAGTAATAATAGACTCTTGTTTGTTGGTTGACATAGCCGCTCTTTTTGGTGCACTTGTAGACTTAGTTGTTGAAAGTTTTAAAACGTCTTGTAGTGTTTTCGGACCTACTTCTGTGCTAACTATAATTTGTACTGTATCAGTTACAGTAGCAGCATAGGAAGCCACAATACCGCCCAATAAGCTTGCCATTACGGTTGTAGCTAAAATTTTTTTACTTTTTATCATTACATACTCCTTTTTTGGTTGTTGACTTGAGTTTCAATTACTAATTGGCTTAAATTTGTGTCGAAATAGGTTCTTAGAAGTAAATAATTTGTAACCTTTCCTAGCTCAATCTAAACAAGAAATAATTAAATCATTTAGCTATTCGCATTTTTATTTTTGTCTTTTTTTGTAAATTTAGGTTTAACTTTTTACTTTTTGGTTACGCAAGGAAATAGCGCTGTTTTTGGGTATTCTTACCATTTTCAAAAACTTGAATTTCAATGTTCTCTTTAAGAAAGGATGTATCTATGACACGATTTTTTTGTGGATAAACTTTATATTTTTGTTCAAACACACCTTGTTGGTTACAATATGAATGATTGACAGTAACACCGCCTGTTTTCAATGAGTCATTTGTTTTACATTTTGCTTTAACTTCTGTTTCAATAACGGCATTACCATTGTTATAAATATAAATAGCCTCATCTTTTTGCGAAACGGTTGTTTTGTAAAAGGCGTTTTGTGGTTGAACGGCTAAAATACTGGAAAAACCTATCGTAATTCCTACACCTGCGGATATTCCGTCATTATCTGCAAGTTCTTTATCTGAAAGCGCAAAACCATCTTCTTTTTTTGGTGCAACAGGTGTCATATTGACACGATAATAAGAAACCTCATCTTTATTTCTGCCTTTTGGATAGTAAAAACGAATATTTTTTGACTGTCCAGGTGGAATAATTAACCTACTTGGTGTCACGAATAATGATTCTGACATTTCTTTTGGCAGAAGTGTTTTTTCAGTTTTATTATCAGATAGTGGATTTTTTACTTCCACTAGTTCAATTTTGACATAAGCTGTTTTATTGGGATCATCATTATGAATTGTTTTAGAAAAAGTGACTTTATCTTCAGACCAAATATCATAAAGATCATCAATAGCAATATTTGCCATTGATAAGCTGTAAAAACCACATAACATCGTAATTGTTAGTGTTATAACACCCTTCACTTTGTTCTCCTTCTTCAATCTCACCCCAACAAGTAAATCATACGAGTTTATTGATGTCATGGTTTATAATGTACCCATTTGTTAACATTAGAAATAATCTTCTTTATGGATTGATGTCTCCCTTGTTAAAGATGTCAATGCAGGAGTGTTATAGATCTGGCTAAATATGAAATCAAAGTATACAGCAGACTTAACTTGACTTAGCGGGAACTGCTAATGTTGTTTTGATATTCGTGAGTACGTATGAAACAATTTTCTAGTTCTTTAGCATTAATCTTACAAGGAATATGCCCATTTACTGCGTCATGTAATTCCTTAGGATTAAGGTTTTTTAGATTTTTAAGCTGATGGGTGTTTAGATTATTGTAATACTCCTGTCCATCGTCATTTAAATGTAAATTTTTTTCTTTAAGATATTTGTCAATATAAGAAGCTCTATTTTCAGGATTATTAATTGGCATGTCTTTAATCATAGTAAATAATATATCTTCATTTTTATTTGCTGGAGAATTAAAAACTTCTTTTTTGCTTTCCAAAAGGGTATTCATTTGATTAAGCATTTTTGAAGAATTAGTTTCCATTGAAAACGCTGCTTTGAAATTGCCATTTAAAACGTTTCTAAAAAATTTAATAATTTGATAATGTGAATCAACAGTATTCCTGTGCTTGATAAATTCCTTATTATTACTTAAGACGTCTAATTCTTTTATTGCATTTTCTCTAAAATTTGAGAGTATATATTCGATTTGATATTTAGGTTCAGCTTTAAACTGGGATAATTCGCCCTCTGTTCTAGTTACTATCTTTTTTAGATTATCTATAGTATTGAGTTTGTTATTTGCAAGTAATGAATTTTGAGATTTTAAATTCTGTATATATGATTTTAATAGATTTTCGAATAAATAAAATTTTTCTATTTCAATAAGATAATGAGGATGCGTCTTTAAATAATTTTGATTACTACATAAATAATTAGGTAGTTCATCCATGGAACGATTTAAGAAAGTAGACTTCGACATGTAAATATTCTCTTTTTTAGCTTTCTTACAATTATGCTGGTCAAATTATAACAATCCAGTCCAACATAAAATTTAGGACAAATAGGCTGATTTATTGTCAAAAATTGGGTTTTATCGCAAACTTTACAATAATTAATGAAACTAATATTGTTTTTGCATTCAAACTCAAACATTTGATCAAATGTTGAATTTTATCGGTTGCGATTATTCAAAAGAGATCATTATGCAAGCTTTACAATTGTACCTATCCTATCCATTAAGCTATAGGCATGTATAAAAGAACTTACTAAAACTGTTGAAAGTATCTATGCCAATCTCTTTACAAACGGCGATATTTACTTTTTGATAAGGTGGAGAGCATACCGACTCATACTGCTTTGATTTTAGTGATTTTTAAAATCTCTAACTCGTATCCCAAGCAGAAAAATAGACATAAAATAACAGGCAATCCCTAGTATGATAAGCCAAACTAAACGGGTGACGCGTTGCATAAAATCGGCATGAAGCCAAAGTGAGGACTCTCCTTTAACAAGGTAAAGTACAGCTGACATAATAAGGCTTGCTAGTAGAACTTTAACAATAAGCGCGAAAAAAGCTGGCTCAAGTTGGAAATGGCTATAGCGATATAAGGCATAAAATAGTAAAGCTGCATTAATAACTGCAGTTAGTGTAGTTGAAATGGCAAGTGCTAAATAGCCAAGCTCATGTGTATTTAAAATAGAAATTAAAATGATATTGCTGATAACATTGAATAAAATGCAAAACACTCCAATTTTTAATGCAACTTTTGTGTGATGTTTGGCATATAAAGCCGAAATAAGTACTTTAATTAACACAAAGGTAATGAGTCCAATGCCAAAAGAAATAAAAGCCCTTTGAGATTGGATGACATCAAAAGCTGTAAATTTACCATATTGAAAGAGGGTAGTAAGGACGGGATAGGATAAAACGCACATTCCACATGCTGCTGGAATGGTGATAACTAAGCTTAGCTTAATTCCCCAGTTGACAATTTGCTTAAATTGAACATGAGTAATGGAGCGATTACTCAGTTTAGGTAGGATAGCAATAGCTAAAGCAATCCCCAAAATTCCTAATGGGAATTGATTCAAGCGGTCTGGATAATAAAGCCATGAAAGGCTACCGGTTTTTAAAAATGACGCAAATATCGTATCCAATAGTAAACTTATTTGTACAACGGAAGCCCCAATAATGCCTGGCAATAAGCGTTTGAGAATACGTTTAATGCAGTAAGAAGGTTTGCGAATAAGAGGGATGAGACTTATTTTTAAATACAAAATAGCTGGAATAAATAGTAACGTTTGGAGGATGCCAGCAATGAGCACACTCCAAGCAATTGCATAAATGGGTGAATTAAAGTAAGAAGTGTAGAGTATAAAAAGAATCATACAAAGGTTGAGCACTATTGGCATAAACGCTGGCAGGAAAAAACGCTCGAATCGGTTTAAAAGCGCAGAAAATAGAGCGCTTAACGATATAAAGAACACATAAGGAAACATCACTTGCAATAATGATTTTGATAGTGCAAATTTGCTGGGGTCGTTGTAAAAACCAGGTGCGAATATGCTGATCCAAATGCTGGCAAAAATAAAGCCTAAAAACGCAACAACAAGGCTTATGCCACCAATAAGGGTAATCAGTTGACGAAATAAATAATTTAAACGTTGATGTGTACTTTGCTTACTTAAACTAGGTACAAGCACTTGGCTTATTGAACCCTCAATAAAAAGTCTACGCATGAAATTAGGGACACGAAAAGCAACAATAAAAGCTTCCATTGCGCTAGTAGTACCAAAATATTTGGCAAATAACATATCGCGAGCAAATCCAAGTATGCGTGATAAAAAAGTGATGAATCCAAGTATTAAGGTTGATTTAAAGAGATCTTTTTTGTCTAATTGCGCAGACATTTATGCGCTTAAAATTTAGCGTTGCCAGGTGTGCGTGGAAAAGGGATTAAATCACGAATATTTGGCACACCTGTAATATAGCCTAACAAACGTTCAAATCCTAAGCCAAAACCACTATGTGGCACACTACCATAACGGCGAAGATCACGATACCAATATAAACCTTCTGCATCAACACCCGTTTCGGCAATGCGCTTATCCAGGATTTCAAGTCGATCTTCACGTTGACTGCCACCAATGATTTCACCGATGCCAGGGACGAGTATATCCATTGCGGCAACTGTTTTTTGATCATCGTTTAAACGCATATAAAATGCTTTAATATCCTTAGGGTAGTTCATGAGTACTACTGGGCTTTTGAAATGTTCTTCACATAAATAACGTTCATGCTCTGATTGTAGATCCAAACCCCATTCCACAGGATACTCAAATTTCTTGCCACAGGTTTTTAGAATCTTGATTGCATCAGTGTATTGGACACGGACAAAATCGTTATTAATGACGGAATTTAATTTATTGATTAGATTTTTTTCGATAAACTGCTCAAAGAACGCAATATCGTCTTTGCGCTCATCAATAACGGTTTTAATAACAGATTTTAAGAGTTTTTCAGCAAGGTGTGCGTCATCATTTAAATCAGCAAATGCAATCTCTGGTTCTACCATCCAAAATTCAGCCAAATGTCTAGAAGTATTCGAATTTTCGGCTCTAAAAGTAGGACCAAAAGTATATACTTTGGATAGTGCCATACAGTAAGTTTCAACGTTTAACTGTCCTGATACGGTTAAAAAGGTTTCACCACCAAAAAAATCTTGACTGTAATCTATGTCCCCTTTGTCCGTTTTAGGTAAATTCAATTGATCCAAAGTGGAAACACGGAAGAGCTCGCCTGCACCTTCGCAATCGTTAGAGGTTAAGATAGGGGTGTTAACCCAGAAAAAACCTTCATGGTGAAAGAAATTATGAATTGCATTGGCAAGGCTGTGACGCATACGTGCAACTGCTCCGATAAGGTTGGTGCGCACACGCAGATGAGCATGCTCACGAAGATACTCCATCGTATGGCGTTTGGGTGAAACAGGATAAGTCTCAGGATTATCGATCCAGCCGTGAACAATCACTTTATTGGCTTGGATTTCAACGCTTTGCCCCTTGCCCGCTGAGGCAACAAGTTTTCCACAGACTTCAACTGCACAATCTTTGGTAAGACTTAAAATTTCATTTTGATAATTGGGAAGAGTGTTTTCGACAATCGCTTGGATGGGATCAAAGCACGAACCATCATGAATGGTTAGGAATGAAATCCCAGCTTTTGAGTCACGACGGCTTCGAATCCAGCCTTTAACGGTAATCTGTTGATCAATTAAATCAGCACGTGAAAAAAGTTCTTTTGCCGTATACGTTTGTGACATAGTGATACTTACCTATTTGTTTTATAGTTTTTGGGGGGTATTGATATAGGTGAGAGATTATAACGAGATTTATAAATAAGCGATAGAATAAGATTGCAAGTTAGATTAACTGTGTTTTTTGTGCGCCATATAAATTTGAGGTATTCTAAATTGACTCTATATAATCAAAAGCGCGTGAACTTATCCAAAAAAATGGTCTGCAAAGTTTTGAAAAGCCTATGTGAATCTTGCTGAAAGAAAATAAGATGTTAACCGTTCACCCTAAACTTTTTGTTTCAGTACTTACTTTTTGTTTCAGTACTTCAAGTGTGTTATACAAAGAAAAGGCAAATGTCAAAAATATTGATTAATTATTTAAAAACTTGAACTTAAGACTTGCAATTTAAAAAAGAATTGTTAATATGTCTCGCAGTTGACGCGGGGTGGAGCAGCCTGGTAGCTCGTCGGGCTCATAACCCGAAGGTCGTTGGTTCGAACCCAGCCCCCGCTACCAACCAAATAAATATCGAGATTTTCGGGCCCTGTTGGGCCTTTTTGTTTTGTAGATAAAAAGGACTCGTAGTGGTCCTTTTTTTATATCCAAGGAGTATATTGGGGAATGTTAATCGATCAATTAAAGAACCTTGTAGAGCCAGAAGTACAAGCGCTAGGTTTTATTCTGTGGGGAATCGAGATGGATGCGTATTCTGTTGATACAGGTGCGGTGACTTTGCGTATATTTATTGATCATGAGGAAGGTATTTCAATAGATGATTGCCAAGAGGTTAGCCAAGCAGTAAGTGCGATTTTGGATGTTGAAGATCCAATCAGTGGAACCTATTCTTTAGAGGTGTCTTCTCCTGGTATGAATCGCCGAGTGTTTAACGCCAAACAGGCAGGAGCATTAGAAGGGTTTAAGGTAAAAGTACAGTTGCACCAGCCAACTGAAAATAATCGCCGCCGTTTTGAAGGTGCTATTACTGAAGTAAATGGTGAGTTGGTGACGATTAAAACAGAAGAGGGTGAAGTGATTGGCTTCGATTTTGCTAACGTTGACAAAATGCGTGTTGTGCCAAAGTTTTAAATTGAAAGTGAAAAGGTGGACGTGATGAGTAAAGAATTACTGTTAGTAATTGAAACCGTAGCCAACGAAAAAGAGGTTTCAAGAGATTTGCTTTTTTCAGCAATGGAAGAAGCTTTGGCAATGGCGACAAAAAAACGCTTTGAAGAAGGTGCTGAAATCATTGTTAGAATAGATAAAAAAACAGGTAATTATGAAACTTTCCGCCAATGGCAAATCGTTGATGAAGATCATGAAATTGAGAATTATGCCGCAGAGCTTTATGTAGATGTGGCATGTGAAAAAGGTCATAATGTTAAAGTTGGTGATATATTAGAAGAAGCTGTTGAATCAGTTGAATTTGGACGTATTGCTGCAATGACAGCAAAACAGATCATCATGCAGAAAGTGCGTGATGAAGAACGTAGACAAATGGTTTCGAAGTTCCGTGATAAAGTTGGTAGAATTGTTTACGGTGAAGTTAAACGTGTGACACGTGATTTTTTAATTGTTGATTTGGGTGATGATGCTGAAGGTGTATTACCACGTAAAGAGTTGGTATCTAAAGAAAATTATCGTTTAAATGATAAGTTAAGAGCTTGTATTTTAAGGATCGATGAAGATGTCAAGGGTCAACAAATCATTTTAACACGTGCGCACAAAAAAATGCTACATGCGTTATTGATATTAGAAGTACCTGAAGTAGCAGAAGAACTAATGGATATTGTCGGTATTGCCCGGGATCCTGGTTCGCGTGCTAAAGTTGCGGTAAAGTCAAATGATAAACGGATTGATCCTGTCGGTGCATGTGTTGGTATGCGTGGTTCACGTATTCAAGCTATTACCAATGAGTTGCAAGGTGAGCGAGTGGACATTGTGTTATGGGATGAGAATCCTGCACAATTTGTGATTAACGCATTGGCTCCTGCTGAGGTAACTTCTATTGTGCAAGATGAAGATAGGCAATCGATGCAAGTAGCAGTCAAAGAAGATCAATTATCACAAGCAATTGGTAAAAGTGGTCAGAATGTGCGCTTAGCAACGGCATTAACAGGTTGGCATATCAATGTGATTGCCGATACAGTTGCGGAAAAAACACATCAGGCAGAGTTGCAAAAAAGCATGCAATTATTTATCGAAGCACTTGATATTGATCAAGATGTTGCTGAAGCTTTGGTTGAAGAAGGATTTTCAACATTGGAAGAAGTCGCCTATGTTGCACGCGATGAAATGTTAGCGATAGAGGGCTTTGATAATGAAATTTGTGAAGAGTTGCAAGAGCGTGCTAAAACCGCGCTTATTTCACAAGCACTTGCCGGCAATAAGCCAGCAGAAGATTTGTTAAAAATGGAAGGAATGACACCAGAGTGGGCGCAAGTTTTAGCAGATAATAATGTGATCACAATGGAAGACTTAGCAGAGTTGGCAGTAGATGATCTAAGAGAGTTTATTACTATATCGGAAGATCAGGCTGCAGCTTTGATTATGACTGCACGTGCGCCTTGGTTTGATGAAGATAAGAAAAAGTAGGGGGTAGTCATGGCAGAAATTACAGTGGCTCAGTTAGCCAAGCTAATCAAAATTGATGAAAAAGTGCTGCTAGAAAAATTGGAGCAATCTGGGGTGCACAAAAAAAGTGTAAGCGACGTAGTTAGTGATGCAGAAAAAAATCAGTTACTTGTGTTTATTCAAAGCGGCAGTGCAGTTCAAGCCAAATCAGTTACTTTACAACGCAAAACCACCAAGCAGTTAAAAGTTTCAGGTAATCGCAAGGTGAATATTGAAGTCCGCAAAAAGAAAACATTTGCAGCCCCCACTTTGGATGGGCATGAGTCCCATAAAAGTAAGCATGATGAGGAGATTGAGTTAGAAAAAGTCACTCAAGATGATCATCAGCCAGATTCAGGGCTTGAAAGTTATGCTGAAACAGCTAAAACTGAGTACCAAAATATGGATGCTAGTGAAGTGAAATTTGAACACGATGCTGTAGCGCATCAAGTTAAACGGCAAGCTCAAAAAGAAAATAAAGCAAAAGAATCGATTGAAGATAAGCGACAAGAATTAAAGTCAAGTGTTGAAAAGGCTATTCCTAAACCTAAGATGCCTGCTAAAGTTGATAAAAAAACAGTCATGCCAGGAGCTGCTGACCAAATTTTCGACGAGGAGTTAGCTACTCTTTTACCCGCTGCTAAAGTAGAGAAAGTAGAAAAACCTAGCAGTGGTGGCTTTAAAATTACATCAAGACCAGAGTCCGTTACTCCTATAGTGGAAAATGAGGATGAGTCTAAAGTTAAAACCCCTCCCAAGAAGCAAGTAGAAAAACCTAAACGTAAGCAAAGTGAAGAAGAGGATGAAGCGGTACACAAGCTAAACAAAAAATCAAAGGTTAGTAAAAAGTCGTCAAGAAGTATTTATGACGAAGAAGAAGACTATGAAACATTTGTACGTAAATCCTCTAAACCTAAGAAGTTACAAGTTAATAAAGTCAAAACTCAGCAATTTACAAAACCTGTCGAGAAGGTAACAAAGCAGGTTGTGATTTTTGAAGGTATGACAGTTAATGAGTTAGCACAAAAGATGGCGGTTAAGGCTGCTGAGCTTATTAAGATACTGTTTAAAATGGGTCTAATGGCAACTATTAATCAGCCATTAGATCAAGAAACAGCAATCTTCATTGTTGAAGAGTTGGGGCATGAGTATACTTTGCACAAAGGAGACGTGATTGAGGATACTGTGTTAATTGACTCATCCGATCAAGAGGCATTACCAAGAGCGCCAGTTGTTACAATCATGGGGCATGTGGATCACGGTAAAACCTCTCTTTTAGACTATATTCGCAAAACACGGGTTGCTATTGGCGAAGCAGGTGGCATTACTCAACACATTGGTGCTTATGCAGTAAAAACACTAAAAGGTCAAATTACTTTCTTAGATACACCTGGACACGAAGCCTTTACAGCTATGCGTGCACGTGGTGCAAGCAGTACCGATATCGTTATTCTTGTTGTCGCAGCAGATGATGGTGTGATGCCACAGACAAAAGAAGCAATCCAGCATGCGCGTGCAGCTGGAGTGCCAATCGTTGTAGCCGTTAATAAAATGGATAAACCTGAGGCTGATCCAGATCGTATTAAAACAGAGTTATCTCAGTTGGATGTTATTGCTGAAGACTGGGGTGGCGATGTCATGTTTGCCTATGTTTCAGCAAAGTCTGGTCAAGGTATTGATGATTTATTAGATGCGGTGTTATTGCAAGCTGAAGTGCTTGAACTTAAAGCTGTTCAAAAAGGTTTTGCTAAAGGTATAGTCATTGAGTCACGCTTAGATAAAGGGCATGGTGCAGTTGCTTCTGTGCTTGTTCAAAGTGGGGAATTAAATCAGGGTGATATTGTGCTTTGTGGAACGGAATATGGTCGCATTCGCATGATGATGAATGATTTAGGGCAAAAAATTGATCGAGCCACGCCATCGATGCCTGTTGAAATTTTAGGGCTCTCAAACGTGACAAATGCAGGGGATGAGATGGTTGCGGTTAAAGATGAGAAAACAGCGCGTGAAGTAGCAGAATTTAGGGCTCATAAGAAAAAGGATGAACGTTTAAAACAACAACAAGCAAGCAAACTTTCAAGCTTATTTGATCGCATGGGCGAGTCCAGTGGCGAACGTCAAACGCTCAATGTAATTGTAAAAGCAGACGTTCAAGGTTCAGTTGAAGCGATTCGAGAATCACTTGTGAAGTTATCAAATGATGATATCAAGGTAGAGGTTATTGCTTCAGGCATAGGTGGAATCACGATTTCAGATGTTTCACTTGCAGTTGCTTCACAAGCTGTTTTGTTTGGTTTTAATGTTCGTGCTGATGCAGTAGCACGAAAGCAAGCTGAGATAGATGGTATTGAGCTTCGTTATTACGGTATCATTTATGATTTGATTGATGATGTGAGGCAAGCAATGTCTGGGATGTTGTCGCCTGAGCTTCGTGAACAAATCATTGGCATTGCTGAAGTGCGTGATGTCTTTAGGTCATCTAAGTATGGTGCGATTGCAGGATGTATGGTTGTTGATGGTGTGATTAAGCGCCATAACCCAATTCGTGTGTTGCGTGATCAAGTGGTGATTTATGAAGGCTCTCTTGAGTCGTTAAAGCGCTTTAAAGATGATGCGTCTGAAGTCAAAAAAGGTTTTGAATGTGGTATTGGTGTTAGAAATTATAATGATGTTAAAGTTGGCGACCAAATCGAAGTATTTGAGACAGTTGAAGTCAAAAGAGAGCTTTAATTATGGCAAGTAGTTCGCGTGTGGCACGTGTCGCTGATGAAATTCAAAAAATTATTGTTTCTCTTTTGGTGACAAAAGTTAGAGATCCTCGTTTAAAATGGGTTTCAATAACAGCTGTTGACGTTTCCAAAGACTTATCTTATGCCAAGGTTTTTTTCTCATCTTTAAATAAAGAAGTAAAACCTGAAGATATCGTTAAGGCATTTAAATCAGCAACAGGTTTTTTTCGCACAAGTTTGGCTAAAGAGTTACACTTACGCGTAGCACCTGCGCTATGCTTTTTCTATGACGATTCATTGATTTATGGTAACAAAATGAATGAATTGATTGAAAAAGCACGCAAAGAAGATGCTGATTTTATCAAGGAGGAAGATGATGGTGTGAGGGATGAGAAAAAAACTGATCAGAATGACAGTAGTCCAAGAGAGCGGTTGCGTTAAAAGAATATTTTTTCGCTTGCACCTTCGGCTGTCGCTCTATATACTTCATGGCGTAAAATTAAGGGATAGAAACAAAATATGCTTGCAAATAGAAAACTTTACAAAAGACACTTTTTTGCTTTCCAGATCTTATTGGTGATTGTTGGGAGCTTAATGTGTTTTTTGTGGGGTAAGAGCTATGCCTTTGGTTTTTTATTAGGCTCGCTTTTGATGTTTTTTGCGAACGTTATCTTTCTCTTGCGTCTTTTTTTACGCAAGGCGCAATACCATCCATTTAAGGAGGTTTGCATTTTATATGCATGTGAGTTTGCCAAACTGATGATGGTGGCAGTGGGCACGATATTGATTGCTATTTATGTCCAGCCAAAGTTTTTGCCATATATTGTAGGACTTTTGGTATTACAGCTGGCGATGTGGGTTATGCCACTTTTTATGAAATTAACCCACCTTAATAACTTAAAAACGAAAGAGTAAGAGAAGAGAATATGGCAGGAGAATCTTTAACTTCTTCAGAATATGTGCAGCATCATTTGCAGAATTGGCAGTTAAGTCTGGGTAAGGGTTCTTTTTGGACGCTTAATTTAGATACTTTACTTATTAGTATTGTGTTGGGCATTATTTTTTTGGCTTTGATGTACCTTACAGCAAGGAAAGCAACTTCTGATGTGCCTGGTGCCTTTCAGAATTTTATTGAGCTTTTTTGCGAATGGATTGATAATTCGGTTGCTGAAAATTATCATCATAAGCGTAGTTTTGTAACACCACTTGCGATTACTATCTTTGTTTGGGTGTTATTAATGAATTTCATGGATCTAATTCCTGTAGACTTGGCTGGATCAGTTATCAGCTTGTTTACTGGTCATTACGATGCTTATTTTAGACTTGTTCCTACAACAGATCCTAACTTAACCTTTGGATTGTCAATTACCGTCTTTCTTTTGATTATTGTTTTTAATTTCAAGTCAAAAGGTGGTTTAGGGGTTGTAAAGGAAATTTTTACTGCTCCTTTTGGTATTTGGCTGTTCCCAGTCAATGTTGCACTAAGAATAATTGATGAGTTTGTAAAGCCGCTTTCGCTTTCGTTGCGATTATACGGTAACCTTTTTGCCGGAGAATTAATATTTATCCTAATTGCATTACTGCCATGGTGGATTCAGTGGACGCTGGGCGGTATATGGGCAATATTTCATATTTTAATCATTTTTATTCAGGCATTTGTTTTTATGATGTTAACCGTCGTCTATTTGAATATGGCGCAAGACAAGCATTAAAGACAAAGCGTTTGTTTAAACCCACTTCACATTCAAACATAAAAAAATAGAGGAGAAAAAAATGGAAATGTCACTACAAGTACTTGGTCAGTTGAATGGTTTAGCGCTTATTGCAGTAGCAATGATGATCGCAATTCCAGCATTTGGAACTGCAATTGGTTTTGGTATGCTTGGAGGGAAGTTTTTAGAAGGTGTTGCGCGTCAGCCTGAGCTAAGTGGTATGTTGTTGGGTCGTATGTTTATTGTGGCCGCTTTTGTGGATGCGTTTGCTGCAATTTCAATTGCTATTGGTTTCTTGGTACTTTATGCAAATCCATTGGCAATAAATGGTTTGGCAGAAGCTGCGGCAAAAGCATTAGGTGCTTAATTCAAAATAGGTCCTGAACATATCCACAAAGGAGAACTCATGGATATAAATATTACTCTAATTGGGCAGATGATTACTTTTATCATCTTTGTCAGCTTTACAATGAAATTCGTTTGGCCACCGCTTAAAAAAGCGATGGATGATCGTAGAGCAAAAATTGCTGACGGTTTGGCTTCAGTTGATCGTGCTGAAAAAGAGCTAGAAGTTGCTCGTAGAAAAGCAAATGAGTTGGTTAAAGAAGCGAAAGCACAAGCAACGAAAATTATTGAGCAAGCAAATATGCGTGCGATAAAAATTGATGAAGAAGCAAAAGAAACAGCAAGGTTTGATGCTGAACGTATTCGCAAAGCAGCACATGATGAAGCAGAGGCTCATATGCGTGCAATGAAGCAAAAGCTCCGTAAAGAAGTTGTTGGCATCGCTGTTGCAGGTGCTGAAAAACTCATTGGTAAGAACATTGATATGGTCGCCAATAATCACTTATTGGAAGAGATGGCGGCAGAGCTTTAAACAATTAAGAGGTGACAAATGGCAGACTTAATCCCTATTGCAAGACCTTACGCGCAAGCTGCATATGAATATGCTAAGGCGCATAATTCACTTGCAAAGTGGAACAGCATGCTCTTGAACTTGTCTGAGTGCATAGTGAATGATGAGATTGTATTGCTACTGGATAATCCTGCCTACTCTCAAAAAGAAGTTTCAACGCTGATATTGGATGTTCTTGCAAGTGGGTTAGACGAGCATGGTAAAAATTTTGTTATGATCGCTGCTGAACATAATCGTTTGGCGATTATTCCAACCATCTATAATTTGTTTTTGTTATATAAAGCAGAAGATGAAAAGGCAAAGAAAGCAAAGTTTACGACTGCGTTTCCAGTCTTAGAAGTGGAAATAGAGAAACTAAAAAAGAGGCTTGAGCAAAAATATCAGTGTGCAATTGAGGTAGAAATGGCAGTTGACTCAAGCTTGATTGGTGGCGCCATAATTGTAATTGGCGATCAAGTGATCGATGGTTCGATTAAAGGCAAACTGCAAAAGCTGAAGTATGAACTACAAGCTTAATAAAAGATTAATAGGAAGATAGTGTATGCAACTTACTCCAGCAGAAATTAGTGAATTAATAAAAGAACGAATTGCGAAATTTAACAATGCTCCACAGACAAAAACAGAAGGAACAATTGTCTCTGTTTCAGATGGCATTATTCGCATTCATGGTTTAAATGAAGTTGCCGCAGGCGAAATGATAGAGTTACCAGGAAGTGTTTATGGTTTGGCGCTTAACCTGGAGCAAGACTCAGTTGGTGCTGTTGTGCTTGGTGACTATGAACATATTCAAGAAGGGCAAAAAGCGTATTGTACAGGTCGTATTTTAGAGGTCCCAGTCGGTGAAGCACTCTTAGGACGTGTAGTGGACGCGCTTGGCAACCCAATTGATGGTAAAGGTGATATCAAAACAACAGCCACTTCACCTGTTGAAAAAGTTGCTCCTGGTGTGATTTGGCGTCAATCAGTTGATCAACCAGTGCAAACAGGTATTAAAGCGATTGATGCAATGGTACCAATTGGGCGTGGTCAGCGTGAACTTATTATTGGAGATAGACAAACAGGTAAAACAGCTGTTGCAATTGATACTATCATTAATCAAAAAAGTACAGGCGTTAAATGCGTTTATGTAGCGATTGGTCAAAAAGCCTCTTCTGTTGCAGATGTTGTGCGTAAACTAGAAGAGCATGAGGCACTAGCACATACGATTGTTGTTGCTGCTAATGCTGCAGATTCAGCAGCACTTCAATATTTAGCACCATATGCAGGATGCGCAATGGGAGAGTATTTCCGTGATCGTGGTGAAGATGCGCTTATTATTTATGATGATTTAACCAAACAAGCTTGGGCATATCGTCAAATTTCATTGTTATTGCGTCGTCCACCTGGACGCGAAGCTTATCCAGGGGATGTATTCTATCTACATTCACGTCTATTGGAGCGTGCAGCGCGCGTTAATGCTGAATACGTTAGAAAAGCAACAAATGATGAGGTACACGGTAAAACGGGTTCATTGACGGCATTGCCAATTATTGAAACTCAAGCAGGTGATATTTCTGCATTTGTCCCTACTAACGTCATCTCAATTACTGATGGTCAGATCTTTTTGGAAACCGACTTATTCAATGCGGGTATGCGTCCTGCAATTAATGCTGGAAATTCAGTGTCTCGTGTTGGAGGTTCAGCGCAAACAAAAATTATTAAGAAATTAGGTGGTGGTGTACGTTTGGCATTGGCTCAATACCGTGAACTTGAGGCCTTTTCGCAATTTGCATCTGATCTGGATGATGCCACGCGTGCACAGTTAAAACGTGGTCAGCGAGTAATGGAGTTGATGAAGCAAAAGCAGTTTTCCCCGCTTAGCATTGCTAAAATGGCATTGTCCTTATATGCAGCTGAAAAAGGTCATTTGGATGAGCTTGAATTGAATAAAGTGGGTTCATTTGAAGCAGTTTTACATGCGTTTGCTGAAAGCCAGTATAAGCCTTTAATGGATGAAATTAATACCCATTGTAATTACAATGATGAGATTGCTGCTCAACTTGAAAAAGTGATCACAGAGTGTAAGCAAACGCAGTCTTGGTAATAGGAGAGTGTCATGTCTGGTAGTCGTGAAATACGCACCAAAATCAATAGCGTTAAGAATACCCAAAAGATTACCCGTGCAATGGAACTTGTTGCTGCCAGTAAAATGCGTAAAGCACGTGATCGTATGGAGCATGCTCGCCCTTATGCTCATTATGCTTTAAATATTATTCATCATGTTGTTCGTGCGAGTATGGAATATATGCATCCATATTTTCAAACGCGTGAAGTTAAAAGTGTTGGTATGGTGATTATTGCGACTGATCGTGGATTGTGCGGTGGGCTAAATATCAATTTATTTAAAGAAGTCCTAAAATCAATTAAACACTATCAACAACAAAAAATTGAAATGGATCTTTGTTTAATTGGGTTAAAAGCAGAGAGTTTTTTTAAACGCTTGAAAGGCGTAAATGTTGTGTCTGTCGCTAATTTTCACGGTGGCGATACATTCGCATCTATCACGGGTGCAGTATCTGTTATGATTAAAGCATTTGATGAAAATAAAATTGATAGTTTGTTGTTATTTAGTAATAAGTTTGTCAACACAATTAAGCAAAAACCTACTCGCAACCAATTGTTGCCTATTGTAAAACCTGAAAAAGTATCACAAGTAGATGAAGGATCTGTTTCAGGTCATTGGGATTACTTATATGAACCAGACGCTAAATATGTGTTAGATGTGCTTTTGGTGCGCTATATTGAATCACAAGTCTATCGTGGTGTAGTTGAGAATTTGGCTTGTGAGCAAGCAGCAAGGATGCTTGCAATGAAGAACGCTACTGATAATGCTGGTGAGATTATTGACTCATTGAAGCTTCAATATAATAAAGCACGTCAAGCAATGATTACTCAAGAATTGGCAGAAATTGTTTCAGGTGCGGCAGCTGTATAGTGATGGGTAAAAGTATTGAGAATGTAAAAGAGGACATAAAAATGAGTATGGGCAAAATTAGCCAGATTATTGGTGCGGTGATCGATGTTACGTTCCCACGTGATAATGTACCAAAAGTTTATGATGCGCTAATTGTTAAACAAACAGATTTAACGTTAGAAGTTCAGCAAGAAATTGGTGATGGTGTGGTACGCTGTATCGCTATGGGCTCATCTGATGGCTTAAAGCGTGGATTAGAAGTAAAAAACGCCAATGCTCCGATTTCTGTGCCTGTCGGTCATGGTACATTGGGTCGCATTATGGATGTATTGGGTAATCCAATTGATGAATGTGGTCCAATTCAGTGTGATGAAAAACATCCGATTCACAAAAAAGCACCAGCTTTTGAAGATCAAGCATTAAGCGCAGAGATTTTAGAAACGGGTATTAAAGTCATCGATCTGATTTGTCCATTTGCTAAAGGTGGTAAAGTTGGTTTGTTCGGTGGTGCGGGTGTCGGTAAAACCGTGACGATGATGGAACTTATTAACAATATTGCAAAAGAGCATAGTGGTTTTTCTGTGTTTGCTGGTGTGGGTGAGCGTACGCGTGAGGGCAATGACTTTTATCATGAAATGAAAGATTCTAACGTGTTGGATAAGGTATCTCTCGTATATGGTCAGATGAATGAGCCTCCAGGGAACCGTTTACGCGTAGCGTTGACAGGATTGACAATCGCTGAGAATTTCCGTGATGAAAATCGTGATGTACTGATGTTTATCGATAATATCTACCGCTATACGTTAGCAGGTACGGAAGTATCAGCACTATTAGGTCGTATGCCTTCGGCAGTGGGTTATCAGCCAACGTTAGCTTATGAAATGGGGGTGCTTCAAGAGCGCATTACATCGACTAAAACAGGCTCAATTACTTCTGTGCAAGCAGTATATGTACCAGCAGACGACTTAACAGATCCATCACCTGCAACAACCTTTTCACATTTGGATGCAACAATTGTATTATCTCGTCAAATTGCAGAGTTAGGTATTTATCCTGCGGTTGATCCACTTGATTCAACTTCACGTCAGCTTGATCCGCTTGTAGTTGGTCAAGAACACTATGATGTTGCACGTAAAGTACAACAAACGTTGCAGCGTTATAAAGAGTTAAAGGATATTATTGCAATTCTTGGTATGGATGAGCTTTCAGAAGATGATAAGCTTGTTGTGACGCGTGCGCGTAAGATTCAGCGCTTTCTATCCCAGCCTTTTCATGTGGCAGAAGTCTTTACTGGGAATCCCGGTAAATACGTACCATTAAAGGACACAATCGCAAGCTTTAAAGCGATTGTGGATGGTGAATATGATCATTTGCCTGAACAAGCTTTCTATATGGTTGGTACGATTGAAGAAGCGATTGAAAAAGCTAAATCTATCTAAAGGTGGATGCTATGAATAATAAACTCATCCATGTTAATGTGGTTAGTCAAGAAGGCTCTGTTTATAAAGCCGAGGCTAAAATGGTTAGCTTACGTGGTTCAGAGGGTGAAATGGGTATTGCTTATGGACATACTCAGCTTTTGTCGACTCTACCACCAGGTGTCGTCCGCATTGAACGTGAAAATGATGAAAGAGACACACTTTACATTTCTGGTGGTGTGCTTGAAGTTCAGCCTCACCAGGTCATCATTCTTGCTGATGTGATGGAGCGTGCTAAAGATTTAAATGAAGCAGCTGCTGAGAAAGCACGTCAACAAGCACAAGAAGTATTAAATAAAGCCAAAGATATGGATAAGCTTGAAGTGGAGGAGGCACGTCAAATGCTAGCTGAAGCGGAAGCACGTTTAAAAGCACTTAAAATCTTGAAAGGTGTTAATGCTTACTACAACGACTCTGATCGTTAATGTTGTGAGAGTATTTATAAGGTAGTAGGTATTAAAACGCTTTATCTAAAAAGCGTCGATGTGTTAAGAGAGTCTGCAAAATCTTGAAACGAATGCTAATAAACCGAGCTTATTAGCATGATGCCTGCTGTAATATCAAGATGTCGAGCAAGGTGTTTGGTTGCGGTCTATCTGCAAACTGCGTATGCAAAGTGCCGACACTTGTGTAATTATCACTGTTGAGTTTACCAATCTGAAAGGTCAGACAATGTGCTTTTGCCCATAGGATTGCTTGCGTTTGAATGACTTGAGTAGCTTTATCTTTTGCACAATCATAAGTAAGACTTTCAAAACGTATTGCCTTAGGATGTTTATTAGGATCAAGATCATATACTCCATCGACATCTTTTAATAAAATACAACATTTAGCTTTAAGCTTATGAGCAATAAAAAGTGCGCTTAAATCAGAGCCGCCGCGACCCAGTAAACATGGTTCGTTTTTATCGTTATTTGCAATAAAACCAGGAACGACAATGACTTGTTGTAAAGCCAAAAGTGTGTTGAATGCTTTGGAATTTATGAACTTTGGTGTGGCATCGTTGTAGTCACCTTCAGCGATAATAGGGTTAGTAATGAAATCTGCTGGAATTGTTTGTTGTTGAAGTTTCTGAGTCAGATAAGCAACAGATTGCAATTCTCCAGTTGAGAGCAAAAGAGCATGTGCTTTGGTACTTACTTGAGTTTTTGTGCATACAAAAGTTTGCTCGGATCTAATCAGGTTGTCAGTGGTATTGCCGATAGCAGAAACAACGGCAATAACTTTATATTTTCTATCGAGAAAACGTTTAATTTCTGTTACTGCATTACAAAAACAGTCAAGTGATTTTAAAATAGAGCTGCCAAACTTTAAAACGACGATTTCAGGTGGGAAACTGCTACAGCGATATTGAGTCATGTCTTTAAACCTTTTGTTTGTATGTTGCAACTGCCAAAACTTGATCTAAATTCTGAATGATATTAAAAGGATCTTCAAGCCCAACAGACAAATGAGCAAGTCAGTAATCAATATCAAGTTTTTTGTGTCCTTTCTCGAAATGGGTTCATGTATCATTGTGGCAGCTAAAGTTCAAAACTAGAAAGTCTTGAAAATGGTTCAAGTTGGGTATATTAAAATATAGGCATATGATAACATGCCGTGGATGAATTTAATTAAACCTAAAGGTGAAATATGGCTAAAGGTACAATCAATAAAGTAATATTATTAGGGCGTTTAGGAGCGGACCCAGAAATTCGTTATATGCCAAGTGGGATGTCGGTTGCAAATTTACGCTTAGCAACAAATGATGGCTATAAGGATCGCCAAACAGGTCAGTTTATTGAAAACACTGAATGGCATCGTGTTGTTGTATTTGGTAAGCAAGCAGAAGTAATTTCGCAGTATACACAAAAAGGCTCAATCATTTATATTGAAGGTCGAATTCGCACTAACAAGTGGCAAGATCAAAATGGTCAAGATCGTTATACAACTGAAATTGTTGCAACTGAAATACAATTAATTGGTGGTCGTGGAGATGGTCAAATTCAAGATTCAGCACCTGCTCAACCACAGCAGTCTCAAGCACAATTTGCTCAGCCATCAGCGCAACCAGCAGCACCTGCATATAACCAACAGGCAGCTCAGAATCAAACGCCACCAGATATCAATCAATTAAATGATTTTGATGATGACGAGATCCCATTTTAATTATGCTAAATGAATTTATCACGCTAACAGCAACAGATTCCATTTATTGGGATATTAAATATAGTCATAATGGGAATATTGTTGGACGCAAAATTAGCGGTTATTATGCAAATAAGTGTATGATGACGAAAAGTTGCTTTAGTGCACTGCAAAAAGTCACGGCTTCAGCTAAACGCTTAGGATATAGTTTATTAATTTGGGATGCCTATCGCCCTAAAAAAGCGGTAATCGATTTTTGGCACTGGTCTCAGAATTTAAGTGATAATGGTACTAAAGCACAATATTATCCTAATTTGTCTAAGGGTGAGTTATTTGCCAAAGGCTATTTCAATAAAACCTCAAACCATTGTAGTGGTAGCACAGTCGATTTAACATTAATAAACAAAAGTGGTAAAGAGCTTGATATGGGAACGTGCTTTGATTTTATGGATCCATTGTCACATCCACATAACTTGTGTGTTTCTAAAGTTGTGCAAGGTAATCGTAAACTTTTGCAAGGCATGATGATAGATGCAGGTTTTGAGCCAATAGACACTGAATGGTGGCATTTTCGCTTATCTGATGAGCCTTTTGAAAATCAAATGTTTGATTTTGATATTATTTAAATTAGTATTGATCCATTAATTTGCTGATCAAAATAAGGATGTGAATCAGGATGGGTAACAATGTTGAAATTAAAAAAAGCAAAGATTATCTGGAAGCGGTGTTGATGGACCAAGACAATTCAGCACTAGCTGAATTTTTGTTGCCAAATTGTTTGGCGTTAACCGACTATGGCATTGCCTTTGGTCAAGAAGAAATTGCAATGGATTTGAATTTTTTCTTCCAATCAATAGATGTTAAATCGATTAAATTCTCCGAACAGATGCATTGTGCTGATACTACTATCATTACATTTTCGGAGCGCTGTCAACACATTGGTGAATTTTGCGGAGTGGAAGCCACAGGTAAAGATTTTATTTTTAATGCAACGATTGCACTTCGTTGGCAAGAAGGCAAGATTCGAGAATATTCATTAACTCCAGATGTGAATGGTATGCTCAATCAATTAACGGACAATAATACAGCCACTAAAATTATGTTAGCTTTATCTGAATCAAATAATCGCTGTTACACCTTGTTGACCAAGTTGTATGCCTTAGTGCATGAAAAAGGACTGTGCTTAACCAAACAGCAACTCAAGTGCTTAGCATTACATTTTGAGGGCTATAGTGCTGTGGTCAGTGCACGTATTTTAAATTGTTCGATTGAGACGGTTAGAACGCACATGAAAAATATTCGTGAGTTGTATCGAAACGGCTTTTTAGGTAATATTGAAAATTGGTTTAAACAGCAAGGTTTGTACAGCTATATGCGCCGCTACGCTAAGCTTATGCGTTAATTGTAAGAAGTTTCTTACTCTGAATGAAGTATGCCGCCAAACTAGGTAAAAACTTGCATCTTCGACACTTTAGTCCTGAGTGTAAACTCCTTTTAGGAAAAGCAGGTAATATGGTTGAAGCTAATGTTTTAGAGGATCCAGATTATCATGTCGCTTCTAATAAATTGGGATAAAATATTTTGTAAATAACTTTAACATTACTTTAACATAAACATTATTTTTTTTAGGGACTCTGCTTTATATTCCTTATAAGATAAATCTCGGGTTAACAAAAATAAGGAACTTTTATATGCTGATCAAAAATAAACCGGTCACACTCACTTTCTTCATAACTCTCTTTCAAACTATGAGTACAGGAGTGATGTTTAGCTTAACTGTTTTGTATTTAACTTTATCACTTAATGTCAGTGAGGCAGAGGCATATATGCTTAACACTGCTTTATTCTCGCTATTTTACTGCTTACCGCTTATCTCTGGGATGGTTGCTGACAAGTTTTTAGATGCCAAACGTACACTTATTATTGGACAACTTTTTAGTATCGTTGGTTTTTTCACTTTAGCGAGCATGGGCACCAATATGCTTGTTGTGAGTTTAAGCTGTATTGCCATTGGTGGGGCTTTTTACTTACCTAGCATCTGGAAGCTTTTGCATAGCTGCTTTCCTGAACACAATAGTAAGCGATCATATTATTTTACCGTTGCCTACATCAGCCTTGCAACAGGAGGGATGATTTCAACTTTTAGCTCTGGATTTATTGCGGATCATTTTGGTTATCATACCGCTTTTTATATTGGTGGAATTTATAATGTCATCGCTTTAGTTTTGTTTATTTTATTTCACCGAATTTACCCACGCTCGTCCTATCAGTTTTCTTTAGCTAAAATCGGCTATAGCGTTTGTATACTTATCCTTACCTTTGCGGCTGTTCATTACCTTATTCAAAGACCAAACACTGCTGCGATGGTTATTTACATTGCTGCAATTGCACTATTTTTTTACTTTTTATATCTTGCCAAAACTGCCGATAATGCCAATCAAACAAAGGGGATTCTTAAGTTTGTAATTTTATGTTTAATCTGTGTGACTTACTGGAGCATTGCCACACTGTCGCAAACTAACATTACCTTATTCTCTCAATATAACCTTAATCGTTATATTTTTGGAATTATTTATCCAGCTGGTTCTGTTATTACTTTTTGGTATATCAGTATGTTTATCTGTGCCATTGCGGTCAGTACGCTATGGTATCGCAATATCAAGCACAATGCCTTTGATTTGAAATTTTTTATTGGACTTGTTGTCACTGCTATAGCAGGTATCACCATTCCTATCTCGATTGGCTTATCAGCCTCAGGCGCACAGGTTGCATTTTTCTGGATCATTATATTTTTCTTTTTCTTGGGTTTTGGAGAAATTCTTATTCATCCAAATGGCAGTGCTGCCGCTGGAGAATATATCACAGAAAAAAACAGGGGATTTGCACTTGGTGCTTGGGAGTTTTCAAGTGGTTTAGGTGTTGCTATTTCAGGGAAGCTCTCAATACTTACTATTACTGATGATAAGCAAACAAATCTCTTGCTGAGTAATCAAGCTTATAGTCGCACTTTCCTGTATATCGCGATTATTTGCTTTGCTTTTGGGGTTGTGACATATCTTGTTAATCGGCTACTCAAAACGCACTAAGCGATACTTTATACGGATTTTTTATCAGCAGGAATCCCCTTCCTTTAGGGAGGGAGGATGTCAAATCTGAGTATTGCGCGATTTTTACTAATATCCACCAATATCCCCCGATATCCCCCAATATTTTGGTATTACATTATATTTATGTTTTGTTATCATAGACCCAATAGCAGATGCTAGTAAATGTTGTTTTTGCGATGGGGGTCGACAAAGTACAGCGTTTCTGAGAATATGCAATAGCATGTTTTCAGAAGCTGTCTGTGCTTTATGTATATGTTTGTAGATTATACGTATTTTTAAAGATAAAATTATAAGAATATGTTATACAATTTTATAAAAATTAAAAATACAGATGGAGTGACTAAATGGCCACGATTCACACACCTAAACAATATGCCGAAATTTATAAAATCTTGCAAAAACATGACAACTCCAAGCAAATTATAACCCATATCCAAAACACTATTTTGCCCTATATTGAAAAGCAGTATTTTCTTGATATTGGTGCAGGAGAAGGCAAAATAACTCAGCATTTTATTTCACAATTTCAAAATAATACAGCGATTGAACCTAACTCTAACTATACAAAAATACTACAAAATTTTCCCCAATTGACTGTCATCAACGATATCTTTCAAAACACTTTTCTGTCACACAAGTATAACTTTATTTTATGTTCTCACGTTATGTACCACGTTGCAGAGCAAGAATGGGAAAGGTTTGTTTTAAAAGCCTATGATCAACTTGAAGAAAAAGGTAGATTGATGTTTGTAGTACCCTCTGACCAAGGTGTGCATTATGATAAATGTATCAGCTATAACCCATATTACAAATGCTATAAATTATTGAAAAATATTGCACACAAATATGAGATCCCCTATCAGGTTACAATTGATAAAGCATTTTATAATACAGAAACCTTGGAAGAAATGTATCAAATTTGTCGCTTTTCTATCGTTGAAGATAGCTTTAATTATGACATGTACCAACAGTTGCTTAACAATGGCATAGCTGAATTTGATAGAGATGTGCTAAATTATGCAAAAAGTACAAAAATTAACGATACACTTTATTCACTTGTCATTCATCCTGCTTTTGTTACCTTATACAAAAGTTAGCCCATCAATATTGAGAGTCGTTACAAGTCAATTTTCGTTATATTTTACTCTTGTTTTCAACTACCTTGTTAATCCCTATTGAAATCAAAACCTCTTGTCTCACACCGTTAACCACGTTAGCCAACAAAACCGTTAGAATGACCCGTTTTAATGACTTGTTGATAGTAAATTTAGTGCAAAGGCTGTTATGGCTTGTAAAAGGAGAGCAAATAGAAACCAGTAATTTTAGTTAAATTATTACGGTTACTAAGGTGTATAAAATTAATTTATACTATCGCTGGATTAAATTTTAACATGGATTATGGAAATGGTTATAAAAAAGTATTTTGCATATTTATTGGGGTGGGTTTTTCTTTTATCAGGCTGCGGTGGTAGCGGTGGCGGCAGTGAGGATGTATCTGCAATTAAAATAAAGCAAGGTATAGCTTTGCCAGATGTGATAAAACAAGATAGTGAAGCAATTGGTATTGTTGAGATAGGTTATGAAACAAATCGTGATCAATTTACGATTGCAACCAAGAGTGACAGTCAGCGTCTTATGATTGATAAGGATAAGATTAAACTGGAAGGCGAAGGAGTCAGAATAGCTTGGGACTTGGTTAATGATTCATCCTGTGTTAACAAGGAAAGGCAGTATGTTGAGCGCAATGGTAGTTGTAATTTACCTATTCAGATTAACAGTCAAAAGCTCGGTGTTCATTCGATTAACTTACAGGTGACCACGCGTGATGGCAAGACAGCAGAGCAATCATTTAAGATAGAGGTGGTAGAGCCATTTTCACCTAAGCTTGGTAGCAGTGCTATGATAGTCAATTATCTTGATCCTGTCCTAAATGGTATATATGGTCATAGTGATAGATCCGTTTTGCTATACAATGCGGGGAATAAATTAAACAATGTGCGCGTTCTGGATAAAAAAACTAAATTAGTGTTACATAGGGCAGTTGAATTAAAAGCCGGTGAATTAAGTAAATTACGATTTGATGGACAACTGGAGTTACCTTTTGGTCTGTCTCCTTCATTAGATATTATGGCAGCAAACTTGCGTGAGAATTTCAAAGTGAATTATTTGCCGCATGATTGGCTAGCAACGCGTGTTAATCACCTTGCAATTACCAAACCTGGGCAAAGTAAACTTGCATTTGAGGTTTTGCAACCAGGTTTTGAAGTGGTGGAAATAAGTTTTGACTTTGAAGGTAAGGGTGTAGCGTTAACTGATAAGCCATTCACCGAAGACGACACATTAGAGTCCAAATTATATAATTTTACTTTCTCAGTAGCAGATGATGCTTATGGAGCGGGGGACTTGACAGTTACATTGCGTCGTGATGGGCACGATGTGGAATATAAAAGTAAAGTTACTGTTCAACCGATTAGTTTAAAAGTTGAAGCAGCAGATGAAGTATTACGCGAAGCTGGACAACTTTATACAATAAAGGTTACCAATCAATCGGCATTTAACTGGTCAATTTCACAGGATAAATTTGAGCTTGGTGGATTAGCACCTCATGCAATGTGGGATAATACAGTTCTTGATAATTGTCGTGATCTATCTTACTTGGCAGCAGGTGGAAGTTGTAATTTACAACTAAAATATACTCCTGATGTTAATAACTTGCGTACAGGCAATTATGCGTTGAAGATAAAAGATGATATAAGACTTCCGAAAACGCAAAGTGTAGATATCAAGGTGATTCAAGGGAATCAGAAGTTGCATGTCTATGCACCTGTAAAGCTGTCTGAAAATGATTATAAACTGGAGATTTTTAATAATGACAGTAAGAATGTTGATGTCACATTAATTGGTAATAATCTTGATTTTATCACGGCTCAAAATTGTGGTCTTATAAAACAAGATGATAGTATTAAGGTAACAGTGTCTCAAACAAGCTTATGTACAGTTGAGCTTAGAAAGTCAGATGTCAACACTGAAGCAACATTAGAGTATGACAGTGAAAATGGTAGAGGTAAGTACTATTTCTTACAATCAGAGCAGTTATTGTATATCGATGGTAAGGCAGTTGTTGTTTATGATGTCAATAAATATGGAGAATTTATAAGGATTGATGAAAATCAATATCCTGTGAAAATTCAGAAAGTACAAGATATTGTGGCAAAAGAAGATGAGCTATATATTGCAACAGATGTTCCGGGTGTGTTGTATCGCTATAAGGATAATACGATAACTGAGTTTATCCATATTCCAGACAATAGTTTTATTCAGCATATTGAAAAGGGTGCAGCAGATGATGTTTTAGTGGCAGTATCTTTTAACCCGTTTGAGGAGCAAAACAATTTCTGGCAGATTAATTTGCAGACTCGAAACGTTGAGCTAATTGCCAGCTTTTCAGGATATATCAATCGTATTAAAGGAATTGAAGCAAATGAGTTTCATATTGTTGGTACGGATCTTATCTATAACAATCAGACATCAAATATACTGGTTTTAAAGGTTGATAAAGACAGTAGTAAAAGTGGTGTAATGATTCCTCCGCTTCCGGTTATTATGCAGAGCGGACCGATATTTGATGTTGCTCACACGAAGGATACTTATTATGCAGCCAGTATTTTTGGTGAGCATTCTGGATTGATCGAGCTTCCTTATCCTTTGGATGCCAGTAATACTGTGAAAGCGCAAACGGTGGTGATGGACGATACATTTTATAAGGAAGGAGGATATGTATCACAAGTAGATGCAAGTATTGAAGGAGATGCTGTTTATGCCTATGGCTGGCTGAAAGACAATCAATACGTTTTGATGCAAAAGAAACAAGGTCAAGTTAAGCCTATCCCATTGAGTAGCTATATAAGATACATTGTGCCTATGTCAGATGGGCTATATTACAGTGCAACTGAAAGTAGTGGGAATAATCATTTTATTTCTCGCTGGAAGAATAAGGAAGAAGAACAAAAAATTATGAGTCAAAACTTTACTATTTCAACAACAGAAAATGTGTTGAAATTGAAAAGACACCATCAGGAAGTTGTTTCTTCGAATGCATTTTCGGTATTATTGCCTGCGTCGTTGGAGATAACAGAGCGTAAAGAGCATCTATTACAAGCAAAAGAATTTGTATCTAGAAATATGGATAGTCATGCAATAGATTATGTTTGGTCAGGAGAGGTGGGGGTGTTTAACCCAGATGCAACAAATCAAGCAAGCATTAACTTGACTGCACCAGCTTTTAACCCAAGAGAGAACAATCAATATAATGTTAAGCTTTTAGCAACTTTGGATAATGAACAGCAAGCGCTAGAGACAATAGTAGAAGTACTTGTGGATCCAAATCTTAAAGGCAGTGTAGCGATTAGTGGAGATACTGAGGTTACAGAGAATAACGAAGTGACATTGAGCGCAAGCTATAGTGCCCCGAGTGATTCACCTGTACGTTTACCGAAAGCGGATGGATATAGCTGGACTGTACCAGCGGGTTGGAGCGTGGTAGGCGCAAGCAATCAAGCGACGCTTACAGTAAAAGCGCCGAACTGGAGTGCGACTCTTACAGCGGGATCGTTTAGTGTGACTGCGACGGATGATGCGAATATTACAACGGATAGCTCAGTAGCGCATGGTGTAACGGTTAAGCATGATACGAACTTAAAAGGCAGTGTAGCGATTAGTGGAGATACTGAGGTTACAGAGAATAACGAAGTGACATTGAGCGCAAGCTATAGTGCCCCGAGTGATTCACCTGCACGTTTACCGAAAGCGGATGGATATAGCTGGACTGTACCAGCGGGTTGGAGCGTGGTAGGCGCAAGCAATCAAGCGACGCTTACAGTAAAAGCGCCGAACTGGAGTGCGACTCTTACAGCGGGATCGTTTAGTGTGACTGCGACGGATGATGCGAATATTACAACGGATAGCTCAGTAGCGCATGGTGTAACGGTTAAGCATGATACGAACTTAAAAGGCAGTGTAGCGATTAGTGGCGCGGCTGAGGTGATTGAAAATAACACGGTGACATTAACCGCGAATGTAACAAATCTTCCTGCTGGTAGAGAGATTCAAGTGGATGGATATGACTGGAACTTACCAAGTACCTGGAGTGTTGTGGGAGATAAGAATAAAAAGGACATTACTATAAAAGCTCCACGCATGACTTTAGATCAAAATATAAGCAATATAAATGTTGTAGTAGACGCAACGGATAATGCAGGTGTAAGAACATCTTTGGCTGTGAAGCGAATGACTATCAAGCCAGATCACAACCTTTTGACGGTAGATGCAGGTTTTGGTGATAATGCAATAGAAGGAAGTACGAAGAATTTGGCTGCAACGGTGAGTGGAAGCGGTACTGCGCCGTATAGCTATCTTTGGACAAACAATCAAGGTATTACTATTACAAATGCAAATCGAGCGTTCTTTGCGATGTTTACAGTGCCTATCCTTACAGCTCCCAATGAAGACTACACCTTTACGGTGACGGTAACAGATGCGGTAGGTAGACAAAAGAGTGCAAATGTAACTTACATAGTAACGCCAGATAACAACCGCTTGCAGGTAAGTGCAGGTACTAATGGTTTTGTACAGGAAGAAATCGAACAAGCGTTGAGTGCAAGCGCAAGTAATGGTACTGCACCGTATCAATACAAGTGGACGACAACAGATGGGGTTAGCATTACAAATCAGAACGCCCAAAATGCGACATTTAAGGCACCTACATATAATGCAACTGGTAATAATCGCTACACATTTAATGTGGAAGTGACTGATGGAGTTGGTAGGAAAAGAACCGCTGTGGTGACTTATGATGTTGAGAAAGTCACAATTAATATCACCAAGGTAGTAGCGCTTCCAAGCGTTATGATGAAGGGTGTTAGCTATCCTTTTACTTATGAATTTAAAAATACCTCAAAGGTTGCTATAAAAGGAGTCCACGTAGAGTATGATGGTAGTTCGGGCGCTGTTACTAATACTGTTTCACATGGCTGTAGAGGGGAGATGGCTATAGGTGGATATTGTGAAGTAACTGGTGTATTCACACCACGAAATTTACGTACAGCGATGACACGTTTTAGATTGGGATACAATCAAGGTATGGGTAGAAAGTTTGTTTCTTCACTTGATCTAAGTGCTGTCTACGGTTTAACCACCCCAGTTGCCCCTGTATCAGGCAGTGTCACTTCATCCAGTCAGCAATGGCCGGCTAGACGATTTGAAGAGGCGACTAACAGTATTGGTCAAGCTTGTAATGATGCGGTATATGATAAATTAACAGGATTGATGTGGAGAAAAGATGGTCGCAATGGCTCGACATCATGGAATGCAACTTGGCCTACTGGGACAAGTGAAGGATCCACGTGTGGTTATACTGACTGGCGTCAACCTAATCTAAATGAACTGCGTAGTTTGGTGAATTATGGTCATCCAGGAACCCCCGCATCATGGTTAAATGCCAATGGGTTTAATAATATTCAAAGTGAGTATTGGACAACTACGGAATATGGTCCTGACAATACTAAAGTGTGGTGGATAGATATGACTAACGGTCAATTAAGTGTAGCCGCTAAGAGCAATAGATCTTATGTGATAGCTGTTCGTGAAGAGCGCCCTCCGGTTACAGTTACGACAGTAACGCCAATTCCAGAGCAAACGGTTGTGGGTGAGAGCTATCCTTTTAGGTATGTTGTTACTAACTCTGGTGTATCTTTTGCAGTTGGTGCACCTGTATCAGCTTTAAGTATAACAGGGCAGCATACTGATAATGGGACTGTACAATTAAATTCTGGCAATCGAACATGTGAAGATAATATGGTATTAAACTTCAATCAATCTTGTGAGGTAAGTGGTGTATTTACGCCATCCACCCCGGGTGTGCAGAATGTCGGCTTTTTAGTAAAATATAATTTAGGTCTAGGTGGTAGGTATAAAAAGACGACTAGTACAGTCACCACGGCTAAATCTAAAACCTCCCCAATTGCGCCTCAACCAGATGCAGCTACTTTCCCGAATCATCAATGGCCTGAGGGAAGGATTAAATACTTGGGTTTCTGTACTATGATGGGCTCTGGAGGAATCCCTGTATATAGATGGTATGATAACTTAACAGGTTTAACGTGGCACGTGAGTTTTAGGTCGATTATGTGGCAGGAGAGCAATAATATTAGTAGTATTAGTACTGAGAATAATTGTGGTGCGATGACAGGTTTGCGGTTACCTACCGTAAATGAGCTACAAAGTTTAGGGAACTTTGGTTATGCGGGAACTCCTTTTGTATGGTTAACTGATGTCGGGGGCAGTGGTTTGGTTGGGACTTATTGGACAAGTAGCCCTGTTGCGCTCTCAAATACTCATGTGTGGGCAGTTGATATGACGAATGGTAAAGTAGTTGAGAAGCTAAAAACTGATTCTGCTTACGTGATACTTGTTAAGGCTTAATAAAAATTAATAAATGCTAGGAATATAATATGAAAAACATTCAGCATAGAATAATAAAAAAAATTGGCTTGCTTTCAACCCTGCTTATTTTCTTGGGAGTGGCAAGTCAAAGCTTCGCTTATGATGTTGTGATCCAAGCGGATGATGCAGCATTTCGCGGTGATGGACAATGGCCAACCCCTAGGTTTGTAGAGGCAATTGGAGCAGATGGTGTGCCTTGCTCTAGTTTACTACGTGATAAATTAACGGGTTTGACATGGCGAAAGAATGCTTATGAGGGTCGCACAAATTGGCAGGGTGCAATGAATTTTGCAGCGAACTTTGCAAAGGATCATCCTATTTCTGCGTGTGGTTATACGGACTGGCGCGTGCCTAATATTAATGAGCTTCGAAGCCTAGTGAATTATGGCGCTCAAGAGCCAAACATATGGTTAAATGCCAATGGGTTTAATAACTTTCAAGATACTGCTGGTTATTGGACAAGTACGGAATATGGACCTGACAAAGATCAAGCCTGGCTCGTGGATATGGGAGAGGGTGGCACTTTTTTCGCTCCTAAGCGCAATGGACGAGCTTATGTAGTGATTATTCGTTGATTAACAACGGTCATTGAGTCATTTGATGATTTATTTTAATTGCTTTGTAAGTAAAAATTGAAACAGAATAAATAGGTACAAAAATCGATAGAGTTTTTAAGGAATATGCGATGAAAAGCATTCAGCACAAAATAATAAAAAAAATCGGGATTGTTATGACCTTGTCCATGACCTTAGGCATTGGTGAGTATAGCTTTGCGGCGGCTATCGTTCAAGATGTCAAGCCAGGTGGTATGGGTTTTGGAGGATGGCCAAATCCCAGATTTGAAGATGCAGTTAAGGCAGATAGTACACGTTGTGCTGACGCAAAAATAGATAACTTAACGGGGTTGATGTGGCAACATAATGCTAGAAATGGTGGACATACTTGGCATCATTTAACGAACGCTGCTACAGGTGCCAAAACATGTGGTTATACTGATTGGCGTTTACCTGACTTAGGTGAAATGTTAAGTTTAGTGAATTATGGAAGCGCTGGTACACCAAGAGATTGGTTATTGGGTCAAGGATTTTTTTATGACATTCCAGGGGATGCTTATTATTGGACAAGTACAGCAAATTCGCAAAACAGTAATCAGGCGTGGCTTGTTGATATCATGAATGGCAGTACACGAGTACACAATAAGGGTAGTTATGAAGTCGCTACTTCTCCAACAACAAGGTACACCTTTGCCTGGTATGTTCGTGGACCCAAGAATCCGCATTTGATTTTGTAATTATGTTTATGACGTTTTTTGTATTTAAAGAAGGGGAATATGATCGATAAATGCACACTAGTGATTTGTTTTGCATACTTTTTACACAACTATAAACATTTAACAGCATTATTTAGCATAAGCCACCTGATTTACCTAAAATGAACCGCGTATTTACCGATATTGGTCATTATAGGAACTTTATAAAGGACAGCTGACATGACAGATAAAATACCAACAGAAATAAATGCTTCAAAATCTGATATGCTTTCATCAGAAGGCACAATTGATTTATTTCATGACGTTACCAAACTTATTGAAGAAGCTCGTAATCATGTTGCCAGAGAGTATAATTCAGCTCAAGTGCTACTTTGCTGGCTGATTGGCGAGCGCATCAATGATCGTTTACTACAGTCCGATCGAGCTGACTATGGTGAAATGGTAGTAAGTTCTTTAGCCGACCAACTTAAAGTGAAGTATGGTAAAGGTTATAGTCGAGCAAACTTATTTCGTATGATCAAATTTGCTAAGTTATATCCTGATCGCAAGATTGTCTCAACGCTGTCGCGACAATTATCCTGGTCTCACTTTGTGCTTATTTGCGGTATTGATGATTACTTAAAACGAGACTTTTTTGCTGAAATGTGCCGTGTACAGAAATGGAGCGTTCGAGCATTGCAAAAGCAGATTAATGGAATGCTTTATGAGCGTGTTGGTTTAAGCAAGCAACCAGAGGGGGTAATTAAAGCTCAAATTAGCCAACTTAAAAATAACGATGAAATGACGCCAGAGATGACATTTAAAGAACCTTACTTTTTGGATTTCATTGGTGCTCATTCTTATGCTTCAGAGCAAGAACTCGAAGATTTGATTTTGCAAAATATCACTGAATTCCTGCAAGAGATTGGAACTGATTTTTGCTTTGTTTCTAGACAAAAACGTATGAGTACTGGCAAAAAGGATCGGTATCTGGATTTATTATTTTTTAATCGTCGACTGCGCCGCCTTATTGCCATCGATCTTAAACTCGGTGATTTTGATCCAGCTTATAAAGGGCAGATGGAATGGTATTTGAACTGGCTGGATAAAAATGAACGTCTTGACTACGAAGAAAAGCCTATGGGCATTATTTTATGTGCAGGCAAAGATCATGATGATATTGAATATCTTGAAATGGATAAAACCGGCATTCATGTTGCTCAATACCTAACAGAATTACCACCTAAAGAAATCTTAGAAGAGAGTCTACGCAAAGCGATTTCAACCGCAAGAGAAACCCATATTAAGCGTCTATTACTAGAGGATAGGCGTGATGATTAAATTAAACTCTTACCTTAGTGTGTAATAAGTCTCAAATTCTTGACTATCCATTTTCTCCTCAATATGAGAATTAATGCTTTGACCAATGTATTTATTGCTCATTTAAAACCTCCATCATACGTTTCTCGCTGATTCCACGATCATTGTTTTTTGTATTTTGAGTTGGGTAGGGATTATTGCTTCAGCGAGTGTTTAACACATCCTGTATTACTTCCTCTGCACCGAGTCTAACCCTTTAAGCAGCGATGATTCAGATAGAGAGTTTACTATTGTTAGATTAAGGGGTATTACGACAATATTACCTTAGAAATTTTGAGGATCTCATCAAGGCATGTTTTGGGGCACGTTTCTATTTTTTCAGCATTTCTTGATTTAAAATCCATTGAGCGAATCTGAAATGTTAAAATACTGCCTTTTGTTTTACATTTTCCGGGAAGTGTAACTTCAAATTTATTGCTCCGTTGCACACTTGTAATTGGAGCAACAAAGGTAAACCCCGTGTGATCGTTAAAAACAGCTTTTGTTAAAACAAGTGCTGGTCTGCGTTTCATTATTTCACGACCAAGGCTTGGATCAAAATCAAGCCAGATAATATCTCCTTGGTCTGGAATATATTTTTTCAAATCTCTTTTCCTTTTGGCTTGGCTTGAACCCACTCTTTATCTTCGTCAAGAAGCTTAAAACTATCTTTTGGGCTTTCAGCAAGCATTTTTTCTAGACTTAATTCTTCTTTTTTAGGTATCAAAATGATTTTATTATCTTCAACATGGATATCAAGCTTATCACCCGTATGCAAGTTGAGAATTTGAAGTATTTTTTTAGGGATGCTCACAATACTCGCACCACCTGATTGTCTAAGTGATAGTGATGACATTGTATTTATTCTCCAAGTTTTTTTGTTATATAAAAGTATAACTCAGATTCATACTACTTTCATTCGTTATTTTATAAAACACTGCCGACATTGTTTGAATATCCAATGCGATAAGTTTAGAATAAGCCGCAGGAAAAAAAGCTACGTTAAGCTACTAGGCGCGTGTAAACGGTATCCTAAACAATAGATGCGACATAGTGGCAATAAAGGTCTCTAATATGAATATTGAGCTTGCAAAAGAAAACATGATAAAACAGCAAATCCGTCCCTTGGGTGTGCCATATGGGGATTTATTGAGCACAATTATCGATACGCCAAGAGAAATATTTGTACCAAAAAGTTTTAAAGAATTGGCTTATTCTGAGGTCGAAATTTTGCTTAATCACGGTCAAAAAGAGCTTACGCCTCAAACGGTAATTAAGATGTTGCAACAACTTGCCCCTAAAAGGCATGAAAGGGCTTTGGAACTAGGTTGTGGTTGTGGCTATTTAACCGCTTTATTGGCTAAACTCACTAAGCTTATCGATGTGGTAAGTGAACACGAAGATATGTTAAATCACGTTAAAAATGCTTTAAAGACGATTGGGGTATACAATGCAAAATATCACCTTGGTGTGACAAAAGATGCTAAAACATTGACTGAACTTGTTGGATTGGATGTAAAATTTGATGTTATAGTGGTGCATAAATATCTTACTGTATCGCCTGAGAATTATCTAAAATACTTAGCAGGAAATGGGCGAATGCTATACTTTTTAGCCAAAGGTGGCTATGCTAAGGCGGTTTTGATTCATAAAAACGTAGATGGTTCATATCATCAAACATCAACGTTTGATGTTTATGAAAATGTAGATAAGAAAATGCAAGCAAAAAAAGCAGTATTTAAATTTTAATAATGGATCACGATAGGTTAGCGGATGAAAAGAATTACAATACTATTAAGTGGATTATTAATGACTGGATTAGCGTTAGCTAAGATAGACACGATGGATGCTGATGTAGAAAAAACAGCTTCTCTACCACAAAATTTGTCACAGATTTATGCACTTGCACAACAACATAATGCACAATATTTAGCAGCAGAAGCGACATTTAAATCAACTGAGCAAAACGTACCACAAGCTTTAGGTAAGCTATTGCCAAATATTACCGCAAGCTATAATGCACAGAGTAACTACAGCCAAACTGTGGATGAGTCAACGGGTGCTAAAAACAAATATTTTACTCAAGCGCCTAGCTTAACAGCAACACAAGCACTCTTTAATTGGGGAGCGTGGGGAGGATATAACTATGCAAGTTATCAAGCTAAAGCAGATGCGATTACTTTTGTGATTGCGCAAGCAAATTTAATTATTTTTGTTACAAGTGCATATTTTGCGGTATTACAAGCAGAAGACAACCTTGCTTATGCACAAGCAAATGAATCTTGGAATAAAGAATTGCTCAATCAAACGCAAGAAAAATATAAAGTGGGATTATCGGCTATTACCGATGTCCAAGCAATTAAAGCACAATATGAACAATCAGTAGCGGTAACTGTGCAAGCTAAAAACAACTTAGCGACAGCGTTTTCGCAAATCAGTCAAATTATCGGTGAACAGGTGACATCGATTGAAAATTTAAGTGACAAATTCCCATTCGACAAACCACAGCCAGACAATATGGATAAGTGGCTGCAAATTGCATTAAAGCAAAATAATAATATTGTACAAAATCAATTTTTAGTGGAGGCAGCTCAAGCGGGTGTAAGTGGTTTATGGGGAGCATTTTTGCCTGCGGCAGAGTTAAATGCTTCTTTGTCACGTAACTTAAATTACCAAAATAAAAACTATACGTCAGGGAGCACAACTTCAGCAGCTGGTGTTGGGGTGAGCTGGAATCTTGTCAATGGTGGCAGTGACTATGCGGCATTAAAATCTCAACAATATACAGCAACAGCGACCAAATATACTTTGCAAGAAACACAGCGTGCAACGGAAAGTAAGCTAAAAACAGCTTACCTAACCGTGTTATCCGACATTGCTCAAGTAGAGGCCTACAAGCAAGCAGTTATTGCAGCAGAAGCTTCTGTTAAAGCGATGAAAGCAGGTTATGATGTAGGAACGCACACTATTGTCGATCTGTTACAACAACAGCAACAACTCTTCCAAGCCCAAAGGCAATATGCTCAGGCAAAATATGCTTATATCAATGATTTATTGACTTTGAAAAATACAGCTGGGGTATTGAGCTATAAAGACGTTGATGCAATCAACAAATGGTTAACTGCTGAGAAAGTATCAACACAAAGTAGCAGTATGATTTAATGACAAAGAGAGTATATAAAGAAAAGAGAAATAAATGTTAAAACGAAGTGCTGATAAACTCAGTAAGCTTGAAGTTTTTCTTGAGCGTGCCATTTTTGCAAGTCGCTGGATTCAAGCGCCAATTTACCTTATTTTAGTATTGGTTTTGCTTGCTTTTGTTTATCAAATGGCAAGCGAAGTTTTACACCTTTTTATGACGATAAAGAGCTTAGCACCGCATGAGCTGATTGTGCTTGGTTTGACTTTGTGTGATACCGTTTTGGTGGCAAACTTAATCGTGATTGTAATTATCAGTGGCTATGAGAATTTTGTCTCAAAAATCGACGTTGAACACAAATCAGGTGAACCTATTTGGATTAAACGCTTGTCACATACGGGTGTTAAGCTTAAAATTGCAGGATCAATTGTGGCAATTTCCTCTATTTCATTACTTAAGCAATTTTTGGATATTCCACAGTTATCGAACCGTGATTTGATGTGGTATGTATTATTGCACTTAACTTTTTTAGTTTCAGCGTTAATATTGGTATTTGTAGGTCTGTTAGAGAAAAAAATAAAAGAATAGTTTAGACGGTTAATAAACCCTCTATCACCTAAAGAAAATAAAAAGCATTCCGTTTGTGCTTTGACCGCTATCATTCTATAAGCTATAAGCATAGCTTTATATGAAGTCACTATAAGTAACATTGATTAAATGATTAAGCGTACATAATAAGTAAACGTTATTGCCAATGTGCCTTACATAATAAACACGAGTGAAAATATGAATATAATGGAACGACAACAGGCTTTGATTGATGACTTTAATTTTTTTGACGATTGGAGTGATAAATATGCCTATTTGATTGGTTTAGGCAAGAATTTAGAACCTTTCCCAGAGAGTAAAAAAGATGAAGCACACATGGTTAAAGGTTGTCAGTCACAAGTGTGGTTTGATGCGCAGTTGCAACAAGGCAAGCTTATGTTTCATGGTATCAGTGATGCCGCAATTGTATCGGGTTTAATTGGATTGCTATTGCAAGTTTATAGCGATGCCTTTCCTCATGAAATTCTTGATTCTACTACTGATTTTATGACAGAAATTGGATTGGCTAAACACCTAAGTCCAACACGTAATAATGGATTATATGCCATGATCAACTATATCTATAGTACGGCACAAAAATATGTCGATGCAACAACCCCCTAAAGTTATTGTCTGCCGACCTGAGCCCAAAGCAACTGAACTTGTGGAGCAATTAAATAAATGTGATATAAGTGCAGTTGTTATTGAGCCTTTTATAATCAATTATTTGCCTTTTGAGCTTAATGCAATTGATAGGGTGACAGATATGATCTTTACGAGTACCTTTGCTGTTGAAGCTTTCTTCCACCAAATGGTGCCTATTGATATGCTTGACGACAAAAAAATATGGGCGATTGGTGAGGCGACCAAGGCTAAGCTTAAAGCGTTTGGGTTAAGTGCAATCGCGCCGCAACATGCTGACTCAGAGGGACTACTTGAAGTGATGGATTATAGCGCAGATGTATTATCTAAAGGGCACTTTTTGATTGTGAAAGGCGAAGGAGGACGCGAGTATTTAGCATATGCTTTAGCAAACAAAGTCAAAAAATTAACAATGGTGGACTGTTATCGGCGCGTATTCGTGAGTAAGCATGATTTAGTGCAACAATTGCAATCTATCGACTCTCAAACAGCGCCTTGCGTTATTCTCTATACTAGCTTTGATGCCATGCAAGCAACGATGGCGATGTTTGATCTGTACCCTAGTTGGCGCAATGAATCTATCGTTACTGTAACAAATACCCGAATGTTAAGCTGGGCTAAATGCCAAGGTTTTGTTAAATTATATTTGTTAGAGAAATTGAGCAACGATGCGCTTATAAACACACTTATGACACTGCTCAAAAAAGGGATGGTAAGATGGTAAATGAAACGACTAAGCATGATGAGGATCCAACAGCGCAACAAACACAAAACACTGATGTGCCATTAACACATATTAAAGAGCGGCAAGCGCTTTTAATAGAGGAACCTGATGTGTCCAAACTTATAAAAGATAAGCTCTATAGATCAAGCGGGCGAGGATATACTTTTATTGTGTTATTAGCCATTGGTATTGCGCTATGTGGATTGGGGGTAGGTCTATTTGCATTGTATAAGCAGCAAAGTTATAACGCGGTATTGCAAGAATTCGTCAGTGTCGAACAAATGCCAACCAAGATAGATGATAGTGTTGTTAAAGCTTTGCAAAATAAGCTTAATACTCAAGATATGCTGATGAATAAGCAGCAAGACGCATTAACTGTATTACAAGCACAACAAACAAAGCAAAAATCAGAAATAGATAATGCATTAAAAGCAAACGATCTTAATCAGGTCGAGCTTGCACAAAAACTTAGCCAATTACAGCAAAGCTATTTATTGCCAACTACTGAGTTAAGTAAGCAAATTCAGCTTATGCGCAAACAAACACTCATCCTAAACCTAGCGTTTGCTAAACAAGCATGGCAAGTTCTAGGCAGCACAACACAAACTCTATTTTTCATTAATCAAGCAAAATCGATACTTATTAACATCGATCAAGCTGGTGGATGGTTTCCCAAACTTGATGCCATTGCCACAGAATTACAAAATAGTGTAAGTATTGAAGATAACTTCATCAAGATCTCTACTTTGCAAGCTCTACTTCTAAAATTAAAATCGTTACCACCTATTGCTCTAGATCAAACTAATAAAGCAACTGCTGTAGTGCAATCAAATGCAGCTGATGAAAGTTGGAGCAAGGCGATTGATGTTTTATGGCAGCAAGTAAAATCGCTTATTCAAGTACAAAAACTCACAAATGACAATAGCGTTTTACTTGCTCAAAATGCGCATTTTAAAATACTGGCAAATTTATATGAATTATTACTTGAGCTTAAAATTGCACTTCTGAATAACGATGCCCCATTGTTGCAAACCATTAAAGAAACATTGGATAAAAATATCCTCAGTTACTTTGCTGATGATCAAACAAGGCAAGCTGCACTTGCGCTAATTGCACAAATTAAAGTTACACCTGCTAAGATAAATGATGAAATTGATCAATTAATCACATCCATTCAACAAAACTCGGTTGAAACGACTACACCACAAATGAATTTTCCACAAGAACCACAAGGTAAGCTATCATGAAAAAGGTAGCATGGTTAATATTGATTTGTGCTTTAGCAGTACTTGGCAGTCTGTCGGTATTGTATCATCCTGGTGTGGTTGCTTTTTTTGTCGATGATACTTTGATTAAACTGCCGTTATGGTTATTCATCGTTATTATTGTTGTGGGACTTACTATTTTAGGTTTTGTTTATCATTTACTTAAGGTAGTTGTGTTTACGCCAAGACATTGGTGGCAAACCTTGCACATGCGTAAAAAAAAGAAACTCAATATATTACTTGTTGAAATGCAAAAAGCCTATTTATTACAAGATCAACGCTATATTGATAAACATAAAGCGCAAGCTAAGCTTGATACTCCCGAGGTTGGTGAAGGGTTGACCATGCTCTATTGGCAAAGTCTTTACGATGCAGGTAAATATAAAGAATTACAAAGTATTTTACTTGCGCTAAAAAGACAGATGGAACTTGAGTTTATTTGGCGTTATTATCAAGCGATGATTTTCGTTAAGGTTGCTGAATATGGCGAAGCGTTGGCACTGTTGCAGGGTTTAATCGAACAAGAACCACGTAGCAAAAGCCTTATTCATACACTTATCATCTGTCAGATTGAACAAAAACAATCTATCATTGCTCGAAATACGATTGTTAAATATCAACATTTATTCAGCTTGGATGAGCTTAATCACTATTTTGAACAGATTTTAATGTCTGTGGTAAGCTACAATGATTTAAGTGAAATTTGGCAAGGCTTGCCAAAACGTTGTCGTATAACGAGTGGGCTTGACTGTGTATACTTTAAACGACTAGCAGCTTTTGTACCTCTTGCTGATTTTAGAGAGCAAATTCAAAAGGAGCTAACACATCGACTTAGATTTGAACTGGTATTGCTTTATTTAAATAAACTAAAAGATCAAAGAGCGTATGAATTTATAAAAGCATGTTGGCTTAAACAAAATGATGGTGATTTAGATCAATTAAATTTGTTGTTGCTAACACAAGCGCTTGTTTATCAGGATTGGGAATTTATGGAAACACATATAGATCGACTACAACGCACAAAGCTTACGACTCAAGAGGAGGTAAAATATTTACTGTTACGCTCAAAATTTTGTGAGCATCAATCTATGCCAAATCAAGCACATAAGCTTTTAGCTGAAGTAGAACAGCTATTATTGGAGTTAAAATGATCTATGTTAAACGTTGGTATTTAAACAATTCGCTGAGAAATTATAATTATTCGTTGGTAAATGATGTCAGTCAAACAGCTTTAATTATTGATCCTACTTTGGTTGATCATTTTGTTCAATTTTGTGAACAAAATGCACTTAAACCAGAGGCGATTTTATTGACACATGAACATGGTGATCACGTTGGCGCTGCTGTTTCTTTGAAAGAAAAATATCAGCTTCCAATTTATGCCCATTTCTATGAGTTTAGGGGAGCTCGGGTTGATTATGTTATAACAGACGGTGAAAACTTAAGCTTTTCAACCGCAGACTGCACGGTGATGGCATGTCCTGGGCATACGGCATCACACGTAAGTTTTTATGTTCAGGAACAAGGGCTTTTGTTTTGTGGTGATACGATTTTTACAGCGGGGGTAGGGAATCTAAAAGATAGTACAGCTGATGTGAATGCGCTTTATGAGAGTATTTTGCGCTTGGTGAGTTTACCAGGTTTAGTGAAGCTTTATCCAGCACACGATTATTTTGAAAATAATTTGTTATTTGCTCAAAGTATTGATGCTCATGATCAAGCATTTCAAATCTGGTATAAAAAAGTAAAGGATGTTCCAGCTGAAGACAAGCCGATCACCAGTATTCAAGATGAAAAATCGATGAATATCTTTTTGCGTACGCATGAACCCAATTTACAGCATATTTTACAGCGATCTAATAGAAAAGTGATAGATGCTAAATCAGCTTTTTGTG
Source organism: Fastidiosibacter lacustris (assembly GCF_003428155.1). Classification (GTDB taxonomy): domain Bacteria; phylum Pseudomonadota; class Gammaproteobacteria; order Francisellales; family Francisellaceae; genus Caedibacter; species Caedibacter lacustris. The sequence continues at coordinate 118,587 of NZ_QLIR01000004.1, forward strand.
AATTAAGGGCACGTAAAGATGTCTTCTGATTACTATCCGTTATCGGATTTACTTCATGTCATGCAGGTGATGCGTGATGAAGAAAAAGGATGTGCTTGGACAAGGTCACAAACTTGGTATTCATTAACGGAACACACCTTAGAAGAAGCATATGAATTGGTCGATGCGATTGAGCACAAAAATGCAATTGACGTTAAATACGAGCTTGCTGATCTATTAAATCAAGTAATTTTTTATGCCCAAATTGCGAAAGAGCAAAAACTATTTGATTTTAATGATATCGTTCATGTTTTAACGGATAAACTCATTCGACGTCATCCGGATGTTTTTGGCGATGGTCAAATACGAGAAATTGAACTATTGGAAAAACAATGGCAACAAATCAAGCAAAAAGAGCGTGGTGAGCGCCAAAGTGAACTTGATGAGATTGCACTTAACTTACCTGCGTTAAGTATGGCAAAAAAATTACAGATGAGAGCTTCAGCTGTAGGTTTTGACTGGGATAATATTGAGGATGTCTTTGATAAACTGGTCAGTGAAGTCAATGAACTTAAACAAGTACTAAAAGTAGATGAAAAAAAAGCACAAGAAGAATTGGGAGATTTAATGTTTAGTTGTGTAAATTTAGCACGCCATTTAAAAGCAGATCCCGAAATGCTTTTGCGTGGGGCAAATAAAAAATTCGAACGGCGTTTTCGCGGTATTGAAATTGCTTTAAAAGAAAAAAAACGCCATATACGTGATGTAAGTCTTGATGAGTTAAATGCACTGTGGGAAGCTCAAAAAAAGTGATAAGTAGCAGATAATGAAGAATATTAATTATTTCACTTTTTTAAACAATCGACTGTCAATTCAGAAATTTTTGAGTATTTGTCTTATTTTATTGATTACTTGTTCAATCTTTATTTTAGGGATTTTCAATTATTATAAAATGCGTCAACAAAATGAAGATTTGTTTAAAATGCAGATGGTTAATAGTGCGAATGCAATTGATGCTTTGTTATCTGCAGCAGTAAAAGATAGTTCTAAGCGTCAACTTAGTGATTTGTTGAAATCTAATTCATTGACCATGCTTGATAACATCGCTGATAACCTAAAGCCAAAAGTTGCGCAATTTGATAATGTTTATCAAGACTCATTTGCTTTTCAAGTTTATGATCGACGCAATGGTAATCTATTGTTGCATTCTACTGGCTCGCCAGAGATGTCAACTTTTCAAAAAGGTACATTAGATACTTTTCAAACCATGAACTTAAAAACAGCAAAAGGTATGCAAGCATGGAATATGTTTAGTATCAATAGTCGTTACCAACCTTATCGTATTGTGGTTTTGGTGAGCTCTGACTTCAAGCATCAGATGTTTTTAAATCTATTTCGTAGTGCGATATGGGATTTAGTTATCTTGTACGTATTTTTATTGTTTTCGATATTTGTTATTGTGCAATTAGCCTTGCGTCCACTATCGGATATTCGTCGTGCTATTGCGGTAAAAGATCCACGTAAACCGGAACCCATTGCCATTAAAACTGCACCACCTGAAGTGCTACCACTTTTAAATCAGCTGAATACTTTGTTTCAAAAAATTAGCAAGGTACTAGACCGTGAAAAGCGCTTTGCTAGTGATGCTGCACATGAGCTTAAAACACCGCTTGCTGCACTTAAAACTCAGGCAGAAGTAGCTCTAAACTTAAATGATATAGATGAAATCAAAAAAAAGATTGCGAATATCATCAGTGGAGCAGATCGCTATTTTTATATTATTGATCAACTTTTAACCTTAAGTCGCTTAGAACCACAACAAGACTTACCCAATAAACAGCAAGTCAATGCAAATATTGTAGCTGAGAATCAACTAGCAGATTTAGCGTTGTTAGCGCTGCATAAAAACATTGATTTACAATTTATGCCAAGCAAAGAGTCTGCCTATGTTTTTGCTAGCGAAGCACTACTTGGTGTCCTTTTTCGAAACCTCATTGATAATGCAATTCGCTATACGCAAGCCTCAGGTAAGGTGACCTTATATAGTTATGTCACTAAAGACACAGTGATTTTTGAAGTCGTCGATAATGGCATAGGTATAGCAGAAGATAAGCAAAAAAGGATTTTTGATCGATTTTATCGAGAAGTCGGGACAGGTCAGGCTGGAAGTGGTTTAGGCTTATCAATTGCAAAGGAAATTGTGCGTTTACATGATGGTCAAATTAGTGCCCGCACATCAGAAGGTGGGCAGGGATTGACTCTAATGGTAAGCTTTCCTTATTGCAAGGTTACAACACTAATATCTACATAAGGGCGAAGCGTTGGGCAAGTAGCAAGGGTCGCGTGTATGGGATGACGATAGACTTGGCTTAAGGTTGAAAGCACTTATTAATCAATGTTAGGATGGTTTTTATGAATCAGGATAGAAAAGAGAAATAAGCACGATGAAAAACACGAGTTTTAAGATTTGTGATGTTAATGTATCTCCTGGGGAAAAAGCAACTTTGGCACTCCCATTACCAGAGCAGTATTCCTGTTCCCCGATGTATATGCCAATAAAAGTGATCAATGGACAACAAAAAGGTGAGTGCTTGTTGGTGTTTGCGATGACAGATGGCAATGAGTTTAACGGTTTGGAAATCGTTAACCAGTTGTTTGATGATATATCAGCGAATGAAATAGCAGGAACACTCATTACCATTCCAGTATTAAACGTTTATGGTTTAGCGCATTTTCCTGAGTTCACACCAAATGGTATGAAGCTAAGTGACTGGTTTCCAGGAGATGAAAATGGTAATTTTGGTGAACGCATTGCACATGTATTCACTCATGAAATACTAAAAAAAGTGAATTATTGTATAGAGCTGCAAACTGGCTCACTTAATCATGAAATTTTGCCGCAAGTATATTGTAATTTTGATAGTAAAGAAGCAAGAAAACTTGCTCGAGCTTTCCAAGCGCCCGTTATTACTGAAGTGGAAACAAAAATAAGTAGCCTAAGAATGACAGCAGAGAACCTAAACGTTCCAGTATTAGTATATGAAGCAGGTGAAGCCATGCGTTTTGATCAGCAAGCAATTCAAGTCGGTTTAGTGGGTGTGAAAAATGTTATGCGTACACTTAAAATGCTAGAGGGAGCAGTGAGTGAGAGTATTGCTTTAGTCTTCTCTAAGGATGATGATTGGATTATTTCCTCCTCATCTGGCGTGTTGCATAGCGATGTGTCTCTTGGTGAGTCGATTACAAAAGGAGAAAAAATTGGTAGACTGTCTGACCCATTTAGTAATGAAAATGCAACGATTATCAAATCCGACCTGGATGGTGTGATCGTTGGAATTAACCGTTCACCTTTGATACAGGAAGGCACGTCTATTTTTAAAGTTGCATCTTTCGTCGACAATGAAAAAGCCAAAGCCATATTGGAAGAATGGCAGGAGACAAAATTTGAGGGAGATGGGTAGAGCAAATGAATCATAATCAGAAAATGAGCCTTATTGGCGTAATTATTTGGATTGTGTGTGCGTTATTTTTTATGTATGAGTTCTTGCTCAGAACGATCTTAGGAACCTTTGAACATACGATTGTTCAAGATTTAAATTTAAATTTGATAAGTTTTGCTATTTTAAGCTCAACAGCATATCAAATGGCATATGGTTTGATGCAGCTTCCTGTTGGTTTTATCACTGATCGCTTTGGTCTTAAGAGAACCTTGTTTTTTGCAACAGTATTTTGCGCTTTTGCGGTGATTGGATTTGGCATGAGCTTAGGCTTTAATAGTGCTTTGATTTTTCGAGTATTAATGGGTATCGGCTCTTCTTTTGGTTTTATCTGTTTGTTAGTTGCAGTTTATGACTGGATGCCGCGCCAACATATTGCTTTATGTATTGGTCTATCACAATTTATCGGAACCATGGGTCCTATGCTTGCAGCCGGTCCTTTAAATGCTTTATCGACACACTCTGAACTCTCTTGGCGATTTATTTTTTATATGCTGGGGGTGGTGGGGCTTATCATTGCAATTATTGCGTTATTAATTGTTCGCAATAATAATGACTATACAGCCAGTTTCCGTATTTTAAAGCGCCCTGAGCCACTTACAAATAGTTTGTTATTGTTAGTGCGTGAACCACAGGTTTGGTATATTGCTCTTTATTCTTCGTGTGTTTACTTTGCAATTGAATATTTTTCTGAAAATAGTGGCAAGGCTTTTTTAATGTTAAATGGCTATAGTTCGACTATTTCTTCGTATATGCTGACAATATCGTGGTTAGGTTATGCAATTGGTTGCCCATTATTAGGATTCTTTTCAGATCGAATGAGTAAGCGTAAGCTTATTATGAATATTGCTGCAATTTGTGTTTTGTCCTCAGCAATTTTTATTACTTATTTCCCATTTAATACAGTTATTACCAGTATTGCATTTTTTTGTTTAGGGGTAGGTGCCAGTGGGCAAAGTATTGGTTTTGCGATTATGGCTGAGCAATGCAATAATAATTACCTGGCTGCGGGATTAGGATTAAATAACGGTATGGTTATGTTGGTTACGTCATTAATGGCACCAGTTATTGGTGGTATGCTATCATGGCTAGCACAAGGGAATGAACTTAGCGTTCAGAATTATCAAACTGGATTCTTGTTGATTCTGATTTTGATGCTAAGCGCTCTCCTTATATCAGTTTTTTTAATTAAAGAGACATTTTGTAAGTCAACCAAAGAAACAACAAAACTCCACTTGAAATGAATATCGATAAAATTGAAATTAAATCTTCACGCTTAAAAACTATCTTGATTGCATTTCTGTTTATAAGTTGTGCACTTATGATTGTTGTACTTTTTCGGCATAGCCTTTTGTATTTAGCTCTGATATTATGGTGGATTGCACTTATTGGTTTTTTGATCGATTGGCGTTATCGTCCAAGGATTAGTTGTCTGACTTTAACAGAGACACAATCACATAAAAAAATGAATATACTCTACGGTCAAAGCTGGATAAATGACGTGAGAATAAAGCGCTATTTGTTTTTGGCTGGTAACATTTACCTTGAATGTGAAATGGGGTTCAAAAACAAGTCTTGCAAAAAAGTAAGTATATGGTTGTTTAAAGATAATTTTTATTCTGCTCAAGATAATTATGCCTTGGTGAGGTTTTTAATGTTAAGTTAATTTCATTAACTGTAAGTTACTTATATGTTAATTTTATTTTAATTTAAATGAATTATTCTTAATAAATTAACATACAAAAAATTGTAATATCGTCGATGAGTATTTTAAAAAGGTTTTTATTTTCAGCCTCATTGTTAATATTATCGAATTTCGTATTTGCTGATTCATATAGTCATATTACTATCAAAATTTATAATAATTCTTATGGCAACTTCGAAGTTGATCAACCACATTTTTATAATGGGCATTTAGATTCGAATCAACCAGAGAAAGGAAATGCATTAATGGCATTTTCTGCAACTTCGCCTGATGGTAGAGGTGGAAACAGCAGAGTATCTGGATTCATTAATATAACATTAAATGGATCAGTTGCATTTAGTTGCGATTTTAATAGGGATATTCATGCAAGCCCAGAGCATTTAGAAGTTAACTGTGATAAAAAGATATCTGATGAAACATATAAAATTAGTGTTGCGGGTGGTGGAAGCGGTGATATAACAATTAGTTACCCAGATACAATTATTCCATTTCATTTTTATTCTCTTGGACTTGGTAATATTTCAATAATAGCTTGTTCAGAAAGTGCTACGTCATTAAATGATCACCTTTATCAAAACCCCTGTCAAGGTAATATAGAAGGGAAAAAAATTATGGTTCAATTTTCTAATACGCCCAACATATGTAGTTTTACTATAGACAAAGACATGAATTCGAATATAGATTGTGGGAATGGTATTATTGCACGCTATATAAAAAGTAAAAGCACTATTCTTTTTTTATGTGAACAAAAAACTGCTGGTGGATCTTCTTGTCCTTGGATTGACCTTGTTAATAATAAATCTAATTTGAATTTTTTTTAAAAAATGGTTCTCTTGCAGACTCAAGAGTTGTTTACACATAGGGTGACAGTAATACGTCGGTGAACCGGTAGTGACTTATGGCGGTGAGCGTGAATCGTTAATGGCAGGAGGATCAAGAATGCAAACTGCTAACGGCATAACTTACAATAATGCTGGTGTTGTTGATCAACAGCCTTTTGATTTTAGAAGTGGGCAAACGGTGTCAACGGGATTGTCGCAAACACAAGCTGACTTTGTACTGATGTTTATTTAAATTGGTATCGAGAAAATGCAGCAAGCATTGATTTAAGAGCGCAAACTGAAATCAATAGCAATGATCAACGCTTTAATAACGGTAAAGATATAATTGATACTGAAAAAGAAGCCAATCATCGCCAAGTTGACAAAGAAAGCAGTATTAATCAAAGCAACCTTGAGTATGATATTCATCAAAGACGAGGAGAAACAATGCAATCGACGATTAGCACCTATGATCAATTAAATCAAGCCACATTAGCAGAAATGCGTAGACTTGGTTTAACTGCTGATCAAGCGCCTGTGATTGATCAGCCTAAAAATCCATTTGATTTTGAGCGTCCAGATATGATTAAAATAGATCAAACAAATCAAAAGGTTAATGAACAATCACAAGTCGTTTTAAATGAAAAAAATAAAATGGCAAATGATGTACAACATAATGTTGATAGAGGTTTAATTTCAATCACAAAAGAATACAGAGATTTACATAATAAGGAGCGAACAGAAGAGAAAGATAAAATGCTTAAAAATCCAATGCTACCGCCATCATTGCAATAAAAAGTATCAGTAGTTTTATAAAAATCTAAAATGACGAGACATATAGGCTTTGATTGTTGGCATACCTGCTTTGTAAGCAAAAAAGTAAGATAGTCCTATGGTTGAAAACCCAATTATAAAAAATGGGATTACAAAGCTACCAAAGCGGTCGTCTATCAAAATTGCTCCAAAAATTGATAACATAACGAAAACAAAACATAGTGCAGTGCCTATAGAAATCACAGCAAAATACCTAATCTGTATTAGTCTAGATATAATCTGACATTCATCTTGACTTAGATGAGGTTGCCTGTTTTGATAAACGTGAAACAAAATAAATCAAAAACAGGAGCAACCTCATGTTGGATACTAATAATAAATTCATCAAAAATAAAGTCGGTTTGTTAAATTTAGCAGAGGAATTAGGAAATATTTCCAAAGCATGCAAAGTAATGGGTTTCTCACGTGAAACCTTTTATCGTTATCAAGAAGCGGTAAAAGATGGTGGTGTTGAAGCTTTACTGGATAAAAACAGACGTGTACCTAATTTCAAAAACCGCGTTGATGAAGTAATTGAAAAAGCCGTTATTGAATATGCGATTGAATACCCTGCCTATGGACAACTACGTGCCAGTAATGAGTTAAGAAAACAAGGCATATTTGTTTCTCCTAGTGGCGTTCGCTCGA
>NZ_QLIR01000005.1 GCF_003428155.1 Fastidiosibacter lacustris
TCTCCGTGTACTAAATGAAAACGTAATAGGCATGTTAAAACGTTTTAAAATTATTGCCGACAAATATCGGAATAGACGAAAAAGGTTTGGACTTCGATTTAATTTAATAACGGGAATTTACAACTTTGAATTGACTAATTGAGGTTTGGAAAGAACTCTATTAGTGCAGCTTTGCAGGGTGTAGGACTTGATCCACAAATGGGGTTTTTACATCAAGTGCGTTCAGGTAGAGATAGTTTGGCTCAGGATATTCTAGAAGAATTTCGGTCTTGGTTTATTGATCGTATGGTATTAAGTTTAATTAATCGTCGTCAGATTAAACCACAGGATTTTGAAGTAGAAGTAAGTGGAGCAGTAAAGCTAAAAGACGATACCAGAAAGCTTTTACTGACTACGTTACAGACTCGTAAGCAGGAAAAAATTCAGCATCCGTTTTTAGGTGAAGAAGTACAAATTGGTCTTTTACCACATATTCAAGCTCTGCTTTTAGCAAGGCATTTAAGGGGGGACTTGCAAGAATATCCACCATTTGTGCCACGCTAAGGAAATAAACATGCTTATTCTAATAACCTATGATGTATCGTTAAAAGATGAGACAGGTAGTAAACGATTAAGAAAAATTGCTGAAGTCTGTTTGGACTATGGTATAAGAGTACAGAATTCGGTATTTGAGTGTGATGTCAGTTCAGATCAATGGTGTATATTAAAAGCAAAGCTTTTGGATATCTATGATGCAGATGTAGACAGTTTAGGTTTTTATAAGCTTGGTAAAAATGGGCATAATAAGGTTGAGCATTTCGGTGCTAAAAAAGCGCCAGATGTATTTAAATCTGTCTTGATACTATAAAAATGCTTAGCTTCCTAAGCTGTAATTTGATGTTTAACAATTGAAAAATATATCATTCGCTAATGTGCTGTGCTCATAATTTTTCTATACCTTTAGCGATTAAGTTTCTGCTTGCCCTTAAGCGTTTATATGTTACATTAATACTTGTGTAGATAGTTTGGTTTTAGAGGTTAGCGAATAAGCTTGTGTACAGCTAATAAAATCAAGGTTGATTATCTATGCAGTCGCACCCCGCATGGGTGCGTGGATTGAAACCAACTGTTTAATTGCAAATACAAGTTGCGATTCTTGTCGCACCCCGCATGGGTGCGTGGATTAAGACATCATAACTCAACTCCGATATTGGGTGATAAATTGTTTTTTACTAAGTGTTGCTGATTGTTTCTATGAAATTTAATTGAATTACTCCTTAATTTCTAATAAATCTATGTTTTTATTAAACGCTTGGTTTGCTAGTACTTCGACTAGCACGATAAAGACTTTATAATTATACTAGCCTGCATTGGAATGGTTAGGTTGAATAAACAGTAAAAGAACCAAAAGAATTAAGTTTAAGATAGGATAATATGATAAAAAAATGTTTAACTGCAATGGGTATCATTTTAGCAGCAGGAAGTGTGATGGCAAATATTAAAACAGGTTATGGTTATGTTGAACAGATTTTGCTTTTACCAAGTCAGACTATCCTTGAGGCAAAACTTGACACGGGTGCAGGTATATCATCTATTTCAGTAACTAATATTTATATTTATGATAAAGATGGTCAAAATTATATCCGCTTTGATGTAATGCACGAGATGATTAAAGATGATGAAAAAACGGATAAGTCTAGAAAAAAATCCTATGATTTACCATTAAAGCGTGACATGAAAATTAAAAATCGTCTAAGTGAGAATATAGAAGAACGATATGATGAGCGACCTGTTGTTGACATGCCTATTTGTTTTGATGGAAAAATTTATAATATTGAGATGAATCTAACGGATAGATCAAGGTTTAAATATCCTGTGTTATTAGGTCGAAAGGCGTTAATTAAATTAAATGCTGTAGTTGATCCTGGTCAAAAATTCACGATAAATCTAGATGATTGTATTAAGCTTTTGGAAAAAGAGAACGAAAAAATAAAGCAAAAATCTAAAGACGCATCAACAAATAAAGTGCAAAAGATAGAAACGACGATTGATAGTGAAAAATTAAAAGAAGAAGAAACAAATTAGTATAAAGTAAGCAAATCAATTGATACTTGGATAGATATATTATGAGTAAAGTTAATAAACAATTTTTTACCCTATTAATTATTTTATTGCTAGCAGGGATTGGTTTTACTTTATATCAGCATTATAAGCTGGGGTTATCCTGGTGGCCAAATGATGAAAATATGACTTGGAAATTTAATACTGAATTACAAATCTTACCTGATACGACAAATTCATCTTTAAAGGTGAACCTGGTTGTACCAAATTTGCAAAAATCAGATGTATTAGATGAAAATATTAATGCCTCTGGTTTTGGTAAGATTATTTTACGTTCAGAAAATAAGAATAATAGAGTGGCAGTTTTGTCAAAAAGTGAAGTTAGTTCAAAGCAGACAATTATTTATGATGTAACTGTTGCAAGTAATTCAAGCTTTATTGAGCCCCCTATTCCTGATTTAGGAAAGGAGAAAAAAAAAATAAAGAACGCTCTTGAACCTAAAAAGCTTATTACGCTTTTGACAACAGCAAAAGACATTGCAGAAAAATCGGCTGATTCGACAACTTTAGTTACTCAAACCATTAATTTTGTTAACGATGATGGTAATTTATATTTTTGGCAGGAAATGACTAATGGTAAACCAACAGCAAAAGGTCGAGCGCAATTGCTCAATTACCTGTTAACACAGCTGCATTTACCTAACGTGTTATTACACGTTGTACCTTATCAATATGAAGGTAAGTTGAACTTAAAAAACTTGCCAGTATGGGTCAATGTTTATTATGACAATGCATGGCATGTATTTGACGTAAAATCAGGTGCCCCCATTGATGATCCAAATATGCAAGCAATGGTATGGTGGATGGGCAATGGCAATTTTGTGGATGTTGAAGGTGGTACGGTAAAAATTGTCTCATTTACTGCAACAAAGCAAAGTATTCCAATGGAGCGTTATTTAGATTTAAGAAATAATGTAATGAAGCAAAATGTCTATGAATTTTCGTTGCTAAACCTTCCTGCGCAGACACAAGAGATTTATAAAATCATATTAGTGGTACCCTTTGGTGTGTTAATACTTTTAGTTTTGCGTATTATTATTGGCGTGCCAACCTTAGGGACATTTATGCCTGTACTAATTGCTTTGGCATTTAAAGATACAACTTTAATTTGGGGAATTGTGCTTTTTTCTTTGGTTGTTATTTTGGGATTAAGTTTTAGAACATATTTTGAAAAACTACAACTTCTTGTAGTGCCGAGACTTGGAATGATCTTGACAGTTGTAGTATTAACGATGGCTTTGATTAGTATTGTGATGCATAAAATGGAACTATCTCAAGGCTTATCAATTACACTCTTTCCAATGGTGATTCTGACAATGTCAATTGAACGTTTGTCAATAACTTGGGATGAGCGTGGTAGCACAGAAACAATTAAAATTGCGCTTGGTAGTTTGCTTGCAGCAACGGTTTGTTATGTTTTCATTTTTAATAACTACCTGGAGTATTGGTTTTTTACTTTCCCGGGCTTATTGCTTCTTGTGATGGCTGTTATGTTGTTAATAGGGCGTTATCGAGGGTATCGTTTGACTGAGCTATATCGTTTTGAAGCGCTAGCATTAAAAGCAAGTAGCAAAGAAAAAGGAAAAGGGGTCTAAATGTGGTGGATAAGCAAATGGCTAGCATTACGCAAGTCTGGTGTTTTAGGTATTAATGAGCGTAACCTATCTTATATTAAAAAATTTAATAATCGCAAATTTTATCCGCTTGTTGATGATAAATTAAAGAGTAAAAAACTTGCATTAGAGCATGGTATTAATGTGCCTGAATTATATGGCGTGATTCATTCAGAGCACGATAATAAAAATTTAGACAAGATGCTTACCGGTAGAAGTCAATTTGTAATTAAACCTGCTCAAGGAGCAGGTGGTGAAGGCATTTTGGTTATTACTCATTTTATCAATAATCGTTATAGATTATCCAATGGTAGGCTTATGACTTTGGACCAGTTAAAATATCATACTTCAACAACATTAAGTGGTGCGTATTCGCTAGGTGGTCGGCCAGATAAGGCAATGATTGAATATCTTATTCAATTTGATCCAATTTTTGCTAAAGTTGCTTTTCAGGGTGTGCCTGATATTCGGATTATCTTAGTCAAAGGCTTCCCGGTGATGGCAATGGTGCGCTTACCTACTCAAGTATCCAATGGTAAAGCAAACTTACACCAAGGTGCAATTGGAGCGGGTGTTGATTTAAAAACAGGTATAACTTTGCATGGTGTTTGGCACAATGAGATCGTTACTCACCATCCAGATACTTTGCATGAGGTGGAAGGTATTACCATACCTTATTGGCAGAAATGCTTAGATATTGCAAGTGCTTGCTATGATATGACTAAGCTTGGTTATTTGGGGGTAGACTTGGTACTGGATAAGGTTTATGGACCACTTATGTTGGAATTAAATGCTCGTCCTGGACTTAATATCCAAATTGCAAACCAAGTTGGATTGATCGAGCGTTATAAATTGATTAAGCCTGTGATAAATGGAGATATGACAAAAGAAGAGCGAATTAAATATGTGCTTGATCGTTTATAAAACAAACGTTTGGAAATTTAGAACTACAAGCTATCGTTTATTAGACATTATTGTAACGTAAAAGCTATAATCAAATTAACTTATAAAGAAATGTAATCTATATTAAAACAATGAAGTATAAAGCAATGAACGCTATTGTATTAAAAAATAAATATGAATTAATGGTAAGAAGTCTAAGAAAAGTATTTCTGAACCTAATGCTGGTGAGCGTAATAAGTTTCTTACTCAATTTATCTTATGCCCAAGATAAAGCACAAAGTGTTCCAACGGTCGCAGTGAACGTTGGAAAGGTAGAGAAAATCAATGTGCCTGAAACAATTACAGCAGTAGGACATATGCTTGCAGTGAAACAAGTCAATTTAAGCTTTGATAATAGTGGTAAGTTAGAAGATAAGTACTTTAAAAATGGTGATCGAGTACTTAAAGGTGAAACGGTGGCGTCTCTTGACGATCAACAAAATGTGGCGAATCTACAGGCTTTACAGGCAAAGCTTAATTTAGCAAAACAAACTTACTCTAGGGTCAAATTATTAGAGCAATCAGGTGCAATTTCAAAAGAGGATATCGACCAGAAATATGCAGGTTTACAACAGGCACAAGCAGATGTTGATCAACAAAAAGTTGTAGTCAATCAGGATAAATTACAAGCCCCTTTTACAGGTGTATTAGGAACCTATCAGTTTGACGTAGGGGCTTATATTGCAGCAGGAACTGTCGTTGTGCAGTTAACGCAAGAAAGCCCACTTAAAATTCGATTTGCCATTCCATCAGAAATGAAACCAAAGATTGCAATTGGGAATGAAGTTGAGCTAACAACAGAAACTTATCCAGAAAAAACCTTTAAGGGAATAGTGAATTATATTTCTCCTACAGTTAACACCAATACTGGTACGCTTGAAATAGAAGCCGAGGTAAAGAATGATGATTATTTATTATCGCCAGGTATGTTTATGTCTGTATTACAAGTTTTACAAGAAAAACGACCTATGCTAGTTTTGCCAGATATGGCTATACAAATAAATCAGCAAGGGAGTTTTGTTTATGTTGTTAATCCTGACCATACTGTCAGGGCAACTCAGATTGAAACAGGGCTTATTCGCAAAGGGTGGACGCAGATTACAAAGGGTTTAGCAGAAGGGCAAGAGGTGGTTACCATTGGCGGTAATAAATTGATAAATGGTGCAAAAATAACCTTTTCAGATGTTCCAGTTCCGTCATTTGATAAGCTACAAAAAGAGGTAAATATTCATATCCATACGAAAGAAAATGCTAATATTTCAACTACTAAAATAGTGAATTAAAGCATGAAACTATCAAAAATTTGTATTCAAAGACCCGTATTTGCGGTTGTACTAAATCTTATGATCATCGTGTTAGGGATTGTGGGTTTTAGCTATTTGGAAATACGCTACTTTCCTAAAATTCAGCAAAAAACTGCTACGGTATCTATTTCCTATTCAGGTGCTTCGCCAACACTTATTAAAAATGACGTTACTATTCCTGTTGAAGATGCCCTATATAATATTGATGGACTTGTAAAAATTACATCAACAAGCTCATATGGTAGTAGCACAATTAATTTAACCTTTGCTGATGACGCTGATATGACTGATATGATGGGGCAAGTACGCGACAACATTTCTAGTATTATGTCACAAAGGCTTCCTGCTGATATTAATTCCCCTAATATTAGCCAAGGCGGGGTTGAGCGACCCGTACTGAATTTAGGTGTGATGGATAAAGATTTGACTTCAGCTCAAATTCGAGATTATGTACAAAGAAATATCATGCCTATTTTTCAATCTGTCCCTGGTATGGGCGCTGTTTGGGTATATGGTGCTAGTGATTATGCAATGCGTATTTGGCTAAATCCGCAAAAAATGGCTGCTTTAGGCATTACGATAAGTGATGTTCAAAAGACACTAAATAGTAATAATATTAGTTTTTCAGGGGGTAGTATTAGAGGAAAATATCGTAACTTTTCAATTAGTTCAGATACTGATTTAAAAACTGCTCAGCAATTTAGAAATCTGGTAGTAAGAGACGATCCTAATGCCCCTGTTTATTTGAAAGACATTGCAAAAATTGACTTAGGCAATGCAAGCTTAAGCGATTCTCCAATGCTCATTAATGGTCAAAATGCGATTAGTGTGCAGCTAAGACCGACAGATAATGCTAATCCAATTATGGTAGCAGCTCTTGCTAAAAAAGAGCTAAAAAAAGTTGAAGGCAATCTGCCACACGGTATGGAAGTTAAAATTGTATATGATCAATCTACTTTTTTACAAAAATCTATAACAGATGGGTATGATACTTTAATTGAAGCAATTATTTTGGTGATGATTGTTGTCTTTATTTTCTTAGGCAGTATTCGTGCGTCACTTATCCCTATTTTAACTATTCCTGTATGCGTGATTGGTGCTTTTGGTGTCATGCTGTTGTGTGGATTTAGCATCAACGTTGTCACATTATTGGCGATTATTCTTGCAATTGGTCTTGTCGTTGATGATGCAATTGTTGTACTAGAAAATATCCATAGACATATCGAAATGGGCAAAAAACCATTTAATGCAGCTATAGAAGGCTCAGCTGAGATTGGCTTCTCAGTGATTGCAATGACTTTAACCTTAGCAGCTGTTTATGCACCAATTGGCTTTTTATCTGGATTTAGTGCAACTATTTTTAGAGAATTTGCTTTTACATTGGCAGGTTCCGTACTTATTTCTGGGTTTGTGGCACTTACTCTTTCACCGATGATGTGTGCTTATATTCTTAGAGCACGAGAAAAAGAAACAAGAATTGAAATTTGGCTCAACCATGCATTTGATAAGCTCAATGCTGGTTATGGAGAAGTACTTAATATTGTATTAAAAGCAAAATATTGGGTGGTAGGATTACTAATTTTATTAGCTGGATTATGTTATCTATTATTTAGAATTATGCCACAATCCTTTATTCCAAAAGAGGATATTGGTTATTTTGAGGCCAATATTAATTCACCGCCAAGTGCTGCACTTGATTATACAAACTACTACATGAACATATTGAGCAAGCGTGTTTATGCTGATAGTCCCTACATTTTAAACAATGCCGAATATATTTTTTCAGGCTCAGGTAATAATTTTGTGACGATGCAACCTTGGGGAGAGAAGCGGAAGGTGCCAACACAAGAAATCATTCCAAATCTTCTCAAAGAAGCTCAACAAATTCCAGGTATAAAGGTGAGTATGAATATTCCCGATCCTGTGAGCTTTGGACCAGATGCAGATAGTTCAGATTTAATTATTTATCTTCATAATGTCGGACCTGTTGAGAATTTAGTCAAGGCAGCAGATGTGCTTACTAGTAAACTTATGCAGTATCTAGGTTTAAATAACGTTAATAATGGTCTTAAGTTTGATAACGTTGCTTATAATGTAACGTTTCAACGCAATTTGGCTGCAAGTGTTGGGGTGGATCCACAGAATATTGCAGATACTTTTAGTATTTTAATGAGTGGGAAACATATTACCGATGTCAAGACTGATGAAAAAAGCTATCAAGTATTAGTGCAAATGAATTTACAAGACCTTTCAAGTTTTGGTAGTTTAGATAAAATCTATGTACCAAGTAAATCAGGTCTAATGATTCCATTATCAAATTTAATCAAGATCAAACCAGAAGTCAGACAAAGTAGTTTTTTTAGATATAATCGGGTTAACACGGCTCAGATTACGGCCAATATTAACGATGGTTATAGCATGAGTGAGGTTTATAATGCGGTGAATAAAATTGCTAGTCAAACTCAACTCAATGGGGCGAGTATTGACTATGGTGGACGTATGGCTGCATTTTTATCTTCAAATGGAACTATGTTTGGATTATTTGCTTTGGCATTGATCTTTATTTATTTGGTATTGGCTGCCCAGTTTGAGAGTTTCGTCGATCCTTTTATTATTTTGTTGACTGTGCCTTTATCTACAGTTGGCGCTTTGATTACAACATTATTAACAGGTGGAAATTTGAACCTCTTTACAAATATTGGTTTAATTACGCTGGTTGGCTTGATTAGTAAACATGGAATTTTAATTACTCAGTTTGCAAACGAAAACTTCAAAGAGGGAGTCAGTCTTGTTGAAGCAGTTAAAGTCGGGGCCATTACACGCTTGCGTCCTATTTTAATGACAACATCTGCAATGGTGTTAGGTTCTCTTCCATTAGCACTAGCAACAGGAGCAGGAAATATTTCGAACAATATGATTGGTTGGGTGATCGTTGGTGGGCTTTGTTTTGGAACGGTTTTTTCGTTGTTAATCGTTCCTGTTGCCTATGTGATTTTATCTCCACTAGATCACAAGAAGAAAAAGATATTATTAGCGAATAGAAAAAATGCTATTTTGTTTGATTGATAATGTATTGTGTTAATAATGGTACTGGACGACCAGTTGCAGTTGCTTTTTCAAAACCTTTCATCGCACTGCCGGCGACATCTAAATGTGCCCATGTATAATTTTCGGTAAAGCGAGACAAGAATAAGGCAGCAGTAATACTGCCAGCGGCTGCTCCCCCAATATTATTCATATCTGCCACATCACTTTTCAAATGTTCATGGTAAGGTTCATACAAGGGTAAATGCCAAGCTGGATCATAGCTTTCTTGTGAAGCAATTTTAAGATCATTGACTAAAGCATCATTATTACCAAATAAGCCTGTTAAATCACCGCCTAATGATACAATCATCGCTCCAGTTAAAGTAGCAATGTCAATGACGACTTTTGGATTGTAACGTTCAATATAAGTCAAAGCGTCACATAGCGCTAAACGACCTTCAGCATCAGTGTTACCAATTTCAATTGTAATGCCTTTCATACTGGTTAAGACATCACCTGGACGATATGATTTACCATCAATTGAATTTTCAACTAATGCCACAACACCAATAACATTAATTGGTAGATTTAGCTCAGTAATGGTTTTCATTGTGCCAAATACAGAGGCCGCTCCACCCATGTCCATTTTCATACTACCCATGCCTTGCCATGGCTTAAGACATATCCCACCTGTGTCAAAGACTAGTCCTTTACCAACAAGTACAATGGGCTTATCATCTTTATTACCACCATAATACTCCATACAAGCAATATAAGTTGGCATCTTTGAGCCTTGACCTACTGCGGTAATACAGCCCATGCTAAGCTTAAGCATTTGATCTTCACCAATGTAATGAAGGCTACATTTGTTGTGTGCATCGGTGAGTTTTTTTGCCTCATTGAGTAAGTAGTCTGTGGTGCAGATATTAGCAGGCAAGTTTTTTAAGTCTTTGGCATAGTTTTGACCATTGGCAATGGCTTGCGCAATTTTAATATCATGTTTGGTTTCTTCAATCGCATAAGTTGTAATATCAATTTGTTTCAGTTTAAAAGTTTCTTTTTCCGACTTTAACTGATCAAAAACATAAGCTGTATTTAAAAATGACTCAACAAATAGGCGACTATGATGATCTCCCAAAAGTGTACTATCAATAGAAAAGGAATCAATATTCAGCGATTTAAGTTGAGTGTAAAGCGCACCGATAGCTTTGCGAATCGTGCTTATATTGAGCTTGTCTTTTTTGCCTAAACCAATCGCAATGTAAGCTTTTCCATTACTTAACACAAAATAACTGCTTGCATTTTTTGCCTTGAAAAGCCCCTTCTCTTGTGCTTTTTGAATAGCATCAATGTTGCTTTGTGTATCTTCAAATATAAATACAGCTTCTGTTGTTAAGTTGCTGCTAGTAACTGCATAAATGTGCATAGATTTCCCTTAATTGATTTGTTTTAAATTTTGTTAAAGTGATTTTAGGCAAACTCTAAGTTGTTCAAGTGGTATAAGTTTCGCATATTTTATGCAAAGTTTTCAAATTCACACAGATGCACTAAAATCATTAAAATTCATAAGTTACACCAAAGGTATAGGCATCAGCAAAAGGTTGTTCTCCGCGATTGTAAAGAAAATAGCGACTGCTTTGAAAGAAGACATTAAATCCAAGTATTTGGTATCCGATACCAATAGCAACAGCAGGGCGCCATAATGTATTAGGAAAGGCGCTTTCATTAACACCATTAATGCGGTTATATGCATAACCTAATTTAGCAGTCAAGTTTAGTCCTAGTGGTAGGTTTAGGTTAGCAGTTGCATAAAATGGGATTGTCATTAAATTGCCGGTTTGACCGTTTTGTTTAACCATGCTGTTGAGGTAGTTAAATTCGGTTTCAATTCCTAATTTTAACAATGGGAAAATAGGAAATTGATAACCCAATAAAACACCTGTTGTAGCATTATTATCTGCCTTAAGTTCACTAGATGAATGACTTATACCAACTTGCGTTCCAACATAAAGCCCCGCATGTGCGCTTGTGAGTAAAACTCCAGAAATCGCACTTATTAGTATTATTTTTTTAAACATTTTTAGCTCTTTTAAACAATTAGGAAGGAGTATTTTTGTATTATAAAGTGGTTTTAGGTGTAAAAATAGTGTGTGAAACCTAAAAATAAAGAGATACTAACTCACAAACATGAAATTAAAGTATAATCTCCTCACTCCATGAGTTTAATAAAATTAAATAAAGATGCTTGATGAAATAGATGTAATAGTGATAGGCGCTGGAACTGCTGGACTTACTGCTGCTCTTAATTTGGCAGATAGCTGTAAAGTCGCTATTTTGTGTAAATCCGCACTAGGTGATGGTTCAAGCCTATACGCGCAAGGTGGAATTGCAGCTGTAATGGACAAAGGTGATTCGCTAGAGTCTCATATTCAAGATACGCTTATTGCAGGTGATAGTTTGTGCGATAAAGAAGCTGTACGTTTTACGGTTGAAAATGCCAAAAGCTGTGTTGAGTGGTTAATTAATCAAGGGGTTAACTTTACCTTAGATAGTAAACATGAGAATTATTACCATTTAACAATGGAGGGGGGGCATTCTTATCGACGCATTTTACATGCAGCAGATGCAACTGGAAAAGAAGTGCAAACAACCCTAACAACTTTGATCAAAAACAATAAAAATATCCAAGTCTTTGAATACTATAATGTTGTTGATTTGATATTACAGCAGCAGCGTTGTGTTGGTGCCTATGCACTTAATTTAAAGACAAATAAAATAGAAACTTTTTCAGCGCGCGCGATTGTGCTTGCCTCAGGTGGTGCTTCACGCGTTTATCAATATTCCACTAATCCTGTGGTATCAAGTGGTGATGGTATTGCAATTGCTTATCGAGCAGGATGTAGAGTTGCTAATTTAGAGTTCAACCAATTCCACCCCACTTGTCTTTATCATCCCAAAGCAGGATCTTTTTTATTAAGTGAGGCATTAAGAGGTGAGGGGGCATATTTACGCTTACCTAATGGTAAACGATTTATGCCTCAAATCGATGAGCGGGCTGAGCTTGCACCAAGAGATATTGTTGCTAGAGCAATAGACTTACAGATGAAAAAATATGGTTTAGAATGTGTTTATTTAGACATTACACATAAATCACCAGAGTTTATCCAGACTCACTTCCCAATGATTTATGAAGAGCTTTTAAAATATGGTTTTGATTTAACTAAAGATCAAATTCCTGTTGTACCTGCAGCACACTATACTTGTGGTGGGATAATGGTTGATAGTAAGGCGCGAACTGACATTGTAGGTCTATATGCAGCAGGTGAGGTGACTTATACTGGGCTTCATGGTGCTAATCGCATGGCGAGTAATTCACTTCTTGAATGCTTAGTGTATGCCTTTGCAGCAGCAAAAGATATTAAACGTAAGCTTTTAGAATTTGATAAAATCATTAACTTACCTGCTTGGGATGATGCACTTGTTCAAGATTCAGATGAAGCAATCTTTATTCGTCACAATTGGAAAGAAGTGCGTCGTTGTATGTGGGACTATGTTGGAATTGTGCGTAGTAATAAGCGCCTACAGCGAGCAATGAACCGGATTAAGCTATTACGTCAGGAAGTCTACGATTATTACTCAGACTTTACGGTTACTGCTGATTTGTTAGAGCTTAGAAATCTTGTGCTGGTTGCTGAGCTTATGATTGAGTCAGCAATGCGTAGAAAAGAAAGTAGAGGTCTACACTACACCTTAGATTATAAACAAAAAGACCCAAGGTTCTTAAAGCCAACTATTTTGCATCCCGCCAAAAGTTAGGATAGAAATTTATTTCAAAATTGTGCTTTTGAATCAAGTGCCATGCCTCACTATTTGGCGTTTTTTATTGCGTGTTACATGTGTTATTTGTACGCATTTAGTATGAGAAAAACAAAGAGTTAAGAGTCAAATAAAGTTAGACATGACAACAAAAACATTATTGCTTTTTCGTTTGACCTATTTTACTTTCTGTACCATCTATCAGACGTTTAATATTTTCATGATGGCGCACAAATACGATAATCGTAATCATTAAAAAAGGTAATGCACTGTTAAAGTTCATCATAAAGATGATGCAAATCGATGAGATGATTGTGGCAAGTAAAGCAG
This sequence comes from Fastidiosibacter lacustris, assembly GCF_003428155.1. Lineage (GTDB taxonomy): Bacteria > Pseudomonadota > Gammaproteobacteria > Francisellales > Francisellaceae > Caedibacter > Caedibacter lacustris. The sequence goes on from NZ_QLIR01000005.1 coordinate 13,133, forward strand.
AAAGTGAGGAGTATTTGGTAATAAGCGCACATAATAGCCAAGCAGCTAAGAAAATTATCCCAATTATCCAATAAAAACCAAGCATTACACCGATTAAAGTGGCAACACCTTTGCCACCTTTAAAGCTAAAGAAAATCGGGAATATATGACCGATTACAGAGGCTAAGGCAACGTATCCAATTTCAGTGTTGCTTAACACAATAACATGGGCAATTATAACTGGAACAAAGCCTTTAATTGCATCTCCTAAAAGGGTAATTATTGCCGCTTTCTTACCGCCTAAACGCAAAACATTTGTCGTTCCTGGATTACCAGAACCAATTGTTCTAGGGGACGGAAGACCTAATAGTTTGCAGGTGAGAATGGCACTATTTATAGAACCAAGAAGATAGCCAATAATAAGCATGACGATAAACATAATTTAAGCCAATATCAGAGAGTTTTAAGTATAGGGAGTGTCTAAGCTTTTTATAATGAAGTCAAGTTTAAATCAGGGTTGTCTTATTAAAACTTAACTAGCTCCAAACCCTAAAGCGTGGGCTCAATATACGGTTCATTTATTTTACTTTCTAGAAAGATCAGTCTCGTGTTAAATGAGCTAGTTTTACCAAAATCACTCGACATTTGGATTTGTGTTTGCAAATCTCGTATTGCGTTTAAAAGATCCTTTTTATCCTCATTCGTCAGTTCATTTTTATTAAGAAAATTATTGTTGGTATTTTGCAAAAAATCTCGTCCAGTTTGCTTAAAATGAGAACCCCAACGCCAAGAACCTGTTACATAATCACCTATCACTGCTTGTGCAAGTTTAGCAGGGTTTAATTGAGTATAATTTCGCTTATAACGTGCTAACCTTTCTTCAGTTATTGTTTGCAATTTATCTAAACGACTCGCTATTTTACCACTATGAGCCTGAACTGCACTTGCCTTAGATTGCGAGATGTTATGATATTCGTTCGCAACGAAGTAATTAGTGTTAATACCTCCAACAGCCAAACCTTGTCCTGGAGCAGTATTACATTTTGGAGTTCCTGTATCCATACACGAAGGAATCATTCCTGCATTATACGCATTACATTGATCATTAATCTTATGTATTGCAAGAGCAAATTCTTGCGCAGAACCACCCTTAACATATGTCGTTAATGCTTCCTTTATCTGCCCTCGAATATCTGGTTGCAATGTAGCTTCTTTGAAAGCAAGTAGTAAATTGTTGATATTTTCTATATAGAAAAAACGTTCATTTGCACTCTTACAACCTTTTAAGTTATGGTTGTTCGTCGCTGCTAGAAATAAAGCTTGAGCTAAACTCCCATACTCTTTTTGATCATCAATAGCTGTGCCTTTATACTTATCAGCATATAATTTTAAAAAAGCTTTTTTAATTAAAGTAGCATTATCGTTGCTTGCTAAGACAAGGTTATGATCTTTGAATTGAGTGAAAAACTCTATTGCTTGGCGACCTTGAGGTGATGATGAAAAATACTCATCTCTGTTTGGAGTATCTAAATAAGCTGTGTAAAGCTTATTTATAGCATCATGCACACTAAGAGTGCTATTTTCGTAATTCACTGAAAACCTTACATCTTGCGCTACTGTATTTAACATAGCTAAATCGGCAAGTAATAAAGCTTCTCGTTGTGACGTGCTACCATCATAGCGTAAGCGGTGTGTATGTTGATTGATCGGAAGATTCATCACATAAAACAAGGGTCTATTTTCACTCTGATTATTTCGGTTCGCATTATAAACGTGCATTGCCTTAAAAATCTTTTTGGCCGCAGCTTCTTGACTATTTGAATCTATACCAACAGGAAGGGACGTCAATAAGTTATAAACTATAGGATCACTAAAATCTTGATTATCGATAAAATCCCGAATTTGAGCATCAATTGGTCGAATATTCCGACCATTTTCGTCCTGAAAATCGTTGGCAATATTATCTCCTTTAGGAATTGTTAGAGATGGTACTCGAAACTGAGATTGAACTTTAATATCTTCTTTTAAATTATATTGATCAATCTGCATAAAGGCAGGAAGTTGCTCTTTTTTGCTATGTGAAGACTGGTCAGAGCCGCTAACATGGGTAAGTAATCCACTTAGAGAATTTGTTGAGACAAAGTCCATATTTGCAGCAGTATGTTTTTCCAAGATTTCTTTTCTTGCTTGTGCATTACGTAAAGGTGTTTGGTCAGAAACTAAATGACTCATTACCATGCTTTCTGCCACCGTTGCGTACTTAACTCGCTGCTTATCAATAAATTGATTTAAGGCTTGCAAATTACGTCGTTCTTGATTCAGATAGTTTGCCATATCTGCATTAATCAACTGATAAACGTGGTCGTAAGCAAATCTAAACGCTTGTTTGGCTTTCTCGTTATCTGCTGTCGATGCATTAGCAGAACGTAAAGTGTGAAAATACATTTCCTTATGGATGGGAATAACACTAAAACGGCAATCTGAATTAATTAACGCTTTAAAATTTGAAAATAGTTCTTGTTCTGATAGCTTTAAACTCTTAAGTTCTCGTTTTAATTGGGTATAAAAACTGTGCATTCCACCAGTTAAATCCTGCTTAACTAAATCAGTTGCTTGATGAAGGTCAAAAGCAATTAATACATCTTTGTTATTGAGTTTGCTTTCTGCTAACACTTGCCCTTGAAAATCAAAGTAACAACTTTGAACATCCGTACCTACGTTTACGTTACCCAATTTCTCACTAACTGCCTTTACTAATTTAATTGGGGAGTCGTTATCAGGTATATTTAAAAAATTAAATTTTGGCATAACCTTTCCTAAATATCTAGTATGTCAATAAATCTTATGGTTTCGAAATATAATTTCACTTTATTACCTATTAATATATTGTTAACATATTGACAAATTTTCTACAATGGAATGGGTAGATAAACAGACAAAATGATGAACATTGTTTCTTTATCCCTGTTATATCATCAATACCGATAGCTTTTATTTTATCTAACTGTTTTAGCGTATCTGCGTTAACTAAGATAATCAATATTATTAAATATTAATCCTTTATTTTCAGAAAATAATTTACCAATGTGATATCTGGTTATGAGCTGGACTAAACAATTCATACGTTCTTTCTGAGGACAGTTTATTTATCCGCTACAATTTGGGAGTTTTCAGTTGACGATCAGTTAAAATTATGTTTTTATCCAATTTATGTAGTTTTTTGTTATTTAACAAGGAATGCGGATGAGAAACTATTGGCAGAGGAATTATTTAAACCACGTTGTCGTTCTGATATATGACTCGGATGTAACGAGCGCATCCCTGAAAAAAAATTTCATGTGACACTCGATAACTTGTTAGAAGTCATTAAAGTCATTAAAAATTCAGATTATCTAGAACAATCCAGCATTAGTCGTTCATTCTATGAGTATTTGGAAACAAAGATGCCATATGAAATAGAAGTATTCTCTTCTCGGAGAGGGTGTCTGAAAATAATTGATAGTAAGCCTATTTTTAACCAAGCGATTATTTTTAAGCCTTCAGAAAAATCCTTGCATAAGATAGATAGATCAACATCAGATGCTGGCTATGATATTTGGCATAGTTTGGAGTGACAGTCAAGACAAATGCTGAAAACTTACTATCATACTATTCTGCGTTTAGGATTTCCCTTAACCTACGCGGGGGTGTTTTCATACGCTGCGGGCATGGTTGAAGTCATACTATTGGGGCGTTTATCCTTGGCATTGCTCGGAGTTCTTGCGCTATCAACAATGTTTATCAGTCTTATCATGTCAGGGATGATGAGTCTTGTTACAGCCAATCAATCTGCTTTTGCTAGGCTTATATCAAGAAAGCGTGATCGTAGCATGCTTTCTGAGTTTTTTTTCTGTTCTATCCTCACATCTGCTGTGATTGCTGTTAGTGTGTTTTTGTGCTTTAGGATGGTGTTGTTTTTCATTGCTTTTCATTATCCAGCCAGCGACACTGGGAATATGAGCCTTATTCTTGATTATTTGAATATCGCTTCGTTTAGCATGTTGTTGGTGCCAGTGTTATTTTCCATTAAAGGCACACTCAACGGTAGAGGACTCACGCATCTTAGTTTCAGAATTTCGGCGATGGAGAATGTCATAAGAATAGCGCTACTTACAATTTTTTTGGGTTTATTAAGGGACTGTGTTATCGCCGATAATTCCCTGATAAGACTGCCCGCTTATGCCTTATTGGGAGGAGAAATCATTGGCGTACTATATGCCTTGGTTATCATCTGGTTTCATGATGTATCATTACTAAAATTAAAAGTTAAATTCAGCACTTTTATCCTATATTGGCGTAAAGTCAGATCAATTATCGGCGTTTCGGCTGTTTATAATATGGTAGGTGCATGCTCTTTGCTATACTTTATGTCAAAAATAGGTGATCTTAGCATGGTCTATCTGGGCATATTTAGAATAATATTAACCGCATTTAACTTTAATCGACTTATATTTTCGGGTATTACTCAAGCCAATGGCATCTACTCTGCGCAGATCATCAGTCATAAGGTAGAGAAAAGCGCACAAACCATTAGGGAAAACACCTATCATACACTGCTTTTTTCCTCGCTTTTTAGCATTATTATTGCTGGCATTTCCATTGCCATACTCTTAAAGACACAGACGCTCGATTTTAGCTTTGTAATCGTATTAGCGTTTATTTTTGAAGGGATGTCATTAGTGTTATACCATGTATTGGTGCATTGTAGATTTGAAAAAGCCATCTCCATGATTGGAGCACTTTTGCATATTTTATGCCTTATGATCCTTCCAACCGTTTGGGCATGGACCACTATGCAATTAGGAATAATTTTTTTGTTGTTCGAAATTATTATACTGCTATTCTATATCACAAAATACCGACAGTTTATAAGTAACGTCAGTTCGGCATAAATGTTTACAATACGATCAATTCATTTGTCTTTTTAACCCGCAAACTTGGTTTCTTAGGTTGAAAGCAATAGGCGATCAAGCCACACAATAAATTTGTCATAAAACTCTAAATTGAGCGGTGTCTTGTATGTTCAATTTGACTGATATTTGTCAGTTGATCATTGATGGATTCAATATTGGCAGTTGAATGATAAAACACAGAGGAACTATAGTCATTCCAATAAATATCCACATTATCCAACCTATACTCCAAAATGGTTATCATGAAATATATAGGATTGGTTATATACTGGAATGACTATAAATTAATGACTAAATTTCGTTCTTTTATATCGAATTTGTATTATAAATTAGGAAATGGATTTTAATTATTCTTTTTTAGAACAGATAAAAATGCTTCTTGAGGTACTTCAACATTACCAACTTGTTTCATACGTTTTTTACCTGCTTTTTGTTTTTCCAGCAGTTTACGTTTGCGTGAAACGTCACCACCATAACATTTTGCTAAAACATTTTTACGCATGGCTTTAACTGTACTTCTTGCAATAATAGTGCCACCGATTGCTGCTTGAATCGCGACTTCGAACATCTGCCTTGGAATAAGTTCTTTTAAACGCTCAACAAGTTCTCGTCCTTTATATACGGCTTGATCTTTATGAACAATGCTTGCAAGGGCATCAACTTTCTCACCATTGATTAAAATATCTAATAGCACCATGTTAGCAGCTTGATAACGTTGTAGCTCATAATCTAAAGAGGCATAGCCACGACTGACTGATTTTAAACGATCAAAAAAGTCAGATACCACCTCAATCATTGGAATGTCGTAAATGATTGAGACTTGTCTACCCATATAGTTTAGACTAACTTGGACACCACGTTTTTCAACACAAAGTGTGATAATAGTGCCTACATATTCTTGTGGAACCAAGATAGATGCGCGGACAATTGGTTCACGCACTTCGGCAATCGCAGATGGTTCAGGGAGTTTTGCAGGATTATCGACGTCAACTTCGGTCCCATTTTTAAGTGTGACTTTATAAATAACCGTAGGTGCAGATGTGATTAAATCAAGGTCATATTCGCGTTCTAAGCGCTCTTGAATAATCTCCATGTGTAAAAGACCCAAGAAGCCACAACGAAAACCAAAACCAAGTGCTTGAGAAACTTCTGGCTCAAAGAAAAGCGAAGCATCATTTAAACTCAATTTATCTAACGCTTCACGAAAAGCTTCAAAATCGTCAGCACTAATTGGAAACATTCCTGCATAAACTTGTGGTTGAACTTTTTTAAAGCCAGGTACAGGTTTATCAGTTGGATTCTTAGCAAGCGTTAGTGTATCACCAACAGGGGCACCATGAATGTCTTTAATACCTGCAACGATAAAGCCGACTTCTCCTGCTTTTAGAGTTTGAAGTTTGTGCATTTTAGGTGTAAATACACCAAGTTGATCAACTTGGTATACTTGACCTGTAGACATGACTTTTATTTTATCATTGAGTTCAAGTTGTCCATTTTTAATGCGGACAAGCGATACTACCCCCAGATAAGGGTCAAACCAAGAATCAATAATAAGTGCTTGTAAAGGTGCGTTAATATCACCTTTTGGTGGGGGAATCTTGGCGATGATTGTTTCTAAAACAGCGGTGACACCTATCCCCGTTTTAGCGCTACAAGTGGTGGCACCTACTGCTTCAATGCCGATAATATCTTCAATTTCTTCACAAACACGTTCAGGTTCTGCCGAAGGTAGGTCAACTTTATTTAGTACTGGAATTACTTCAAGGTTTTGTTCAATCGCAGTATAACAGTTAGCAACAGTTTGAGCTTCAACTCCTTGAGCTGCATCAACGACTAATAATGCACCTTCACAAGCAGCAAGAGAGCGTGATACTTCATATGAAAAGTCCACATGTCCTGGTGTATCAATGAAGTTAAGTTGATATGTATTACCATCTTTTGCTGTGTAATTGAGGGTAACGCTTTGTGCTTTAATGGTAATACCACGTTCGCGTTCAATGTCCATAGAATCAAGCACTTGTTCTTTCATCTCACGCTCAGTCAAACCTTGGCAAATTTGGATAAAACGATCAGAAAGGGTTGATTTGCCATGATCAATATGGGCGATAATAGAAAAGTTACGAATATGCTGCATGTGTATGTTTTAAGCTAAGTATCCTCATGTGAGGAGCATTATGCCGAAAAATTTTGATAAAAGGAATAAACTCTTGTTAGATGGGATATTTAAGTGTTTGAACTTAACAGATTTCAATGAGTTTAAATTTTAGTTTTTCAAGCGCGCAAGCGCGATGACTGATACTATTTTTAATATGATTGTCTACTTCAGCCATCGTTTGATGATAAGCGGGTAGGAGAAATATTGGGTTATAGCCAAAACCATTGTTGCCTTTCGGTGTGCAAGTAATAAAACCATCTACACGTCCCTCAGCAATAATAGGCATAGGATCATATTCGTGCATAACTAAAACAAGTACACATTGAAAATGTGCTTTACGTTTTTCGTCAGGAATGTGTTGCATTTCTTTTAATAGTTTATCGATATTCGCTTTATCATTACCATGTTGGGCATAGCGAGCAGAATAAATACCTGGTGCACCGTTTAAGGCATCAACACATAACCCAGAGTCATCTGCTAACGTTGGCAGCTTAGTATAATACGAGCAATGACGTGCTTTTAGGATCGCGTTTTCAACAAAGCTTAAGCCTGTTTCTTTAGCATCGGGTATATTAAATTTCGTTTGGGGAATGACTTCTATACCTAAAGGATTTAATATTTCAGAGACTTCTTTTATTTTGCCTTTGTTGCTAGAGGCAAAAACAATTTTTTTCATAAAATGCATTAAGTTTATAAGTTTGGATGGTGAGTTTATCATAGTTAAGGTAGCATAAGAAAAATTTATTTTTTAAGTAATAAGTTAATGATGAAAAATGAAGTAAAAACTTTTATTGCTTTAGTGAATACGATGAAATAATCAAAGGGAAAGAAAGATGGTTAATGCAGAAATTTGTTTTCTAGGTGGTGGCAATATGGCAAGCAGCATTTTGTCAGCACTTATTGCTGATGGAATATCAGCTAAGTCGATTGTGGTAGTTGATAGGAATCAGAATAAGCTTGATTTTTTAAATCAACGTTTTCATGTACAGACAACTCAAGATGCAGCGTATGCTGTGAAAAAAGCGGATATTATTTTATTGTGTGTCAAGCCTCAATCATTAAAAGAGCTTATTTTATCGATTAAGCCTGCCATTAATAGGCATAGTAGACCACTTTTTATTTCGATTGTAGCGGGGATTGTTTTAGCTCAAATAGAAAGCTGGTTATTAACGGAATATGCAATTGTAAGAGGAATGCCTAATACCCCGGCGTTGATTGGTTGTGGTGCAACTGCGCTTTATGCGAATGTCCATGTATCGCGCCAACAAAAAGAAATGGCAGAACAAATTTTAAGAAGAACCGGAGTAATCACGTGGGTTAATGAAGAAGCGTTAATTGATGTCGCAACAGCTATTTCAGGTTCCGGTCCTGCGTATTTTTTCTTAATGATGGAACATATGGTCAAAGCAGCAGTTGATCTAGGATTGTCTGAAAAGCAAGCAACGTTGTTGGTAACTCAAACGGCTTTTGGCGCAAGTAAAATGGCGCTAGAAAGTGCGGTTTCATTGTCAACTTTACGTCATAATGTTACGTCAAAAGAAGGTGTGACAGCCGCAGCATTAAAGGCATTTGATGAATCTGGCTTTGAGAAAAGCATTAAGTTTGCAATACAAAAAAATCTGGAGCGCTCGCATGAACTATCTCAACAATTTGGTGCAGCGCTCACACATGAAAAGTAACGATGTAAAAATAAATTGAATAATCTCTCTACATTGACCCCTGCGAGACTGTTTGCGTTTCTCTTGCAACGTATGTGAGGAAAAATAAATACTTAACTTATTTTGTATCGGTTACAAAATAGTAATTCATAAAAAATAAAATACTTGAGGAACACGTATGACAAATGCTTTTATTAATATTGGTTTATTTTTGATTGAAGTTGTCTTTAGCTTATTTACCTATGCAGTGCTGTTACGTTTTTTTCTGCAATGGGTTAAGGCAGATTTCTATAATCCATTTTGTCAATTGATTATTCGTATTACTAGTCCTTTGCTTAAGCCGTTGCGTCGTGTTATCCCTGGTTTTTTTGGCTTAGATTTTGCGGCAATTCTATTAGCCTACGTTGTAATATTTTTACAGTTGATCTTAGTGCAAATGTTAGTAGATAAGTCATTTTATATTACATGGGCAGTCATTTGGGTGGTTGCATTCATTAAACTCATTTTAAACGTAATATGGCTGTATATTATTTTGATTGTTATTCGCTCGATTGCGAGCTGGTTTAGTCATGCTTCTTATAATCCAATCCTCCTTGCCTTACATCAATTGACAGAGCCATTGTTGCGTAAAGCACGTCAAATCATTCCTCGAACTCAAAGTGGAATCGATTTTTCACCTACGTTGGTATTACTTATATTAATCTGTATTCAAATATTTATTTCATCAATATTTAGTATGTAATAATAACAATCTAGAATCCAACATGAAAGACTTTTCCGGTTTCGATGCCTGCAACTGATTTAAGGTAAGCAAGTGCAGCTTCATCAGCGCTAATTGATTTAAAACCCGCAAAGAAAGAAGCATATTTATCTAGAGCTTCAGTGATTACAGTTGGGCTAACAGCATTAATGCGTGCTTTTTCTCTTAGCTCTAGGCTTGCTGCTTTAACATAACCCTCAATAGCAGCATTAACCATAGCAGCAGAACTACCAAGCGCAATCGGTTCATGGTTTAAAATCCCCGTTGTTAGTGTGAATGATCCCTCTTTTTTAATATACTTTAGACCTTCTTGTACAAGGTTAACCTGTCCCATTAGCTTGTTAGTTAAACCAAGCATAAAGTCGGCATAAGACATTTCTTGAATGGGTTTAAATGCTACTTTACCTGTTGTTGAGATTAAATCATCAAACGCTCCAATTACCTTATACATATTTCGGATAGACTCAATATCACTAATATCAACACTTATTTGGGATGAACGTGAAATTGTAATAACCTGATATCCACTTGATGTGAGTTTTTTACAAACAGCATTACCAATTGTACCAGTAGCTCCAATAATAATAACTTTTTTCATACAATACCTTTATTTAATTTACTTACTTCAAAAAATGATACTATTTTGAGCTAAGTTCATGCCTTTCACAATGGATTTTACTAATAGATCTCATTTTCATTATCATTGACTATATAGATCAACCAGGCATAAAAACATGTGACTTTATCAAGTTGGAATTTATCCGGTGAGCTACAAAAATAATAGCTTTTCTCACATGGAAACTTTTGAGGGGCAATATTAATATTTCTTGTCTTTAAATCTTGTTTAATTAATGCCTCGTGTGTTACAAAACAACCATAACCACTAGCAACTATATCAATTGCTTGAATCGTTGATGAAACATAGAGTCTTTCATTCTCAGCTGGCTCGGAAATCTGTATGTTATGACAAAATCGCTGCCAATCCTCTTTACGCAATTCGTCATTGACGTATATAGGTTTATAGTGCTGAATCATTTCATGTTTCTTCTGGAATTGTGTAGATTTAGGGTAAATAAGAATCAACGCATCGTCCAATAGCTTCTTGCAAACATAATCTTGTGGTAACTGTTGAGTTGTAACATATACAATTTCACAGTCATAGTTTTTATTATAAAAGTTAGTCAAATTTTTGTGAGATGACATCGTAAGTTTAATAAGTGGGTATTTTTCTTCAAAATGTTTTAAGTTAGGTACAATTATTTTTGTCATAAAAGAAGATGGGAGATTAAGAACAAGCTGATTTTTTTGTTGTTTATTTTTGATATCTGTGTTGGCTTGATAAATGAGTTCAATCGCAGATTGAATTTGTTGATAGTAATGCTCCCCTAACAATGTCAATGTAATCTCTTTACCGTTTTGACGATTAAATAATTTAATTCCTAAATAAGTTTCTAAGGTCTTTATATTTTGACTGACCGCAGAATGCGTGACACATAACTCTTGAGCTGCTTTGCTAAAACTTAGATGCTTCACGACACACAAAAAAACAGGTAACATTTTTAATGGCATATAATGGATTTTGCTCAGCTCCATGTTAGCTCTTCTTACAACACTGTTAGGAATTATAAGTTTATCTTAGCTTTTACCAAAACTATAATCTAGCTCAGTAACCAAGCAAAATATACGGAGAACAAAATGAAAAAAATACTATTGGTGATTGATTTTATTAATGATATTGTGCATGAAAATGGGAAATTAGGTACAAACTTTTCCCCCTTTTTGCAAAAATATGCGGTACTAGATCATGCTAATCAGGCAATCTCACATGCGCGCAAGCAAGATATTTTAATTGCTCATGTTAAAGTCGGTTTTAGTCGCAGTTATATTGAGTGCCCTCAGCATTCACCTATATTTGGTAATGCCAAAAAGTTTAGCGCTTTAATGCTTGACACTTGGGGAACTAAATTTCACGAAAAAATTGATGTGCAAATACAAGATCACATATTAGTTAAGCATCGTATTAGCTCATTTTATAACACGGATCTGGAGTGTGTATTACGTGCTAATCAGATTGAGGAAATTATTATTACAGGGGTTTCAACAGATATGGCGGTAGAGCTTGCAGCACGAGAAGCCCATGATCGCGATTATATTGTCACTGTGTTAAAAGATGCTTGTGGTGCCCATAGCGAAGAAAAACATGAAGCATCGATCAATAACATATTAAGAATTGCTCAGGTGAAAACGATAGATGATTGGATAAGATCGTCAAAATGATCAATTTATGGTCTCATTTTATATACAGCACTTTAAATGTTAAAAAGTCATTGATCTGCTTCATTTCGATATTACCTAGCATGATAATGGGTGGTTTGTCCCATAATCCATATTTCTTCTTAGCCAGTTTTTTTGCTATTAGTGCCCTTATGCCCTATGGCTTAAGCTTTTACAAAAAGCGCTATATATTTATGATGTTTACGCTGCTTTTTATTGGAAGCATATTAGGGGGCTACTTATTAAATAATGAACCTTATTATTTTTGGATAATTATTTTGGTTGTTAGTTTTTTATTAGGCTTTCTTGAGACAAATATTGGAACGCTTAAAAAATTAAGCGCGTGGACTTTTATTGGATTACTTTATGGGAGCTTTGAGCTACAACAATATTCCTTTGATATCACCTGGATAAACTATCTAAATCTATTTGTTTTAGGTTTAATCTGTATCACAACTTTTGTATATTCTGCCAAGATAAAGACAAAAACGACTACGATAAATATCGTTTTAGTATTTAGCTGGCAAAACAGCATTCATTATTTTAAATATACCTTATATTTTATCATTGCACTGATCGTTTTTAGATTAGGACATGTATATGAACCACAGTGGTATCTTTGGTCTGGCTTATCCGTTTTGAATTTAAACACTGCTGATGCGACAATTAAAATTAAACACCGTATAAATGCTGGATCAACTGGTCTATTGATGGGTTTTCTCACCTTGAACTTACTACCAACAAATTTTTATATAAGCACAATAAGTTATATAGGAATTATGTTAAGCCTCATGTCATTTAAACTATATTCACATGGTTTTGGCTTACGCTGTTTTTTTATTGTTTTATTTGCAGCTAACCAAGGCTTAACAATAGGACAAATCAGATTTTATGACATTATTGCGGGGGGAGTTATTGGATTTCTTATGAGTCATCTTCTTGCTTATATAAATCAAAAAATGAGCGTTTTGTCTAAAAAAATCGAAAAGGTAAAATCTAAATGCACGTAAGTACAATGAGCATTAACTTAGGTTGAAATTCAATCATATAAGAGAGTGTGAGGTATTTTACACTTGTGAGATTTGATGGTGTGTGAACTTTTTAAAGCCAATTAGTTTGAAGTGTGGAAGTAATTGATAGTCTCTATGTTAGAGATTCCTATTTCTGTAGTGGACTGAGTGTGATATAATTCGCGCTAGTTTTTGTTTTAGTAAAAGCGTTTATATCTTTATGACAACACAATTTGCCAATGAAGTTTTTCCCGTTAATATCGAGCAGGAATTAAAGCAATCATACCTTGACTATGCGATGAGCGTTATTGTTGGGCGAGCATTACCAGATGTACGAGATGGTTTAAAGCCAGTGCATCGCCGTGTGCTTTATGCTATGAAAGACTTAGGTAATGATTTTAATAAACCTTATAAAAAATCGGCGCGTGTGGTTGGGGATGTTATTGGTAAATACCATCCACATGGTGATACAGCGGTTTATGATACGATTGTACGTATGGCGCAGCCTTTTTCTTTACGTTATATGTTGGTAGATGGTCAAGGAAACTTTGGTTCCGTAGATGGTGATTCACCTGCAGCCATGCGTTATACCGAAGTACGAATGTCGAGAATTGCACACTCTTTATTAATTGATATTGATAAGGAAACTGTTAATTTCTCACCTAACTACGATGAAACTGAGATGATTCCGGATGTGTTACCAACGCGCATTCCAAACTTGCTTGTTAATGGTTCATCTGGTATTGCAGTGGGAATGGCGACTAATATTCCACCTCATAATTTAAAAGAAGTTATTGATGGCGTGATTGCGTTGATTGAAGATCCAGATTTGTCAATAGAAGAGCTCATGGAATATATTCCAGGACCAGACTTTCCGACAGGTGCTTATATTAATGGTAGAGTAGGGATTATCGAGGCATACAAAACAGGGCGTGGTCGCGTTATTATGCGAGCAAAAGCTTCTATTGAAACAGATAAGAAAACTGAACGTGAACAGATTATCGTGACTGAGATTCCTTATCAGGTCAACAAAGCGCGATTGGTTGAAAAAATTGCTGAGCTGGTTAAGGATAAAAAGATAGAAGGCATTTCAGAGCTTCGTGATGAATCTGACAAAGATGGTATGCGTATTGTCATCGATGTTAAACGTGGAGAAGTTGCAGAAGTCTTGCTAAACAACCTATATGCACAAACACAAATGCAACTGAGTTTTGGTGTTAACATGGTTGCTCTTGTTGATAAACAACCTAAACTTCTTAACTTAAAAGAAGTGATTGAGGCATTTATTAAGCATAGAAAAGAAGTTGTAACAAGGCGTACAATTTTTGAATTAAGAAAAGCAAGGGAGCGGGCACACATTTTAGAAGGGTTGGCAATTGCATTATCAAATATCGATGAGATGATTGCCTTAATTAAAGCCTCAAAAACCCCATCTGAAGCAAAAGAAGCGCTTTTTGCGCGTTCTTGGTCAGGGAGTCTTGTGTTACAAATGCTACAAGGCGTTGATCAAAACTTATATCGAGTTGAAGGTTTAGCTTCACATTATGGATTACATAATGATGAATATTTCTTGTCAGCCACACAAATCGATGCCATTTTGGAATTGCGTTTACATCGCTTAACTGGACTTGAACAGGATAAGATTTTAGATGAATTTAAAGAGTTACTGTTACGCATAGAAGAGTTCATTGCAATCTTAAAAGACATCAAGCGTCTGCTTGAAGTTATTTGTGAGGAGCTTCATGAAGTAAAAGAACAATTTGGTGATCAACGACGTTCTGAAATTATCGCCTCGCAGCTTGATTTAGGATATGAAGATTTAATTACAGAAGAACCAATGGTGGTGACGTTGTCTTATGATGGTTATATCAAAGCGCAGCCATTGAAGGATTATAATGCTCAAAAGCGTGGCGGGCGTGGTAAATCTTCAACACAAATCAAATCAGAAGATTTTGTATATAAATTGCAAATTGCATCCACCCACGATACGATGTTGTGTTTTTCTAGCTCGGGTAAAATTTATTGGAGCAAGGTTTATGAGTTCCCACAAGCAGGTCGTGCGGCTAAAGGTAAACCAATTAATAATGTATTGCCGTTAGAACAAGGTGAGCGTATTACGGCGATGCTTGCTATATCTGAATATACCGAAGGTTGGCATGTTTTTATGGCAACTAAGCAAGCAACGGTAAAAAAAGTGGATTTGTCACTCTTCTCACGTCCACGTAAAGGAGGAATCTATGCTTTAACCTTGGATGAAGGAGATGAGTTATTACACGTGCATTTAACGAATGGACAGCAAGAAATCATGATGTTCTCAGATGCAGGTAAAGTAATTCGATTTGATGAAGAAGAAGTACGCGCTATGGGTAGAACAGCGCGAGGTGTGCGTGGTATGCGTATTCAAGAAGGTCAATCGATTGTTGATGTAATTGTTACTAATCCTGATCAAGGTGTTGTCTTAACAGCAACAGAAAATGGTTATGGTAAGCGCACATCTGTTTCAGAATATCGTAAAACTGCACGTGGTTCACAAGGTGTGATTTCAATTTCTACTTCTGAGCGAAATGGGCTAGTAGTTGCAGCTGGGCTTGTAGAAGAAAATAATGATATCATGTTGATGACAGATCAAGGGACGCTTATTCGTACACGTGTGTGCGAGGTAAGAGAAACAGGGCGCTCAGCACAAGGCGTACGTTTGATCAATTTAAAAGAGGGGGAAAAACTCGTATCTGTTCAAGTTGTAACTGAAGATGAACTTGAAGAAGAGTTGGAAATTAAAGTCGAAAATCATAGCGAGATTCCATTTATTGAGAATGACGAAACAAGTGAAAGTGATGACTCATCTATGGAGTAAGTCGTGAAACGCATTACCATTTTAGGTGCAACCGGGTCAATTGGTGTAAATACACTTGAGATCATTGCAGATAATCCACATGATTTCACGGTTTACGCATTAACGGCGCATCAAAATATCAGTCTGCTTTATGAACAATGTTTGCAATTTAAACCGCGTTATGTTGTTCTTGCAAGTGCAGATTTAGCACAGACATTATCAGAAAAATTAAAGCAGACTGAAAGCAAAACGCGAGTTTTGTATGGAGAGTCTGCATTGATTGAAGTTGTCACTGCAGATGAAGTGGATGTTGTGATGGCAGCTATTGTTGGCATTGCAGGCTTAAAACCCACTTATGCTGCGGTAGAAAAGGGTAAAACTATTTTGCTTGCCAATAAAGAAGCATTGGTTACAGCTGGTGAAATATTTATGGCGGCTGTTAAGCATCACAATGCGATACTTTTGCCTGTTGATAGTGAACATAATGCTATTTTTCAATGTCTTCCTTGTGCGAACAAATACTATGATGATAAAGCTGTTTCACGCATTATCTTAACTGCATCAGGAGGTCCATTTCGCGATAAGCTTTTGACCGAGCTTCAACATATCACCCCTGATCAAGCCTGTGCACATCCAAATTGGAAAATGGGAAGAAAAATATCAGTTGACTCATCGACAATGATGAATAAAGCCTTGGAAGTTATTGAAGCGTATTGGCTTTTTGATGTGCCTTATAACAAGATTGAAGTACTTATTCATCCACAGAGTATTGTGCATTCTATGGTTGAGTATCATGATGGCAGTTTTTTGGCGCAAATGGGTTCACCTGATATGAAAACGCCTATTGCATACGCTATGTATTATCCCAATCGACATAAAATAAATGTGTCAAAACTAAATTTTGTTAAAAAACCGTTAAGCTTTGAAGCTTTGGATGGTGAGCGTTTTAGAGTAATTCCACTGGTATATGAAATTTTAAAGTATAAAAATTATTCGGCGACTATTACGTTAAACGCAGCGAATGAGGTACTTGTTAACGCTTTTTTGGCGGAAAAAATACAATATCTGCAAATTATCAAGTATATTGAACACACTTTAAAAATGTGTCATTTTGATTGTCCTAAAACAATAGACGATGTAATTAGAATAGATCAAGATGTGCGTACATTCGTGAGAGATTTATTAAAGTGAGGGTAGTCCCATTATAAATAAGATACTTATATGGTTTAATGCCTCACTCGCTTTGCGCGTTTAAGCTAAGTAAAGCTTTAATGGGTAAAAGGTGCAAAAGTAAAGTAAAAATGAAGGAAGGTTAGCTTGAGCTTGTCATTGAGAAGAACACTATTGTTAACGATGCTGGGGCTTATCCCTTTTGCAGGTAGCTATGCGCAAAATAGCTTTGTTGTTAAGAAAATCGAAGTTGAGGGTCTAGAGCGCATTTCTAAAGAAACGGTCATAAATGATCTAGGTATTCAAATAGGTGAAATGGTTGATAGTACTGAAACTAACAAAGTGATTAAATCGCTTTATGATAGTGGTTTTTTCAGAGATATTCAATTGTATCAAGATGGTAACACACTTATCGTTAAATTGGTTGAGCGCCCAGCAATTAGTTCAGTTGATTTTGATGGTAATGACAAAATTAAAAACGACGATATGCGTAAAGTATTACGTGAAGCAGGGCTAGATGTCGGTAATATTGCTAATCCTGAGGTTTTGTTTCAAGTCAGACAATCATTGCTTATGCAGTATGCATTGATGGGTTATTATTCAACAACGGTAGACATTCAGGAAGTAAAAGAATCACGTAATCGTGTTGCAATTAAAATCAATATTGCAGAAGGTAAAACTGCCACAGTGAGTCGAATTAATGTTATTGGCAATAAAGCTTATTCAGAAAGTGAGTTACTTAATAACATCACTTTTAAGACGCCATCTATTTGGAATTTATGGGGCTTATTTACTTCTAAAGCGGAGTATTCACCAGTTAATATGCAGTCTTCTGTTGAGGATTTGACGAACTATTACATGAATAATGGCTATCTTGATTTCCGAGTAAGCTCCAATCAAGCGTCATTGTCACCAAACAAAGAGAACGCATTTATTGCATTTGATATCAGTGAAGGTCAAATTTATAAAATATCTAAAGTTTCCTTAGAAGGGCAATTTGTGATCTCAAAAGCAGAGCTTGAGAAACTTATAACCTTTAAAGCAGGTGATATATTTTCACGTCAGAAAGTGTTTGATAGTGCAAAATCAATTACTCAAGCATTGGGAGATAAAGGGTATGCTTTTGCAAATGTTAATCCATTACCGAAAGTTGATAAAGAAAATAGGACTGTAGCTTTAACTTTTTATATTGATCCTGGTAAGAAAGTATATATTAATCAGATTAACTTTTTAGGTAATAACGTTACCAATGATTATGTTTATCGTCGCCAGATGCAGTATTTTGAATCAGGCGTTTATAATCAAAAAATGATTGATCAATCAAAGATTAAGTTGCAAAGGATGCCATTTGTACAAGACGTCACCGTTAACAAAGTCCCTGTTCCAGGCAGTGATGACCTTGTTAATATGAATTATGATATCACAGAGCGTAGTGCCAATTCGGTAAGTGCAAGCATTGGTTACTCACAATTATATAAGTTTATGATTGGCGGTAATTTGAGTTTGCCAAATATTCTAGGTACTGGTAATCAGTTTTCAATAGGTGCTAATCTATCTAGCGTTTATCAAAGCTTAAATATGTCTTATACCGATCCATTTTTTACGCAATCAGGTGTGAGTCAGACTATTAGTACTTATCTATCACGGACAGATTATGATAATACATCTGTTGCGAGTTATCGTTTGAATCAATATGGAGCAAATTTAGGTTACAGTATTCCAACGTCAGCCTTTGACTCCATTAGTATAGGTGGTGGCGTTGATCATACTCAAGTACTTCAACCTAGTGGTGGACAATCTAGTATTTTACAATGGTTCGTTAACCAAAATAGTGGCAAGACCTCGTTTAATACCTTTACTGTAAATTTGGGATGGAATCATAACTCAACAAACCGTGCTTTCTTTCCAACAGAGGGCACTACCTTAGGAATTAATAGTACCACATCGCTACCAGGAATCAGTGATTTGCAATGGTACAAAGTAATCGGATCAGCTGGATTTTTTCATCCATTAATTGGGGATTTCACTTTATCTGTTAAAGGTGGTCTTGGGTATGGTAATGGTTATGGTAAAACAGAATATTTGCCATTTTTCCAAAATTTCTATGCTGGAGGTTGGGGCTCTGTACGAGGATTTACTCAAGGTGGTATGGGACCTATGGATACCTATATTCCAAATGGTGGAACAGTACAACAAGGTAACGCGATTGGTGGTAACTTAAATATTTATACCAATATCGATATTTTATTTCCTATCCCTGGAATTAAAGACAGTCAAAATATGCGTTTAGGTGTGTTTTTTGATGCGGGTAATGTCTACAATACTTATAGCATGCCTGTTTACAATGCTACGACTAATCCAAATGGACCATTATGGCCAGAGCCAACTTCACCTAATTCACCGACTTTTTCCAACTTGCGTTACTCAGTTGGTGTGGAGTTTCAGTGGTTGTCCCCACTTGGACCAATGGCATTTAGCGTGGCTAAACCGTTGAATACAAAACCAGGTGATTCAACACAAGTATTCCAGTTTACGCTTGGACAAACGTTTTAGTAAATAGGTAAAAATGTTAATAAAGGAGTTTAATCATGAAAAAACTAGCAATCGCATTTTTAAGTAGTGTTACGTTATGTGGAATGGCACAAGCGACCAAAACTGATACTAATGAGTTTAAAATTGGCTTAGTGAATCCAGTTGAAGTTTATCAGTCGGTTCCACAAGGAGAAGAAAGTATTAAAGCTTTACAGACCAAACTTCAGCCTAAAGCAGGTGAATTACAAAAGCAACAAGAAGATTTAATGCAAAAAATGCAAACTTTACAAACCAACGCACCGACTTTGACAAAATTAGACTTAGACAAGCAGCAAAAAGCACTTACAGAAGATCAAGATAAGTTTAAGCAACAAGCATTAGCATTTAGGCAGAGCCAAATGCAACAAGAACAGCAAATTGCCCAAGCTTTTCAAACGGGTTTTAATACAGCAGTAGAAACTGTTGCAAAATCTGGAAAATACAGCTTAATTTTAAGCTCACAAGCAGTGGCTTATGCTTCACCTGATTTAAAAGTAGATATTACTGATCAAGTTGTAGTGCAAATGAAGCAGGCAATAGAATAATGAAATAACGCTGTGCTCACTTAATCTAATAAGGGATTAAATATGGCAGTATTAAATTGGTTAGATTGGATTTTTATTATTATCGTATTTTGCTTTGCGGTAATTGGTTTTTCGCAAGGCTTTATTCGCGGGCTTATTTCGTTACTGACATGGTTAGTAGCAGCTATATCGGCATATTTTTTTGCCAATATATTGAGTGTAAGCGTTATCAGTAATTGGTTTAACTCACCTGAAGTAGCATTTTGGTTGTCTTTTTTTGCAATTGTATTATTTGTTTGGATTCTAGGTGGTATAGTTCATATTATATTTGGAGTTTTTCGTAAAAATACACAAACTATCACTGATAGACTGTTGGGTTTTTTGTTTGGTATTGTCAAATCCACATTGGTTTTAAGCTTGATTATTGGTGTTCTAAGTTATAATAAAGCTTTAACTGAAGGGAAAGTTTGGCAAGATTCCTTATTTGTATCTTGGTTAGTCAAGGGGGCAGTTTGGGTGGATCATAAATTACCAGAAGATGTACGCCAAAAGATTCATGACAACAGTATTTATAAAGGTAATAGCAAAGAAAGATCTCTTTCCTTAGGGCAAGATAAATCAAATAACTATGAAAAAAGAGAAAAAGAATTTGATACAATTGGTTGATTTTTATAGTGCTACCCATAGCTGCCGCTGCTTACATGGCTCTTGAACCCTCAAGAACCAGGTGGGTGCGTTCGCTTATTCGTTGGGCTTCTCAGTCAAACTGAGCATGCACGCTAAAATAGGCATATACGCTCCCGATACGTTATGCATCGGCTCAAGAATGTAAAGACTGGCTAACAGCACAGGCAACACTAAACTTTCACTTAAATCATAGAAGCATAATTGCTCAAGCGCAAGCGATTTATTGTAAAAAAATGCGGATAAAAACAAGCGACAATGATACGATAAGCACATATTTATTTTGATGATTTGAAAACAATAATGGAAATAATGAAAAATGAACAATTACCCAGTTATCAAGCGGTGACAGATGCTTTAAGAAAAATCAAAGCCTTATCCGAGGCATCAGAAGCACATGCTCTACTATGCGCACTTTTTACTGTAGGTGCTGAAGTACGCATTCAAGCCTGGATGGATTCATTAATGGCAGAACCTATTGAATCGGGTGATATCATGGCGCAAGCAGCACTCAAAACACTGAGTCAGATGTACCAAGTGACAAAGGCTCAATTTTTATCACATAACATCCATTTTGATTTGTTATTACCTATTGATGAAGAGGTATTTTATAAGCGTATCGATGCCTTGGCAATGTGGTGTCAAGGTTATTTATCAGGTTTGGGATTGATAGAATTAGACTACACAAAGGGTTCAGCTGAAGTACAAGAAGCAATTTCTGATTTATTGGATGTGTCTCGTTTGCAATATGATGATGAAGTAACAGGTCAAGAAGATGAAGAGAAAGCTTATGTTGAGCTTGTTGAATATACCAAAGTGGCTGTATTATTGATCCATAGTGAATTTGGCTTAAAATCCTTTAATAATTTCTGATAGATTTATGAATATTAAACATAAAAATCTAGTCATTGTGGGTGGTGGTGCAGTTGGTATGTTAATGGCATTAGCCTTAGCAAAGTTAGGTAGAGAAATTACTTTAATAGAAAAATTACCTAGTTGTGATGACAATTGTGTCGATGGTCGTTCAATTGCATTATCTTATACATCGATTTGTATGCTAGAGAGTCTTGGTGTGTGGGCGAGAATAAAACATGAAATAGAGAAGATTGAACACATTCACGTTTCGGATAAAGGTCTATATGGACAAGTGAATTTATCTGCTAAAGACGAGGGATTGCCTTTTTTAGGTGTGGTTATAAAAATGCAGCATGTATTGCCTAAGCTGATTGATGCTTTATCAGTACATAAAAATATTGAACTATGGTCAAATGCAAAAGTGATTGACCTTATGGATTGTAACGGTCAATATACCTTAATACTTAAATCAAAAGATGATATTTATAGTCTACATGCAGATCTGATTATCGCCGCTGATGGCGCAAAATCACTACTGCGGGAAAAAATGGCAATTGATAGTTATATACACGATTATGGGCAATCTGCCTTGATTTTTGATGTTTTATTACACAAGAACCACCAAAATTGTGCTTATGAGCGTTTTATTAATAATGGGGTGATGGCAATGTTGCCCGTTGGTCAAAAACGCGTTGCTTGCGTGTGGAGTGTAGCGCATCAAGCAGTATCTCAATTACGAGCAATGGATAAAAGCGATTTATTAAAAATGCTTCAGCAAATTTTCTCATATCGCTTAGGGCGTTTTCTTGATATCACAAACATGCATAGCTTTCCATTATCTTTAGTTCAAGCAAAGACGTTGTATAAAAAAAATATTCTACTATTTGGTAACGCATCACATTTTTTGCATCCAATTTCAGGGCAGGGTTTGAATTTGAGTATACGCGATATTGGGGTGTTACATGATCTAATGTTAGATAAGGAAAAACTCACTTCAGCAGTCGTTGCAAACTTGTTAGAAACTTATACAAGCCTTCGGGATTTTGATCACAAGCGCACAGTATGGGTGACGCATTCAATGATTAATATTTTTACCCAACAGCAGTGGGGGATAAAAAAACTAAGAAGTCTTGCACTTCATTGCTTAGAGCGTGATAAATTTCTAAAGGCAGCATTTAGTGAGCTTATGATGGGTAAGCTAAGTTATGGTTCAACTTTAATGCAACATAAGGTTTATTAATGCAATATGATGTTATTGTTATTGGTGGAGGGATGGCAGGACTTGCTTGTGCTTTAGGTTTAAGCCATAAAGGTTTCTCGGTAGTCGTTTTGGATGCCAAGAAAATCGCGTGTCAAATATATCTTGCCCAACAACCTAAACGAGTTAGCGCGATCAACCATGCCTCAGAGGAATTTTTAACTCAATTGGGGGTGTGGCAAGAGATTATCCAAACTCGGGCACAACCCTATGTAGCAATGCAAGTATGGGATCAACACTCATCTGCACAGTTAAATTTACAAGCCCATGCGTTTTCACAGCCAAATTTAGGTATGATCGTTGAAAATGATTTAATTTTATCTACGCTTAGATCCGCATTACTTAAAACCAATGTTGAAATATTTGAAGAGATAAGAATTAAAGAAATAAGTAAAGCGACATCCCAAGGCCAAAATAATATTCTTTTAGAAAATGGCAAAACACTTCAATGTAAGCTTATTATTGGTGCTGATGGAGCTAATTCATTTGTACGAGACTATTTCCAGTTTCAATATAAAAAAACTTCTTATGAGCACCATGCAATTGTTGCCAATATTAAAACGCAAAAATCACATCAAAGCACAGCATATCAGCGATTCTTAAGCAATGGCGTTTTAGCTTTTTTGCCCTTGAGTGATCCATATTTATGTTCGATTGTTTATTCAATTCAAAGCAATAAACTCAATGATATTTTGACACTTAGTGAAATAGAGTTTAGCAAGCATTTGTTTGTTGCATCCGAGGCAAAACTAGGGCAAATTGAACTTAAAAGTCCCAGGATGAGTTTTGAGCTTATCGAACGTCACGTTGATTGTTATTATCAAAAAGCTATTGTTGTAATTGCTGATGCAGCTCATACAATTCATCCTTTAGCAGGGCAAGGAATTAACCTTGGTTTTGCTGATGCTAATGTATTGATTGAGGTATTAGCTCATGCAAAAGCTATTCATCGTGACATTGCAGATGTTAGCACTTTGGCGAAATATGAGCGTAAAAGACGTGTTAAGAATCAAACCATGCTTCATACAGTACAAGGTTTAAAGCAGCTATTTTGTAATGATAACAGGTTATTAAAACCCTTGCGTGCACTGGGAATGAACTTTGTTAATGACACCTATTTATTAAAGCGATTTTTTATCGAAAAAGCAGCAGGTCATTAGTCGTTTCTAGATTTTCATACTTAATATGAAACTAAGTACAAATAAAAGAATATAACTCATGTGATAAACGGTTAAAATAAATATATTTTATATGAAAACAGATATTTTTGATTATGATTTACCGGAAAAGCTAATAGCTCGTTACCCAGCAAAAGAGCGTGATCAGAGCAGGCTTTTGGTACTTGATCGACAGACAGGTCAGCTAAGTAATCACATATTCACTGAGATTATTCATTATATTGAAGCAGGTGATTTAGTTGTTTTTAATAATTCTCGAGTGATGGCAGCACGCTTGTTTGGTCAAAAGTCAACAGGTGCTAAACTTGAATTTTTAATTGAAAAAATAATAGATGATCAAATTTTTATCTCTCATATCCGTGCCAATAAAGCACTTAAGATAGGATCCGAAATTTTGATCGCAGATGTACCAGCTCAGGTACTGAACAAGCAAAATGGACTTTATATGCTTAAGCTTCACGATAGTGATGTGTGGCAGTTAATGAATCTGCATGGTCATATACCATTGCCTCCTTATATGAAGCGCCAAGATGAAAGTTTTGATGCTGAGCGTTATCAAACGGTTTATAGTAAATTGTTAGGCTCAGTAGCAGCACCTACGGCAGGACTTCATTTCACACAAGCTTTATTAAAAGCGATCAGAGAAAAGGGCGCTGAAACTGCTTATGTAACGTTACATGTGGGTTCAGGCACATTTAAGCCCATTCAAGCTGAAAACATCTATGAACATGTTATGCATAGTGAGTTAATCAATGTACCATCATCAATATGTGAGCTTGTCAGAAAGACAAAGGCCAATGGTAAGCGTGTCATTGCAGTGGGAACAACTTCAGTGCGTTCATTAGAATCAGCAGCTCAATCAGGCGAAATAAAGCCATTTTATGGTGAGAGTGATATTTTTATATACCCTGGCAAAAACTTTCATGTTGTAGATGCTATGGTGACGAATTTTCATTTACCAAAATCAACCTTAATTATGTTAGTGAGTGCTTTTGCTTCTACCGATATGATAAAACAGGCCTATCGCCATGCAATAGATGACAATTATCACTTTTATAGTTATGGTGATGCTATGTTTATTTATTGATAGTAAATTCATGGAAAGCAGAAAAATTCAGGTTTTTTCATTTATGGTGTCATTTGGGTTGATAGCTAGTTTGTTTGCTGAAACTCTACCTGAAACGACAATATCGTCTAAAAATGAGCATATTATTAGTGATAGCACACAAAGCCATGCTCAAATGCAAGTGATCTCGGCAGGTGACGAATCTTTATCTCTTGATCAACAACTAAGAGGTGTAAAAGCACCACAAGTGATTATGCCAGAAAATCCTGTTGCAATAGCGTATAAAGCACAGATAAATTATCCTGTTATGGTTGGTAATGAAAGTCAAATAGAGGCGATTCAATCCGAGTTATATAATATGTTTTTAAAGGTCGATCAAAACGCACATAATTTATCAAAGCCCGAACAATACATATTTTATCTATTATATAAGCAAGCACAGCAGAATCAGCTTATATTAGAGCAGAATAATAAAATGATTTTATCGTTAGAGAAAATAAGTCTTCAAAATGAAGTGTTGCTTAACAAAGAAAAATAACATGTAACTAGACTAGTGTTATTTAGAGCCTTTTAAACACAAGCGTACCATTTGTGCCACCAAAACCAAATGAATTCGACATTGCAATATCAATTTTCATTTGTTTTGCTTCATGTGCAGCATAGTCTAAGTTACAACCTTCATCGACGTTATCTAGGTTAATAGTTGGAGGTGCAACTTGATCACGAATTGCAAGTAATGAGAAAATCGCTTCAATAGCACCAGCAGCCCCAAGCATGTGACCTGTCATCGACTTGGTGGAACTCATAACGATATTTTTAGCGTGATTTCCCATTAACTTTTCAACTGCCTGGCTTTCTTTAACATCTCCTGCAGGTGTTGAAGTGCCGTGGGCATTGATATATTGCACTTGATCTAGATTGATTTGCGCATCCTCTAATGCAAGCTTCATACATTCATAGCCGCCTTCACCACTAGTGTTGGTAATGTGGAAAGCATCTGCATTCATGCCAAATCCAATAAGTTCGCCATATATTTTAGCACCTCTTTTTTTGGCATGTTCATATTCTTCTAAGACCACAGCTGCGGCACCATTAGACAGCACAAAACCATCACGATCCTTATCCCAAGGGCGAGAAGCAGCTTTAGGATTGTCGTTACGAGTAGAAAGTGCACGTGCTGCGGCGAATCCACCTATCCCGATTGCTGTATTCGCCTTATCTGCGCCACCTGCGATCATTACATCGGCATCACCATAAGCAATCATGCGTGCTGCAATACCAATGTTATGTGTGCCTGTCGTACATGCAGTGACAATTGCAGTATTAGGACCACGTAAATTATGTTTGATTGAGAAATTACCAGAGATCAAGTTGATGATAGTAGCTGGAATACAAAATGGAGAAATTCGGCTTGGACCTTTTTGATCAATAATAACACGAGTTTCTTCTAGCGTCCCAATACCACCTATACCAGAGGACATCGAAATACCAATTCGGCGGCAATTTTCATCGGTAACGGTTATACTCGCATCTTGCCAAGCTTCTTCAGCTGCAACAAGACCGTATTGCATGAAAGGATCGTACTTTTTAAGCTCTTTTTTGTCTAAGTGTTGTAAAGGATCAAAGTTTTTGATTGTCCCACCAATGGTGACCTTGAATTCTGAAATGGATGGACCGCTTTCAAGGTCAAATTCAGGCAGTTTATCAATTCCACTTTGTCCTTTTAAGATCGCATCCCAAGTACTTTTAACATCATTACCCAGTGGACTTATTGCCCCCATTCCAGTAATAACAACACGTCTTGCTGATTTCATAACTCATCTATCCAAGTTTCGTAGTTATACAAAGTATACAAACAAAAAAATCAGCATTACTCTTGCGATTAATGCTGATTTATCGTCAATGCATTAGCTTATGAATAAGCCTTTTATTTGTTTTGTGCTTCAATATAGTTATAAACATCTTGCACAGTTTTGATTTTTTCTGCTTCCTCATCAGGAATTTCAGTATCAAACTCTTCTTCTAAAGCCATCACTAATTCAACAGTGTCAAGAGAATCCGCGCCTAGATCGTCAATAAAAGAGGCTTCTGCTTTTACATCCTCAGGTTTTACACCTAGCTGTTCAACGATAATAGCGTTTACTTTTTCTTGAATATCGCTCATTTTATTTCCTTAGTTTTTTATTTTTGCTTAATAAAATTATTAACTGTCTTGAAGTTCTGGCATGTGCCACAATCGAGTAGACATTGTAGAGAAATGTGCCTTATTTGCAATAAGCTTACAACAAAATTCTGCACATAAGGATTAAATTCTTATATGTAGTTGACTTTTTTGGTGTTGCCATTCATATGCTAGCAGTGGGTTCCACATTGCACCTGTGGCACTCATTGCAATATCAGCGCCTATTTGTAAATAATCATCTATATCAGTTAAACTGACGATTCCACCGACACTGCACAGCACAAAATCAAACTTATTTTGCTTGCGTATTTTATGAATACGTTTTGTCATTTCAAGAGCAAGGTTTTTAATAACACTGCCACAGATCCCACTATTTAAGCGTCCTTCACCTGGTAAGGCTTGTGAGCCATCTTTGTTACGCGCTTGCATTGAGATGGTATTAATTGCAGAAACTCCATCAATAAAAGGCGCATTGGCTTTTAATATTTCTAATACTTGGTACTCGTTGGCAATATAGCCCATTTTAATCATAAGAGGGATATCTTTAATTGCTTTTTTAACAGCTTTAGAGATGGCACCTGACAGTACTGGATCTTGATAAATACTACCTTCTTTAGAAACAACATTCGGGCAAGAGTAGTTAAGCTCAATTGCTTTGGCGCCTGCTTCAACAGCTTTCTGTGCACAAAAGACAAAGTCATCAATAAAGTTTCTATTTTCACTGGGGGTGCCAACACATGAAACAATCATCAGTTGGTCATCTGCCATAAATCTGTTGGCCTTTTCGATATCGGCTTGCCAGATTTCAATTGATTTACTTGGAATACCAAAAGAATTTGTAATCGCAATTTCTTGTGTAGTTTGAGGTTCATGATCAAATGGATAGATGCTGTTACCAATATCATCAACGGTTAGTTGTCTATTACTTTTGACCATAAGACAGTTTGGTGCTAAATGCGCTTTACGCTCAACCGTGCGTACAGTCTTATAAACTGGTAAGTCAAAACCAAGTGCTGCATAAAGTTTAATATATGATGAGTTTAGTAAGGGACCTGCTGGTACGCCAATTGGGGAGTTGATCTCATATCCCCAGAGCTTGATAGGCTTAAGTTTAACTCTCTTTGGGATTTCAAAATCGCACATGGGACCATTTTGATAATTTTCATCATAAGACTTGTGAATATTGTAAGTCGGGTGAAGCATACTACTAGATACCTTAACTAGATTTACCTTATGGTAGAGAATGTTATAGAAAAAAGGAAGTGTGTAGTCAAAAAATAACAAGTAGTAATGCAAAAATAAATTGAATCAATCGCTTTAGCTCATACCTTAAAATTTGAAATCTAAGTTACAATATTGACCTTTTATATTCATTTTGAGAAGATGCCACATCCATTTTTTACGGTTGATAATTTATAAGTACGGTAGGATTGATGAAAAAAAGCATACAGTGTTGCTTATTGATAATTTTGTTTTTTATGTCCAATGGACTGACGATAGCAGCTGGAACTAGGCATTCAAATAGTGTATCGGCAACAGTCCTTGAGTCAGAGGGAGTGGGTTCAAAAAACACTGCTAACGTTGAGCAAAACAATACAAATAGTGATGATCAAAGTGACAGCAAATCGCAACAAGGTACATCATTTTGGGAGTTCCTAAAAGGTGCTCAACCAAGTAATGGCATTTATTTGGGTATGTTTACCTGGCACTTTAACCCTGCAAGTCGATCTGATGATCGCTGGTCAAATAACTTAATTGGGGGGGTGTACAATAGTATTTTTATGGGAACACTTTTGAATTCATTTAATGATCGCGCATTTGTTATTGGTGTACAACGTAATATTTATACTGACCAGCTATCGCAGAACAATCAGATTAACATTGGCTATCGTTTAGGACTAATATCTGGTTATGATGAACGGATGTCTGACTTTGCAAAATATTTGCCTGTTTTACCTATTCCTGAGCTTTATATCGATTATACGTATAAAAATTTTGGAGCCGAATTTTCTTATATTGGTGTGGTTTTTACGGTAAAGTTTGTTATTCGTTTTTGAGATTTAAATTGGCAATGGTATGCGTTCTTGATCGCATTCGCGTAAATCAAACAAATTACTATCATATAGGTGGCTAGGTACGATATTATTCAATGCACTAAATAGATTTTGCGGAACCTTTGGGTTTTGTTTGGCAAGCTCATGGATTAGGTGCTTAACTTGCTTACGTTTTAGGTTTTCTTGGCTGCCACATAAGTTACAAGGAACAATTGGAAAATCTTGTTCTTTAGCAAAACGTGCAATGTCATTTTCTTGACAGTAAACCATTGGTCGAATAACAACATTTTGTTTATCTTCTGTGAGAAGTTTAGGTGGCATGGATTTTATTTTGCCTTGATAGAGCATCGACATTAAAACTGATTCAATGACGTCGTCACGGTGATGACCTAATATGATTTTATCGATTTTATTTTCGCGTGCAAATCGATAGATGTTGCCGCGACGCAAGCGTGAGCATAATGAGCAATAGGTTTTATTTTCAGGTACCTTATTAATTACAACTGAATAAGTGTCACGTTTTTCAATCACATATTTAATGTTATGCTTTTCAAGATAATTACGCATTTTACTATCGTCCCATCCAGGTTGACTTTGATCTAAAGTATAAGCAAGAAGGTGGACGTCATAAATGCCACGTTGAACAAGATCATGCATGATTTTAACAAGGCTAAAGGAGTCTTTACCACCAGATAAGCAAATCATCACCTTGTCATCTTGTTTTAGCATTTTGTAATCAGCAATCGCTTTAGTAATGTAAAAATGAAGTTTTTTCTCAACGGCAGTCATGATGGCTAGATACTCTTTTTAAATAATCGTTCTTTTTCACGTTTCCAATCATGCTCTCTTGATGCTTGGCGTTTGTCGTGCAGTTGTTTCCCCTTGGCAATCGCGATTTCCAGTTTAACGCGTGATCCTTGCCAATACATACAAAGAGGTACTACGGTATAGCCTTTTTGGTCTACCTTGCCTAGTAGCTTATTGATTTCTCGGCGATGTAGCAAAAGTTTGCGAGTACCACTTGGGGCAGGCACCACATGGGTTGAAGCTGAATTAAGGGGTGTAATCAGTGCATTAAAAAGCCAAGCTTCATTATTTTTAACATGAATGTGGCTATCAATCAATTGCACGCGCCCTGCACGAATGCTTTTGACTTCCCAGCCTTGAAGAACGATACCTGCTTCAAAGCGTTCTTCGATGATATAATCATGAAAAGCTTTTTTATTCTTGGCAATGACGTTGTCAGTTGCTGTTGATTTTGATTTTGTTTTTGCCATTGTTTTGCAAATTTGTGGGTAAGCGTTACAATAGCCGAGATTTTAACATGAACTCATGACATAAGAGAAATAATATGCCAATAATTCATCGCACGGCATTAGTTGAATATAGCGCAAAAGAGATGTATGATCTTGTTAACGATATTGATCGTTATCCTGAATTTGTACCAATGTGCCAATCAGTTGAAGTGCATAAACATACTGAAAATGAAGCTGAAGCGACACTTAAAATTGCTAAGGGTGGGGTGAAAATAGATTTTGGCACACATAACGATATGATCAAAAATCAAGAGATAAAAATTCGTTTAATCAAGGGTCCTTTTAAGCGTTTATTGGGTGTGTGGCACTTCACTTCGTTAAATGAGAAGGCATGTAAAGTGACTTTAAACCTTGAATTTGAATTTTCTTCTAAGGTGTTTGCTTTAGCTTTAGGTGTTGTGTTTAATACTTTAGCAAATACAATGTTAGATGCCTTTTGTAAAAGGGCAAAAGTTGTTTATGGAGATGATTGATGAAAGTTGAACTTGTTTATGCAACAAAAACGATACAAAAGCGATATACGCTTGAGTTGACTGAGGGTACAACAGTAGAAGATGCCATTGAACAAACTCGCGTATTAAAGGATTTTCCAGAAATTGATTTAAAAACACAACCAGTGGGAATTTTCTCAGAAATTATTGAGTTGGGGCATAGGTTAAAAGAAGGTGATAGAGTTGAAATCTATCGTACATTAACCATTGATCCAAAAGAAGCACGTAGAATTCGTGCCGAAGAAAAACGCAAAAAAGAGGGATTAAAGTTGTTTGGGGCATAAAAAATAAGGTTGATTTATTATGTATGTAACACAAAAGAAGAAATAAAATAAGAAAATTTAGTATTTACTCCTAAATTAACATAATGTCTTTAATTTTATAATTACTTCCTATATAAAAAATACTTTCATGTAGGGAGATCGATATGTCAAGTAATAAAGATGATTTAAAATTTCTGTTGACTAAACGTCTAAATGATTATGATGCAATTGTTATCGCAGAAGATGACAGCACTTACATGTATGGAATTGTTGATATAGTTCAACAAGTTAATGTGGAGTTGATGTTACCAATTTATATTGCTAAAACAACAAGCCAGCTAGCTATGTTAAAAAATCAATTAGATGGGTGTGGTTTAAGAGCTATTTACATTCTAGATAATAAATATACAATTGAGGCAGCTGAACCTACAGGGCAAGAACTCATTGCGCTGTGGCATATAGAAAGTGATAGTATTCTAATAACTTCAAGTTATAGGGAGATATTAAAGGGTAAACCAGCATACCCTGTTTTTGATAAAATAAATCCAACTTTTGATTTTTGTTAGTTAAACTTGTGCTTTACTTTGTGTTTTGCTTTAGGGATATAGTTAAAAAAAAATCCCACAAGGTCTTGCCATCCATGTTCTCTTACAATTACGTTAGCGTCTTTTCTTGTGCTAATATTGTTTTTGCTTTTAATTTCTGAAATATGGTAATCAACAGATTTTATAGTAACGTTCATCATTTCAGCCATTTGTTGGCGATTGCAACCGTTTGCATATAATAGAAGATAGACAAATTCTTTTGCTGTAAGGCTTAATTTATGTCGCTCAGCTTGCAGTTCTTTATGATATTTTCTTTCTAGCTTATATGTGGGTGTAATGTAATTAGGAAGTTCGATTTTATGGCTATATGCGTCTAGTATAATTTTCTCTGCCGCAGATTGAAAATATGATGCAAATTTTAATAATTCATCCTGATGGTATATATAAAAATGAGAAACTTGATCGAAATTTTTACTACTACATCCAAAACAAAACTGGTCAAAATAGCCGTTTCCTCTTCTCACTAGGTCAAGTTTATTACCAATATCAAATAACTGTGTGGATAGAGTTTCTGACTGAGATATTTCCTTTTCTAATTTTCTTAGGTAATTAATTCCCAATTTCATGCGACCAGCAATTTTTTCATGCATACGGTTTTGATAAAAGTATAAAATCCATTCTTTTGAAGCAGATATCGGCGTGGTTTTGTCATCTGAGGTCGTTAAATCAATACAAAACCCATCGTCAAATATTCTGGCATAGGTAAAGTAGGATATTAGGGAACTCTTCCATAAAGGTGCACATATTTCACTTAAGGGTTCATGATTAGGCATAGTAAAGTTACGAACTTCTGCTGGTACATTACTGGCTGAATTGGTAAGCATAATTGTTCTCCCAGTTTTCACTGTTAACTTGTGGAACAGAACGAATGATAAAAATTGCTATAACGCTCATAATCAATAAATACAGACTTGGAGCGTAGTATATATTAAGAGTTGATTGTAAATACGTATTAACCATAGGCGTTGTTCCTCCAAATATTGCAATTGCAATATTTAAACCTAGCCCAATTGTTGATGCTCGTAAGTGATTACTACTTTGTTTTGCAACAAGTAAAGCATACTTTGGCAAATACATCGAAAGGAAAAAGCATATAGAGATCATTGAGATAATAATTCCACAAATTGATTGTGATTGAACAAATTTAAATGCTAAAAAACTTGTTAAACACATTCCCATCAAAGCTGTACCAACTTGATATAAAACATGTAAGTTTTTCGCAATCTTAATCATCAACGGCAAGAACAATAGCAATATGATTAAAGAAATAGAAAGTAATGTTAACGATCCTAAAATTGAGAAACCCATTAAGTCTTGCAAAACATTTGGCAAGTAAAATGTCAATGTATAGAAACAGATGCTTAAGGGTGATTCTATTAGCATAATTCTTAAAACACTTTTCCATTGGTATTTAAGAGCACTAAATACTGGAAAATTTGTGACTTTATGATTAATTTTAGGTAGTGTTTCTAATGCTATACTACGTATGTAACCAAGATAGATAATTATTGCTACTGATATGGCAAAAGGTATTCTCCAACCCCAATTTTGAAACATTGATTGAGGCATTATCCACGTGAATAACAGAACGATTAAGCACGCAGTAACCGCTCCAGTGACTGTGCTAATTTCAGAATAGCTTGTGTATCTGATTTTTTGACCAGATGGTGCAATTTCGTATAATGCGGCTCTTGAAGTTGGCATTTCACCAGCGTATGCCAGCCCTTGAGTTACTCTGCATACTAATAAAATTAATGGGGCTATCATGCCAATACTATTGTAGGTTGGTAGTATTGCTATAATCGTTGCTGAAATTGCCATTAGTGAAATTGTGATTATTAAAACAGGTTTTCGCCCTCTTTTGTCTGCTATATGCCCCCATAAGAACACTCCAAGTGGTCGAATGATATAGCCTACCGCAATTAAGGTATATGCCATTAATAAGCTGATAAAATGATTATCATGTGGGAAAAATAGAGGGGCAAAAATAGGTGCCAAAATTCCATACAGCATAAAGTCATAAAATTCTAGCCCGTTTCCAAGAGCAATAACCAGTGCTTTTTTCTCTATCACCAAACTTCATCCTTCACTATCACCTTGATAGCATAATTGTCACCCAGAACCATGAAAATATGTATTTCATTTCTTGTATTGAAATATATTTAATTTGAAGCGAATGTAACAAGGAATCTAATAATTAAATTTTAATAAGGGAGTGCTGCTCACAAATCTTTTTCCAAATATCTTCAACTATGTAATAATTCATCTTGCGATTCTTTTGTTGTTTTTGCAAACAATGTTTCAGCTTAAGGATTGTAAGCTTTCAAATCATATTTTGATTAAAACAATTTAAGTTCAAATCATGTAGTGTTGTAGGTTTATAGAACATAGAGTCATTAAGGGATAGAGAATGAATATTTGGAAAACGTCAGTAACAATCAAACAAATAAATGAGCGTGGTGAAGGTTTATTTTCAGATTTATTAGGCATTCGGTTTACTGAGTTAGGTAATGATTATTTGCTTGCAGAAATAACACTTCAGCAGAAACATAAGCAACCACTTGGGATTATGAATGGAGGGGTTTCATGTGCAATTGCTGAAACGGTAGGCAGTACAGCTGCAAATTATGCAGTGGATTTAACTACGCAATATTGCGTAGGTTTAGACATCAACACTAATCATATTCGACCTGCTACTTCTGGTATATTAACGGCTAAAGCCTATCCACATCATATCGGACGCACGACACAGGTTTGGGCAATTGAGATAAAAGATGAGCAAAATCGTTTAATTTCAATCAATCGCTTAACAATGGCTGTTAAGGATCGCTAATTTGCAATATGCTAAATTAAGCTGGCAAGCTACAGGAGAACCTATATCTTCTGAATTCGGTGATGTCTACTTTTCTAAAAGTAATGGTTTGGCGGAAAGCAAATATGTGTTTTTGCAAGGCAATCGCCTTAGAGAGCGCTTCGAAAACTTAACAGATAATGCTCATTTTATTGTTGCTGAAACAGGTTTTGGGACAGGATTAAATTTTTTAGCATTAGTTTCTTTATGGCATAAGGTAGCCCCTAAATCTGCAAAACTCACTTTTATTAGCTGTGAAAAATACCCATTAACCCGATCTGATCTTATCCAATCATTATCTTTATGGTCAAGCTTAGAACAAGAAAAAAGGAGCTTAATAGCAAGTTATCCAGAAATTTTTTATACAGGACAAACTTTATTAACAATTGCTGAAAATATCAGCCTTAATTTGTTAATAGGTGATGCTGCAATGTCACTTGCAAAAATTGATACCTCGGTTGATGCGTGGTTTTTAGATGGTTTTGCCCCATCTAAAAATCCTGATATGTGGAGTGATGCGCTTTTTAGTGAAACTTATCGTTTAAGTCATGCTAAGACAACGTTAGCAACCTTTAGTGCGGCAGGTTTTGTGAAACGCGCACTTGAAAATAATGGTTTTCAAGTAAAAAAGCAAAAAGGTTTTGCTTATAAGCGTGAAATGCTTACAGCAACTGTTAAAGACATTCATAAAAACCCTATAAATCGTATTAAACCTTATTTTTCTAAGCCTTATGTAAAAACTAATAAAAATAACCCTATTGCTGTTATAGGCGCAGGTATGGCTGGTTGTGCTGTAGCTTATGAGTTAACACAAAAAGGGTATGAGGTTCATTTATATGAGCAAAAAAAAGACATTGCACAAGCAGCTTCAGGTAATCCTTATGGCATCTTAAAACCTTATCTTACTGCTGATGCGAATGTTTCAGACATATTTCATACGCAGGGCTTTTTATCTACACGAGAGTATATATTAAAGCATCAGGCTAAGATTGATTTTATTGAATGTGGCGCGCTTGAGTTATTGAGTGACGATAAGTCCTATTTGCGCTTTAGCAATATTGTCAAAAAGCGTGCAGTTGATCCAAGGATTCTACGGCTTGTGGATAAAACTTATGCCTCAGAAATTGCAAGTATAAATATTGAATATCCATGTGCTTATTATCCAACTGCGATGATGGTAAATCCTTATTCGTTATGTAAAGCTCTTATGAATCATGCAAGTGAAAAACTACAGCTGTTTTTAGAACATAAACTTAAATATTGTTTGAAAAACGGTAACAAATGGCAATTAGTCTTTGAACAAAAAACAAATTACTATCAACAAGTAATATTTGCTGGTAATGCTTCGTTGATAAATACATTGGAAATTTTACAAAAACTTAAAGTTTATCCTTCCTATGGACAAATCACATTGTTAAAACCTGCATTAGCAAATAAAACAATTTTATTAGACAAAGGTTACTTTTTGCCCATTCATAATAACGTGCAGCTGATTGGTGCAAGTTTTCGCGATAATATTGATTTAGCTGGAGATAGGCGAAATGAAGATGATCAAAGCAATATTCTACAATTACAAAACGTATTTAAAAATAGTGATGATGTCAGCTTAGAAATTATCACAAATAGAGTAGGGCTTCGCTGTGTGACAAGTGATCATGTACCAATAATAGGTGCGCTTGCAAGTTACGATGAATTTTATCAACAGTATTACCATAAACTGCAAAAGGGCATGATTTTAAAAGCACTACCAGAGCCACAGTATCTAACAGGTTTATATGTACTAAGTGCTTTTGGTTCTAAAGGTTTATGCTCAATGATTTATGGTTCTAAAATTCTAGCTTGTTTGATCGAAAATGGTCGTCATTTTGCGTTGGCAAATCATTTACTTGAAGCGTTGCATCCGCTTAGATTTTGGGTAAGAGAATTGAAGCAAAGATAGTTTTTTCTACATATATAGTTTTTGAAAACTTATTTTATACTCTATACAAATCATCCGTGACCTATAAGCATCCATTTGTTATGATTAGGCAGAGTTCTATGTCTAAGCTATGAGAATATGGATCAGTTAAGTCTATCTTTTGAGGATAATGAAAAGCAAACCATTAGCCAATTTACGCGTCAAGCTTATTTAAATTATTCCATGTATGTGATTTTAGATCGTGCACTACCACATATTGGTGATGGTCTAAAACCTGTGCAAAGAAGGATTATTTATGCAATGTCCGAAATTGGATTATCAGCATTAAGTAAGCATAAAAAATCCGCGCGTACCGTAGGGGATGTGTTGGGTAAATATCATCCACATGGTGATAGTGCTTGTTATGAGGCAATGGTGCTTATGGCACAAGATTTTTCATATCGATATCCTCTTATTGATGGTCAAGGTAACTGGGGATCTCAAGATGATCCAAAATCGTTTGCAGCAATGCGTTATACTGAGTCACGGCTATCAAAGTATGCAGAAGTACTCTTAAGCGAATTGAAACTTGGTACGGTTGATTGGACCACAAATTTTGATGGTACGCTTCAGGAGCCAAAGATATTGCCTGCACAAGTACCAAATGTATTGTTAAATGGGAGTATGGGCATTGCAGTTGGAATGTCAACGGATATCCCTTCACATAATTTAAATGAAGTAGTACAAGGATGTTTATATTTACTAGCGGATAAAAATCATGATTTAGATGGATTGATGGATCATATTCCAGGACCAGATTATCCAGGTGGTGCTGAGATTGTTACCCCTTTTGAAGAGCGAAAAAGAATTTACGAAACAGGCACAGGTAGCATTAAACTACGTGCGGTTTTTCATGTTGAGGATGGAAATATCATTATTACACGTTTGCCACACCAGGTGTCTAGTGCTAAGTTGATTGAACAGATTGCATCTCACATGCACGGTAAGAAAATTCCGTGGTTAAGTGATATTCGAGATGAATCAGATTACAATGACCCTGTTAGAATTGTACTGGTTCCACGATCCAATCGTATTGATACAAATCTGCTGATGAGTCATTTGTTTGCAACAACTGATTTAGAGAAAAGCTATCGTATTAATTTAAATATAATTGGTCTAAATGGCAAACCTCAAGTTAAATCATTAATCCAAATTTTAACTGAGTGGTTAGAGTTTAGAACACAAGTAACAACTAAACGCTTAGAGTTTCAATTGGATAAAATATTAGAGCGATTACACATCCTAGATGGTTTTTTGATTGCATTTTTAAATATTGATGAAATCATTGCCATTATTCGTTATAAAGATGATCCAAAAGATGAGCTTAAAAAACGCTTTGAACTTACAGATGCAAAAGCAGAAGCAATATTGAATTTACGCTTGTGTAATTTGGCTAAGCTTGAAGAAATTGCCCTTCAAAAGGAAAAACATGAATTAGAAATAGAGCGTGATGTGATAATGGGTTATTTAGATGATCCAGCTAAGCTTAAAACGCTTATTAAGAAGGAACTAGAACTTGTTCAGCAAAAGCATGGAGATGCACGTAAATCTGCTTTAATTGTACGCCCTGAAGCCAGAGCGCTCAAAGATTCTGATTTGCAACCTGTGGAAAGCGTAACTATCGTTTTATCTAAGCAAGGTTGGGTGAGAGTTGCTAAAGGGCATGAAGTAAACGTTGAAGGTTTAAGTTATAAGGTGGGCGATAGCTACTTTGCTTCTAGTGTGGGTAAAACTAATCAACCTTGTTTATTTTTTTCAAGCCTAGGTAAAGTTTATAGTTTACTAAGTACAGATCTGCCTTCAGCAAGAGGGCAAGGTGAGCCAATTACTGGACATTTGAAATTAGAAAAAAATGAGACAATAATAGGTTTAAGTTTTGTGAGGACTGATGATCAAGTGCTTTTTGCCTCAAGTGCGGGCAATGCTTTTTTAGCACAATCAGAAGGTCTTATCACCAAAAGCAAAGTCGGTAAACAGGTGATTACACTAGGTGATGATCGCATTGTACCTCCTGTTAATATTAAAGAAAATGAAGATGCCTTTGTTGTTGCTATTTCTAATCAAGGCAGGCTTTTGGCAGTAAAGAAATCAGAGATCCCAAACTTAACTAAAGGTAAAGGCAATCGCTTAATTAATATGCCAAGTCATCTTGCAACAGGCGAAATGCTTAAGTTTGTTGCAGTTGTTCTTAAAGGTGAAACATTGACTATCTTCTCAGGTAAACGCCATATGCGTTTAAGCTTTTCTGATTTAAAGGATTATGAAGGTAAGCGGGCAACAAGGGGTAAGCTCCTCCCTCGTGGGTTTCAGAATGTTGATCGGGTGATTGTGCTATAGATTAAAAAGTGGGTAATGTTGTCATCTAGCGCATTTGTTTTTATAATCAAAAATAGAAAAAATTGATATACGTTGCAGGAATTGCAACTCAATAAAAACAGTTAAAGCAGGTAAGAACCAATTGAAATCTAGTCCAAATGGTGCACAAAGATATCCCTGTCAAATTGAATATAAAGCACTAGGTCGGCTGCCTGAGAACCTGTTCAAAAATTTTTTTAATTTGCTAAAATCTACGTTTTTAAATTCCAAAAGTGGGGAGTTGAAATGCGAAAACGCTATCCCATTGATATTACACGCGCACAGTTTGCAGTAATTGAACCCATTCTTTTAAGTGCTAGAAAAAAGACAGCACCAAGAGAACTAGCTTTTGTATTGTGGATGCGCAAAGTGTGAAAAATACAGATACTGCTGAAAATAAAGGTTATGACGCAGGTAAAAGAGTTTCTGGAATTAAGCGATATATTGCTGTGGATACACAAGGCTTGCCGCATGCTATCCATATTACAACAAATTAGCTAAACGAAGTGAACTGCATAAGTTTGCTGTGATCCCAAAGAGTTGGGTGGTTGAACGCTCTTTTGCTTGATTAGAAAAATAAAATGTCGGCGTTTATGGAAAAACTGTGAAAGAAAAAATAATACCAGTTTGCAAATGGTTGTACTTGCTTTCATTAGGCTAATAGCACAGAGACTTTGAACAGGCTCTAAGGTCTCATCTGCCTGACAAAATTAATGAGACGGTGTACTAGTTACACTAATCTCTGTGTGTTATTATTTTGCTTTAATTTGAGTTTGGGAGTTTAATTAATGGGATATATTAACTATAGAAAAATAGAGAAAAAATGGAATATTAAATGGAATGATGACAATGTATATAAAGTTCACCCCGACTCTACAAAGAAAAAATTTTATTGCATTGACATGTTCCCATATCCTTCTGGTAGCGGTCTTCATGTTGGACATCCTCTAGGATACATTGCTACTGATATTACATGCCGCTATAAACGCTTGAAAGGATATAATGTTTTGCATGCTATGGGATTTGACTCATTTGGATTGCCAGCAGAACAATTTGCAATAGAGACAGGGCAAAACCCAAAAAAAACAACTGAAGAAAACATATGTAACTTTAATTCCCAAATAAGTAGAATGGGACTGTGCATTGATAAATCTAGAGAAATTAGAACATCAGATAAAGAATACTATAAGTGGACTCAATGGATCTTTATTAAGTTATTTAATTCTTGGTACGATACAGAAAAAAATCAAGCTAGAGACATAAAAGATTTAATTTTATGTTTTGAAAAAGGTGGTTCTTTTGGAATTAATGCAGCTAAGGACAATAATGCTGCTGATTTCTCAGCAAATGATTGGACAAATTTTTCTGAACTTGAAAAATCAGAAATCCTTATGCAATATAGACTGACTTATCTGTCTTATGCGACAGTGAATTGGTGTCCAAAACTAGGAACTGTACTTGCGAATGATGAAGTTATTAATGGGGTATCTGAAAGAGGGGGGCACCCGGTAGAAAAACGGAAGATGAAACAATGGATGATGAGAATAACAGCATATGCAGATCGTTTGCTATCTAACTTAAATTCTCTGGATTGGCCAGAATCTTTAAAAGAAACACAGAAAAATTGGATAGGGAAATCTCAAGGTATTGTAATTAATTTCAATATTGACAACTCAAGTGAAACGATAGATATATATACTTCTAAACCTGAAACTATATTTGGCGTAACATTTTTATGCATTTCCCCAGAGCATCCATCTTTGCAAAGCTTTATAACAAATGAGAATAAGTTAAAAGTAAATGAGTATGTTGAAAAAACTTCCAAAGATAGCGAGCTAGAAAGAGTTTCTAATCTTAACCAAATAAGTGGAATCTTTACTGGTAAATATGCCATAAACCCTGCAAATAACCAGAAAATACCTATTTGGATTGGAAACTACGTTCTATCAAGTTATGGAACGGGAGTTGTAATGGGAGTTCCAAGTGAAGATGCAAGAGATAGCGAGTTAGCAAAAAAATATGACTTAAATTTTATTGATGTACTAGATAAAAACACAAATAAAATAATAAATTCAAACTTCTTAAATGGAATGTCTACTTATCAAGCAAACGAATCAATATGCCAATATTTATGCAATTTAAAGATTGGAAAGAAAAAAACTAATTTCAAATTGCGTGACGCAATATTTGGTCGTCAAAGATACTGGGGTGAACCGATCCCAATTTATTATGAAGATGGCATCCCTAAAGCTATTAAAGAATCTGAACTCCCTTTAGAACTTCCAGAGATAAATAACTACCTTCCAACAAAAGATGGAACACCACCTTTAGGTCGTGCTAAAGAGTGGTTGTATAAAGGTAAATTTAAATATGAACTAACTACAATGCCAAGCTGGGCAGCTTCAACTTGGTACTTCTTAAGATATATGTCACCTAATAATGAAAACCATCTTGTAAACAGCGAAGACAGTTCTTACTGGGATCAAGTTGACTTATATATTGGTGGCAGTGAACATGCAACGGGACATCTTTTATATTCAAGATTTTGGAATCTTTTTTTATATGATATAGGAGTTATAAGCTTTGCTGAACCTTTTAAAAAAATTATTAATCAAGGGATGCTCCAAGGAAGATCATCCTTTATTTATCGTATAAAAGGAGAAAATACTTTTGTTTCAAGTGAGTTAAAAAATAATTATGACGTTCAAAAACTTCATGTTGATATTAAATATATTAACTCAGATGACTCTCTCAATATTAAAGAATTTAAAACATGGAGAAATGAAAATAAAGACAGTAAGTTTATCTACGATGGTAAACATTTTTACTGCGATTGGACAATAGAAAAAATGTCTAAATCAAAATACAATGTAGTCAATCCAGACGATATAATTCAACAATTTGGATCAGATGTCTTTAGAATTTACGAAATGTTTTTAGGTCCAATACAGCAGTCAAAACCTTGGATGTTAAATGGTATTGAAGGTGTCAGCAAATTTATCAA
Source organism: Fastidiosibacter lacustris (assembly GCF_003428155.1). Classification (GTDB taxonomy): domain Bacteria; phylum Pseudomonadota; class Gammaproteobacteria; order Francisellales; family Francisellaceae; genus Caedibacter; species Caedibacter lacustris. Next base: position 55,138 of record NZ_QLIR01000005.1, read on the forward strand.
TAAGCTGTGGCGCTTGTTTTATAATGATAAAGGAGAGCTTATAGTTAGTCATAACGCAGCAACACATCATGAGTTGCATATCCTGCATACTATGTTGCAAAAAGTAGCTAGCGATATAGATCGCTTCTCCTATAACACAGCTATTAGCGCCATGATGATTTGTGTCAATGAACTAACTGCCATTAAATGCCATAGTACTCACATCCTGAAGGATTTACTTATCGCTGTTTCTCCTTTTGCTGTGTATATATCACAAGAACTTTGGCAACAAGCTCTTAAACAGAATGATTACATCGTTGACCAAAGTTATCCTGAAATCAAAGATCAATATCTAGACATTAAAGTTATTACATACCCAATTACTATAAATGGAAAGTTAAAACTACACATGGATTTTGATTCACAAGATGATAATGAAACCATAAAACAAAAGACTATAAGTGAAGAAAAAATTAAAAGGTTAATAAAAAATCAAGAAATCAAAAAATTTATACATGTTCCTGGGAAAATAATTAATATTGTTATTTGATATAGATAGATTGGCAGTGTTTTACTTTAGCGTTCCTGCTTTAACTGTCTTTATTGAGTTGGAATTCCTGCAATCTACATCAATTTTCGTCATTTTTGATTTGAGATTATAAAAAGGGATGTGCTAGATGACAACACTGCCTAATTATTAATATTCAAACCTTAGTTGATCTAAATCGTTGTCATCATCGTTATCATATTCCTCGTCGTCATAATCTTCATAGTCATCAACAAAGTCAAAATAGTCATCATTAAAGTCATCTTCATCATAACTGTACAATTGCTGAGCGTCGTAGCGGAGCGTTTTAATTAAATTTTGTAGATCTGTAGGTGGTTTGGCAATAAACTCAATATGCTTTTCAGTATCAGGGTGAATAAAGGCAAGTTTATAAGCATGTAGTGCTTGACGTTTGAAAGCTTTTAATACTTCTTGTGCTTCATCTGATAAGCCTTTAACCAGTTTTAAACGTGGGTTATAGATAGGATCACCTACAAGAGGTGCTTTAATATGCGCCATATGCACGCGAATTTGATGAGTTCTACCCGTTTCAAGTTTACATCTAATTCGCGTGTGCCCACGATAACGCTCAAGTACTACAAAATGAGTAATTGCCTCTTTACCAGTTGGTGTTACAGCCATTTTCAAACGGTTATGAGGGTTTCGACCTATTTTTGTTTTAATGGTACTACCAACGGTGATATATCCTGTTACAATTGCTTCATATTCACGCTTTACTTGTCGCTTAGTTAATTGTTCAATTAACGAAGTATGAGCTTTAAGACTTTTAGCTATAACCATTATGCCTGAAGTATCTTTGTCCAATCGATGAATAATACCTGCCCTTGGTAGTGTTGAAAAAGCAGAATCGTGTGCAAGTAGCGCATTGGATAGAGTCCCAGAATAGTTTCCAGCTCCTGGATGGACAGTAAGACCAGCTGGTTTGTTAATAATGATGATATGATCATCTTCAAAAATAACATCAAGTGCTATTGGCTCGGCTTGCCAGTTGTTTTGTTGTTCTAATTGTGTATTAAGAGTAATTTCTTCACCGCCGATAATTTTATCTTTAGCTTTACGTTGTTCACCGTTTACGAGAATATCGCCTTGTTTTAACCATTTTTGTAATTGTGAACGTGAATAGTCTCTAAATAGGATGGATAAACATTGGTCAAGTCTTTTTCCAGCTAGTGTTTCTGGTGCAATAACATTTTGATGAATATTTTTAAATACGGTATGATGTGACACAAGTAAAATCCTATAAAAGACGCCTTTTAATCTGGGTATTATTGTAAACAATAAATGACAAAGGCGGTAATGAATCAAAGGAAAATAAATGAAAAAGATTTTATTGAGGATGTATTGTCTTGGTGTGTTTGCTTTGCTTTCAGCGTGTGCTACCACCACAAACAAGCCTTTACCTTATCAAGGTGAAAGTGCAGAGTATATTTATGCTAAAGGGCATGAACAAGTTAAAAATGGTGAGTACTATAAAGCGATCGATACATTTCGCTCATTAAATTCTCAATATCCTTTTCAAAAATATTCTGAGTTGGGAAATCTTGAGCTTATTTACGCTTATTATGAAGATGGTCAATCAGAAATGGCATTAGGTTTGGCTCAACAGTTTTTAAGAGCCTATCCTACTTCTAAAAATTTGGGCTATGTCTACTATATGATGGGAGTGATCAATTACGATAATGGTCGTGGATTTTTGCAACGCAGATTGCCTTATGATATGGCCCAACATGATCCATCTGCTTATATCCAAGCATTTAATGATTTAAAGCGTGCAGTACTGTTAGATCCAGAAAGTTCATTCGTTGGCGATGCAAAGCGTAGAATGGTGCATATCAACAATGTGGTTGCGGAATATGAATATAATATCGCCAAGTTTTATTTTGACCATGAGGCTTATGTGGCAGCAATTAACCGCGCTAAGCTTGTGGTTGAGAGTTACCCGCAAAGTAAATCTATTGAAAATGCATTGGTATTGATCATTCGTGCTTATGATATATTAAAACTACCGATGTTAGCAGAAAAATCGATGGAAGTATTAAAAACAAACTATCCAAATAATGCATATTCAAAATCTTTAGAAGATGCAGCTAAGCGACCAACGGTGGTTTTTAAATAAGTTAAAGTACTTACAGCCTATCCTTTAAAGGCAGAGAAGTAATTGATTCAGATAAGTAAAAAAAAAAGGTAAGAAAATGTGGTTTAAGAATTTAGCATTGTTTCAGTTCACAGAAAAATTTGAGTTAAGCGTTGAAGAAGTAGAGAAACAGCTAACCAAACATGCTTTTGTACCATGCTCAACAAGTGCACCTCTTTCAATGGGTTGGGTGTCGCCTTTAGCTGGAGATGCTCCGATTATTCATGCAGCAAGTGGTTTTATGATGATAGCATTTCAAATTCAAGAGAAAATTGTACCTGCTGGTGTAATTAAAGAAATTTTGGATGAAAAGGTCGAAGAAATTGAGCTAAGAGAATCACGCAAAGTTAAAAAGAAAGAAAAGGATACCTTAAAAGAAGAGATTTATCAAAATTTGTTACCACGAGCATTTACCAAAAATAGTATGATTTATGCTTATATCGATACATCTTCTGGCTGGTTAGTTGTCAATGCTTCTTCGGCTAAAAAAGCAGAGCTGTTGACTGTGAATTTGCGTAAAGCTTTGGGAAGTTTGAAAATACGCATTCCAGAAATATTACCCATTTCGATCTTGTTAACACAATGGTTGCAAACCAATCAATATCCCCAGGAGTTAACGATTGAAGATCAATGTGTGCTGCAAGATAACAAAGATGCTTCAGGAATTATTCGCTGTCAGCGTCAGAATTTATTTACTGAGGATATTTTGTCATTAATTGCGTCAGGACGAGAAGTGATTCAGCTTGGACTTTCCTGGCAAGATCAATTGAGTTTTGTAATCAATGATGAATTTATGATTAAATCCTTAAAGTTTCTTGAGATAATTCAAGATAAGGCAAGTGATATTGTTTCTGAAACAAAAACCGAACGCTTTGATGCAGACTTTATTATTATGGCAGAGACTTTACGAGAGTTTATTACCTTTCTTATGCAAATTTTTGCTAAAGAAAGTAAAAGTGTAGAGCATAATGATAAAGTTAATACTCAACAAACAGTTATTTCAGCTGATATTGCTGATGATTATGCACCTTGGGACGGAGAGGATAAAGAGGACGATATGACTCATGTATTAAATACTAATACTACACTTGATCAAGTCGATAAGTAAAAGGGTCTATAATGTATCCAGATGAAGCTATATCTCTAACACATCAACTAGAAAATATCAAGCGACCACCCTCTTCAATTGATGCTGAACGCTCTGTCATTGGTGGACTTATTTTAGATAATGAAGCATGGACCAAGGTTGAAGAAATCTTAATTTCTGATGATTTTTACAGCACACAACATCGTATTATCTTCCATCAAATGCAAAAGCTGATTCAGCAAGGAGTACCGTTTGATATTATCACCCTCAGTGATGCACTTTCAAATGAAAAACTGTTAGAACAGGCAGGTGGCTTGCACTATTTAGCTGAAGTTACTAAAAACACACCTACTGCTGCCAACATTGTTGCCTATGCTGAGATTGTTAAAGAACGTGCAAAATTACGCGTGTTATTAAATACTGCAACTGATATTGCTAATATGGTTTACACGCCACAAGGACGTAAGGTAGGTGAGATTTTAGATGTCGCTGAGCAAAAGATTTTAGCAATTGCTGAAACCGACATTCAAAAAGGTGATGGACCAAGGGCGATTCGTGAGATCATTCCAAGTGTAATTGATCGGATTGATGCAATGATGGAAGCAAGTGATGGTATTACTGGCATTTCAACTGGGTTTACTGATTTAGATGAATTGACTTCTGGTCTGCATTCAGCAAATTTAGTTATCGTCGCTGGTCGCCCATCGATGGGTAAAACGACGTTTGCTATGAATTTAGCTGAAAACGTTGCCAGAGGCGCAGAAAAACCAGTGCTTGTATTTAGTTTAGAGATGCCAGCAGAAGACATTGTATTAAGAATGATTTCATCACTGGGTCGTGTGGAACAGAATGCACTTAGAAATGGTCGTTTAGAAGATGAACATTGGGCAAAAATTACAACAGCAATGGAAGTGTTATCAAAAGATTTTAATATGCACATTGATGATAGTGCTGGTCTTTCGCCTTCGGAAATGCGTTCGCGTGCTCGTAGAGTTTATAAAGAACATAATGGGCTTAGCATGATTGTGGTTGACTATTTACAGCTGATGAAAGTACCAGGTTATGAGAATAATCGAACACAAGAGGTTTCCGAGATTTCACGCGCCTTAAAATCACTTGCTAAAGAGCTGCATGTGCCAGTAGTTGCGTTATCTCAACTTAATCGTGGGGTAGATGATCGTGCGGATAAGCGTCCAATGATGTCAGATTTACGTGACTCTGGAGCAATTGAGCAAGATGCTGATGTGATTATGTTTGTGTATCGCGATGAAGTCTATCACAAGGATAAAGAGGATAATAAAGGATTAGGAGAAATAATTATTGGTAAACAGCGTAATGGTCCTATTGGCAGCATCAAAGTTCACTTTGAGGGTCGTTTTTGTCGCTTTGCTGACCTTACATTTGAGCAAGCCGTGCCAATAGGAATTTATTAACCTATTGTATCTGTTTTCAAGATGAAGCTGCTTATAAAGGCACTCTAACTTATATTCTTTAAGGGTGCTTTAAAACTATATCTAACGTAGTCGCTTAAGCAAACCACAATAAAACGGTGTCTTTCAATCGTTGCCATAATGAACCGGTTGAATCGCCTTTTAATGTTAAAACTGGGAAGGTTTGAATTACTTTCCCTTTATATGTCATATCAACACTACCTGCTGGTGTGCCAGCTTGGATGGGTGCTACCAAACCTTTAGGGTTTTTGTGTAATACAAATTGAATATCCTTGGCATTCACATCATGTGGGAAGCTGACCGTAATTGGTTGTTGTACTCCAATGTCAACCATGCCTTCAGCACCTTTATAGACACGAATATCACCAAGTACATAATAGGCAGGATAAAAAGTTTTTGTTTGAAAATTAGAGAAACCATACTCTAATAGCGTTTGGCTATCACGTGCGCTTTGCAGTAGACTGGTTGAACCCATAACAACAGCAATCAAACGATCATGATCTGGTTTAACTGCAGAAGATACCAAGGAATCGCCAGCAGAATCGGTTGATCCTGTTTTAATACCATCAGCATAAGGGTAAATTTCTAATAATTTATTATAATTTCGCGTGACAAAACCATTCATGCTAACGCTATCCATTTTGTAATAGTGGTAGTATTGTGGGTAGTCATAGATGATATGTTGAGCCAATACAGCAATGTCACGCGCTGAGGTGTATAAGTTGGGTGCAGGTAAACCCATGACATTGCTAAAATGAGTGTTGTTCATTCCAAGTTTATTAGCAGTGAAGTTCATAATGTTAACAAAACCTTCCTGCGTGCCTGCAATGACCATTGCAAGCGTTACCGCAGCATCATTTCCTGAGGCAACAATTGTGCCTTCAAGCAGGTCTTGAATGGTGACTTTTTGTCCTGCTTTTAAGTGCATGCTAGAGCCTGCAGTGTGCCATGCTACAGCAGGGACTTTAACCTCTTGATTGAGTTTTAAATTGCCAGAAGCAAGGCGTTGCTCAGCGATGTACAACAACATCATTTTGGTTAAAGAAGCAGGAGCTACACGCAAATTAGCATTTTTTTCGGCTAATACGTTCCCTGTTTTAGCATCGATAAGAAGATAACCTTTAACGTTTAGCATTGGTGGAGTGACTACTTGATTTTTCCAAATTTCGGTGGCAGGTGTGACATCAGGTAGTTTGAGATCACTTGGTATAGGTGGAACCTGCACTTCAAATGGTACATTCGCACTGGAAGAAACAGCACCATAAGCATTGAGTGGAACACCCATATAATTAACTGAAGCTGCACCATAGGTATTAGGTTGAGTTGTTATTTCACCAGAGGTAGGTGGTGTATTAGTTTGATTTGCAAGTGCAGGTTTAAGCTGAACCATAAATGAAGCAGAAAGCAGAAATACGGAGACTTTTTTAATATTAAACATCATTATTACCTATAGGAAATTGACATGCAGTGATTTTTGAAGGCATTATATACCACTCACAACCCATTTTACAGATTTTCTTGCTTTGCATTTTATGTGTTTTTATATGGGATATACCCTAAAAATTCCCCAAAAATTCAAACAATTTTAGAAATTTGAGATGTGTTTTTTGTAAGAAATTTTAGAGTTAAAATAACTAATAATTAATCAATTTATGCTTTATCAAAGCATTTTACTTTACAATTACACAAAAATAGAAGACAAAGCGCCGTTTACAAAGTGTAGGTTTTTACTATTTATTTTTTTATTGCGGCTTTTGGTGTTCTACTTTTTTCTTGCCTATATTGGTGATAGAATGCCATCCACAGTAACAATCTGTGCTGTATAACCATTTTAAAAATAAAACTATTAAACAATTAAAAAAATAAAGAGGATAATACTATGTCTAGAATCCCGTCCTTGCAGGATCCGTTCTTAAATGCACTCAGAAGAGAAAAAATTTCAGTGTCAATTTATCTAGTCAATGGGATCAAATTGCAAGGCATCATAGAAGCATTTGACCAATTTGCTATTGTGTTACGCAATAGCGTTAATCAGATGGTTTATAAGCATGCGATTTCAACTGTTGTACCTGCTAAAGCTGTGCGCTTAGTTTATAGTAACTATAATCCAAACCATAGCCACCAGCATAATAACACTGATCAAGAAGAAGACTTTGATGGAATCGAAGAAAATGTATATGAAGAATCTTATGATACAGATGTTGAAGAAATACAAGAGCACAACAAACATCCAATACAACAAAATACTCAAATTTAACCCTTTTAATCACTAAGGAGCTCTTTTCTTTGGAGATCTTTCATGACTATGAGGTAGGTGAGAACTGCCTACTAATTGATATTAATTTTTCATCTAAACCTGAGTTGAACGCAGAGCTTTCTGAGCTAAATGGTCTTGTTCATGCTGCAAATTGGCAAATTTCTGCAACGGTCTGTGCTAAACGAAGCTTACCAGATCCTAAGTATTTTTGTGGTAGTGGTAAACTCGATGAAATCAAAAAAATCATTGATAATAATCAGATTGATCTTGTGGTTTTTAACCATGCGATCACACCTTCTCAAGAGCGTAATATCGAAAAAGCATTAAATTGTAAAGTCATTGATCGTACGCGTTTGATTTTGGAGATATTCTCACAACGTGCTCAAACTCATGAAGGAAAGCTACAAGTTGAACTTGCACAATTAAACTACGTTGCTACACGTTTGGTGCGTGGTTGGACACACTTGGAGCGTCAAAAAGGTGGAATTGGTATGCGTGGAGGACCTGGCGAAACCCAATTAGAGCTAGATCGACGAATGTTGCGTCAAAAAATTGCCCAAATTGAGAAGCGTTTAGAAAAAGTCAAAAAGCAACGCGCTTTAAGTCGTACTGCTCGACAAAAAAATGCCGTTCCAACAATTGCCTTTGTCGGTTATACCAATGCTGGAAAATCGACGCTATTTAATAAATTAAGTGGTGCACAAGTACTAGCAAAAGATCAACTCTTTGCAACATTGGATCCCACACTTCGCAAAGTAATAATTCCAAAATTAGGTGAGGTAGTATTATCGGATACGGTAGGTTTTATTCGTAATTTACCGCATAATCTTGTCGAAGCATTTCATGCAACCTTAGAAGAAGCAATTGAAGCAGATTTACTCGTTCATGTAATTGATTATGCTGATGAACATCATCGCGCTTATATTGAGCAGGTACATTTGGTGTTGGAACAAATTCATGCTGCTGATAAACCAATTATACAAGTCTATAACAAAATAGATCGTTTAGAGGATGTTAAAGCACATATCATTTATCATAAAGATAAGCCGGCAGATGTCTATTTATCCGCGCAAACAGGACAAGGTATTCAATTTCTATATGAAGCAGTTGCCAAATATTTTAATCAACAATGGTTAAAAGGCGTGTTGGTATTGTCCACCAAGCACGCCAAAGTAAGAGCAGAACTATATCAGCTAGGGGCTGTTGAAAAAGAGACAATAAGTGACAGTGGAGAGTATCAATTAGCTTTACACATTGCAAAAAGCGATTTTGATGAAATTTGCGCACACAATAAACTTGAGTTAATAGCAAAATTTAGTCACCATTAGCGCACTGAAAGAGAAACCTAAAGTAGTATCGATGGCATTTAAGTTTTTATCACTTAATAAAGTTTTCAACCAAGGACCACCTGATCTGGAGGAAGCGATTCGCCGATTTTTAGGCAAGGGTCGTAAATCAAACCAAGGGAATGATTCCAATCATTCATCTAATGACTCACCTAGTCCAAATATTGGTGGGAACGGTCAAGGGTCAGAGCCGCCTAAAAAAGATAACAATCGTAGCATTTACTCACGAAACGTAAGTCAGCAAAAACCCTTGCCAGTTAAGAGAATTATAGTTGGTGTAGCAGTGACTATTATTGTTGTATGGGCTGCAATGGGAATTTATGTTGTACAACCAGCACAACAAGCAGCAGTGTTGGCCTTTGGTAAATTTTCATCTGTCGAAGGGTCAGGCATGCACTGGCATCCACCTGGTTTTGTTAGTGTGATCAAGAAAGACGTTGAGGTATTAAATACAATAAAATTGGATAAGCAGATGCTGACTTCTGAAGAGAATATTGTTCATGTATCGTTTTCAGTTCAATACCGCATTGCAAATTTAGAAAAATATTTATTTGCAACAAATAATCCTGAGCTTATCTTAAGACAATCGCTTGAGAGCGCTGTTCGTCAAGTAGTTGGTGAAAATAAACTTGAGAAAATCTTAACAACTTCTAGAACTCAGATTACCTTAGAAGTACAAAAAGAGTTAGAAAAATTACTTCAAAAATATCAAACAGGTATTTTAGTTAGTGAGGTGATTATGCAGCCTGCACAAGCTCCATCGGAGGTCAAAAGTGCATTTGATGATGTGATCAAAGCGCGTGAAGATCGTGAACGCATTCAAAACGAGGCACAAAGCTATGCTAATAAAGTTGTCCCCGTTGCTAAAGGTAAAGCACAACGTATTTTGGATGAAGCGCGTGCATATCAAGAAAAAGTAGTGTTAGAAGCGCAAGGTAATGTGGCAAACTTTAGCCAATTATTGCCAGTATATCAGCAAAACCCAAATATTATCGAAAGCCAGCTATATTATCAGACGATGGAAAATATATTTAAAAATAACAAACTGTATATTGTTGATGGCGATGGTGCTAAGAATATCTTTTATGGTGATAAATTATCGCCTGTGGCCTTATCCTCAACTGTCCAAGGAGGTCGCTAATGAGCAATAAATTAATGAGTTTGATCGTCGTTATTATTGTAGTATTGTTGTTGTTATTTAGTTTGCTTTTTCGTGTTAATCAAGGAAATGAAGCAGTGATTTTAAGACTTGGGGAGCTCAATCAAACAAAAGATGGTCAAGTCAAAGTCTATACGCCTGGGTTAAACTTTAAAATCCCACTGATTGAACAGATAAAGACCTATGATATGCGTTTGCGCACATTAATAGTAGATTCATCACGCGTGGTAACCAATGAGCAAAAAGATGTAATTATTGATGCGTATTTGGAGTGGAAGATTATTAATATTTCCCAGTTTTACCGTAGTGTATCTGGTAACGATTCACGTGCTGAATTATTGTTAAAACAGTTTCTAGAAGCATCCCTGCGTGCAGAGGTCGGTAAAATTGATATTCAAGGTTTGATTAATAATGAACGTGATCAGCTTATGCAAACTTTAACTAGGAGTGTTCAAGATCAAGCAAAGAAAATTGGTATTGATGTCGTTGATGTGAGAATTAAACAGATTGACCTACCTGAAACAGTTACTGATTCAATCTATCAAAGAATGCGTTCTGAGCGTCAAAAAGTAGCAGCTTCTATTCGTGCTCAAGGGGAACAATTATCTGAATCGATTCGCGCTGATGCAGATGCAACAGTTACCATTACTCTTGCTAAAGCTGATCGTGATGCAAAAGAGATAAAAGCAAAGGCAGATGCTAAAGCAGCTCAAATCTATGCAGAGACATATGGGCAGTCTAAGAAGTTTTATGATTTTTGGCGTACTATGCAGGCTTATCAAATAAGCTTTAGTGGTAAAAAAGACGATGTCTTTATCCTCAAACCACAAGGTGAATTCTTTAAGTACTTTAATAGTGGAGCTTTGACTTCAGCTTAAAAATAAAGGAATACTTGTGCTTTATAACAACGTTATCTTTGACTTTGATTCAACCTTAATTCGTTTTGAATCACTTGAGCTTATTATGAAGAATTTACTAAATGGTGATGAAAATAAAATTAAGGCAATTGAAGGTTTAACTGAAGCAGGTATGAATGGTGAGATTAGCTTTAGAGAAAGTTTGGATCGACGATTACAGATAGCCAAGCCAACAAAAGCCGCATTAAACTGGTTTGCAGCTCAATATTGTCCGAGTGCGTTTACTTTTGGTATAGAGGCGCTTATTATCGATTTGCAGCGCATGGGTGTGGAAGTTTTTATTATTAGTGGCGGTTTTAAAGAGTTCATACTTCCTTTTTCTCAGACTTTACATATCAATCAAAACTATGTTTTTGCTGTTGAACTCAATTGGGATGAACAAGGTGTTTTTAAGAGCCTTAATAACGATAACGGTTTTTGTGATTCTAAATTAGTTGGCGCACAAAAAATTAAGCATAAACTCAAAGGAAAAACAGTAGTTATAGGTGACGGATTTACGGATTTTGAACTCTATCGAGCAAGAATTGCAGATGACTTTATTGTCTATACTGAACACGTCAAACGCCGTAAAGTGATTAACTTGGCACCATATTATGCTAATTCAACTGAAGAATTAAGAGTCCTACTTCAACTTTAAAGAAGTATTTTGACTCAAAAGAAGCCCAATTTCATCATGTTCTAAGAAATCCATTTGAACTTAATTAGTTTTTTCACTACAATCTGAAGTTGCAACAGGGGTGCAAGCTTAACGTTTGCTGAGAAGGTCATTCCTAACCCTTTGTACCTGAACTAGTTAATACTAGCGTAGGAAGTTGTACCCTTTTCGTTATGGTTTGCAGCTTTCTATACTTAAATTATAGGAGGCATGATGGAATACATTGGTTATATTAGCATTAATATATCATTCGTTATTTATTGTACTTATTTCTTACCACAAATTATTTATAACCAGATTAAATGCCAAGCAGGATATATTAGTCATAGTAATCAAACACTTATGATTGTTGCAAATACGCTTGATCTTATATACGGTTTTGGTTTTAATTTGCAATGGCAATATCGTACTGTCACGATGTCTATTTTGTTATGTTTACTATTTCAACAATGGCAGATATATAGAGATAGTCAGCAGAAAATATATCGATTTCATATTGTCATTTTAACAATTGTTATTTTAGGTATAATATTTGCAATTTTCAATATATTAGGTCCTAAAGTATTACAAAAAATAGGATTTATAAGTATGTTTTGCTACGCAGTGCACTGGTTGCCACAAATCGTTAAAAATATAAAAGAAAAAAATGCCAGTGCTTTTAGTGTATGGTTTTTATTACTAAATATTATTGCTTTGCTTTGTGATGAAATATCAGCACTTAGTTTTGGATGGCCATTACCTAGTTTATTGAGTCCAATTTTAATTTTAAGTTTATTATTCATTGTGGTTGGTCAATATTACTACTACCAACGCTTGAGAATGATTATTGATTAGTACCAGTTCAGTGCTATATGTTGGATTTTAGTATACAAATGAATGAAAAACAGTATGCTGGCAACTAATCCTATTAAAATGGAAACGCAATAATATGGTTATTTCTGAAATAGAGCGTTATCGAGCAAGCAAAAAGGTTACCATCACTAGTATGTTTGTTAATACTTTATTAGCGGCATTAAAAATGGTCATTGGTTTGATTGGTCGATCACCCGCTTTGTTTGCAGATGGTATACATTCATTCTCAGATTTATTAAGTGACATCATGGTATTATTTGCCACCAAGCATGCCAATAAAGGGGCCGATTACAATCATCCTTATGGGCATGAACGTATAGAAACATTAGCGACAGTGGTGTTGTCAATTATGTTGATTATGATTGCACTTCTTATTAGTTATCACTCTATACAAAATTGGTTTATAGGTGAGTTAATCATCCCTGATCAGTGGACCATTTACGCCGCTATTTTTTCAATTGTGGCAAATGAAGGATTGTTTCGTTATATTATGGTGACAGCAAATCGGATTGGTTCAGATTTACTGCGTGCAAATGCGTGGCATAGCCGATCAGATATGTGGTCATCTGTTGTGGTATTGATTGGATTAATTGGTACGACGTTAGGTGTTACGTGGATGGATTCACTGGCAGCAATTATTGTATCGATTATGATTGGGAAAATGGGTGTTGAATGGTGTTATAAAGCGTTATCTGAATTAGTCGATACTGGAGTTAATGAAGAGATATTACATAAAATTGAGGAAACAATTGCTAAAGTTGATGGTGTTAAAAGGTTTCACTGTTTGCGCACACGTAAGATGGCAGGACAGATCATTTTGGATGTACATGTTTTAGTTGATTCACACATAACAGCATCAGAAGGACACTATGTAGCAGAACATGTGCGTGGTGCATTAGCACTTAAAATTGAAAATATAAAAGATATCACGGTGCATGTGGATGTAGCAGAGCATCCAGAACAAATCGTTGATCCAAAAGACATGCCACCTAATCGCACGGAAATTATGCGCCAACTCGAAGTCTACCTAGTACAAAATCATCAAAATGTTAATTTACATCAAATTGAATTGTTTGTTTATTACTACTCTAAGAAGATTGAGTTATACTTATTGGCGCCAGCAGCTTGTAAGCGAGCGTTAGTGGATGCGAATCTTGAAAGCTTTAAGATTGAGGGTATGACAACAATTATTAAGCTTTTCATGTTGCATTCTGTGCAAGAAGAAAAATAAGCTACCCAGCTTTACAAACCGATTTTAGCTACGCACGGGGCTTATGAGGTTCAAAGCTAAACAAACAAAAACTCATACGTTTCTTATCTTTGTAGGTGAATAGATGGGAAGTTAGGGTTTAGCAAGATGGTTTTTTTAAATGCAAGCGGGTAAATAAATTTGTGTTCAGAGAAGACAATGGTGATAAATTGTAAAACTTAAGGTTATAGTAGGGATAAAAATAGCGATGCATAATTTAATATTTGTATTTTTTTTGGTTTTTTTTGGTGCATCAGTTTTTGCAACTTTAGCACTTTATACACGTCAAGCAATCATTGTTGCCTATATCGTTTTGGGTATAGTTGTTGGTCCTCATTGCTTAGGACTTATTAGTGACACAACAACTATTCAAGAGACCTCAGATATTGGTATTATGTTTTTGTTATTTTTGCTTGGTCTTAACCTTGAAATTAAAAGTATGATCAAAATGCTAGGTAAGGCGCTTTTTGTGTCTATTACCAGTAGCATTGTTTTTATTGTTGCAACAGTTGTGATTTGTCACGCTTTTGGTATTGGTGCTCAAGGCTTTATTATTGGAGCGGCTTTGATCTTCTCAAGCACAATTATCTGTTTGAAATTATTACCAACGACGGCTTTACATCATAAACGATTGGGCGAACTGGTGATTGCAATTTTATTGGTTCAAGACTTAATAGCAATTTTGATGTTAACCTTTATTAGTCTTTGGTCATCACAAACAGAAAGCTTTAATTTATTCTCGCTTATAAAGCTTTTACTTGCATTGCCAGTATTGGGTGGAGTGGGGTATCTTGCTCAAAAGTACTTTTTGTTTAGTTTGTTTAGACGCTTTAGCCGCTTTCAGGAATATATTTTCTTATTATCGATTGGCTGGTGTATTGGAATGGCGCAACTTGCGATCGTATTTGGGCTATCTAATGAAATTGGTGCTTTTATTGCTGGTGTGATTGTTGCAAGTTCTCCGATTGCTAAATATATTTATGAGAACTTAAAGCCGCTTCGAGATTTCTTTTTAATTTTGTTTTTCTTCTCAGTGGGTGCTGGGTTTCAGATTGGGTTGTTAACATCTGTTTGGGGTGTGGTATTGGCATTGACTGTACTGATTTTAGTATTAAAACCCATCCTACATTTCGTCACATTATGGTTAGTACGTGAAACGCCAAAGGAATCGTTTGAAATTGGCATGCGGCTTGGTCAGGGCAGTGAGTTCTCATTGATGTTAATTTCATTAGCAACTACAGCAGGGGTTGCTACTAATAGCTCCGAAATTATTGTTGAGGCAGTAGCAATATTAAGCTTTATTGTATCGTCTTATATTGTTGTATTGACTTATCCAAGCCCAATTGCTGTTTCAGATCGATTACGACGTGATTAATATTTTTGTCATTGTTATGTCTAAGTTTATTTGAATTCCAATTCTTTAGTTTTATTTTAGGGGTTTCCTAAAGAGAGCTTCATTTTTCCCTGAATAAATTCAAATTAAATAGGATAATAAGGACTAAAGATAGAATTGAATTATATTTTTGATATAAACTCATAGACTCAAGTTATTTTTGAGACATGACAGTACGATTAAGTGCAATTTCCATGATATTGCAAGCTTTTTCTAATTGTGCATCGGTTGTATTTAAAGGTGGAAGTAAACGTAAAACTTCTTTTTGTCTACCTGAGCTTAGCAAAATTAACCCCTCATCTAGTAAATTTTTAATATATACTTTTAACAAGTCTGGGTTCGGTGTGTTTTTATCGTTGATAAACTCAATACCAATCATTGCTCCAAGTCCACGAATATCACCAATAAAGTGATGCTTGAAGCGTTGAGCAATAAAAAACTCTCGTAAAGTTTGACCTATTGCTTGCGCTTTTTGGGCAAGGTTTTCTTCTTCAAATACTTCAAGTGAGGCAAGTGCTGCAGCGCAAGCAATAGGATTGCCTGAGTTCGTACCACCTAGCGATGCAGTAGGCAGTTTGTCAAATAATGATTTTCTAGCTGTTAACGCGCTAAGTGGTAAACCAGATGCTAATGATTTGCCCATCACTAAAATATCAGGAGCTACATGATAATGCTCCATAGCAAACATTTTACCAGTACGACAAAAGCCACTTTGGATTTCATCGGCAATAAAAACAATACCATGTTGATCACATAATGTGCGTAGATATTGCATTGCTTCAATGCTTGCTGGAATAAAGCCACCTTCACCTAGCTGTGGTTCAATAATAATGGCTGCAATATTTTCAGCAGCCACCTGATTAGTAATTAAGTCTTGCCATTGAGATTTTAATTTCTCAATAGAAGTATGCACATTAGGATAAGCTAAGCGATAAATATTATTAAACAATTCACCAAAGCCGTATTTATATGGTTTAACTTTGGCTGTTAAACTCATACTCATAAATGTGCGCCCATGAAAGGCGCCATCAAAGCAAATAATAGCAGAGCGCCCTGTTGAGAAGCGCGCAACTTTTATCGCATTTTCAACGGCTTCTGCACCGCTATTGCATAGCATGGTTTGCTTGGGAAACTCCCCGGGTGTTATGCTGTTTAGCTTTTTTGCTAATTGAAGGTACGGTTCATGAACCATGATATGAAAACAAGGTTGAATGTAGTTTTGTGTTTGTTCAATGATGGCTTTAACTACTTTTGGATGGTTGTGACCAATATTCATTGAACCAATGCCTGCGGCAAAGTCGATATATTGTTTATCATTTATATCGATGAGCACACTTCCTTGAGCTTTTTTAACGCAAAGGTGGGTGTTGTTGGCAAGTGCAAGTGGCACTTCACTTTGACGAATGTGCCATAGACTATTATGACTATTCATAAGTTTCCCTTAAGGATTGACGTTGGTACTTTCAAAGATTTTATCGGCAGAGGCAGCAACAAATCCTTGATAGAGTCTACCAGTATGATCAGGATAACGTTTAGCGAACTCATAATAACAGCAAGGAATTTCTTTTTTGCCTTCAACAAAGTCAACTATGACCATTCCTGATTTTGTGCTGGATTGCTCTAGTAACTCACCTGGTGTGCCTTTGATCTCACCACCCGAAGTATTAAGTGCAAAACCATGTTTCTTCAAGAAGTTATTGACCTCATATATTTCATTAAACTGGTTCAAAGCGTTAATAAACACTGTAAAATGATTGGCTCTAAAGCCAAATACATAAAACCATGCAGCATATTCTGATTCAGCTAATAGCTTTTCATAAGTTGGGTGACTTGGTTGACCCCAGCAATTACCAGCTGAAACAAGTTTTTCTCGATTTACTAAGAGTTTCGAGTCAATTTTATCAATGCAGGCTTTAATAGTTTGTTGGGTAAATGGAGTAAATGATTCTAAAAGTAATTGACTAATAAAGATTTTTGGCTGCGTTGGATCTTTATGCTCATAGTGTTTTGCATAAAGCTTTTTAGTTTTAAAATGGTACTCTCCATTTTCAAAATACCCTTCCGCGATGAATGGTTTAGCTAATACTTCAATATCAATGCGTGGATCATTAATAGTGCGCAGTGCAATATGATCGTTAATCACTGAAGTGTTGTGATCGTAAAAAAGATTATAGATCTCTTGTACGTGTGGGTTTGCATCAACATATTGTTGCCATAACCTTTCTAAAATTGCGATTTGAGACATAACTTAATCCTCGAGTGAAAATTTAATACCTTGAGCAAGTGGTAAGGAGTTGCTCCAATTGATGGTTACGGTTTGCCGACGCATATAGGTTTTCCAAGCATCAGATCCAGCCTCACGACCACCACCTGTATGTTTTTCCCCACCAAATGCGCCACCAATTTCAGCGCCTGAAGTGCCAATATTTATGTTGGCAATGCCGCAATCACTGCCAGCGCAAGACAAGAATTTTTCAGAGTGATCGATGCGTTGAGTAAAGATTGCCGAAGACAAACCATGGTCAACTTGATTGTTGATAGAAATGGCTTCGTCAATGTTCTCAAATGGCATGATAAACAAAATTGGACAAAAATTTTCTTGGTTAACGATATCCCAATCAGGTTTCACTTCGATAATGGTTGGTTCAACGTAATTACCAGGTTTATTAATCACATTACCACCAAATAAAATGTTTCCACCTAGAGTTTTAGCACACGCAACTGCTTTTTTATATACTTCAACTAAGTTTTGGTCGATTAATGGCCCCATTAAATTTTTGGTGTCAAGTGGGTCGCCTACCGTGATTTGTTTATAGGCGTTTTGTAAGCGCTTAATAACATCTTGATAGATGTTTTTATGCACTAGTAATCTCCGTAATGAGGTGCAACGCTGACCCGCTGTGCCAACTGCACCAAATACTACAGCAGGAATGGCAAGCTTAAGGTCAGCTGATTCATCAATAATAGCTGCATTGTTGCCGCCTAGTTCAAGTAAAGATTTGCCAAAGCGTTTTGCCACTTGTGCGCCAATTTCACGCCCAACTTTGGTTGAACCTGTAAACGATAAAAGCGCAATACGCGTATCATTAACAAGTGCTTTAGAAACATCAATGCTTTTCGATACGACAGAACTAAACACATTTGGGAAGTTATATGCTTGAGTCACACGATCACAAATCTCTTGAACAGCTAAAGCACATAAAGGTGTTTTAGGTGATGGATTCCAAACAACAGTGTTACCACAGATGGCAGCGATAAAAGCGTTCCATGACCAAACAGCAACTGGGAAATTGTAGGCTGATATTACACCAACAACACCTAGTGGATGCCATTGTTCAAACATTCTGTGATCAGGACGCTCTGAGTGCATTGTTTTGCCATAAAGCATGCGAGCTTGACCTACGGCAAGGTCTGCCATATCTATCATTTCCTGCACTTCACCATCACCTTCTTGTTTAGATTTACCCATTTCAAGTGATATGAGACTGCCTAATTGATCTTTATTTTTTCTTAATTCTTCACCGATTAAGCGTACAAGTTCAGCACGCTTAGGTGCTGGAGTTTTACGCCATTTTAAAAATGCAGCATGAGCTTCTTGGATGGTTTGGTTTAGGTGGTTGAGTCCTAAGCTTGGCACCTTGGCTAAAATCTCATTATTGGCAGGATTATAGCTTTCAATATACTCACTTGTTTGATATTTGGAGGCATATTGTGTCAGTTTTTCAGTATAGCTGGTCATACAAGTTGTCATTCATTTCTCCTACTTAGATTTAAATCACTTCAAGTTTATTGTTTGCTGTACTTTTTGTGATTAACTTTGGGCTTTTAATTCCATCAAGAAAGTTATAGCGGTAGTAGTGACCAAATCGGTTATCCATCATTTGGGTTAAGTTAATGTCTTCTTGTTTGGCAAATCCAGGTGCGAAGTACTTATGTTTGATAGCAAGGTCAATAGTAACACATATTCCACAAGCAGTGGTTAACTGAAGTGCACTCCATTTTTGACCAAAGGCTTCTTGAGAATGATACTTCTTAGCAAAATGGCGTTCATGGTATACACCATTAATCTTGCCTTCAACAGAAACATACACCAAAACAACGTCATCTTCAACGCGCGGGATGGAATTATTAAAAATCTCACATAGAAGCTCTTGTTTGTCTCTTAGTTTTAAGTCATTGATCAAAAAGCGTAATTTCTCACAATGTCCTGGATAGCGTACACTCTTATAATTAATATTGCGAACTTTTGCTTTGTATGTGTCTTTTAACGAGCCAATGCCACCAGATGTGTTAAAAGCTTCATAAGTCAAACCATCGATTTTAATGGTTTCCAAATCATCAAGTGGTTCAATAGTCACGTTTTTATAATCACGAATAGCTTCACATGGTTTAACATATTCATTGATTAGACCTTCAGTTGACCACGTAAGTGCGTATTGGAGAGGATGACTAATATTAACAGGTAGAGCACCAACACGCATTTTTACGGTTTCAGCTTCATCAAATTGTTTCACTAAATCATTGGTGACAACACTTATAAAGCCAGGCGCAAGTCCACATTGAGGTGCAAATACTTTATCGGTATTTTTCGCTAGTGTTTCAACATATTTAGTGGTTTCAACGTCTTCCGTTAAATCAAAGTAATGTGTATTACAAACTTTGGCAATTTCAGCGACTTTTTTAGTAAGGAAGTATGGAAGAGCTGCGGTAAGTGCATGAATATCATGTTCTTGAACATAGCTTTTGACGTTTTCAGTGTTATTGATATCCAAAATACAGTGTTTGAGATTGTGAGCATTTTCACCAAGGTGTAGCTGCTTTCTATCTGCCTGAACATCGGCAATATGAATATGATAATCTTTGCTAGAAGCCAGAATTGCTCCTGTTAAAAGACCTACTCTGCCACTGCCAAAAATTAATATATTGATCATTATAGTTCTCCTTTATCATTAGATTAATGCTTTGCATCGTGCACTTTTATCCCCTTTTAATAATGGTGTGAAGTGATGATATTAAAAATCATAAATATTTGGGTTTAAATCCATTTTGCTATATTTTATAACTAGGTGTGAAGATATTTTATATAACTATATTATTGTTGCAATAAAATCACAGCTCATTACTTTAAAAAACGCTTATATGCAAAAAATATCAACTATGCTTTTTATATAACAAAGTCTTTAGTTGTGGTTCAATTGTGCGCACTCGTTGGATAAATGTGGGAATTATTGGTTTACTTATCATTATTACCTTACATGGTATGTGGGTGCTTTATGATTATGAGCAAGTGTATCCTGAAGATAAAGTTGATAAAAAAATAATACTAGTAGGAACCGTTGCAAGCTTAATTGACCAAGATAAATCAGTGAGTAAGTTTTTGTTTGCAACGAACGATGGTTTAGTACAGCTAAGTGTTTATCCAAATAAAAACTTAAAAAGTTGGCGATTAACGCCGGGCACAAGATGGCGTTTTACCGTTAAATTACAATACCCAGAAGGTTATAGTAATCCAGGAGTGTTTAGTTATGTCACTTGGCTTAAGCATCAGGGTATTAAAGCCGTGGGTTATGTTGTAACAACAGAAAACGTGCAATTTCACGGTATGGATTACAATTATCTTATTGAACGTTTGCGTTATAACATTCAAAAAACGTTGAATCATCATATTAAAGATATTTCGATTCGAGCATTAGCCAGTGCACTTTTAATTGGTAATCGAAATGAACTCACTACAGAGGATAAACGGGTATTTCAACAAACAGGTACATCACATTTAATTGCAATCTCTGGTTTACACATCGGAATGATTGCTCTATTTGCATTTGTGTTTGTTCGTGTTTTATGGTCGTTATCTATTGTATTGTGTCAATGGCTGCCTGCACAAAAGGTGGCGTTAGTTGCTGCGGTTGTTAGTGCATTCTTATATAGTCTATTAGCAGGGTTTGCAATTCCAACACAGCGTGCTTTTATTATGGTGCTTATTTTTTCTTTAGCACTTATGACAAATCGTAAGATAAATGGTTTTAATGTGCTCATTATTGCAGCAATTATCATTGTTTTATGGAATCCTTTATCAATTTTAGCGCCTGGTTTTTGGCTATCTTTTATGGCGGTTTTCTTTTTAATCATAATTAATCGATTGCTGCTTTATATGCCTAAATTCAAGCGTTATGTTTTGATTCAGTTTTTACTGATGTTGCTGCTAATTCCATTGACAGTATATTGGTTTCAGGGTTTTACCTTGATTGGTGTAGTGGCAAACTTAGTAGCTATTCCATTGGTGAGTTTTTTGATTGTGCCGAGTTTGTTTCTCAATTTAATGCTCTCATTCTTTGGTATTACGTTATGGTCCATAAGTGCATACTTGATAAAAGCGCTAATTGTCTGGCTAGATGTGTTACCGACTTATATGTTGTTTTTTTCCTGGCATAGCATTTCACTTTTGGCGGTTTTAGCTGCAATTATGGGAATGTTAATTTTGTTTTTACCGCTTTCTTGGTACTTTCGTGTGCTTGGGCTGACTTTGTTTTTAGCATTGTGGCAGAAAAATACTTTACCGTTTGACGTTGGTGCGAAGGTGACCGTGTTGGATGTTGGTCATGGTTTAGCTGTGGTCATCCAGACAAAAAATGCAGTTGTTGTATATGATACAGCAGGTGCTGGTGGGCACAAATTTGTGCTTGCAAATCATACTCTTATTCCTTATCTGAAAAACCAAGGGGTACATACAATTAACGCATTAATTATTAGCCACTTAGGTAAAGATCATAGCGGTGGAATAGAAAATGTGTTGGCAAGTTTTAATGTCGATCAAGTGATCGCCAATGAAAAACTTTCTGAAATCAACAATAGTATTTGTACAGCAGGCAAGAGGTGGTTGCAAGATGGTGTGGTCTTTGAGTTTTTAACTGCCAATCACTTAACAGGCAATAACGGATCCTGTGTGCTTAAAATAAGTTTTGATGATAAAAGCATGCTGTTGACAGGAGACATTTATAAAACGGCGGAGCGTTATATATTAAAGCAATATCATAACCAATTAAAATCTATAGTGCTTGTTGCTCCTCATCATGGCAGTGGTAGCTCATCTTCAAAGGCGTTTATTGAAGCTGTGGGTCCAAAATATGTTATTTTTAGCAGCTCAGGTCATGACGGATTTAAGCATCCTCATAATGAAGTTGTCCAGGCTTACCTTAACATTGGTGCGAAAATTTTAAATACAGCACAAAATGGTGCAATAACAGCGATATTCAAAGATAATGGAGAGCTTGAAATTGAAACAGAAAAATAACGAGAGTCAGCATGAGGAAAGTTAAACATATTGTAATTGGTGTTATGCTATTAATTTTGTTGGTAATCAACACACTTGTAATGGCTGTGCCAGTTATACTATGTTCCATTTTGAAGCTAATTCCAATTAGTTACTGGCAAAATACAATTGGTAAAATATTAGTAGCTTTAGCTACAATGTGGATGGGTGTTAATAACAAAGTCAGTCGTATATTGCTGCCAACGAAGTATCACCTTAGTGGTTATCAAAGTTTTACAATCTATAGCTCTTATTTAATCTTAAGTAATCACCGTAGCTGGTTAGATATTGTTGTATTGCAGCAGATATTTTTAGGCAAAATTCCATTTGCTAAATTTTTTATGAAAAAGGAATTAATATATGTACCAATCATTGGTTTAGCTTGCTGGGCACTTGACTTTCCACTGATGAAACGCTATTCAAAACATTATTTGACGAAGCATCCTGAGAAAAAAGGACAAGATTTGCGAGAGACTAAACATGCATGTGAGCGCTTTAAAAATCGACATGTCTCGGTGGTAAACTTTGTTGAAGGAACACGTTTTACACAACATAAACGTGATAAGCAACAAGCAATATTTAAGTATCTCCTTAATCCTAAAGCAGGTGGTGTTGCCTTAGCATTGGATGTTTTGGGTGATAAAATAAGAGGAATCTTAAATGTAACAATTGTTTATCCGTATGAAAATTGTAGTTTTTGGGATTTTTTGTGTGGTGTGATTCCAGAGGTTGATATTCATGTTGAGTTGATTGATCCTAAAACAATTCCCTATCAAAACTATTATGACAATGAGCAGGCAAAGTATGCTTTTCAAGTGTGGTTAAATACACTTTGGCAAGATAAGGATGTGCTTATTGAAAGTATTATGGCACAAAAAATGAGTGATTAAATGACTTAACATTGTGAGTTCAAAGCAGTAAGATGTGCGGCAGAATTCAAGAACCCAGTTAAGTGAATACAAGCTACGTTGGTAAGTGGTATGAAGAGTAAGGATATGTCAGAGCTAGAATACAAAAAATATATGTGTGTTGTTTGTGGCTGGATTTATGATGAGGCAGAAGGCTGGCCAGAAGATGGTATTCATCCAGGTACTAAGTGGGAAGATGTGCCTGATGATTTTCAATGTCCCGATTGTGGTGTAGGTAAAGAAGATTTTGAAATGATGGAGATATAGCTCATTTTTGTTTTTAGTACCCCCCTATTTCAAGAAGTGATTGTTGATGGCTTAAGCGTAATAGTTAAGCGTGATGATGTAATTCATCGATTATTTTCAGGGAATAAGGCATATAAACTCTATTGGTTGATTGACCATCTTAAATATCATCCAAGTCTAACTAAGATAGTCTCATTTGGTGGGGCACAGTCAAATTATATGTTAGCAGTGGCACAGTTTTGTCGGTTGAATCAACTGCAATTTGATTATTGGCTTAAGCCATTACCAAGAGCATTGAAAGACAACCCAAACGGAAATCTACGTGTAGCATGTAATTTGGGAATGAAAGTTTATGAAATGGACTATTTAAATAAAGATAAGTTGATGGAAAATTATCGAAATAACTCTCAAGTACTGTTGCTTACCCAAGGGGGAGCGCAGCAAGAAGCTGAAGTTGGACTTAAAATTTGTGCGGATCACATCAATAATTATTTTGAAAATATCGCTGCAAGTAAGGGCAGTATTTTTATTGCCTCAGGTACGGGAGTAAGTGCGTTTTATTTGCGTAAACACCTAAAGAAATCTTATTTGCTTTACACCACACCATGTGTTGGAGATAAAGAATATTTATTAGCTCAAATGAAGTCACTTGCAAAGAATACTGGTGAGATGCCAATAATATTAGATGCAAAACGGAAATATCATTTCGGTCAATGTTATAAAGAGCATTTAGCAATGTATAATCACCTTAAAGTGCAAACTGGAATTGAGTTTGATTTATTGTATGACCCTTTGGGATGGCAAGTGCTTTTTGATCATTACCAACAGTTGCAAAAACCTATTATTTATGTTCATTGTGGTGGTGTTACAGGTAATATAAGCATGTTAAAGCGGTATCAATATTTTTTAAAAAACAAAATAAGTCAAGGCTTTAACTAAAGGATAGTGGTGATCTGAATTTAAAAAGTATATACTACTACCCATTTACATAGATAAATGCCCAGAAGAATAGGACTTTTATATTAATTTGTGCAAGAAAAAGCAAAAAGGAGTGGGGGAGAGTATTTTGGTTGTGTATTTTTTTGATCGTTTACATGGTAAAAGTCTTAATTGTTAATATGTTTTTTCGATCTTTACTAAAGCACCATCGAGATTTCTATTTTTAACAATATCTTGCTTGCATAAAGTAAAGTGCTTGTCTACATTTGCCAATACAAGTAAGTAATAATGTAATTATGTGCCACGGAAAATTAATAGGAGAATGAAAGATGAAAGTAAATAGGAAAAAGAACCAAAAAGGTTTTTCGCTAATTGAGTTATTAATTGTAATAGCAATTATTGCGATTTTAACCGCGATTGCGATACCGATGTATACGAGTTATACAGAACGTGCTCGATTATCGGAAGCCTATTCTTTTCTAGGTTCTGACAAAGTATTCGTCGCAGAACAAATTAACACCAATGCAGGGCTTCCTGCAACTTTTACGACCGATGGAAGTGCTAAAACTGGTCAATATGGTGCAGTTGCTGTTAACTCTGGTACTGGTGCGATTACCTATACCTATAGTGCAGCTGGTAATGGTGCAAACTTGAATAACCAAACAGTTACTTTAACGCCAGCCTTTGCAAATAACGGTGTAACATGGGGCTGTACAACAACTATCAATAGTGCTGCTGTTGCAGATGTATGTGCTGAGTTCTAATTTTAATTAGAACGTCACATTTGTAAAGAAAGGGACAATAATAAGAATAGCAAGGATGGTAATGATTAAAGGTGCCACAAAGAACATGTGGCATTTTTTTTGGCTATTTTGTTCTAATACTTGAGGCATAAAAGACAATAGCAATCCCATTGCAAATATCATGCTAAATTGGCTAAGTTGTAATTTAAATAAATTGCTAAGCATAGCATGTGTCATTCCAGCAAGTACACTAGCAAAAGCAACAAAATATAAGGCTGAGTGTTTATAGCTTCTCATATATTCGCATGCACGGCGAAAGCTCCTTAAGCCAACTAATAGAAAGCAAGTAAGACCAATAATTCCCCACTGTGCGGCGACAGTTAAAACAATATTGTGTGGATAATCACGCAGATAATATAAAGCGTTCAGTTCTCCGACGCCAAGCAAAGGATAATGCGCTGCAAGTGCTAGAGATTTTGCCCATAAATCCCAGCGATCTTGATTGGCAAAAAAAGCTCGATCTAATATCGAGCTGCCGCCAACGATTTGATGAACGATATAGAATAAAATAGCTCCAACAATAGCAGCTAATATTTGCCAACTAATGAATTTAAGCATGAGTTTATAATTTAAAATACCAAGTACAATAAAAATAACGATATACTCAAGGATAAGGGCACGTGAGCTATGCGCAATTACAACAAACCATAAAGATGACATAGCGATAAAGCTTAAAGCCTTAAATAATTTTGTATCATCCTTCCTTAATAACGCTAGACATAAAATAGGTAAAAACCAAGTGGCGAAATGGTCAAAAAAACGAGGATTGGCAAAATTAAATTGGAGCAAGATCATTCCTTGAAATTTGGTTTGGGTGGCAGAGGTTGGAAGGTACGTATGCACTAAATAGAGCTTAAATAATAAGACAAAAACATAGCTGATAGCACAAACAATCACAACAGCGATCAGCCAGCGGATATTATTAGGAAATCGCTTAAAGTAATTTGCCAAAAATAACACAGCAAGGAGCATTGAAATGTCGATTGAAACACCTTTAAAAGCAGTCGCTGCTTTTAAAGCAAAACTTGCAGAGAGTATTCCAATAAAAAAAAAGGTTACAATGAGGGATCTGGTCCATAAAGATAATGATAAAAAACTGGAAATAATATTGTGGTGTGAAGCACTAGTAATTAAAAATGTTGACAACACGATGATCCAGCAAAATAATGATGTAAAACCTCGAAAAACATATGTATCAAGTGCATTGTGGGAAACATTGTAGTAAAGGTTTGCAGGATTCCAAAATATAAGTAAAAGTCCTGCTAGTATCACACCATAAATAATATGTTCTGTTTTTGGCGAATTTAAATGATTTTTTAAATATTCCATTTTATTTTTTCCTGTTAATTGTTGTGGTGATGAGAATGTGCTTTTAATGGTTTTTGAATTTTCGCCAAAGATTGAAGCTTAACCAAACAATGCTTGAGAGTAATAATCCAAATGCTAATCCAATAATGATGCAGCCAAGGATCAATGGTACGAAAATCGCATGGATATTAGTGATTATATGATGCCAAGCAAAATTATCCTCATAAAACAAGGCTGTCTGACCCATCATAAAGCAACCAAATAAATATGCTCCATACATCATCGGTAGCATGGTAATTGGATTACTGATCCACACCAAAGCAATAGTGATGATTAAATTTGCACGTAATGTAAGTGCTAAAATCGCAGCTGGCACCATTTGAAAAGGTATTGGCATCATGCACATAAAGCCACCAACAATGCACGCCTTAGTTACACTATTGCGATCAAAATGCCATAGAAAATTATGGTGCATATACTTGTGCAGGAAACCCAACCATTTATGTTGTTTAAGCTCTTCTTTTGTCGGTAGAAATTTTCGCCTCATGAAGTAACTGACCGTGATTAGCATAATGCCAATCATAGCAAAATCTAAGCTGAAAAGCCGTTATAATTACTGGTAAAATGATGCTTTTTTGAGTGATGATTGTTGCGAAAATTCTTGCGAATAACATCTTTTTTGTGTATTTTGTCATGGTTTACAAAATCGAGGGTCATGGTATGTTCTATGACTATGTTGTGGGTCTATGTGTTAAACATAAAAATATTAATGTAGAGAAAGATGATTATCACACAAAACGTTTTCTTGATTGGTCCAGTAGGTGCTGGCAAAAGTACAATAGGTCGTCAATTAGCAAATGAGCTAAAATTGGAGTTTGTTGACTCAGACCGTGAGATTGAGCAACGCTGTGGTGTTGATATTGATTG
The DNA here is from genome assembly GCF_003428155.1 of Fastidiosibacter lacustris. Lineage (GTDB taxonomy): Bacteria > Pseudomonadota > Gammaproteobacteria > Francisellales > Francisellaceae > Caedibacter > Caedibacter lacustris. The sequence goes on from NZ_QLIR01000005.1 coordinate 82,625, forward strand.
GATTTTTGATATAGAAGGTGAAGAGGGCTTTCGAAATAGAGAGCAAGAAATTCTAAGTGAATTGGCAAATCGGCAAGGTATTGTGTTGGCAACTGGAGGAGGTGCAATTATTCGTCCAGAAAATAGAACTTTATTATCATCACGTGGAAAGGTTGTTTATCTTCAAGCATCAATTGAACAACAGTTGGAACGTACAGCTAAAGATAAAAAACGTCCTTTACTGCAAGTAGAAAATAAAGAAGCACAATTAAGAAAATTAATGGAAGAACGAGAGCCACTTTACCGTGAAATTGCTGACATTACGATTGAAACAAGTGAAACAACTGTTCGTAATGTAGTGCAGAAAATTACCAATCTGCTAATGGAAGAAGCTGTGTGATAACAGAAGTACGGGTTTCGCCACAAGGCAAACCAAGTTACTCCGTAATCATTTCCGAAACAGCTGATTTTTCTTATCTTATACCTTTTGTTAGAAACAAGCAGATACTTGTTGTAAGTAACAAAACGATTGCCAATTTGTATTTACTGCTGCTTGAAAATGTATTGAAAGAACATTGTCACCAATGGCAATTATGCTTACTTCAAGATGGAGAAACCTATAAGAATAGTGTTTCTTTAGATTATATTTATGAAACCTTACTTAGGCAAAATTATACGAGGGATTGTGAACTTATTGCATTAGGTGGTGGTGTGATCGGTGACATAACAGGCTTTGCTGCTGCGACTTATCAACGTGGAGTATCGGTTATCCAAATTCCAACCACTTTATTGTCTCAAGTTGATTCATCCGTTGGTGGAAAGACTGCAATTAATCATTCATTAGGCAAGAATATGATTGGTGCATTTTTCCAGCCTAGACTTGTTTATACTGCAATAACGTTTTTGAAAACATTACCAGCGCGTGAATTTTCAGCAGGAATGGCAGAAGTTGTAAAATACGGCTGCATTGTTGACTATAATTTTTTCGTTTGGCTAGAAAAAAATATTGATTTAATCAATGCGCATGATCCAAATGTTCTTTGTTATGCGATTGCCAAAGCTTGTGAGTTAAAAGCACAAATTGTATCTCTTGATGAACAAGAAAAAACGGGCGTGCGAGCATTATTAAACTTAGGGCATACTTTTGGTCATGCAATTGAGTGTTGCCAGAATTATGTTGGTCTAAAGCATGGTGAGGCGGTTGCTGTAGGTATGGTAATGGCAACTCAATTATCTCATACTCTAGGTAATCTTGATGGAAAAGATGTCAGTAGAATAAAAGACTTATTAAAAGCATTTCACTTACCAATTGAAATACCAGCACTGATTCAAAAACCAGACTTTATAGCAGCTATGCTACGCGATAAGAAAAATACTACAAAAGGCATAACACTCATTTTATTAGATAGAGTTGGACAGGCGTATATTGAAAATAACTTTTCACAGCAGGTATTAGAAGTATTTCTTGACTGCTATTTTGGACTATAATCATGCTAAATTAAGCATAGCTTGAGCTGCCATTACAAGTGGTGAGATTACTTTGGTTGCTCCCAGCATTTTTGCTTTCTGGAGACTATTTTCTTGGTTGATACGAATGGTGATTTTGATATTTGAATGACTATTTTGCAGAAACTCATTGATGCTAAGTAGGGTAATGATATTATCGGCATCCTGTGTTCATAAGCGATGATAATCGCATCTGCATTTTTAACACTTGCTTTTTCAAGTGTATCAGGGTTATTAGCATTTCCATGAGGTGTATAAGGTTTAAGCTCTGCCGTACTTAACCATTGCATAGTGATTCCTTTGGCATTTCATTGAGCAAATAATTAAGTTAAATAATTGCTTATAACGATAGCTTATAAAATTGGAATATCTAAAGATCTTTAGCACAAATCATGCTGCCTCAAGGTCTAGATGATGAATTAGTTATGAAACTAAATGGGAGATTTTTGATTATATTGGGGCTAAAGTAAGATTAAGAATAAGCAGTATATTAATTGTATTAGTCTGGATATAATTGGTTTATGAATAATCTGAAAAGATGTTCAAGCTTTGATATATTCATCAGTTTTGTTTAACCAACGATGAATGATTTTCTCTGCGTGCTTAGGATATTGTTTGATAATTGCTTCAGCAATATTAGTCACATCATCAAAAAGTGCTTGGTGTTGGCTTAAATCAGCAACTTTAAATTGAATTCCCCCTGTTTGATTAGTTCCAAATATATCACCAGGACCTCTTAATTTTAAGTCTTCTTCGGCAATTACGAAGCCATTTTGCGTTTTACGCATAAGTTCTAAGCGTTTTTTGGCAGTATTGGATAAAGGGGAGTGATATAGTAATATACAATTACTTTCTTTGTTACCGCGCCCAACACGTCCACGTAATTGATGTAATTGCGATAATCCAAGACGTTCGGCATTATCAATAATCATAATATTGGCATTGGGTACATCTACTCCAACTTCAATAACTGTTGTTGCAACCAATATATCTAACTCATGGGATTTGAATGCCTGCATGATATCTTCTTTGTGCTGAGCTTTTAGTTTACCATGTATAAGCCCTATGCGAGCGCAAGGTAGCATGTTGCTTAGCATTTCAAAAAGAGATTGGGCATCTTGTAAAGTAATTAGAACCTCTGAACTTTCAATTAAAGGACACACCCAATAAGCTTGACCATTATTGGCAATATGTTGTTCAAGTCGTGTAATTAGAATTTGCTTTTTAGTTTGGTTTAAAACACTGGTTGTAATCGGTTTACGATTAGGAGGAAGTTCATCAATAATGGAAAGATCTAAATCACCATAGACAGTCATTGCTAGTGTGCGTGGGATAGGGGTAGCAGTCATTACAATCTGATGTGGCTGCCAATTTTTAGTTTTAGCTTTTTCAATTAAACTCAACCGCTGCTCTACACCAAATCGATGTTGCTCATCAATTATGACTAATCCTAAATTCGGATAGTCAATGTTGTTTTGGAAAACGGCGTGTGTGCCGATAATAACACAATTATCTTGATTCTCTATCGTTTTTAAGGCCTCTTTACGCGCCTTAGTCGTAAGCTGTTGAGCAATAAATACTACAGGAATATTAAATATGTTTAACCAGTTTGTAAGGTTATGATAGTGCTGTTTGGCTAAAATTTCAGTTGGTGCCATCATGACAGATTGTAGTTTATTGTGTGCAGCTTGAATGACTATGGCGCCAGCAACAACGGTTTTACCTGAACCAACATCACCTTGAACAAGACGTGATGCTGGTTTATTAAGCGTGAAATCATACAAAATCTCATTGATAACGCGTATTTGAGCTGGGGTAGGTTGAAAGCTTAAAGTTTCTAAAAAAGTTTTTAAAAGCGTATGATTAACGGCAATTCGAGCAGATGAGGTTATTTGATTGTGCAACCTTGCTTTTTTAGCATTTAAGTTGTGTGCTAACAATTCTTCTAATGCTAAGCGATAGCGTGCGCGAGCACTAAGGTTATATAGGTTATCAAAGTTATCGTTTTTTGGGAAATGGAGAGTATGTAATGCTTGATTTATATTTTCTAGTTGATGTTTTTGTAAAAGTGAAAGTGGCATATATTCATCAAGCTTGATTTGATCTTTGAGTTGTAAAATTAATTTATAAAAAACGGCAGAGCTTATTCCTTCAATAGTTGGATAAATAGGAATAATATTACCTAATTTTTTACCTTTATCTTCATCGGTTAAAATTTGCCATTCAGGGTGAGTGATCTCAACAGCATGATGATTATGAACAATCTCACCAAAGCAGCGAATGATTTTACCTTTTTGCAAGAGTCGTGTTTGATTTGAGTAAAACTTAAATAAGTGCATTTTACAAACGCCACTGCTATCAAAAAAGTAGCAAGTTAAATGTTTTTTACCAATATCATTAATATTGACTTGGCGAATTACACCTTCAATTTGTTGTTTTTCACCAGCTGTAGTATGAGCAATGGGTATAATTGTACGGCGATCTTGATAGTATCTAGGCAGGTGGAGTAAAAGATCAGTGACTGTATTGATACCAGCTTTATTGAGTTTATTTAAAATAGATTGACCAATACCTTTTAGCGATTTTAACTCTAGCATGTCCTATCTAAACCATGATTTTAGTTTGTTATTAAGTGCATTATTTAGTGCTTTTTCAATAATAGGTTGTAAGTTTTGTTGTAATTTCTGTTGGTTGATTTTAGCACTGAAATTTCCATTTTGGTAATTAAGGATATAGGGAATGTGTAAGCTAGGTTCGACTTGAACATTTAATAACAATGGATAATTAAAATATTCCTTGGACACATCAAACTTCCCTGTACCTGTTATGCTAAATTTAGGTGCAAGCCAACTGAGTCTCGTCGTTGTAATCATTGAGTCAACAAATTGACTCTGTACATTTAAAGTATTTAGCTGGGTATGTTGATTTGGATCTGCATTAAATTTATCGCTGTTTAAGATTGGCAATATTTGGTTTTTTAAGCTCTGAAAGGCGGTTTCAATTTCATCACCACTATTTAGTGCAGTGAGTAGTTTGTGAGTTGAGTCAGCAATACTATTTAAATTGATTCCGTTAAGCTTAGCACTATTGGCGTGGATATTGATATTACCTTGTAGTTTTTGAAGGTTATCTTGTTGAAGGTCGAAATTAATGTTGAATTGATTAAGTGTGAGTAAAAAACCTTTCATGTCAATAATTTTTTCAACAGCAATTTTTGGGGCTGAAAATTTACCTTCAGCAGAAAAATGAGGTTTTAGTTTTATTTGCTTGAGTGTACCTATTAGTTCTTCGCCATTAATATCAAGTGTAATGTTCTCAATATCAGTAACTTTATCGTTATCAGTGATATAAATTCTAGGAACTTTGAGAGACGTAGAGTGATTATTAATAGTAGTTTGTAATGTAATATCATCAAACTGAATTGTGTTTGAATATGGATTGAGCGCCATTTGGAAGTTAAAATCATTAAATTCATTGACAAAGCTCCCTTTAATATTATATTTCTGGTTTTTCTCGAGGACGTTAAGTGTAGGAATTAAAAATTTTATTTTAGTACCAAGTTTAACTTGTCCTTGTTCAAGATCAAGTGACTTAATTGAGTTATTGGGATTTATAATAAGGTCAATAAAATTAACTTTAATGGTACCTTGTTGCCAATGACTGGTGAGGATGTTGTTGTTAGTGTTAATTGTAATATTTTGCCCATCAAGTTGCATTAACCATAAGTTAAATGAAAGCCTGCCATCAATAAGGATATGAACATTGTTGTTCTGACTAAGTTTATTATTAACCCAGTTTTTGTAATCATTGGGATTAAAAATAAATTTCAACCAGATGAAAAATAGCAACAGAAGAAGCGTAATTGTAAGAAGGAGACTTAATATAAGTTTTTTAACCATGGTTATTCCTTTATCGTCAACTTTCAGCATGAAATTAACAGAATATGTTTGGCATCATGCACTATGTTTTTTATGATAGTCTGAATTATTGACGAATATTGAGTTTACGCCAAGTTGATTATGACAAAAAAATACCTCAAATATGGAATTCCTTTATTATTAAACATTTGTATAATAGGTTGTGGGCAGATGGGACCATTATATTTGCCTTCTAGCGAAAAAAATGAACCTCAAACAAAATCACAGCCAGTGACAAAAACACCACAAGATGTAGGAAAGTGGCAAAATAGCGATGAAATAGAGTTTTCAAAATGAAAATGCAGCTATTAATTATTACAGTAATAGGGATGATTAATCTATCAACTGCTTATGCAGTAAGTCCTGAAAACGCCAAAATTATGGCAGAAAAATACCGCGCGTTAGCGGAAAGCTATAACAAATTAGCACAAGAATATGAAATGGTAGTAAAGAATGAAGATATGTTAAATAAGACCCCAGCGCTGACTATCAAACAAAAAGCAACGGATGATGCAAAAAAAATACAAACTAAGGAATTGAAAGTACAACAACAAAACAAAGATATTCAATCACAGGCAAACGATAGTACGCCACTAAATCCCTGGTCTGTTGAATTGGAAACACAAAAAGAGATAAATAATGTAACAAAGTCACCAGTTCACACTGTAAGTGAAAATCAAAGTAAAAGGCTAATAGGTTTAAGTGAACTTATTCTCCCCGAAGGTATTATGGATGATAATATTGAAGTGCAAAAAATACCTAATATTACAGTAGTAGTACCTTGGAAAGGCACAAGTTTTGGTCTTGGAGGAAGTATCGTTACAGGTAATTCAGCAGCAACAAACTATAATGCCAATGCCAATATTAGTTATAACCCAATTATTCCTTGGGAAAACACTTTGGTAATGAGTTATTTGTATAATCGTGATGATATGTCAGGTGGAAAAGGAGTTAAAACAAATAAATTTCAAGCATTAGGTACCACTTCATGGAATTTTGATAAAAATAATGGTCTTTATGCAAGTTTAAACTACTTAAATGATCAGCTAGATACTTATACCTATCTTCTTACTGAATCGTTTGGCTATAAGCGACAACTTTACTCAAGGCATAATATGTCACTCAATACAACTTTAGGTCCGAGTTTAACTCAGTCAAAAATAAAAGAATCAGGAGAGTTTGCAAATGCGCTGGGTGCACAGAATACAATTAATTATGTTTGGAATTTTACTGACGCATCAAGTTTTAAACAAAACTTTTTAGTGAACTGGACAGCAAGTGACGCAACAACTTATCAAACAAATAGTACTCTCTCAACAGAGCTATATGAAAACCTGATCTTGCAATTAGGATTTCAAGTAAACGGTAGCAGTTGGGCAAGCAGTGGTAAAAAACGTATCAATACGGTTACTTCAACAACAATCGCTTATACTTTTTAAGGTTGTAAATGCTGCAAAAAACTTTGTTAGTGGTATATAATGTTATGTTATCTCTACAGGTAGTAAAATAATTATGTCTAAGAAAAAAATCACTTTATCGAACAGGAAGCGTTTAAGTGAGTTACAGACTAAAGCGGTAAAAACAAACGCAGATGTTCGTCGTGAACAGATTCAGTCTATGCGTGAAATGCATGTTATGCCTGAAGGGAAGCTTGAGCTTGCAATTGAGCAGATGGTTGCGGATGTTGTATTTGAGTTGAATAACTTATATCGCCAGTGGAGTCAGCCGCTTGATTATAATCGTTATCGGTATAGCCCAAATGAACGTAATAGAAAGCTATTGAATGAGTTAAAGGTATTTTTAAATGAGATAGCGGATTGGCTTATGAGTAAAGGTATTCGTGGTGAGGAGTGCAGGGAAAGGTGTCAGGAAATTGTTGATCGGATTTCTCAAGGTTTACGCATAGAAGGGATACCCGTTGGTCATTTACAGTTACATTCTGAAAAGAGACAGGAATTTTAATTATGCATAATCTCATAATGATGTATGGTATACACGCGATCAAATCGCGCATAAAAGTTCATGCTGATGCAATTCAAACGATCTATTGTATTAAAGGTAAAGAAACTGCGCCTAAGCTTGGTGAGTTAAAGGCTTTGATGTTTAAAAAAAATCTAGAATTTAGCTTGGTCAACAAAGAGGTCTTTAATCAATTATTACAACAAAACAGTTTAAATGATGTAGTGCATCAAAATATATTGGCATTGTGCCAATCGAATATCAATTTATATCACGAAAGTGACCTTTTATTATTACTTAGACAATCTAAAAAACCAGTCTTTATTTTGATATTAGATGGTGTTCAAGATCCACATAATCTTGGTGCATGTATACGCAGTGCTGATGCAGCAGGTGTTGACTTTATCGTTTTTCCTAAGGATAAAAATGCAACGATCAATGCCACTGTTGAAAAAGTAGCAAGTGGTGCGGTAAGTAGTGCCAAGCTTGTTGCAGTGACAAATTTAGCGCGAGCCATTGGTGTTATAAAAGATGCAGGTATTTGGGTAACAGGGCTTGCAGGTGAGGCAAAAAACCTCATTTACGATATTGATTTAACAGTTCCTTGTGCATTAGTGATGGGTGCCGAAGGTAGTGGACTTCGTTTCGGGACACGTAAAATGTGTGATTATTTAGCAAAACTTCCAATGTACGGTCAAGTATCGAGTTTAAACGTTTCAGTTGCAACAGGGATTGCTTTGTACGAAGTCATAAGACAAAGATTAGAGTGATCTTATGTTTAAAGAGGTATATGGTGCTTAACATTGACGATAGGTTTAAGGGAAAAGGCTGTGAAGTTTAGAAAATCTAGACCTATGCAATGGGTTGTTTTGATTCTTCTACTATTTATCTTTGTTGGCATTATGATTGAGAATCTGCATACCAACCATGAAAGTCAGTTTACACTTAATACCTCTCAACGTCAGGTTCAATTAGATTTAAATGCCTTGTTAGCATCCATTCAAATAAATAGTCAACACAGTGAAAATTATCAAGTGGGCTATCATAATTTTGAACAAGGAAACTGTGAATTGGCATATAAACAGGTTCTGCCTTTTGCCAGAAGTGGTGAAACTAATGCTACTCTAGTGATTGGATTTATGTATGAGTTTGGTTGTGGTGTTAAAGATAGTGCTAAAAAAGCGGCACTTTGGTATTACAGTGGTATCAAACGTAATACTTATAATAAGGTTCTAATTTTGCGTGGACTTCATGCTTATAACAACGGTGATTATAATATGGCGGCAGAATGGTTTAGAATGGCTAGTGAGTTAAGTGTTATAAAGGCGTAATGAAGATGGATAGGCAACAAGCTTGGCGCGATGTGTTGGCAGAATATAAAAATAGCGAGCGCTTTCAAGATACGTTGGCATTTGTTGCAAATGAACGTAAAAAAGGCAAAATAATTTTTCCACAACAACAAGATGTTTTTAATGCGTTTAAGCTGTGTTCATTAGAGAACTTAAAAGTTGTTATTTTAGGTCAGGATCCCTATCACAACGTTGGACAGGCACATGGTTTGGCATTTTCAGTGCAAAAAAACGTGATCCCGCCACCCTCATTAGTTAATATTTATAAAGAGCTCAGTGCAGATATCAATATCAGCGTACCTCAACATGGAAACTTAAGTAATTGGGCAGCACAAGGTGTTTTTTTACTTAATACTGTTCTAACTGTAGAAGCGCATAAAGCGCATTCACATGCCAATATCGGTTGGGAGGATTTTACCGATAATGTCATACATATTATTAATAAATATAAAGAGCATGTCGTTTTCATGCTGTGGGGAGCTCCTGCTCAAAGGAAATCAAGTTTAATTGATGGGAATAAACATCTGATACTAAAAGCGCCTCACCCATCACCATTATCGGCACATCGTGGTTTTTTTGGTTGTAAGCACTTTTCTCAAGCCAACCAATATTTAAAATTTCATGGAGTAGAACCAATAGATTGGCAGTTGTAGGTACTTTTTGATTTTTTTAATTTATCAGATTATAAAAATAATGAATTTTATTTATTAATGATCTTTGGTTATCTTTTAAAACCTGTCCCTTAATAAAAAGCAGATTGATGATATGAAAATATCCAGTGTTAAAGTTGTAATATCAAATACTGAACATTGTTGTTTTGCAAAAGCAATATCACATGAAATTGCAGAAAGTGCCAAACAAAGAAAAACAGGTATAGCTATGCGCAGTGTAGATTACTTGCAGACTAAAATGCGTACTCAACATGCGGTGATTGCTATTGACACTGAAAATGAAGAAGTGGCAGGATTTTGCTATATTGAGTCTTGGCAGGATAAAAGTTATGTGTCAAATTCAGGACTGATTGTTTTCCCGAAGTATCGCAGTTTAGGTCTAGCAAAAGCTCTTAAGGAAAAGGCTTTTGAGTTAGCGCGCTTGTATTATCCAAATGCAAGAATATTTGGCCTAACAACCAATCCTGTAGTGATGAAAATCAATTGTGAGCTTGGTTATCAGCCTACATCTTTTGCAAAGCTCACGCATGACATGACTTTTTGGCAAGGTTGCCAAAGTTGTGTCAATTTTTCGATTTTGCAATCCAAAAATTATCAGAACTGCTTATGTACAGGTATGCTTTATGAACCCAACAACCATAAACCAAAGGAGCAAAAAATGAAGGTCATAGTAGCCTTTAGTGGTGGCTTAGATACAAGCTTTTGTGTGAAGTATTTGCAACAAGAAAAAAATCTCGAAGTACATACGGTTACTGTAAATACAGGTGGCTTTTCCAAATTTGATCTAGCAGAAATTGAGAAAAGGGCATATCAATTGGGCGCAACGACTCACCAAAATATTGATGCAACAAATGATTTTTATAATCACTGTGTTAAATATTTAATTTTTGGGAATGTGCTTAAAAATAATTGTTATCCGCTTTCTGTTAGTGCAGAGCGTGCGTTCCAATCGATGGTCATTGCTAACAAAGCAAACGAATTGGGTATCAATAAAATCGCTCACGGTTGCACAGGAGCAGGTAATGATCAAGTACGTTTTGATTTAATGTTCCATATCTTATGTTCGAATGTTGAGATTATTACTCCCATTCGCGATTTATCGTTAACTCGCGCGCAAACACAAGCTTACCTTATTAAGCATGGAATTGAATGCTCAGACAAAACAAAAAAATACTCCATTAACAAAGGGCTTTGGGGGACGTCAATAGGTGGTGTAGAAACACTTAGCTCACACTTGGCTTTACCTGAAGAAGCTTGGTCAAGTCAGATGACAAAGTCCTTAAGTGATGAAGAAAAGGTGAAGATTACTTTCTTAAAAGGAGAACCAATTGCTTTAAATGATGAATTATCTAACCCTATACAGTTAATCAAAAAACTTAATGAACTTGCAAGTTGCTATGCCATTGGTCGTGATATTCACGTAGGCGATACCATTATTAACATCAAAGGTCGGGTTGGCTTTGAAGCACCAGCACCTATGGTTTTAATTAAGGCACATCATTGCCTAGAAAAGCATGTTTTAACAAAAGCGCAGTTAAAGCTAAAAGATCAGCTTGCCTGTACTTATGGTGAGATGGTACATGAAGGTCAGTTTATGGATCCTGCATTACGTGATATTGAGAACTTTTTAAGCTCAACGCAACTACATGTTAGTGGCAATGTATTTATCAAGCTTAAGCCGTGGTATTTTACAATCACAGGTATTGAGTCAGATTATGATTTAATGCAGCAGCAAGGTGCACAATACGGTGAAGGAAACACAAGTTTTAGTGGTCAAGATGTAAGAGGGTTTAGTAAAATTTTAAGTAATCAGCTTGCAGCCTATCATCAGAAGTTGAAGAACAAGCAGAGTAACCAAACAACAAAATTGGTTACTAGTTCGACAGATAAAAAAGCTCACAATGCTCTATTGGTTAATTGAAGAATGAATATGATAAAAAACAAAAAAATAAAAGTAGGGATTATAGGAGGTGCTGGTTATACGGCAGGAGAATTATTACGTATCTTAACCTACCACCCTCACGTTAATATAGACTTTGTACACAGTGATTCAAATCAAGGTAAACCAATAAAAAATGTACATCGTGATTTTTATTTAATTGATGAAAAACGCGTGTTTGATCATATGCTTAATCCAGAAGTTGACGTTGCTTTTTTGTGTGTTGGTCACAATCAGTCAAAGTCAGTCTTAAAAAACGTAATATTTTCAAATACCACTAAACTTATTGATTTAAGTCAAGATCATCGTAATAGTTCAGAGAATCCAGAATTTGTATATGGGCTTGCCGATGTTTATCCAAATGAAATCAAGCAAGCAACTAAAATTGCCAATCCTGGTTGTTTTGCAACAGCCATTCAGCTTGGTGTAATGCCATTTTGCCAATATGTGCAAGATGATGTTCATGTCACAGCGATTACAGGTTCAACAGGGGCTGGCGCTAAGTTAAGTGATACTTCCCATTTTAGTTGGCGAGCCAATAACCTTTCAGTTTACAAAAGCTTTGAACATCAGCATATGAATGAGATATGCCGAGGTTTAGGCTTAAATAGAAATCAGTTGCAATTTGTTCCGATGCGAGGTGCATTTACCCGTGGTATATTGGCATCGATTTATTTTAAATCATCATTAAATGGGATAGAAGCAAGAAACTTGGCACAAGCCTTTTACCACAAGGTCGAATTTGTTAAGGTGAGTGAAGAAGAATCAGGTCCAGATTTAAAAAGTGTGGTCAATACCAATTACTGTTTGCTATCAGTTAAAAAGTATGGTGATTATTTGCATATTATTAGTGTGATTGATAATTTAATTAAAGGTGCGGTAGGGCAAGCCGTACAAAATATGAATTTAATGTTTGGCTTTGATATAAGCTGTGGTTTGACATTGAAGCCAATTGCTTTTTAAGTTGAAATTAGGAGAAGAGCATGCAACATTATCTTAGTATTAAAGATATAGACAATATTAAAAATGCAATTGAATCGTGTATTGAGATTAAAAAATCACCTTTTACTAAGCTACAGCTTGCAAACAATAAAACATTAGGCATCATCTTTCTCAATCCTAGCTTGCGTACCAAAATTTCAACGATTAAGGCTGCACAAAACATTGGATTAAACGTGTTACCGATTGATGTTAACAATGGCTGGTCACTGGAATTTAGTGAAGGCGTTGTGATGGATACAAATAAACCAGAGCATATCAAGGAAGCCGCACAAGTTATTGCAAAATATTGCGATATGGTTGCTATTCGTGCTTTTGCTAAGCTTATGGATAAGGAAGAAGATTATAAAGAGCAAATATTTGCCAGCTTTAAAAAATATACAAATTGCCCGCTTATAAATTTAGAGTCTACCTTACGCCATCCATTGCAAAGCTTGGCAGATATTTTAACAATTGAAGAGTATAAAAATATACAAAGCTTAAAAAAGCTTAAAGTAGTGCTAAGTTGGGCTCCGCATGTTAATCCATTACCACATGCTGTCGCAAATTCATTTGCTGAGAGTATGCAGTTGATGGATTATGAGTTTGTTATCACGCATCCTAAAGGCTATGAGCTGGATCCTGAGTTTACAAAAAATGCCTCAGTTTGTTACGATCAAGATGAAGCATTAAAAGGAGCGGATTTTATTTATGTTAAAAATTGGTCAAGTACTAAATATTATGGCAAGGTGACCAATACAGATCAAAGTTGGATGATCAATAAAAACAAACTTAAAAACGCGCCTTATGCCAAAGTGATGCACTGCTTACCTGTTCGTAGAAATTTAGTGATTGCAGATGATGTATTGGATTCTGAGCAATCAATAGTTATTGATCAAGCAGAAAATCGCCTTTATGCAGCGCAATATGTGCTGTCAGAAATCATTAAAACGCTTGATAAAAAAGAAAATAGGCTTAAATCTTGAGAAATAGAATAATGTAATTCCACTTTACTTATCATATATGACAGATTTATAGAGATATCATGTAAAACCTGGAAAATTTTGGAAGATGAAAAATCAAATCAATAAAATAAAAATCATTAAAATTGGTGGTCGTGTTATGGATGACACACAGCAATTAGAACAGTTCTTTGGTGCATTATCTAAGCAAAACGTACCTTTTATTTTGGTGCATGGTGGGGGTGATAAGGTCAATAAACTAGTTGAAAAATTTCACATTACACCACAGTTTGTTGATGGTCGACGTATAACCGACAATAAAAGCTTGGAAGCTGTTGTGATGATGCTTGCTGGATGGATAAATAAAGACATCGTGGCAAGTTTACAAGCAAAGGGTCTCAATGCATGGGGTTTAACGGGAGTGGATGCAAATTTAGTCATGTGTGATAAACGTTGCATGCAAAAGTATGATTTTGGTTTTGTTGGTGATGTAAAGTCGGTTAACGTATCACCTTTGTTAATGCTATTAGAACACGGTATAACGCCAGTTTTATCCCCCATTACCCACGATGGTAAAGGGCAGTTATTAAACACTAATGCCGATACCTTTGCCGCAAGCATTGCAATAAACTTGGCCATCATTCAAGGTATTGAGATTGAGCTTTATTATTGTTTAGATTTACAAGGTGTGTATGAAAACCTTGATCAGCCTGATTCGTTGATTGCAGTATTGGATGAAGATAAGTTTAAAGACTGCCATGCTCAAGGCATGATTAAAGAAGGTATGATTCCTAAGCTTCAAAATTGCTTTAGTGCTTTAGAGCGGGGGGTTAGTAAAATCTATGTGAGTAATGCTACGCAAATAATTCAACTGTTGATAGGCTTGAAGTTTAAAGGTACAGCAATCGTTAAAAAAGAGAAGTCTATACATGTCTAAGATGGTGTTAGAAAATAAAGAAATGCTTAAGGTGAAATGTGATGCTTTAGCCCTACTTAAAGCACTTATTGCTACTCCGTCGCCTTCGAAACAAGAGAATAAAACAGCATGCTTATTGCAATCATGGTTAAATGACAAAGGTGTTGATGCCACTTTAATTGGCAATAATGTTTGTGCCAAAAATAAATTTTTTGATACGTATAAACCATCGATTTTGCTTGTTTCGCATCATGATACGGTGCCCCCCTCGAAAGATTATACAATTGATCCTTACACTCCTTTCATAAAAGAAGGGAAGCTTTATGGGTTAGGCTCAAATGATGCAGGTGGACCACTGGTGAGTCTGTTAAGTGCTTTTGTTTATTTTTATGATGAGGAGCATTTGCCATTTAATTTAATGTTTTGTGCAGCAGCAGAGGAGGAGATTTCAGGTAGAAATGGGTTGGAGTTGGCGTTACCATTTTTTGGTGAAATCAATTTTGCAATTGTCGGCGAGCCCACAAGTATGGCTTTAGCGATTAGTGAAAAAGGATTAATGGTTTGTGATTGTATAGCGTATGGTAAATCAGGACATACGGCAAGAGACGAAGGTGAAAACGCGATTTTAAAAGCAATTAAAGATATACAATGGTTGACAAACTATAAATTTGACAAAGTATCTCCCAGTTTAGGGGAGATTAAAATGAGTGCTACCATGATTGAAGCTGGTATTAAGCATAACATTGTGCCTAATAAATGTCATTTTGTTGTCGATGTACGTACAACAGATGCTTATAGTAATGAGGAAGTGCTAAAAATTATGCAGCAAAATATGCAATCAGAAGTACAGGCGCGTTCAACTCGAATAAAACCAAGTGCAACACCACTGAATCATCCTGTAGTAAAAGCATTGCTAGCACAAGGTGTCACAACGTATGGTTCTCCCACGACTTCAGATCAAGCAATTTTGAGTTGTCCTAGTGTTAAATTTTCACCAGGAGATTCAGCACGCTCGCATACGGCGAATGAATTTATTTATATTCAACAAATTAATGAAGGAATTGCTTTTTTCATAGATTTTTTTAGTACAATGAGGAATATGAAATGGTAGAAAAAATAGTAGATAACCAAAAGCAAAAACTATGGGGTGGGCGTTTTAGTGAAGATAACAATCCGTTATTTGTACAATTTAATGCATCGCTTCGTTTTGACTACCGTTTGCTAGCTTATGATATTAAAGCGAGTAAAGTTTTTACACATGGACTTTATGATATTAGTGTATTAACACAAGTTGAGCTAAGTGCACTCCATCAAGCGCTAGATGAAATTGCAAAAGATAACCAGCAAAACCCCAAGTTGATTCAAGAAGCAATTTGGGAAGGGGTAGAAGACGTACATACTTTTGTTGAGCAAAGTTTAGTGGAGAAGTTAGGTGATTTAGCGTATAAAGCCAATACGAGTAGATCGCGTAATGAACAAGTTTCATGTGCGACAAGATTATGGGCGTTGGATCACATTGATCAAGTTGTTGATCTTATTCAAAATTTGCAACACGATTTGTGTCAACAAGCACAGACCAACATTGATGTTCCACTCATGGGGTATACCCATTTACAGCAGGCACAACCTATTACATGGGGTCATTATTTCTTGTCTTTTTATGAAATGCTCAAGCGTGATATTGAAAGACTATCAGATGTCAAAAAACGTGTGGACATTTCACCTTTAGGATTAGGTGCAATTGCAGGTAATTCGTGGCAATTAGATCGTTATAAAATAGCAAAACAATTAGGGTTTAGTGAAGTTTCAAAAAATAGCTTAGATGCTGTGAGTGATCGTGATTATATCATCGAATTTATGGCGGCATTGAGTCTTGTTAGTGTACATTTAAGCCGCCTTGCTGAAGATATGATTATCTATTCAACAACTGAATTTGATTTACTTGAGATGAGCGATGAAGTAACAACGGGTTCCTCACTTATGCCGCAAAAGAAAAATCCAGATGCAATGGAACTTGTACGTGGTAAAACAGGACGTATCTATGGTCATTTAATTGCATTATTAACGACGATAAAAGCGTTACCTTCAGGTTATAACAAAGATCTACAAGAAGACAAAGAAGCATTGTTTGGTGCTGTAGATACAATAATTGATATATTACGGATTACCAAGATTACTATTGCGAGTTTAAAGATTAAAAAAAATAAGGATTATAAGCATAGCTTTTGTGTTGCCACCGAACTTGCAGATTACCTTGCTAAAAAAGGTGTACCATTTAGAAAAGCTCATCATATAGTAGGTAAAATTACACGCTTTGCATTGAATGAAGGTCGTCCACTTAAAGAGCTAACATTAACCGAATATCAGCGGTTTTTTCCAAACGTTGAACAAGATATTTTTCAAGTGATAACGATTGATTTTGCAATCAATAGTAAAAAGGTAATCGGTGGGACAGCAGTTGAGGAAGTTAAGAAACAGCTAGATGTTATAAACTCAAGTATGAGCGTTGATTCAGCAAAGGTCGGTATTCAATACACTTTCTAATTCCAAATATCAATAATTTAAGGTGTTTAGTTGCAATGTTTGATATAATTCCGCGTGATTTGTTTTTAAGTAAAAATGGAGCGACTGAATGTCCGATGTTACAAACTACGATTCGTCAAATATTAAAGTTTTAAAAGGTCTTGAAGCTGTTCGTAAGCGTCCTGGAATGTATATTGGAGATACCGATGATGGATCAGGATTACATCACATGGTATTTGAAGTTGTTGATAACTCAATTGACGAAGCACTTGCTGGATATTGTGATGATATTATCGTGACAATCCATACCGATGGTTCTGTTTCAGTGAGTGATAATGGTCGTGGGATTCCGGTTGATATCCATTTAGAAGAAGGTCGATCTGCTGCTGAAGTGATCATGACCGTACTGCATGCAGGTGGTAAGTTTGATGACAATTCCTATAAAGTATCTGGGGGGCTTCATGGTGTGGGTGTTTCTGTAGTGAATGCCTTATCAGAGAGCTTAGAGTTGCGTGTTTGGAAAAACGGTAAAGAGTATGAGCAGTTTTATGTACATGGTGAACCATTAGCACCATTAAGAGAGGTAGGTGATACAACAAAAAGAGGGACGATGATTCGTTTTAAACCTTCAGCTCAAACCTTTTCAATAGTTGAATTTAGCTATGATATTTTAGCTAAACGTATTCGTGAACTTTCGTTTTTAAACTCAGGTGTCAAGATTCAACTGATTGATAAGATCAACGATCAGCAAGCAATTTTTCAGTATGAAGGTGGGATCAGTGCGTTTGTAGAGCATTTAAATCGCAGTAAAACTCCACTTAACCCTAATATCATCAATATTCAAGGTGAGAAAAATGGTGTGATGATTGAGCTTGCGATGCAGTGGAATGAATCTTATCAAGAAAGCATTTACTGCTTTACGAACAATATCCCGCAGCGTGATGGGGGAACACATTTATCAGGCTTTAGAGCAGCATTAACACGTACGATAAATGGTTATATTGAATCAGAAGGCTTGAATAAAAAATTGAAAATTAGCACATCAGGTGACGATGCGCGAGAAGGATTAACAGCAGTCCTATCCGTTAAAGTCCCTGATCCAAAATTTTCCTCACAAACAAAAGATAAATTGGTTTCCTCAGAGGTAAAGTCTGCGGTGGAGGCGCTAGTTAATGAAAAATTACAAGAATTTCTGCTTGAAAACCCAACGGAAGCTAAACTGATTGCCAGTAAAATTATTGATTCAGCACGTGCCAGAGAGGCGGCAAGAAAAGCGCGTGAAATGACTAGAAGAAAAGGTGCACTTGATATTGCAGGACTCCCGGGTAAACTTGCAGATTGCCAAGAAAAAGATCCTGCATTGTCTGAGCTTTATATTGTAGAGGGGGATTCAGCAGGTGGTTCTGCTAAACAAGCACGTGATAGAAGAACCCAGGCTATTTTACCATTAAAGGGTAAGATACTGAACGTTGAAAAAGCGCGCTTTGACAAGATGCTTGCTTCACAAGAAGTGGGTACTTTGATTAAAGCTTTAGGTTGTGGTATTGGACGTGATGAATATGATCCAGAGAAAGTACGTTATCATCGAATTGTAATTATGACCGATGCAGATGTTGATGGTTCCCATATTCGCACACTATTGTTAACATTTTTCTATCGTCAGATGCCTGAGTTAGTAGAGCGTGGCTATATTTATATTGCACAACCACCTTTATATAAAGTAAAGCGAGGCAAGCAAGAAACTTACCTTAAAGATGACACAGCTTTATCTGAATACCTTGGTAATATTGGGATTGAAGGGGCAAGTATTTATCCAGGTGAGAATATTCCACCAATTGCAGGCGTAGGTTTAGAGGCTTTATATCACCAACATCAAAAAACACAAGTGAAAATTTTAAACTTAGCGCGACGCTATCCTGAACGAGTTTTAAAAGCATTAATAAGTTATGCACCTTTTACGGCTAATATGAGTGAAGAAGATATTACTTACTGGTGGAAAAGCTTTGCTGAACATATTAATACAATGACTGCAGGTTATGAATTTTATAGTTCAGATATCAAGGTCGAAACTCATGAAGATGAAAAATTAATAAAATTACATATCACTAGATTATTACATGGCGTGCAAACGGACTATCTTTTCAACCTAAGTTTTTTTGAGAGTAAAGACTACCAAAGCATTGTTGAGCTTGGTCAGACTTTAAATGGTTTGTTAGCTCCTGGTGCTTATGTTGAACGCGGTAATAAGAAAGAATATGTTGATACATTTGATCAAGCAGTAGATTGGCTAATTACTGAGGCTAAGCGTGGTCAAAATATCCAGCGTTATAAAGGACTAGGTGAGATGAATCCCGGTCAATTGTGGGAAACAACTATGGATCCTTCTGAGCGCAGAATGTTGCAAGTTACCGTTGCTGATGCAGTAGCCACAGATGAGTTATTTTCAACATTAATGGGAGATCACGTTGAGCCAAGGCGAGATTTTATTGAAAGCAATGCGCTAAATGTTGTCAATATTGACGTTTAATTTTGTGACGATGGGGTGCTATATACACTTTAATTTATCATGCTATTAATATATTTGAAAGGTTTGCAATTATTGGCGTTATCTAAGATAAAATGATACCATATCAGTACTATTTTATTGAATAAACCTGATGAGAAAAACTATGATAGAAAAGTTTGATCCAAATATTGAGCGACCAGTAACTTTTACTCAAGCGGCATTAAAGCACTTTAAAAAACATTTGGAAAAAATAGGTGGACTTGGGATTAAAATCGGTATCAAGACCACAGGTTGTTCAGGTTTAGCTTATGTTGTTGAGCCTATTCATGAATTACCGCAAGGGTTTATTAGACTAGAAGAACAAGGCGTTTTGTTCTTTGTTGATCCTAAAGCCTTGCAATATGTTAATGGTCTTGAAATTGATCACATTAAAAGAGAACTTGGTTTGTCACAACTTGTTTATAAGAATCCCAATGAGTCAGCACGTTGTGGCTGTGGTGAGAGTTTTACCGTTATAGATGAGGGGTTGAAAGGTTAATGAAGATGTCAGACGTTGCAATTTTACGTCGTGAGGTAGAAGTTACGACGGTGCCTTATGGCGAAAAAATGACACTCATGCCAGGACAAGAAGTTTTAGTGACTCAAGCAATGGGTGCAAGTTTCACACTAAATGTGATGGGTAACTTAGTTTACTTAGATGGCAAAGATGCTGATGCAATCAATCGAGAAATTATATTGTTGCCCAGTGATAAAATTGACGTGAAACCAGGCGATGAAATTAATATGGATTTAATTTGGGCACAATTGCGCACAGTTTATGACCCAGAAATTCCAGTTAATATTGTTGATTTAGGCTTAATTTATGACATTTCAACTACGTTATTGGAAAATAGTAACTATCATATTGGGGTTCAGATGACCTTAACTGCCCCAGGTTGCGGTATGGGACCAATATTGGTGCAGGATGTGGAAGAAAAACTTAAACAATTTGCTAATATTGATAAAGCTGATGTCGTGCTTGTGTTTGATCCCCCCTGGAATTCAGAGATGATGACCGAGGAAGCAAAATTGGAACTTGGCTTATTTTAAGGAAAGCTTGTGATAAAAGTAGTATATCCAGGGACGTTCGACCCAATTAGTTTAGGACATATCGATTTAATTAAGCGAGCAAAAGCACTTTTTGGTGAAGTGATCGTAGCAATATCAACCGGTGATGGTAAAAAGACATTATTTTCTAAAGAAGAGCGCTTAGAAATTACACGTAAAGTATTGGCAGAAATGGAAGGTGTTCAAGTTGTTTATCTTGAAGGGCTTATTGCTGATTTTGTCAAACACGTTAATGCAAAAGCTGTGATTCGTGGTTTGCGTGTAGTGTCTGATTTTGATTATGAGTTTCAGATGGCTAATATCAATCGTCATTTAAATCCAAAATTTGAGACGATCTTTTTAACACCTGATGAGAAATATACATGTTTATCTTCAACTATGATTCGTCAAGTATCCAAAATTGATCCTTACCGAGTTGCTGGTTATGTGCATTCTGTTGTGCTCGAGGCTTTGTTGACAAAACAGCAAGTAGGGTTAAGTGATTAATGCGTTTCAATAGCCTTTGATCGATTGAAAATTTTTTGCCATGCTCTTTATTACATAACCTAATGCCACAATAGTCAAATGTGATGGCTGGATTAATACTTTATAAACTTTAATAAAAGAGGATTGTGATCCGAAATTTTTTGACTATCGATTGCGATTGCATATTCACAGGTGAGGTTGCGATACATAACTAGGTCCAATGGGTGTTTAGCAAAGCGTTTGATGTTTTTATTGTTTTCAAATTGCGCTTGGATTAAATTAAGGGCAATACAGAACTGTTCAATAAGATAATTACGTTTTTTATTCCAACTATTAAAGTCACCAGCAATGATAAGTGGCGTATCTTTAAACTCAGTCAAATAATCTTGAAGTTGTTCAATCTCTTCGGCGTAAACGCGAGAGTTATTAAAATTAATAGCATGGACGTTGATGATAATAAGGGGGGTTTGATCTTCAAATAAGTAGTGATTCACAAGGCTAGACTTATGTGTCTTAAAGAGAAATTCTGTCTTCTTGGATAAGATTTGTTGTGCCTTGTGACTGATAACGTTACTTGCTGTCATCACGCCATAGGCATGGTTCTTAAGTTGTAAATTTGCAGCAAAATGTAAACAAAAATCGCTCAGGGGAAAGGTATTACTATCAGTATGTTTAGCTTCTTGCAAGCAATAAAAGCCAATGCCAAACGCTTGTTGTAGACTCCTAATAAAATGTTGAAAAGCGTAAGGTGTTTTATGATTTATCTTGTAAATATTCCAGCTTAGAAGGTTAAAGCGTATTGGGACAAACTCAAGCTTAACTTGAGTTTTGCAGCTTTGGGTAATTTGCGTCGGCTTAAACATAATCTACAAGAGAGGTGCAAGGAGTTTAACCATGTTTTCCCCTAATTTACGTGCTCTATTTAGGGAAGGTAATTGCTTATCAGCATCTTTTAAAAATTCACTCATCCAGTTTTCCACTTGTATGATAATCGCTTTTTCATAAGCATAAGTTACCACTTCATAATTAAGAAATAAGCTGCGATTATCTAAGTTGACAGAACCAAGCATCACAGCTGTGTCATCAAAAAGTACAGCTTTGGCATGAATCATTTTTTTGTCAAATAAGGCAATTTCGATGCCAGTTTTGGCAAGTTGCCGCATGTAATTGCTACGTGCTAAGTCAGCAATCAAATGATTAGAAACTTTGGGAGTGATCAGCTTGACATCAAGCCCTCGATAATAAGCAATTTGCAACGCTTCAAGTAATGAGTCAGATGGTACAAAGTAAGGGGTGACAATCCAAATTCTTGTTTGTGCGGCATAAATGCCCGCAATTAGTGATTCATAAAGTGCATCATTTGGAATATCAGGACCTGATGGAGCAACTTGTAATAAGTTTTGACCATAATATTTTTTCATTGAAACTTCAGTCATATTAGGAATATGCTCCTTTGCAGAATATTCCCAGTCTGAAGCAAATATATTGTGAAAATGGCATACTGCATGACCCTCAATTTTAAACAAAATATCGTCCCAACGTTTATTGCAATGTGTAGGTCCTAGGTATTCATCTCCTAGATTCATGCCACCGGTTAAAAGACTGTGATTATCAAACAAGTAGATTTTGCGATGATTTCTAAAATTAATATAGTTTCGAAATGGCATTTGGATAATAGGCATGAAAAAACATACCTTCCCACCTGCTCTACGTAAGTGCCTAAAAGTTCGTTGATTGAAATACACGCGGTAAGAACCAAGTGAATCGATCAACAATTTAACCGTGACACCTTGTTTAGCTTTTTCGGTTAGTGCTGCGAGAAGTCTTAAGGTAACATGGTCATTTTGAAAGACATATGTGCTGATATAAATACTATGTTGTGCTTTATGTATATGTTTAATAAGTGCTTCATAGGCATCAATCCCATCTAAATAAAGCTCAAAATGATTATTACTGGTGGGGGCAGGAATGTCTTGATTAATTAATATTGTACGAATGGTGTGAGGATGAGAAGCATCAACGTGATCAATTTTACGTAGATTAAATACATGTTTATGACGTTTGCGTCTGTGTTTGCGAATACCAAAAATAAAATAGCAAGGGACCGCTACATAAGGAATCAGGATAATTGCTAATAGCCATGCCATCATGCTCGTTGGTTTTTGTTTTTCAGCAACCATGCGAATGACAACAATTAAAATTAAAATTTCACAGATAAGCAAAAAAGTATGCAGCTCAATTAATTTAAAAAAGTTCATAACGTCCTTTTTGAATCTAGTAGTTAGTTTTTTCCTATTAATTTAACGCCAATTGTAGTGCAAAAAACCTTTTCTGGGGAATTTATTTATTGATGAGTATACACTGAGTAACGAGAAAAAAATGATTGGAAAGATTAGCTGCATAACTAATATCTTATCGATTTACATTTGCTGGGGGTAAATAAGCTATTTGAAAACGTATTGGTTGTTGCTTAGGTTTGTGCCTTTCCCATTTAACTTCTTGGTATGGCGTGATAACTAAATTTGGATATTCATTTAAAATCTCTTTAGAAAAGCTAGATGGGCCTTCCATTTGTGGAATTAAAATAAATACAGCTCCCTTTTCTTGCAAGTCCCTCATATTAAGTGCTGGATTTAATTTTGGGTTAAAATCAATCAATCCTTCTGGACGATCTTCAGAATACCTTGCCATATAGCTAACTGGACGATTATAGCCTGCTACATACTTAAGTGGTGTATGATAACGATCATGCCAAGAATCGGTCATGATTTTAGCAATAGTGCGCGCTGGGTAATTTGCGCTGGAAGTTTGGCTACGAGATATTGAAACGCTATAACCTATCATTAATAAAATGGTCACTAAGGCGGCTATTAAAATAACTCTATATACTTTAGCTTTAGTTAAAATTGGTTTGGTCCATACAATTAAAATCACTCCCCATAAGCTTAAAAGAGGAATGCCCCACATCGTATGAACTTTCCAACCCGAAACCATTGAAATAAGCACTGTCAATAAAAATGGTGCAATACCAACGTAGAATAAGAATCGACGATTATATTGATCAATATAGGGTTTTTCATTTAGCTTAGTTTGTGATGTTGTTTTTCCAAAATAGGCGAGTAAAAAGACTGCTACAGCTCCGATAAAGGTACCAATTTGCGCAAAGAAAAAATTAATGCCATAGCCGAAATGTTTGGTGAAAAAGCTTGTTGTATCTGCTGAATGATTTAACTTTGATAAAGAGTATTGAATCGGAACGAAATCATATTTAAGTAGCCAAATTGCATGAGGTGTTGAAATAGCAAAAACAATAATAAGTGAAAGATATATCTTGTACTCTTTAAAAAATCTATGGTTTGATTTATCAAAGAGCATAAATAGAAGCATAGCTACTAAGGGGACAGCAGTATAGTATTTTGCCATCATTCCAATACCAGCTATTATGCCTAAGTAAAGCCAGTACTTTAACCGGTTAGTTGTTAAGCTTCGGTAGAAATATAAAAACATAAGTGGCCATAGCCCAAGCTCACAAGCATTGTCGTTAAAATCTATCACCCCTAAATTGTAGTATTGGATAGCAACTAAAATAATCACTGCGATTAAGGCTAAATAATCGTTTTTAAGGATCATTCGCCCTAAACGCCATACTGACCAGACTGCTAAAAGTACCATCATTTGAGAGAGTAAATAAACGCTCCAATCGCGATCACCACTCATCCAAAGTGCTATTTTTGTTAAAAGTGCATTAAACCACGGATCTCTTGGATAGCCCCATTGCAATACTTGTCCCCACATAGCTCCTTCTGTTGAATCCATTGGTGTAACAAACCTCACTATGGATGGAGTTATGACCCAAAGCGCCGCATAGATAATAAAAAATGACCATAACAGATAACTTGGTTTTAGAAATTTTGGCATGATTGAGTTTATGTTTATAGAAAATTGTTATTTTGAGCATCATAACAGTCAAATATATATTTTCAACTACTATTCCTGGCGTTAAACGAGGGCAATAGCCACTGAAATTCAGCTAATTTAGAAAAGAGTACTTTAGAAGTGGACAAGAAATAAAGATGTATTAGCAGTTTTAACAAAAATGCGTACAATATTGCAAAGGGATATAGTTTGGTGACTGCC
Source organism: Fastidiosibacter lacustris (assembly GCF_003428155.1). Classification (GTDB taxonomy): domain Bacteria; phylum Pseudomonadota; class Gammaproteobacteria; order Francisellales; family Francisellaceae; genus Caedibacter; species Caedibacter lacustris. The sequence continues at coordinate 107,539 of NZ_QLIR01000005.1, forward strand.
CTACATGAATCAAAATGTTAAATTCATCAATAAGGAGATAAAATGTTAAGTCAAATGAGGAAAAAAAAATTATTAGCTATAGCAGCAATATGTTGGATAGCTATCAGCATTCCTGCTTATGCACAAGATGAGTTAAACTCACCAGGAAATATTGAGAATACAATACCAAAAATGATTAATGATCAAACAATTGTAGAACATAATAGGCAGCAAGACTTATATTCACCAGTGGGTTATTGGTTACAGTATACTGATGACGGAAAGCAAGCCCAGTCTATTCTACAAGTTTATAAAGGCAAAAATGGTCAACTGGAAGGCAAGATTGTGGTGCCATTTGTGAATATTGTAGATGGGAAAAAGCAAGTGCCTGAGGTAGTATGTAAGAAATGTGGAAAGGGAAATGAAAACGGTTATCAGTTTGATTATTCAAATTATCCCAACAATCAAGTGCAAGATCTTAAAATTATGTGGGGTTTTATCAAGGGTGGGAAAAAAGAGGGTTCAGATGGTGCTTTATATGATGATGGTTCAATTTTAGATCCATCTAATGGCAAAGTTTATAGCTGTAAAATTCAAGTCCAAGAAAATGGTAACAAACTTTATGTAAGAGGTTATATTGGTTTCTCATTATTTGGGCGTACGCAATATTGGTATCGAATTGATGAGAATCAGGTTAAACAATGTGCTAAGGCGTGTGGATTAACGGCTGAAGGTCATTATCCATATACTGATAAGAATGGCAAAATGGCGAGTGAGAAACTATGGGAACAGTGTTCCAATATTACGTTAAAAGCTCGTGATTTGTGTGCATTTTAATCATTTTTAACGTTGTAACCATCAGAAAAGATTTTTTATTTATTATTTCAATAGATAAGTTTTGAACTAATAATATTTTTTACATAAAATCATCGTCAAACTGAATTTGACAAACTAAATTTCGGAATAATGGAGTAAAGATGAGATTAAATATCAAGATCAAAAAAATATGCCTTTTACCTACTTTATTGTCGGTAAGTTTACTAGCAGGTTGTGCAAGCTCAGGCAATGTAAGCTATGTTGACCCACAAGGTGTTGACACTACTTCAATTAATTTTAATTCAACTGATCTGCAAACAACGACCCAGAAAATGGTTGGTGGTATGTTGTCATCGCCTGCAATTGCGCGCATTACCGCAGGTGCACAGCCTGTTGTATTCTTTAGCACCATTAAGAATGAAACAGCAGAGCATATTAATACAGGGATGTTAGCCAATACGGTTTCCACTGAGATTATTAATAGTGGTAAATTTCAATTTACCGATATGTCTCAAGTCAAAGAAATGAAAGAACAAATGGACTACCAAGCAGGCTCTGGCATGGTTGATCAGGCAACTGCAATCAAAATGGGGCAACAAATTGGGGCACAGTACATGATTTATGGTAGCATTGCTGATATGCAATCAATGAATAGTAACCAGCAATCTTTATTCTTCTTGATTACGCTAAAAATGATTGACTTGAAAACTGGTATCATCGTGTGGCAAGACCAAAAACAAATTCGTAAGACTCAAAAACGTAGCACCTTTGGTTGGTAAAGGAAACAAAAATCACTTACTTCACATGTATTCCTTAAGGAGTATCACAACGTTGGAAACGCAACACGCAGAAGATTGAGCGTAAATCTTTAAACGTTTAGAACGAGGATAAAGCGCCTTGTGAGGAAAACTATCTGTTTCTCAAAAAGTGAGCTAATGCGTGATGCATGCACTGTAATTGGTCTTTATATCAACCAAATTGAATGGGGACGGGGTATATATGAATAACAAAGTAAAACGCTACAAAAATTTAATACTTAGCGTTGTTGGTATTATATTTTTATTGTTATCAGGTTGTGCCACTTTTTCAGCATCCTATCCTAAAAAAATATCTGAAGTTAAAGTTGATTTAGCTAAAGGAGATGCTAAAGCAGCACAGAAATCTTTTAGTAACCAGTTTGGAGATAATCCAACAGAAGATAATCTATACTTATTGGAGCAGGCACGTTTAGCACAATTAAACGATAACGTTGAGCGATCAAAAAAAGGCTATCAAGCCGTTATCCAAACAGTAGCGACCAATAAAATGGCTGCAAAAGTCCAGGTGTCAAAAGTTTTACAAAATATGGGAGCAGTATTAACCAATGATCGAGGATTACCTTTTTCTACACCTGATTATGCGATGACATTTTTATATCCATATCAAGCGCTAAATTATTTATCACAAAATGATTTAAGTGGCGCTTTAGTTGCCATTCGTCAGTTAAGCAATGCTCAATATTGGACATATCAACAAAAATTAATGGTGGAGGATATGCAAAGTAAATATCAAAAAGATACTGCTAAGGTCGATATTGATGAAGAAAACTTAGGACTTAAAAAATCTAAAGAAATTAATGAGATGTTTAGTTCAGTAAAGGATGCTACCAATGCGTATGAAAATGGATTTGGTTATTATTTAGCAAGCATCTTGTATGAAGCGTTTGATGAGAATTACAATAATGCGTTTATATCCATTAAGGATGCTAAACGAGTGCTTCCAGATAATCCTTACGTTCTACGCACATATCAAGAAATAGAGCGTGGCTTTAATGGAGGAAGTGCTTATGAAAATGGCAAAGGGCGTTTGGTTGTAATTTATGAACAAGGTTTTGTAACTCCTAGAGAGGCGATTAAACTACCATTATTTTTAGGCAAGCTTGGTTTACAAGAAGTAGCGGTCGCTTACTACCCATCCAAATATACGTTGTTACCAGAAAAAAGCATATATGTTGCTCAAAATGATCGGATTCAAGATCGTGCTCAGACAGCGTTGCTCGTCAATACAACTCAAATGGCAACTAAATCGTTGACAGAGGAGTACCCTGTGATTATCACGCGTGAAGTGATTCGGTTGGTAGTAAAGTCACTTGCCACTTATGAGGCAACTAACCAGGCTGGTGGCTGGGGTTTATTAGCTGGCTCAATCTATAGTTTTGTCACTGCACAAGCAGATGAGCGCAGTTGGCTTTTGTTGCCAAATAATATCCAACTCTATGAAAATCAATTTAAGGCAGGTAACTATACAATTGATCTTGGTAAAAAGCAGCAGAACGTTGAAATAAAAGCCAATAAGACAACCTTGATTTGGTTTGTTAATATAGATGACTTTAATAAGGTTTATCATTTTATTTTGTAAAATAAGAGCATCATACTGATAAAATAAAATATATTCAGTAATATTTTGCTCATTTTCAATATTGAATTAGCATAAAATAGTTAGCATTGAAAAACCGTAAGTATAACAATATAGCCATAGGCAGATTTTTTTGTTAGCCTTTTGTTATAGTTAATATGCAAAAAAGGAAATTGCAGATGTCAGAAGGTTGGTTGACACAATATCAACGAAGCATTGATGATAATGCTACGTTTTGGGCAAAAAAGAGTGAGATTATTGATTGGATTAAACCGTGGAATACTGTAACCAGTGGATCCTTTCAAGAAGGAAATGTAAAATGGTTTGAAGAAGGTATCTTAAATGTTTCTTATAATTGTGTTGATCGCCATTTGTCAAAATATGCAGATAGAATTGCATTTTATTGGGAAGGGGATAACCCTAAACATAGTCAAGCGTTGAGTTATCAAGCACTTTACGATAGGGTTAATCGCTTTGCTAATGTTCTTAAAACCCTTGGTGTCAAAAAAGGTGATGTAGTTTGTATTTACTTGCCAATGATTGTCGAAGCACCTGTTGCTATGCTTGCCTGTGCGCGTATTGGTGCGGTACATTCAGTTATTTTTGGTGGTTTTTCCCCTGTTGCAATCGCTGATCGTGTTAATGATGCAAAGTGTACATTTATCATTACTGCAGATGGCGGTTATAGAGGTGGAAAATCTATTCCACTGAAAACTAATGTTGATGAAGCAATCAAAAACTGCCCAACAGTTGAAAAAGTACTTGTGGTTGAGCATGCCCACAACATAAATAATTGGAATGATAAAATTGATGTCCATTATTATAAGCTTGCTCAGCAAGTAGACGTGTTCTGTCCAATTGAACCCATGAATGCGGAAGATCCACTTTTTATTTTATATACTTCAGGTTCTACAGGTAAGCCAAAAGGTGTAGTACATACTACAGCAGGTTATTTGGTTTATGCAGCAACAACACACAAACAGATTTTTGATTTGAAAGATGGTGATGTTTATTGGTGTACAGCTGATGTCGGTTGGATTACAGGACATTCATATGTTATTTATGGACCACTGGCTAATGCCACAACAAACGTGCTATTTGAAGGGGTCCCAAGTTATCCACAAAAATCACGTTTTTTTGATGTGGTTGATAAATATAAAGTGAATATTTTTTATACTGCACCTACGGCTATAAGAGCTTTACAAGCAGAAGGTGATGATGCCGTATTGGCTAATACAAAAAGAGATTCGTTACGTATTTTAGGAACAGTTGGTGAACCAATTAACCGTGAAGCTTGGCATTGGTATCACGATAAAGTAGGCAAGGGGAAGTGTTCAATTGTGGATACTTGGTGGCAAACTGAAACAGGTGGGGTTATGATTTCACCTGATCATACTCAATATCAGAAACCAGGTTCAGCAATGTATCCTTTTTGGGGGATTGAGCCTGCGATTTTGGATAAAAACACTGCCAATGAACTAAAGGGTGCGTTAACAGCACATGATTATGGTGCAATTGTTATTAAACGTCCGTGGCCGGGGATGATGCGTACGCTCTGGGGTGATCATAAGCGTTATATGGATAGTTATTTTAATGTTTATCTAGGTTATTATTTCCCAGGAGATGGTGCATATCGTGATAAAGATGGGCACTATTGGATAAGTGGTCGGTTAGATGATGTAATCAGCATTGCAGGGCATAGAATTGGTACAGCTGAAATTGAAAGTGTTATCGATTCTCACGAAGCTGTTGCAGAAACAGCTGTTGTTGGCATTCCAGATGCAATTAAAGGTGAAGTCATTTATGCATATGTAATATTAGAGAAAGGTATCACACCATCTGAATTGCTTAAACAAGATATTATGGAATGGGTGCGCAAAACGTATGGTCCTATTGCCAGTATTAAAGTAATCCAATGGGTGCCAATGCTGCCTAAAACGCGTTCAGGTAAAATTATGCGTCGCATATTACGTAAAATTGCGCATTTTGAAGAACAGCAAATCGGCGATACCTCTACCCTTGCCGATGCAAATTGTGTTAAAAACTTAATTGCTAATCGTTCAGATTATCGAATTGTTAAGAAAGGGTCGCAGTAATTTCAGTATAAGTTTGAATTTTGATTAGCGTTTACTATTTTCCTGTATGATCAGATAGCTAAGCTGTTGTAGTTTTTTGGTGTCTTAAATTTAAAAATCAAAATAATTGCCAAAATATAAAAACAAGTAATCATGCCACCAAGTAAAATCAAATTTGGATACATTAAATTGGCAAAAATTAATGAAAGAGCAATAAAAAGGTCAAGACTAAGCCCATAAATGGACGATGCAACTGCATTATGGGATTTTTCTATGAGCAAGAAAGCAATAGTCGATGAATTGACGCTTACTAATGCAGATGAGAAACCAAATAAAATTGCACTGATACCTATAATATAGATGGCAAGATTCACGGGAGCTAAATATGCAAAGATAAATAACAAACCGCTAAAAACTGCTACAAATGAAAATAATAAAGCGCTTTTCTCATAACTCATTATTCCATGTAGCCAACGAATATTTATCCAGCGGCCAATGGCACCAAAGAGGATAAGTAAAAAGGACAACCAACCGTAAATAATTGTGCTATAACCAAGTGTACTGATGACAATATAAGGTGTACAAATATAGAAAATTGACATCCCTGACCAAGCAGCAGAAGTAATATAACAATAACTTAGAAACTTTATATTTTTAAGGATGTTAACCATTTTTTTGCGACTGGAAATTTTTTGGTCGCTTTCATGAGAAGGCGGATTTTTAAAGTAAATAAGTACAACAAATAAAGTTAAAATTGAAATAAGAATAACGCTATTAAAAACCGATTGCCAACCACCAAAGTAAACAATATAACCACCAATAAAGCCGGCGATAGAGGGGGCAACGTAGAATAAAAGTGTTAAGCTTTGCCAGGCTCTGACATATTCGTTGCCAGTCAGTAAATCTTTAGGAATGGCAATTGCAATAATGTATAAACCAGATGCACCAATCCCTTGTAAGATGCGTCCCAAATAAAAAATGTAAATGCTGTTTGCTAAAAGACAAATGACACTGCCAAGAGCAACTACGCAAGCATATAATATGAGAGCTACTTTGCGACCAAATTTATCGCTGATAACTCCAGCAGGAATTGCAAAAACTGCTCCTGCTATAACAAATAAGGTAAGCGTTAATTGGCTTTGACTAACACTTACTGCAAAATCTTGCTGCAATAAAGGCAAGGCAGATATGTACATATCATAAGCACAAACGTATACACCAACTAAAAAAATAGCGAAAAAATAAACGTAATTTTGTGCTTTCATGATGTTTTGAAATGAATGAGCTCTTTAAGTCAAAACAGTATAACAGAAGGGGTTTGTAAATAAAGAGATAGCATGGTATTGTTAGCAATTGCTTTTAGTTAAGACTTTTATTATTTTCTAGTAGTAAGAAAACTCAGTAATTTATTTAGTTATGCTTCTTTACGATTATGCAGATTCCAGCACAATGCAAGTAAAATAGTTGCAATGATGCTTGCTGTAAGTAAGAAAATAAATACTTCATTCCAACCATAATAAGCTGCAATTATGCCAATGACGGCTTGTGCGCCAACCGTTCCTAAAAAGTAGCCAAAAAGTCCAGTAAATCCAGCAGCTGTTCCTGCTGCTTTTTTTGGTACTAAATCTATTGCTAAAATACCAATTAAGGCTACAGGTCCATAAATCAATATTCCCATAGCGGATAGAGAAAGTAGCATTATCCAAGGTGTATTGCTTTGCCAATAAACAAATAATACAGCAATAAATAACACCATACAGATAACGCTCATGGGTGCGCGACGACCATTAAATAAACGGTCTGTTAACCAACCAATTAAAATTGTTCCAGGGATGGCAGGTAACTCAAATAAAGCAAAGCCAAGCAAACCTGTTGTCATAGACATATGTTTCACTTGTACAAGATAATAGGTGGACCAGCTTAAAAGGCCATAACGTGCACAATAAACAAATGCATTAGCAATTGCAATTGTCCAAATCCAAGGGTTGTTTAACACATGTTGAAAAAATATTGCTTTTGCGCCTAACTCTTTTTCTCGTTCTGCTTTGGTTTTAGCACATGCCACAGGTGGATAGTCATGGCTATAATCTTCAATTGGAGGTAAGCCGACAGATTGAGGTGTATCTGCACCAAAAATGAGAATAAGCACGGCAATAGAAATACATAAAATTCCAGCAAGATAAAAAAGACCATGCCAATTGTCTTTAAATAAAAATATACCTAATGGCACTACGCCGATTGCAAATATGCCTGCTCCAACGTTATGTGCGGTGTTCCATATCCCCATTTTGGTACCACGCTCTTTATCACTAAACCAGTGGGTAATGATGCGCGCACATGCAGGCCACCCCATGCCCTGTCCCCAGCCGTTTAAAAACATTACAAAAAACATGATTGCAACACCAGCATTTAAGAATGAAGGTAGAAGTAAATTTAAAGTACCAGAAATTAATAGCCCTGTTGCTAAGAAGACTTTAGCATGGCTGCGATCAGAGACATTCCCCATTAAGAATTTGCTCAAGCCATAAGCGATTCCTAAAGCAGCACCGATAAACCCAAGTTGATCGGTTGTTAAAGTAGTAATATATTGCTTAGAAATATCAAAGCTGCTGCGCCCAAAGTAATAGGTAAAATAGCCAATATAAGCGACCAAAAACATTCTTAATCGCCAATGTGGATAGAGTTTGGCAACTGTTGTAGCTGGTAACATTGTGACCGCTTTAGCGGGTTTAAAAAAGTGTTGAATCATAAAATAATCATTTTTATTAAAAAAACAACGGTTGAGTTTAGTTTAAGTTGTTTTCAAAGTAATGCAATTTTAAATCTATAGAATAATGTAACATTTTATTGAAATTTTAAGAAGGGTTACACAAAAAGAGTATTGATCAATAAAACGTAGATAAATGTGCTTACACAAAAAAATACAAAACCACAAATAGTTGCATTGATGTACACACTTTTCTTGCTGAACTTAAAGATAGAATTACATTTTATATAGCGTTTAAATAGTACATTTGCAGTAAACCAAGTAATAAAACCAAGTAATAATTATGGTAATAATAAGTGATATGAAAAAACTAATTAGCATAAGCGTTAAGGTTTTTTATTAAGTGTCGTTATGCTAACGGAAATACGTAAAAAGTACAAGATGAGGCAAAGTGTGTGTGGATTAATGAGAGTCAGAGCTGTTAGAGGGCATAGAATGTATTGAAGGCCCAACTATCTTCAAAGAGCGTGAAGATTCAGAAACGCTAGTCAATTCAGTGGAATCAGAAACTTGAGGGGTTTGATGAGAATGATGATTGTTATTATTTGTATGTATAGCTTCAGTTGTCATTTTTTCATCAATTATTTCCGTTTGTATGCTATTCTGTTCCTCTACCATTTCAACTTTGATTTTATCTAAGGTAGGTTTGATGTCAGAATAAGCTTTATCGATTTCCTGGTTAAATTGACCTTGACTTTGTGCCTTTAACACTTCCTCTACCTTTTGCTGTAACTGATCTAGT
>NZ_QLIR01000006.1 GCF_003428155.1 Fastidiosibacter lacustris
AACACCAATAGCAACTTTTACTGATGGGAAAACGCACTGGCAAGAGAAGGTTGAATTGCTCAACCATATCTGACAAAAATCGCGTTTGAAAAATAGGCAACTGTCAGGTCAAGTCTAAACTTATACATTTAAAGATAGTGTTTATGATACTTCAAGGTGGAGGCAATACTTTGATTAGTTATGTGTTTGGTGATAACTAAAGTAAATAATTCTGATCACGATTAAGTTTAATGCCATTAGCGCAAGTATGATATACACTTTGCAATTTTCTTAGCTTTATTATTCCCTTTATCTAGTTTGATATAACAGGCTTTATTGACTTGATAAATTGGTAATTATTAGTGGCATCTAATGATAATTCCCATGTCATAGCACCTCCAAATTGGGGTTCATTTGAGAGTGCTTTGTAAGCATTTGCCATGGCATTATATGGATCATCCTTATCAGCACCATTATAGACAGTCGCAGCACCAGCAGCACTTGCTGTGGCTGGTTGCCCTGCTATGATTAAGGTGTTTTTAGGGGTGATCTTCTTCAAAGCATAAAAGCTGTTGATAATAAATTTAGCTGACGTTTGATCATAGCAACCAGCTTGAGTTTTTGTACCTAAGCTACCATCCGCACAAACATAATTACCACCTGTATTATACTCTTGAACAAATAAGTAGTTAAATAAACCTTTCTCAATAGCGGCATTGTAAACTTGATCTGTTTGAGTGTTAACATATTGTAGGGTACCACCAACGTTGTTTACCTGTGGTGCACCAGATATTATAATGTTTGGCATTTCAGCTTTAAGTGCTTCGATAAACTCGACTAAATATTCTTTAGTGACATCTCTAGGTACAACTTCAAGGTCAAAGTCAATACCATCAAAATTGTATGTTTTTAGAAAACTGATAACTTGGTCTGCTACTAATTGAGTTGGTGCTCCAGCTGGATTAAATGTGTTACGTTCTCCACCTATAGAAGCAAGTACATACTTCAAGCCGTATTGCGTTTTTGCAAGTTCAATATCTGTTTTTATTTTCTCAATTACTTGTGGGTCACTGGCACTGTTATTCCAAGTGCTGTAGGCAAGGAAATGATCATCAACAAATTTAACTGGTTTGCCTCCATCAACTATGATAAATGAAGGTAGAGCAATATTATATCCTTGTTTGGCTGCTTCAGAAATTTTTACCGGTTGATTCCAACTGACAGGCATATAACCAGCGAGCACTCGGTTGTCTGGCTGATATTTAATTTTATTGCCATTAATAAGCATTGCATCGATAACGTTAAGGCTGTTAGCAACGTATTTTTTTCCATCAACGTTGTAACTAGCTGGAGTGATAGTATAACTACCATATTCAGGGATCTTTATATCGTTATTATTAGATTTTAGTTGTTGAGATGCTGAGTAACCTTCACCTGCAATTGTAGCAATAGGCAATGGATTTGGAGAAGTTCCTTCGGCAAATTCTACCTGTGCCCCGATAGATTTTATTCCAATCGCTTTTTCATTAAATGCGATATTAAGCGGATAGTCACCTTTTTTATCTATGGTAAAACTGGATGGGGTTATTGTTGGTAAATAAGCATGCATGTCATAAACGTTGACAATTGTATCTACGGTAGCATTATAGTTGCCTTTACCAAGTTGTAACTTTGCCCCATTTTTACTGATGGTATAAGTTTTATCATTTAATTTTAATGGAAATTGATTGAAATCATTGAGTCCTGAAACTGTAACATTGAGTGTTCCAAGCGTTTGCGATTGGCAATAAGTCCAGCTGCCATCACCACTATCAGGTGCACTATTTGTCCACCATTTTGCTTGCCAAATACCATTTTTGTAACTTACAAATGTATTGCCATCATAATGGTCATTTGGCCAAGCACTTGGTTTTTTCCATTCAGGTGCATCAGAAGGTACCTCACCTTTACATTGGGTGGCTGGTGCTGGTGGTGTGGGGGCTTCTTTATAACTTAATACAGGCGACTTACTTGTCTCTGTTACAGTGTAATTTGTTGGTGAGACTTCTCCTGTTCCTCCTTCAAGTTTAATGGTGTAATCGCTGCCACCTTTGGCGTAAGTTAAAGTAACTTGATTGTTTGCAACTTTATGTATCCCACCATTTGGGTCAATGAACTCAATAATTGCGTTATTTGGTAGGTTATCAGGTAACGCAATGGTTAATGTTCTTTGCTGATCTAGTGGCTGAGGGTCAGATTTCTTTTCCCAAGAATTTGCACCATACATGCCAGATGGGCGATAAGCAGCAGATTGACACCATTCAGAATAAGGCCATGGTTTGCATTGATAAATAATTCCGTTATCAATCACTTCAGTCCCTGCTTTATAGGTTTTTAGTATCTCGGTTTTGTCTTCCCAAGGTTGCGGTGAAGCAATAGCAGTTGCTGTGCTAAATATTATTGAGATAGAGATAAGTTTTATTTTTGTTTTCATAATTAAATCCTCTGTTTATAAAAATATGGGCAAAGAAGCTCGGGTTTAGTCAAAGTGTATTAGTTAATTAGCAGGACGCCAGACTGCATATGGGTTGTTGGCGTATTGAGCACTTGGTAAAGCGCCACCTTGAATGTACCATTGTGCCTTATAGAGCATGTGATCTAATGGATCAGTAACAACTTCGCCGCCTTTGTAAATTTTATTGCTATCCCAAGGTAAGCCTGGTTGATAAGGCGTCATATCTTCCCAGACATCAGACTGCCCTGGAATATCACCTTGCGTCCACCATTTTGCTTTATAGTCTATATTGTGGTATTGAACCATATTTCCTTGATAATAAACTTTATCTTTTTGCCAAGTATCTTCACTAGGTTGATCTGATTGAGTCTTGAAGTTAATAGGATCTGATGATTTTGATATGCCCGCATCTGGTGCTGAAGCTATCACGGTAACACTGTAGTTAGTATCTGGAGAAAGATTAGATAGTGCTTGATTTAGATGTTGAATATTGTCAATGTGTTTTTGGTCTGTATCTGAACTACCATAAATAACTTCATATACAATAAGATGTGTTTGTGCAGTTTTTGCTTCGCTCCAACTAACTTGAGCGCTGTTTTTAGTAATGTTATTTGTGTTTACTTTAGCATCCCAGTCAATCACAAGTTCTGCTTTTTGTGTTTTTTGTGAGACAGCCGGTGCTTTAAGTGGGGTAATACCTGTGCCTGGCACATTGGCTGTTACTTCAAAGGTATAGAGGGTATCTGATTTTAACCCCATTACTTTGAATTCAGTGTCAGTCGTGGCGTTTGTAGTAAGTTGTGATAACTTAATAGTTTTATAAACAATGTAATTGTTACTATTTTCTTCTTTATAAGAAACAGTATATTCAATAGCGCTTCCATTCCCGCCTAAATAATGCGCAGGGTTCCACATTAGAGTCACAGAACTAGCATCATAAGTTTTGACATCAACTTTAGGATTGTCCCAGCTAAGTTTGCCTTGAGTTTGTTCTGTGGTAAATGTGGTATTAGCTTGGTTTGGTTTATAGCCGGTGGCGTTTGCACTAACGCTAACAGCATACTTAGTTGCTGCCGATAAATCATTAAGTGTATAACTAGTTTGATTTGTAATTCCTACAATCGTGCCGTTTAAACTAATTTGATAACTGATTTCAACATTATCCGCTTTTGCTTGAATCCAATTAAGTTTAGCACTACTGCTAGTAATATTGCTTGTCGTTAAGTTTGGTTGATCCCAGCTAACAGTTTGCTGTTGTGTATCATCACCAGGCACATTAGCTTGGCAATTATATAGTTTGCTTTGATTACTTAAATTAAACGTGCTACATGTGCTTTGTAGTACATTAGTTGGAGTCGCCCAGTTGTTATCCCACTTACCAATTACAGCACGATCATAGCGTTGGTCTTTTAAAATATCCCACATGATTATACCATCACTGATGCCTTTCATTTCATTTAGCATTTTGTTAACATCGGTCTTAGTAAGATATAAAGCATCTTGATCATTTTGTGGGTAACCTGGTTTGCCTACTTCAAATCCAAATGAGAGTTTGCCTTTAAGGTGATATTTAGCGGGTTTAATGATACCACTTGCATCAACAATTTCTTGACGTGGTGTATCAGACTTAAGCCAGTTTTTATATTCATTCATATAAAAACTCACTTGTCCTACAAGGTCAGTTTTTCCAATATATTGCCCATCCTTTTTAGAGAGGTCATAACTCATAACTGCCATCGAATCGAGCATATTAGCTGTATCAATGTCTTTGTGTGCAAGCTCATACATCAAACCTTTTAAATTGCCATGATACCAAGGTGCGCCAACGTCATAAGTGGTATTTGGGTCCAAGCCCCATTTACTCATCATAATTGGTGTAGCACCAACAGCAGGTAAAGCAGCGGAAAGTTTTAAATTAGGATCAATCAATTCAATATAGTGATGAATTGTTTTAATGATGTCCCCAAATTTGGTAACTGTATCAGGCATAATCCCTGGACTACCTAGGCTGATACTTCCACCTTCAGTATAGGCGTAATCTTTACCGAAGTTATCAATTAATACATTGTAAGGGATGTCTTGATTTGGATATTCAATTGCTAATTGATTAGCTGAGTAACTATCAGGAACTTTCCATGTATGACTATTTAAATCTGCATGCCAAAACTCTTCGTAATCCAGATCGATTCCGGCGGCACCTAAATCATAGGTAAGTTTAACCAGATTTTCATAAGCTAATTGTGCCTGCGTTCTTGTAGCTTTGTCATCAAAGCGAGCAGCAACCTCTGGATTAGGGAAGGTGTCATATGTCGCATCTTTTGGACCACAATCACCAGAAAGTCCCATAGCTCTTAGACTTTTAGGGTATAAAACAGGATCACAACTAAAGTTCCAGCCACCAACTGCAAGATAAGTATCTACACCTAAGTCATGCAATTGTTTTATATATGATTTCAATGTTGTAAAGTCAATTTTAGCTGCGGGGTTATTATGTTGTTCTTGAATCTTTTGCACGTCGGCTCGATCACAAAAATAACCGAACAACCCAGTACAAGCAAGACTATATGATTGATAATTCATTAAGCTGGGTTGCACAAATGATAAAACAAGCTTATTGAAGTTTGTTCCTTTTTCCATTTTGATACTGTCAATAAGCGTTTTTAAGGCATTTAAATCAGCATAAGTTTGTCCTTTACTATCGCTTAAGTAGTAGGCAGTAACTTCAGGTGAATAAGTTTTTATATTATCTGCGTAAATTATCCCAGTTAAACTTACGGTGATTAAAGTGCTAAAGTATTTTATTTTTGACATGGCAAAATTCCTATTTTTTGTACTAATAAATAATTCATTGTGGATGGTTTACAATACTTCATTACAAACTAACTCTACTGTTCTGGTATGAATTGGCAAAGTAGTTTGCTGTGAGGTATGGAAATACGTACTAGCTTATCCATCACATAAAGTGTGAAAAATCATAATATAAAGTTGGTAAATCCTTTAGTAGATAAAATCGCTTTTTGTGTAAGATAGTTGCTACTTTATGTTAAGAAATAATCCATTAATTAAGTAAAATAAATATCTTATATTGGTTTGAATTAATAGAGCATAATGTAGTATTTACATTTTATTATTGTGTGCTGGATCTCTGGAAAAATGATTGATAACAGGTATATACTTAGCTTGGAATGCGAATATCGAGAAATTAAAATATGCAAATTTATGACGTAATTGTTGTTGGCGCAGGTGTATCTGGGTTGGCTGCAGCCAATAATTTAATGTTAAACGGTTTTGATGTGCTTGTGGTTGAGGCACGTGATCGCGTAGGGGGGCGTATAAATAGCCAAGCTTTTGCTGGAGTTATAGTGGATTTAGGTGCTTCATGGATTCATGGTGTGCAAGAAAATCCAATCACACGCTTAGCGAAAAAGCATAATATTAGCACTTGGCGCTCACAAATGTGTGGTCCTTCACCGGACAATATTCTGCATAGAGAGATGTTTAATACTGAATTTAAGCGTTTGACCCATGAGCAGAAGCTTAAAATTGCAAATTGGATGGCTGATTTTCTAGACTATTTGGAAACGGTACAAATAGATGAAGAAAGTCACTTAAAGTCGATTGCAGATTTAAAGCGACAGTTTATTTTAGAGCAAAATATTATAAAGGAAGATGAATCATATATTGATTATATTGCCGATACCTTATTTTTATATGAATATGCAATTGAAGCGAAAGATTTATCTGCTGAGAGTCACCACGCCGATATTGATTTTGCTGGTAGTGATAGGTTATTTCCTCAAGGTTATGCTCAAATTACCGATTTATTGGCTAAAAACTTAGTAATACAATTAAATGAACCTGTGCAAAGCATTGATTATAGTGGTGATCTGGTACAAGTGATCACAGCAGCTTCACAATATCATGCAACATATGTTTTAGTTACAGTTCCTTTGGGTGTATTAAAGCATGCTGATATAGGTTTTAACCCTTATTTACCACAATCTAAGCGTAAATCTATAAGTCAGCTTGAAATGGGAATATTGAATAAAATTTACTTAGAATTTGAGGATGTATTTTGGGACAAAGAAGCTCAAAGTATTGCGTGCTTATCACCTGAACATCGCATTGCGCGTGAGATGATGAACTTTTATCCGCTAAGTCAAAAGCCTATTTTAATGGCATTTACAGCTGGTGTAGTTGCTAAACAACTAGAGCACCTTAGTGATAGAGAGTTAATTGCATTGGTAATTGATTCATTAAAGCATATGTATGGTGAAAATCTGCCTAATCTTAAAAATTACTGCATTACTCGTTGGCATAGCGATGAATATAGTTATGGGTCTTACTCCTATTTACCAGTTGGGGTTAAAGCAAAACGTAGACAAAAACTGGGTAAACCTGTTGATAACAAGGTATTTTTTGCAGGAGAAGCGACTTCATTTTATTTTCCATCAACTGTACATGGTGCATTCTTAAGTGGCGTGCGATCAGCCTATCAAATTTTGCAGATTGATTTATTAACAGAGGATGTGCGCAAGAAAACAGCAATTGTTGAAGATCCATATCTGTAAAAATAGTCTCTAACGTCAGCCTTTCGGTAATACTTTTCTAATACTGCTACTCATTCTATTTACATAAAGTTTGCTATAGAGTATTGCTTAATTTAAGGCTATACAGTAAATTTCAGACTTTTAAGTCAAAAATGGGAGAGAGAGATGACAAAACAAGGCTTCATTAATAGGTCATTATCTGCAATTGAAACGGTTGGTAATAAACTACCACCACCAGCGATGCTGTTTTTTATGCTAACAATTTTTCTGATTGTCTTGAGTGTATTATTTTCTTGGCTTGATATTAAGGTTTTGAATCCAACAGTGCAAACTGAAGAAACTTATATTAGTGTATTTAATTTATTAAGTGCAGAGGGTATTCGTTATATTTTCAGTAGTGTTGTCAGTAATTTTGTCAGTTTTGCGCCGCTAGGGACTGTCTTAGTTGCCTTTATCGGTGTGAGTATAGCGGAGCATTCAGGATTTATTAGTGCTTCAATTCGGGCAATAATTGGTAAAAGTAACCGTGCTACCGTAACCACAATTATTGTATTTGTGGGTGTTATGTCAAATACGGCAGGAGAATTGGGTTATTTAGTTATTATTCCCTTGGCTGGGGCGATTTTTCATGCTATGGGGCGTCATCCTATTGCAGGGATGGCAGCTGCTTTTGCGGGAGTTTCTGGTGGTTACAGTGCAAATCTTCTATTGGGAACTGTTGACCCACTATTAAGTGGCTTAACACAAGAAGCAGCGCATTTTATTAATCCAGAGTATCGAGTGGGCGTAGAGGCTAACTGGTATTTTATGATTGCTAGTACATTTTTAGTTACATCTGTCGTAACAGTTCTTTCAGAGAAAATTATTGAACCAAGGTTAGGTAAATATCAAAATGGTGATGCACTGGATTCTGAAGAAAGAGCATTAGAGGCACAAATTCATCTAACAAAAATAGAGAAAAAAGGTCTATTTTGGGCGGTTATCTCAATCGTTATCTTATCATTAATCATTATTTATCTTGTTGTGCCAGAAGGAGCTATTCTACGCAACCAGAAAACAGGATTGATCACAAATTCTCCATTTTTAGATAGCATAGTATTTTTGATACTGCTATTTTTTGCTGTAGCCGGTATCGTCTATGGTTATACCACCAAAAACTTCAAAAATACTAAAGATGTGGTTAATGCAATGGATAAAACATTTAATACACTTGGTGCATACATTGTCTTGGTGTTTTTTGCTGCACAATTTGTTGCTTATTTTAAAGTCACTAATCTTGGTACAATTGTTGCAGTTGCTGGTGCGACAGCGCTTGAAAGCATTAATTTTACTGGTGTTTCATTGATGATTAGTTTTGTAGTTTTATCAGCATTTATCAATCTTTTTATGGGTAGTGCATCCGCTAAATGGTCAATGCTCGCACCCGTTTTTATTCCAATGTTCATGCTTTTAGGCTATTCACCTGAATTAGTTCAAGTTGCCTATCGTATAGGAGATTCAGCAACAAACATTATTTCACCATTACTGAGTTACTTTGCCTTGATTGTGGCATTTTTCCAGAAGTATGATAAAAACTCAGGCATTGGGACAATTGTCGCTACTATGTTACCTTACTCGATAGCTTTATTGATTAGCTGGAGTATCTTCCTTTATTTATGGGTATTCCTGTTTAACCTTCCAGTAGGGCCAGGGGTTAATTCGTTTTATACGGTTTAGCAATCCGACATTATTTTATAGTAATAGTAAAAAGTCTTTTAGTTTTCACGAAAAATCCCCTTATAATTAAGCCGTTTTTGTGACTGGAAAAGGGGATAGGTATGAAGGTCTTGGTTGTATGTGCTGCTGTAACTTTTACTAACTTAGTTAATATAGGTTTTTCTAAATCAATGATTAATCAAAAAGTGACTATTACACAAATTAAAGATGTAGAACCTTACGTTGATAAATTAAGTCAAAAATATGGCAAGGATTCAGTATGTATGGTTTATGACATTGACAATACATTGATTACCAACAATGGGAAATACGCAAGTGAAAGGTGGACATATTGGCAGCAAAGTGAAGGTAACCACCATGCTAAACATTTATTAAAAGACAAAAACGCAAATATTTATGATTTTTTAAATGCGGTGCGCTATTTTATAAATTACAGTACTGTAGAAAAAGATACAGTACAAATTGTTAATAAATTACAATCAGACCATCGTTCAATTGCATTAACTTCAAGAGGATTTAGTGCAGAAGCAACTACATTAAGACAGCTGCGTTTTAATGGTATTGATTTTACAAAAAATCCTATTGGCAGTAGGGAGTTTGATGCAAGCTTTTTAAATCAGAATAAATACAAAAATGATTACACAATGTATAGTAATGGTATTCAGTATGCAGCTGGCGGAGATAAGGGAGAGCTTTTATATAATTTGATTAAAAAAGAGAGAGAAAAAACGGATAATCCAAATTTATGCCAAGCATTAATCTATATTGATGACACTAGTAGTAAAGTTGATATGATTGATAATAAATTAAAGAATAAATTTAGCTACTATGCTATTCACTACACCTATTTACCGGACCCTGAGGATAAAAATAATTGGCAACCAGATAATTGGCACAAAGAGTCTAGTAAAGTTCAGCAACTAGTTGATTTTTTAAACACTACATCACATTTAGCGCTTTAAATTATTCGATAATATTATCTTTATTTAAATGTTAAAATAATTCACCGCTATGTAGTGAGTGTGATAGAATATCGACCACTTTAATCATTGAACGTATTTTTATTCTGCAATGGAAGTAAATAGCTATAAAACACAATTAAAAGATATGGGTGAACGCTTGGATATCCTGAGGAGGTATCTTTGACTTTGTACACAAAAAAGAACGACTCGATGAAGTACTGATGGAGCTTGAAAACCCGGCAATTTGGAACAATCCAGAGAATGCACAAGCCTTAGGGAAAGAAAAAAACACATTAGAGCTTATCGTGAATAATATTACCCAAATTGATAACGGTCTTGATGATGCATTAGAACTCATTGAGCTTGCGCAAGAGGCTGAAGATGAAAGTATTTTGCATGAGATTATTGCAGAAATACATTCTTTAGAGGGTTCACTTGCAAAACTTGAATTTATGCGGATGTTCAGTAATCCGATGGATCCAAATAACGCATTTTTAGATATTCAATCTGGCTCTGGAGGAACAGAAGCGCAAGATTGGGCACAGATGCTGATGCGAATCTATTTGCGTTGGGGTGAAGCACATGGCTTTAAAACGGAGCTTATCGAAGTATCTGACGGTGATGTCGCGGGCATTAAAAGCTGTACGATTCACTTTGAAGGTGAGTATGCCTATGGTTGGCTTCGTACAGAAACAGGTGTACATCGTTTAGTACGTAAATCTCCTTTTGATTCAGGTAATCGCCGTCATACTTCATTTGCCTCGGTATTCGTTTCACCTGAAGTCAGTGACAATATCGAAATTGAGATCAATCCAGCAGATTTACGTATCGATACTTATCGCGCGTCAGGAGCAGGTGGTCAGCATGTCAATAGAACTGACTCAGCTGTACGCATTACTCATGAACCAACAGGGATTGTGGTGCAATGTCAAACGGATCGCTCACAGCACAAAAACAAAGATCAGGCGATGAAACAACTTAAATCAAAGCTCTACGAGCTTGAAATGCAAAAACGTAATGTAGAAAAGCAGGCTTTAGAAGAGTCAAAATCAGATATTGGCTGGGGTAGTCAAATTCGCTCATATGTGCTTGATCAATCTCGTATTAAAGATTTGCGTACTGGTGTTGAAAATACAAATACGCAAGCTGTTTTGGATGGTGATTTAGATAGGTTTATTCAAGCAAGTTTAAAAATGGGATTATAAAAAATAAACTTAGGTAATGATAATGGCAGAGCAAATTGAAGATAAAGTATTGACAAAAGAAGAAGTGCAAGTAGAAGAAAATAATCAAATTCAGGTGCGAAAGGAAAAACTAAAAGAGCATATAGCAAAAAATAATAGCATTGGTTTTACCAATGATTTTAAACCCAATGCAGTAGCTGCATGTTTACAGGCAAAATATGGCACAATGGAAAAAGCGGAGCTTGAAACACAACAAGATAAGCCGATTGTTAAAGTAGCCGGGCGTATTATGCTAAGGCGTGTTATGGGGAAGGCTTCTTTTATTACACTACAAGATATGTCTGGTCGCATTCAGGCTTATATTCGCAAAAATGACTTGCCAGAAGGTGAATACGAGCGTTTTAATGCACATTGGGACTTGGGCGATATTGTAGGCATTGAAGGAACAATTTTTAAAACGAATACGGGTGAGTTATCGGTACATGCAACAAACGTTAAGTTGCTGACTAAAGCGATTCGTCCACTCCCAGATAAATTTCATGGACTTTCAGATCAAGAAATGCGTTATCGTCAACGTTATGTCGATCTAATGACCAATGAAGAAAGTCGTCGAGTATTTAAAATACGATCAAAGATAATTCAATTTATTCGTCGATATTTTGACGAACATTACTTTATGGAAGTTGAAACTCCAATGATGCACGTTATCCCAGGTGGTGCTGCGGCTAAACCGTTTGCGACACATCATAATGCACTTGATATGCCACTTTATTTACGTATTGCACCTGAGTTGTATTTAAAGCGTTTAGTAGTCGGTGGTTTTGATCGTGTTTATGAAATTAATCGCAACTTTAGAAATGAAGGGTTATCTACGCGTCACAATCCTGAATTTACAATGATTGAATTTTATCAAGCCTATGCTGATTACAAAGATCTGATGGATTTAACCGAAGACTTGTTGCGTAAAATGGCACAAGAAGTATTGGGCATGACCGATATTCATTATCAAGGTCAGGATTTTGACTTGGCAAAACCATTTGTGCGTATGACTATGTTCGACGCTATATTGCACTTTAACCCTAAGATCACAAAAGAAGCATTATCTGACTTTCAACAAGCCGTGTTGATTGCTAAAAAAATGAATCTCAAAATCGAAGCACATTATGGTTTAGGAAAGGTGCAAACCGCGATTTTTGAAGAAACAGTTGAGCATCAATTGATTCAGCCAATATTTATTACCGAATATCCAGCGGAAGTATCACCACTCGCACGTAGAAACGATCATAATCCATTTATCACAGATCGATTTGAGTTTTTTATTGGTGGACGTGAAATTGCCAATGGCTTCTCTGAATTAAATGATTCAGAAGATCAAGCAGAACGCTTCAAAGAGCAGGTTGTAGCTAAAAATGCTGGTGATGATGAAGCTATGTTTTATGATGCTGACTATATTCGTGCCTTGGAATATGGCTTAGCACCAACCGCAGGTGAGGGTATTGGTATCGATCGCTTGGTAATGTTCTTCACCAATAGCGCATCCATTCGTGATGTAATCCTGTTCCCCCATATGAGACCTGAGTAGAGAAGAAGGGAATAATTAACGAGGCACTTTAACAACAAACGTGCCTGCGATAATAATAGCAATAGCTGCAAGGTAAAACGGCAATAATAGATAGATGTTAACCAGCATCCCTAAAGTAAAAGCATTGATTGCCCAGGCAATCCCGAACACAGAGGTCGTTCCACCCATGATCACGCCTTGTTCATGAGTATCTACTTTGCTTGCGATGACAGACAACAATGCCGTATAAAATACTATTTCTAACAGTGATCCGAAAAATGCACTAATAACCATAGAAGTTGGAGTGATCCAGATGGTACACACAATAATTAATGCTCCAATGAGAATAGCTGTTGTAATCATTGCTTGAATTGTATTTAATCTTTTTAGTACGACATTTTGAAAGTAAAGCGTTGAAGTAGCAAAACCCAAACTCATAATCACAAATACAAAACCAATAGCAGCAGACTCAAAGTGGAGGGTCTGTGCCAGTACCAAAGGTAACGTTTGTGCGTAATAACCCCAACCGATTTGTAACATTAAAAAGGCAAGTGCAAGGATTTGTACGCGTTTGTCAATAAACATGATTCTGAAGCTAAATATTAGACTAAATATTTTAAGCTTTGTGGTTTTTTGAATACGATTGGTATAGGTTTCTGGCAAAAGCAACCAAACACTGAGTATATTAATTATCGATAAACCTACGCCAAACCAAAATGGGAGGTTGATCGCCTGATATTCTGTTTGTGCTAACAATCCAACAACGGTTGTAATAAGTGGTCCCAAAACAAAGCCAATAGATGCAGAAAGCGTGATTAAGCTTAAGTTTTTTATTCGTTTTTCATCACTGGAAATATCAAGAATAACAGCCTGAGCAATCCCAAAACTTCCACCAAAAAAACCACAAATAAAGCGGCTTAGCATAAAAATCATAAGCGATTGACAGTTAAGAGCAATAACCGATAACAGGTAAGCAACAGCTGTGCCAAGTAGCGAAACAAGAATTATAAGCTTGCGTCCATGAATGTCTGATAGTTTGCCTATGATCGCACTGCCAAGAAAAATACCTAAAGGCCAAAGTGCCATCGATAAACCATAATAAAAATTACGTACTGAATCAATTGTATCAATGTTAAAAAAAGGACTTTGTTTAGACATCATGATCTCGGGAATAATAGGGAAAACAAGTCCTACTCCCATGACATCAATAACGATGGTTAGCATTAAAATGCTGATTAATAAGCGATTATTTGTTGTTTGCATAAATCATTACCGATAAAAAATTCGTTTATTTATTTAAGTTTCTCAAGCATCAGCACCTGTTTGCTTGATTGAGATGCCACCAGTATAGTCTCCAACCTGACCATTTAGTCTAATAACTCTATAACAAGGGACAATAATTGAAATTGGATTTTTAGCATTGGCGGAACCAGCTGTAAAAGTTAAAGGTGTTTTATAAATTATTTTAGAGTATTTATTGTTTTCTCTCATCTTCATATGCCATAAAGCTTATATTTTCAGTATTTTAAGCATTATCAATTTTTTTTGAAGGATAACAAGTTTTGTATATTATAAAAATTGATTTTATTTTCAACGACTGCTGTTGATAATCAATAGAGGTTAACCTTTAGTCTCAAAAATATAGTTAGTTCATCAGTCGAAATAAAGATAATATATTGGAAAGTAAGACACTTAAAACTTGCACAGTAAAAATGAAAAAACTAAATAATACCCTCATTCAAAAAATGCTAATGGATGCGCACGCGTCGCCAAGGTTAAGGTCACACCATAATTTACATTCTGAGTTAAGTGATCCAGTCAACAGACTGTGTATAGCCTTAACAAAAGGCACCTATATTCGTCCACATCGTCACTCCGAGTCACATAAATGGGAACTCATCTTAGCACTTAAAGGTCAAACAGCTGTTGTTATTTACGATGATAAGGGTGTGATAATTGATAAGTTTATAATTGCACCAAATACTGATATGATGGGTTTTGAAATACCATCAAACACTTGGCATTCGTTTTATGCGTTGTCAGATGAGTCTGTATTTTTTGAAGTAAAACCTGGACCTTTTGAGCCAACCCCTGAAACGGATTTTGCAAATTGGGCACCAAAAGAAAGCGAAGTTCATACCATTGATTTTCTAGCTTGGCAGTTTATTGCGGGACTGGGAGAGAAATATAGAGCTAAACCATAATGCTTAAAACAGCGCTTCAAATTTTTTGTATATTTTTAAAGCTAGGGCTGACTTCCTTTGGTGGTCCTATTGCGCATCTTGGCTACTTCCATCATGAGTTTGTTGATAGAAGGAAATGGCTATCTGAAAAAGCATATTTGGATGTGGTGGTGCTTTGTCAATTTTTACCTGGTCCTACTAGTAGTCAAGTGAGCTTTGCTATTGGTTTAAATCGTGCAGGTTATCTCGGAGGAATAGCCTCATGGCTTGGATTTACTTTACCATCAGTCCTCATATTAAGTCTTTTTGCCTGGTTGATGGGTGCTAATCAATCTTGGGCTAATACAAGTGTTATTCATGGATTGAAAATTGTGGCTGTTGTCATTATTACACAAGCAGTTTATTCAATGAGTATAAAGATTTGCAATACAACTAAAACTATGGCAATTGCAATAGCAGCTACTTGTGTTGCTTTGCTTTTACCATTTGCTTGGGCGCAAGTTCTTATTATTCTTTTTGCTGCTTTGTTTGGAATTTTATTATTAAATCAAAATCATATGACTGGCTTAGATTTTTTCTCATCAAAAATTAGTAAGAGAGCAGGAGCGCTATGGTTGATATCTTTTTTTATCTTGCTATTGGTGTTTCCAGTGTTGAATTGGCTGCAAAGTAGCAAACTATTAGAGTTGTTTAATATTTTTTATCAAACAGGTGCAATGGTTTTTGGTGGTGGACATGTGGTGTTACCTTTATTAGAGGCTAAGCTTGTCCAGACTGGATTGGTTTCTCAATCAGACTTTTTAGCAGGTTATGGCTTAGCGCAAGCAATTCCTAGTCCTTTGTTTAGCTTTGCTGCTTATTTAGGAGGAATTATTGATACAAATAAACCGGTTTTTACAAGCTTAGTTTGCTTAATTGCAATGTTTTTATCAGGTTTCTTATTACTTATGGCTGTTTTACCGTTTTGGCAGCAAGTTTGTCAAAGGACAAAGGTACAAACAGCACTTAAAGGAGTAAATGCTGCTGTAGTTGGTTTATTATTAGCTGCACTGTATCAACCTGTATGGATAAGTAGTATTTTAAATACTAAAAGCTTTGTGATTGCTTTGATGTCATTTTGGCTATTACAGGGCTATAAATTAGCGCCTTGGTGTATTGTGGTATTTTGCGCTTTATGTGGTTGGTTGCTTTTGTAACGTGCGTTAGAGAGCTTTAAAATTAAATAAACTCTGATCCAATAGTTGCGAAGGGGAAACTGATTTTAATGAAGAGAAAATAACTTCTTTTCTACCAGGAGTTTGTGCTTCCATATCTGTTAGCATTTCTTTAACTTTCTTGCGTTGAAGGTTTTCTTGAGCGCCACATAAATTGCAAGGAATAATCGGAAAGTTCATTTGTGCAGCATAAGTGATGATCTCCTCTTCGCTGACATATGCTAACGGGCGAATAACAATATTGCGACCATCGTCGCTTTTAAGCTTAGCTGGCATCGCTTTTAGTTGTCCATTGTAAAATAAATTTAAGAAAAAAGTTTCAACTATATCGTCTTTGTGATGACCAAGTGCGATTTTAGTTACCTTATTTTTGTATGCAAAATCGTATAAAATTCCACGGCGCATTCTAGAGCAAAGACTACAAGTCGTTTTACCTTCGGGTATAATCCGCTTAACTACACTATAGGTATCACGCTCAATAATATGATATTCAATATCAAGTTTACTTAAATAGTTTGGTAGTACATCTTTTGGAAAGCCAGGTTGTTTTTGGTCAAGGTTAACGGCGATGATCTCAAATGAGATAGGTGCTTTTTTCTGTAAAATCAACAATAACTGTAACAATGTATACGAGTCTTTGCCACCAGATAGACAGACCATAATTTTGTCATTGGCTTCTATCATATTAAAGTCTTCGATTGCAAGTCCAACCTTGCGCAAAAGACGTTTTTCAAGCTTTGGAAATGGTAAAGCAAGTAAATCTGTTTTAATTTCAGGAAGTTCAACTTGAATCATTTTGATCATAAGGTTAAGAGCGTTGCGCTATGATATCTCACTTATAAATCATTGAAAAGTTAGGACTTAAAGTAAAGCCGTCTGGAATAGACAAAATCTAACTTACTTTTTTCTTACAATTGTTACGCCATCTCCTATCGGTAACAAGGAGGCGTCAACACGCTGATCATCTTTAATCATCTGATTGACCTCTCTAGTGGTTTGGATGCTTTCATTGACAACATTTGGATCGGCAACTTTACCATTACGTAACATGTTATCTAGTACCATAATGCCATTCGTTTTTAGCAGTTTATAACTTTTAGCATAGTAATCTAGATAACCTCCTTTATCAGCATCAATATAAATAAAATCAAAAGAATTACCTTCATTTTGATCAATTAGTAGCTGTAAGGTATCGCTTGCTGGTGCAATTTTTAACTGAATCTTGTGAGCGACATTTGCCTGGTGCCAAAATGTTTTATATTCATTTAGGTATTCATCGGTAACATCACAGGCGTAAACGATGCCATCTTGAGGCAAGGCTTCGGCAATCGCGAGTGTGCCAACACCTCGAAATACACCAACTTCAATCGTTTTTTTTGCATTGATTAGTCTAATTAAAAGCTGCATAAAGTGAAGTTGTTCTGGTGCGGTGATCATTTGCGCATGTTGGTCTTGACGTGCATGCTCAAATAACTTTTTTTGGATATTACTGTTTGTTGGAGTGTTATCTAAAATGTACTGATGAAGCGCTTGTTCTTTTAGCAAAGTGTCTAAACTCATGATGAAAGTCTCCGTTACTTTTAATTTTTATGACTTAATTACTTTACCTATCTTGAGCGCAAATTTCTAGAAAGTTAGTTCTGGGTCATCAATGTGTAATTTCTAAATAATTATAAATTGTCTTTGACAATAAATTTGCTGTTTTGTAGACTCTTCGGGAATTTGGATTTGATGGGAAATTTAGAGGGAGATAAATGGCTAAGAAGTTGGCACTTATTGGATTTGGTGCAGCTAATTTGTGTGTATTGACGCAATTGAACAAACACCTAAAATACAATGAGATTGAAATTGATATTTACTCACCTTTAACAGGGGGGGGAGGTTTATTCGAGGCTTAGCCTATCAGGAAGATATAGATAAGTTGTTATTAAATCACCATCATAAATATATGTCTATCGACCTTGATGCTCCTGATGATTTTAGTTATTTGTGGAATAAAAGTTAATTATGCCACATCAGAAATTGCACCTAGGTTTTATGCAATTGGGCACTTAACCTGTGGCACTTTTTTATATACACAATCAATACCTCATTTGGCAAGCAGAGCTAAAACGATCGTTGAACATTTAATGGAGATAATATGAAAGTAATTACTGGTGGCTGGAAAATAATATCATTTATTGATCTTATGAAATTAAAAATCAATGAAGATACTGTAGTAATGACAGAAAATAATCATGATTTACTCGTTCATCTTAAGTCGTTGAACATATTTAAAGACGTGATTGGGTATGATGATTATTATAACAATAACAGCGTTTTGCGCGATATAGAACAACTGCATCAGCAACAAAACATTACCGATATTATTCCTCTTTCTGAGGCGGATATATTACGGATGGCTGATTTGCGCGATAAGTTAAACATTCCTGGACAACGTTATAAAGAAGCTTTATTACTTAGAAATAAACAGCACATGAAAGATAGAGCGGCAAGTTATGGTTTGCACACGGTAATTCCTAAACCAGTTAGCAAACTTGACTTCAATTATCCGTTTGTTTTAAAAAGTGAAGATGGGGTGGGTAGTTACAATACCTTTATTATCACCAGCAAAGATGACTACGAGAGAGTTAAACATCTCATTACAGACAATTATATATTTGAACCATATATAGAAGGTGATATGTATATAATTGATGGTCTTGTATCAAGAGGTAAGGCAATCTATATTAATCCAGGCAGGTATATCGGGACCCCACTTAATTTTGTTGGTGGCAATACACAGTCAGTGATGCCACTTTTTGAATATCATCCCTTTTATGATCAATTATTGAGTTATGGTAAAAATCTGGTTGAAAATGTTTACCCTATGCCCACGCATAGTTGGTTTCATATCGAAGTATTTGTCGATAAAAATGGCTATATAACGCTATGCGAGATTGCTTGCCGAGCTCCTGGGGTCAACATTCCATTTAACTATAAACTTTCACATGATACAGATATTAATGTTGAACATATTAATTTGCACTACATTCACAATTATGTATGCCCACCAAAAGTAATCAAAAATTATAAAGTGGGTTCTATGTTCGTTCCACCTAAAGAGGGAAAAATATTGGCTAAACCAAGGCTTCCAGATAGTCAAAATATTATTGATATTGTAGATATGCTAAAAGTGAATCATCAATATGAAAAAATGAAAATGAGTAATGATCCAATTTATAGAATAGTATTCAAAGCAAAGTCAGATCAAGAATTTGACTTTATTGTATCAGAACTTAATGAGTGGGCTAGAAATTTGTTATGGGTCAACTAAATGTTGAAAATGTTTAGAATTATCCTTGATAATCGTGATTATAGATACTTTTGGTTTGTTAATTTGGGAAGTAATACAGCTATATGGATGCAAACCATGCTGTTTGGTATTCTTGTATCGCAATTATCAAGTTCTGCATTAACTAACTCATTAGTACACGTTGCTGCAACGCTTCCTTTCTTTTTACTATGTTTTATTGCTGGCATTATCGGGGACAGATTTAATCAATATTGGGTTATGTTAATTTGTCAATGTGCGCTTTCAATTACAGCAGTTGCATGTGCAACAATTGGTTATTTAGGTTTTTTTAACACATTTAATTTAATTGTTATTACGTTTATTTTTGCAAGTATTATGAGTTTTAGAATGCCAACCTCAGTTGCATGTGTTGCTTCATTAGTCAGAGTTGATCAAGTTGCGTATGCCTCAGTTTTAAATAACCTATGCTTTAATATTTCACGAAGTCTTGGACCTGCTTTAGTAGGAGTGTTATTACTGGTTGTCACTGCTCCTACTATATTTATTCTAAGCACAGTCATTTTTTTGTTGCCTGTAATTTACTTTTACAGATATAGAAAGAAAAAAAGCCTTACAGTTAGCAGAACCAAAAAACTAGAGGGAATAAGTCAATACATTAAGGAAAAATATTTCATTTATTGCTGTCTGGATATAATGATAATTATGTTTTCTTCTAGTGCAGTGTTAGCATTGTTACCCTACTTTGTGAAATATAATTTGGGTGGTGATGAAATTGCACAATCAAACTATATGGCTTGTATTGGATTAGGAGCATTTTCTACGATATTTGTTTTGCCTGTTTTGATTAAACGATTTTCTCGTCAACAGAATGTATTAATTTGTTATGGTTTAACCATATTTTCAACACTGTCATTTTTATTTTATAAATATGAAGATGAATGGGTAATTGCCATCAACTATTTTATATGTGGTCTTGCTTGGTCGATGTCAATATCGCTCATAAATGCAATGATTCAAGAACGTTATAGAGGGGAAATTGCAGCAAGGGTTATTGCTGTATATTTTATGATGATGTACATAGGACAAGCGGCAGGAAGCTTGTTTTTTGGCGCGATATCTGAGTATTCAATGTTGCTGGCATTTGTAGTTGCATTAAGCATACTGGTGCTGAGTATACTTACACGATATATTGGCGTTCGGATTTAAGCTTATTGAGACCATAACTGATGCCAGAGCACCTGTGGAAGATTAACTCATAACAGGTATTAAAAAAAGAAAACCAAAACCAAGAAAAAAGACGATTTGATCAAATACAGATAACAGGTATTCTTTTATTTTACGTACTAATATAACATCTTATCCTTGTTGATTTTTAATTTAAAACATAGGAAAAAATAAAATGAAAAAAGTACTTTTTATACATAACTCATCAAATGAAGATGATAAACAATTAGTTACAAAATTAGGTTTTGACAGTCAAAAGCTTCAGACCATCGGGGTTGATTTTGTAAAAAAAAGTGATATGCAAATATGGACAACCGTAGGTGTAGAACGATTTGAAACTATATCTCAATCCTATCTTCAAAATACAGCTTTACTTGTTTTTTCGCCTAATATATCCGTTCCCAATGCGGAAGAATATGCTAAAAAAAATTCAGTACCATCCTTGCATTTACAAAAAGGTGATCAAAATCTTTCCGGAAATAATCTGATAGAGTTAATGCAAGAGGCGCTTGATCCATTAACAATACAAAAAAACTTATCAAATTTTTTACTCAACAAGTCTTATCTAAGCAAAACACACAAAGGTGAACCTCTAATTAAAAACTCTGGACTAATCGCTACAAGTGTTTTGCCATTCCTAACAAGGCAATCTACTGATAAAAAAATGTTAGCGGAACTTCAAAAGAAAAACCATGAAATTTTAAAAAACGGATCACCAGCCAATAATATTGAACAAAAATTAACCAATTTGCTGCAATTTATACACTCACATACTGCCGTGCCAGAAGAGGTCAATAGTCAGTTAAGCACATACACATATAAACTAGAACACGCTGGTCAAACGTATAATGTGCCATGGAGCGTAATGCAGGCTTACGATCCTAAATCAGCAGGCAATTACGACAGTACAATGGTAATAAACCGATTAAAACAAGATTTAGCAAAAGTCAATGCTAGTGACATTATTGCACAAAAACTTCTTTCGCCAATGTATGGTGTATTATGGAATAATAAACATGGAGTCTCTACAGAATATATAGAAACTCTAAAATCTTCGAATGCACTTTATAAAGAGATAAAATACTCAGATAAAAAAGAAAGTAATAATCACTGTTTTACAATATTTTCAAAAAATAATAATAACCAAAATATTGAAAACGTGTGTTAGTACAGATCAGTCTAATGCAAGGTGATTAACAATCGAATATAACTGATACTCAGGTTAACTCATCCTCTTAGTGTTACTGATAATTGCCAAAATTAAACCTATTGCTGTTAAAATAGTACCAACCCAGTTAGGCGAGGTATAACCTAAACCAATTTGAATGGTAAAACCTCCTAGGAAAACGCCTAAAGCAGTTCCTAAATTAAATGCAGCAATGTTGGCTGCCGAAGCTAAGGTTGGTGCTCCCTCAGCTTTGTTTAGTATGTATTTTTGTAACGGTGAAACAAGTCCAAAACCAATCGCGCCTAATAAAAATAAAGTAATTGCCGCGGGAATTTTATAATGTGCAGTAAACACAAATATTCCGAGCAAAATAGCTAAAGCCGTTAATAAACCATAAATAGTCGTTATCAACGCTTTGTCGGCAGCTCTACCTCCTAAAATATTCCCGATGACTAAGCCAACTCCATATATTCCCAGCAGCCAACCTACAGCATAGGGAGTGTAGCCTGCAACATAGAGCATCATCGGCGCCACATAGGCAAAAGATGCCAGTAGTCCGCTAAACCCTACCGCTGTGACCAACAATGCCATCCATACCTGTGGACGTTTAAAAACTGCCAACTCGTGTCTTAAACATGTTTTTGGAACAATCGTATGACTTGGAAGAAATGCTAAGATACCTATTAAACCAATTACTCCTAATACTGAAATCACCCAAAATGATGAACGCCACCCAAAGTGTTGCCCTAATAACGTCCCCATTGGCACACCTATCACATTCGCTAGAGTCAGTCCTGTGAACATTAATGCTATTGCTGTCGCGCTACGATTTGGTCCTACCATGCTTGCAACGACAACTGCTCCAATTCCAAAAAATGCCCCATGGCAAAATGCTGAGAGAAAGCGTCCAACCATAAGGATAGCAAATGTGGGTGCCAAGGCTGATACTATACTTCCTGTAATAAACAAGACCATTAGGGATACGAGTACTTTTTTACGCGAGATATGAAGTGTTCCCGCTGTAAGTAATGGTCCTCCAATTCCAACGCCCAGTGCGTACCCTGATGTCACAAACCCTGCAACAGGTATGGTAATATCAAAATCATTTGCTAAATTCGGCAATAATCCTGTCGTTACAAATTCTGTCGTTCCAATGGCAAAAGAACAAATTGCCATCATTAACAAAGCCACACCAATTGAATATGATTCCATTTGTAAATCCTCTGATTGGGCTAACATTATTGTCGACTTTGACATGAATGACTCCTCTTTTAGTCAATTACAAAAGTCCTCGAAGTACACCACCGTCTACACGCACAGCGGCACCAGTCGTTGCTGAAGCCTTATATGAGCATAAGTACACAACCATATTTGCTACTTCTTCAGCTGAAGTCATGCGACCTAATAATGATGTCGATCTAGCCTGTTTTATAAACTCTCGGCTAGCTTCTTCGAGCGTAAGCGCTGGATCTGGCACCATCTCACGAATAAACTTCTCAACACCTTCGCTTAACGTTGGACCGGGTAATACACTGTTGACAGTTACCCCATTGCCAGCCACCGTTTCAGCAAAACCTCGTGCAATTGCCAATTGCGCTGTTTTCGTCATGCCGTAATGCACCATTTCTGGCGGGATCTGTATGGCAGATTCGCTGGATATAAAAACTACACGCCCCCACTGTTGCTCAATCATGTTAGGAATATAATGTCTTGACAGCCTGATACCGCTCATTACGTTAATAGCAAAAAATTTTTCCCATTCAGCATCGCTTATTTCAAACACAGGTTTTGGTTCAAAAACTCCTGTGTTGTTGATGAGTATGTCTACATGCGGAATTTTTGCGAAAAGTTTCTCACAGCCAGCTGAGGTGCCAACGTCTGCTGCAATACCACGAACGCGTTCTTGTGTAGAAAATAATGTTACTGCTGCTTCAACTCTTTTATCTGTACGACCATTGATAATAATATCAGCGCCAGCGTGATGAAGCGCTTTTGCAATAGCAAGTCCTATACCTGCTGTTGACCCGGTGATTAAAGCAATACGTCTGCTCAAGTCGATGATCATAAAATTTCTTCTCCTTAATTAGTATACGACCGGTGTAATTCCACCATCCATGGTGAAATTCGCGCCAGAAATAAAATTAGCTAGATCAGAAGCTAAATAGAGTGCGAGATAGGCAACCTCTTCTGGTTTACCTAATCGACCAACTGGGATTTTTTGTGCTTCGACATATCTTTGTAATGCTGTCTCACGATCAACACCATATTGTCTTGCCAAGACATCTGCCAAACCACCCGCTTTATCATAAATTGCTGTTCGTATAAACCCAGGTGATAACACATTAGAACGAACTCCTCTAGCAGTAAATTCATTGGCGATTGTTTTTGATAGCATCGTAACCGCAGCCTTAGAAACGCTGTAATCAGGTAGTTTCGCATTAGGCATACGCCCAGCCTCAGAAGCCGTATGTAACAACACTCCTTTGCCTTGTTTCAACATATACGGAATTATGGCTCTTGATGCACGAACATAGCCTAATACGTTCAAATTTAGCGTGGTCAACCACTCTTCATCCGTAATATTCAAAAATCCAGATCGAGATCCAGCTATCCCCGCATTGTTAAACAATACATCGATTCTATTAAATTCTTTCACAACGTCATCAGTGAGTTTAGTGACCTGTATCTGATCTGTCATATCAACTTTCATGGGAATAATTTGCCCTAATGCGTGTAACTCATTTAACGCATCTGGATTAATATCTACGCCAATAACAATAGCACCTTCAGCAAGAAATGCTTTTGCCGAAGCGTAACCAATACCAGAACCAGCCCCAGTGATAATTACTACTTTATTTGTTAGATTAAAATCCATTGTTCGATCCTTGAGCGTGAGTAATCATTTCATTATAGTGAACAACTATCTTGGCATTCTTGGCGACATAATAGTTAGGCGCAGAGTAAGCAATCGTTGCAAAATCAATTGTACCTCGATTTTTAAAGTCGCCAATTGCGATCCTTGCCACGGATTCATCGGATACCCGCCATTTAGCAAAGACCCCATTTTTTATATCGATAGCTTTGTAGTAAAACACACCTTGCCACGGCCATGGACCGCGTAATCCAACCAAGAACTCATCGTCACCATCACCATCAAAATCAGCGCATAGCACTTGATGACCAGGACCTTCCCCATTTTCATTAGGATCGCCAAAAACATCTAATATTACCCTACTCCATTCAGCATCAGCACCTGGCTTACCATCTGACTTGTAATAAACCGCAACTGTATTACCATGGAAAGGCTCAAGTGCAGCGACATACGCAAATGAGTCGTTTCCTATGCGTCCTACATCCATGTCACCTGAACCTTTGAAAGATGTTCTTTCAAATTGTGTCAACTCACCAGTGCCAATAAGTTTGCATTGCCATTTTTTAATATTTTCATCGTAGTAAAGCCAAGTAACACCTTCATCTGAAGCAAGGATAATAGAGTCTAGATTAGAGTTTGGAATAAGCTCTGACTTTATTTCCGCACCATGAATCATTCTAAAACTACTGTGATTGATAGTTTGCATTGACCATTCTTTAGCAGTATGTACATCGTCAGGTTGTGTGAACATAACTACAGGAAGAACAGCATGTACACTTTCTCTGGCAACAATAGGAAATCCCAGAATCTCCAGTCTGTCAGTCTGCGTGAAATGACCAATTCTTAAACGATGCATACCTGTTGTACGACCAACATAGTGTCGTTTCCAACGTTCTTTTACATCAGCATTTTGACCAGGATTCTCAATCCAATCAATCTTGCCACCTGAGGTATCTGCATCATGTATTGTGCCAACAGGACCATAAAGTTCATAGCATACCAGAATATCTGGATAGCCATTACCTGTTATATCAGCGTAAGCACCACCTACCGGCATTCTAATTTTGTCAACTACTAAATGTTTTTGCCAATCAGGATTTTTATACCAGTAGATTTCACCTAAAGTCAAACCGTAGCCAAATAAGTCTATCTTACCGTCTTGGTTTATGTCTAAGGCTTCTAACCAATACCCATCACGCAAATTCTCTGCTACGATCTCTTTGGTAAATTTAGGCACAAAACCTGCTTTGGTTGCTTGATCGTTTAAAAACTTTGTAAAGTCACCTACTGTTTTATCCGTTAGTGTTGCCATTACTTTTTCTCCTCTCCTACTATCTGAATTATTTGAATTCTTCACTACAGCTATATCTATGCTACGCAGTATTGGGTATTTTTGATCCCCCCCTCTAGAAGTGATAACACACGCTCTTCAGCCGTGAAAATAGAAGTTAACTTTGATGAGAAAACATGAATAAACCTGTTATGACGTGACTTATCACAAAACACCAATAATGGACGAGTGTCACTAAGGTCTCTTACTTTTGTTTTCAGTGCCAAAATATGGTCGATTACTTCAAACTCATCCAAAAAGTGCGGATAGAATTTGGCTATGTCCTCAATGATATTATCTGTAACTTCTCTGAGCTGTTTTAATGGCAATCCTTTGTGCAAAGCTTTTCGAGCTTCATCGATATCATTAAACTGTTGATAACTGGTATATTGAACATGGAATATCTGAAAGAGCTGATGATCTCGATATTTTCTATACTGAAGTGGAATATCTGCATAACCATATGGCTCTAAGCTTGGATATGTACCATCAAATATTCCAAAGCTTTCGTATGTACGTTCAGTTTTTAATTGCTTAGTTGCCACCAGCAGTGAAAAACATAAATCAAAATAGTGCTGGTGTTTGCCAGAAATGTACTGAAATGCTTGATTATACGTACAGTTAATAACAAAGTCATAGGGTGTATTATCTACCTGAATTAATTCATCATCCAACACTTTCAAATCGTTGACGCGTCTATTTAATTTCAGTCGAACGTTACTTTCATTCAGTGCTCTTTTAAACCAAGCTTTTGCTTTATCAACCAACAATATAGCCTCATGCACTCGGAAACCACCTTCAACGTTGGCAAAACCTAGTTCAGTTAGCTGAGAGAATGTGAGTTCTTCAATTTCCAATCCGGTACCCTTCATAATTGTTTTCATAGTTTTATAATCAATTAGGGTTTTATCATCATTTGCCACACAAAATATTTTTGAGTTGTGTGAAGCATAACTAACTAAATTTGGATAATGAGCGATGAATCTTGCTTCATCAATCTTGCACATTTCTCTCGTAACTCCTGAGCGAGGGTAGTGATATCCTTTATGAATTCGGTAAGAATTATGTGTGGATGCTCCAGAAAAAATATCATCCGCCATGTCATATAAATCTATTGAAAATCCTTTCGCCCTTAAGGAAAGCGCTAAATGACAGCCATATATTCCAGCACCAATAATTGCCATTCTCATCATAACAGTCCTCCATAAACTTGATCAAAGGTTTACTATTTGTCTGTTTTAAATTGTAACACTTAGATTTAGGTCGCAATCACATAATACATCAATTCTCTCTCCTGTAGTTATAACTCCTATCTTAATATATCGTTTGAGTAGCGCTTTCTCCCATATTGGATAATCGCTTAGTTAACAACAATCTTAATTATAATCAAGCGACAAAGATGAGTACTATTTGTTAGAAATTTTATTGCAAAGAATTTACTTAATCATCAGTGAAAAAAATTATATCTTTACGGTGGTATTTTGTTGTTATTATATTGTTATCTGGATTTTTTTGGATCGTATATTATGAACTTGGAACACAGAATTCTAATCGCTTTATTTAAAAAGCGAACAATGTCATTGAGTGAATTAAGAAGAAGTTTTCATAGAGTGAAACTCTCTGATAGAGATGTTGCACTGAGTACTTTACATGAGCAAGGATATATAATTTGCGAACGCAGTCTAAGCAAAACGAGTAGCAAGATCATAACCATTTACAGAATATCTAATATGTATTAGTCTAGATATAATCTGACATTCATCTTGACTTAGATGAGGTTGCCTGTTTTGTATATTTAAACATATTGACCACATGATGCAGACCATTGCTACTCACTACATCGACTACATATTCGTCACCATAAATAAGCTTTTGAACCAAAACTTCTTGATTTATGTTGCCAGAATAATCAACTTTACCTAATAAGTTCTCACAGGCAGTTCTAATTTCATTTTCATTATGACAAAAATGAACACCTTCCGTGCCAAATGACATTATTGGTTTGACAACAATGTCTGTTAACTTTTGAGTTTTTATCCACTCAAGTATTTGATCAATAGATGATGATTTAAAAGATGGAATATGGCAAATACCGTCATTCCGTAGCTGTTCCATCATCAGATATTTATCTCTTCTTGCACGACTCTTTTTCACATCATTAGGTGACAGATTCCAGCAATTGGATAATACGTCAAATACAAGTACACCAGGCTCTGAGCCACAGACAATGTATTCTGGCGGACCTCCAAGCACACGTTCAATTTCAATTATCATTTCATCAATAGAGTCATTTAGCGTAAAAATCTCTGTAAAATCAGTCTTCCTAAGACCTGATAAAAGAAGCTGTGGTAATTTTGTATTTGTGATTAACGCCAAACAATTGTAGCCATATTTCTGTTTGATTCTTTCGGAAAATTGTGCCCCACTTGAAAATGGGTCTACTATGAGTACTGTTGGTCTGATAGAAGACATGGCATTACCTCTCAACTTGATTTGTTTGTTCTTTCTCTTTGACAAAATACAATGCTATCGCACCACACAATGCCATAATTGCAGAATAGATTAGCGCTTTTGCCCAATCTTGGTTTTGAAATAACTCACCGTAAATCATCGCAGCAAAAGCCCCACCAAGATAGAATGACAATTGCCTAATACTGGAAGAGATTAATATACGATTATTATCAAAGCCAGAGATTGTTAATGTGTCGAGCAATGGCATCAATGCGTAATTAAGTATCAAACGCCCAAAATAAAGAGAGATGAACACAGCAAATGGTAATAATAATGACTGTAAAAGTAACACTGAAAAGGTTATCACCCCAATTAGCAACAATATTCTTTTAAGGTTGTATTTTTTGACGAGAACAGGTGCACACAAAGCACCGAATATACTAACTATTTTATCTAAACCAAGCACTGCAGAAGCCTCGGTCACATCTAACGAATATGCCTGGTTGAATAAAATATTGGCAAATCTAAAAACCAAAGTAATAGATCCACCCAATAAAAACGCTGCGATAAATAGCATTAATAAATTACGCCATTCCAAAGCATTCGGAGTATTGCCAAATGCCGTTTTATCTTCTAATTCTCTAACACCATTAACAGAATGAAAGCGAACAAACACCATAAGCAGCGCAGATAGAGATGCCACCAATAAAACACCGCAGTAGTTATACTGTGGTTCAAATGGAGAGTATTTAGTTACTATTACAACAATAAATGAGGCTAGCATTGCAGCGCCCAGGTAAAAAACAAAAAAGTAGCTGAACATTTTTGTTTTATTATCACCTGCATGTGCGCCAAACAATGAATTACCCGTTGATAAGACTGCTATCATTCCTGATAATATCAATCCTAGGGCTATAGAGTTTGAATTAACAGTGGTACAAAATGGCAAAGCCAGAAATGAAATGGCATATACAATTGACGATATCAATAATAATTTTTTTACTGAAATCTTTCTACTCGCGATCATTAGAGGGACTACCGCCGCAGACATCATAAACATAGAAAAAGCGTAAATTTGTCCAGTACCTACTTTGTCAATGTTGTTTGCCTCTAAATAGAAATTATAAACTGCATCAAACAGACCATTACTGAATCCCATAACCCCTGTTGCTAGCAAAAACAATTGTACCGGTCTATCAAAGGTAAAAAATAATTTAACCATCGCAGCAATTCCTAATTATTTACATTTATAAGTGTCAGATTTTGTATCCATTTTTTGCCTCAAGATTGTTACCTGAGAGTGTGACAATCAGCTGCTCTCCCATCAGCCATTCTCCATATCCTGCTGCAGTATTAATGTGCCCTGCATTTTCAATCATCACAGAATCAGAACCCCATGCCTTTGAAAAAACCAAGGCTCTATCTACAGACAGATATTCATCATTATTGCTATAAACAACAGTCGAATTGAATGATAACTTCTTCAAGGGAATTGGTCCTTGAATTTTAATTTCATTTGGAGCATGACTTGATTCAACGTCAGCTGGAGCAACCAGTAGTGCCCCAGTCACCCGTGAATTGGTATACTTCGCTGCCCATTGAGCAATAGTGATCGCGCCACAAC
The DNA here is from genome assembly GCF_003428155.1 of Fastidiosibacter lacustris. GTDB lineage: Bacteria > Pseudomonadota > Gammaproteobacteria > Francisellales > Francisellaceae > Caedibacter > Caedibacter lacustris. The sequence continues at coordinate 29,808 of NZ_QLIR01000006.1, forward strand.
TATGACCAACAAGAAACATCTCACTGGAGACTGATTCAATCGTTTTTTGTAGACCATCAATCCATTTATCGCGCACTGGACTTTCCCAGTTTTCTTGCTCGATGCGGACTACGTTTTTGTATTTTTTCTCTATGATCGATTGCCAATGCTCAGGTCCTGAATTCGTATATCCTGGAACAATGATGATCGTTGTTGTCATAATGCGTTACTCCTCATTGTTTCTAATTGGTTTATTGTTAAATTTATACCAAATTTGTTTTTAATTAAGCAAAAGATATCTTCTTCACTATCTATATCTTGTGTACTAATAAGGGTGTCTTTTACTTCAGTATATGTTTTATTACGAATGCTTATTCTGCCATTTTTTGTTGGTAAGCTTGCTACTCGATTTGTTTTCAATAGACTCTTATTTGATGTCATTGTGTAATGGTATGCCATTTCAATATCTTCTGATGTTGCTAAGTGATCATAAAAACTGTAGATCACCTCCCAATCAGCGTCAGGTTTGATGTTTTCTTTTATAGATACAATCCATCCATAAATATTATTTTTTTGGATTTTAGTTGAATGAAATGAATACTCCGCGACTGTACCATGTTTTAGTAAGATCGGCATTCTTGGACCCTTGGCACCGAAGCCAATATCAAATAACCAGTTTTGACCTTCCAGTTCAACAATGAAAATTTGATGCGTAGCAGGAGTTAAAACTGGCGTATGGACTCTTGCCAGATATTTCCTGTATTTAAAACCAATTTCATCAAATGCATTTGCCATAAGCATACAAGTTTCAAAGCAAAGTCCGCCTTTCTTTTGCCTTATTATTCTGTCACTAATGAAGTCGTGATTTAAGCCAAATTTTTGATTAAATTGCATTTCAAAATTTTCGAATGGCACATTATAAATGTGTGCTTTATGCAGCATAAATAGCCCTTCTTTATTGGCTTCAATTGGCTGATTAATATTTATTCTTTCTAAATACTGCTTTATGTTAAAAATCACAACCATCTCCAACTAATGTATTATTTCCAGATCATTCTTATGAAAATAGGACGCGATATCGCAGCCCAATCCCTCAGCAAGCTTGACAGGTCCACTATAGTCAATAGTGTCAATCTGCTTTGTTTCTAGTTCGCTAATTTCACTAAGCATTTCCCTGTGGTTTGGAAAATTAATTTCATTCAGGACGAATCCCCACAATCGCAACTCTTTGGAGGCAAACCATCTGATCGCACAAGGTAGCATGCTTAAGTAATATTCTTGTTGCTCTTTACTCAAGTTTGGGAATATTTTTTTCATGATTCCCGTGAATAAATTCGCGTGAGCAAGCTCATCTTTGCGGTGTGCGTCTATGGTCATTCTGCAGAAACTATTTATGCTCATATCTTTTGATAAGACATCAAGGTACGAACTTATTAATGTTTCTGAAACACTTGCAGTTGCCAATCTGAGAAGCATGTTTTTTTGTTGATCATTTTGTTCGTTTATAACTTTTTTCTGTGAAAAAATTAAATCGTATTCTGGCAGAACAATTTTTCCCAAATTTCTTTCAACAGAGACTATGTTGCAGGCATTAACCGCCATGAGTGTGTGATAAGTCTCATCAACATAGGTTTCAGAAGCAATCTTCTTTGACAGGTAGTCTGTTGCCCCAGGGATTTTTTCTAGTATTATTGCTTCTAATACCGGATTGATGATTTCTACTTCTATATGTATTGTTTTTTGATTATAAATAATCCATGCCCATGATAGGACATGTGACTTAAATTCCTTAGATGCGCTCTGCCAATGTGGGTGGTGATAGAAAGGTAGCAGTGTTTCATTGTAATCCTCTTTTCCATTATCGAAACATGCTTGGTAAGCATCATTGCTCTTGTCATTTTTAACTACAGCTCGTTTTTCCCAATGCTTTGAAAGCATATATAACGTCTTTTCAATGATATTTGCTGTTGGTGAATTACGATTATTCTGAGAACTCCCCATTTCTTCTATATCCCTTTTGTTTTCTGGGTTTAAGAGGAGTGCTTCATCACCCTCTATCCCAGTATTTGCCATGCTTGTGAGTATTCTTGGAGAGTTTTCAGAACTATTGTTCGACATATGTTTACCTCATGGAATTGTTATTACAGCCTGCTATTTTTACTCTTCAATGAAGCATCTAAATCCCTTGTGCAATTATATATGGTTTTATAATATCTCCTGAATACAACATTTTTAACCATATATGGTATCTATCTTTCATTAAAAAGTTAATGACATTTGGTAATTTATGTGGGGTAAGCGTTTTTATTTGCGCACATGAATAAGTTACCAATATGACAATAATCGTCGTTGTCATATGCTTCATGCGGACTCTGAACATCTCTTTATTGGGCATTGCGAATCATTCCATGTTTCCATTTTCGGAATAATACAACACATTATATGGTATGTAAATGCTTAAATATGCATTTTTTATGATTTTTCTTTGATTTATAGTCATTCCGGTATATAACCGATCCTATATATCTCATGGTAACCTTTTTGGAGTATAAGTTGGATAATGTCGATATTTATTGGAATGACGATATTTATAATATATCGGATATTGGTCGAAATAGTATTTGTTTCAAATATTCTGCTATATCTAGTAAAATAGATAACCTGATGGAACTGAAGTTCTGAAAGATAATGGCTACAATTAATAATGTTCTGAAGCAATTGATGAGTGAAAATAATATGGATGTCACAAAGCTGGCGAGAAATACTGGGTTGCCTGTTACAACAGTGCACAGGTTGTGTACTTCTGACAACCCGAATCCAACGCTCTCAACTCTGATTCCAATAGCTGAGTTTTTTAACGTTTCCATAGATGAACTATCTGGGAAAACACCTTTATCAAGAGACCGAATAGTGGGGTTAACATATCAAGAAAATGTGGTTCACAGAAAAGTTCCTCTATATACATGGAGCGATTTTCTTGGCATGCTCCATAAATCTGAAATAGAGGCGACTCCAGTAAAATATATCGCAGTTGAAGGCGACTTATCATCAGAGTTATTTGCTATAATTATCCCAGATAAGTCATATGGAATACTATATAGGGTTGGATCAATCATTATTGTTAATCCATGCTCAGCTATTGAAGACTCTGATTATGTTGTCACTGGACTAAAAGACTTTTCATATGTGGGAATTAAGCAGGTTGAGATTATTGAAGGTAGTATTTACCTAAGGTCAATCACTTCGAACAATAACACATCCGAGCCATATGTTAGTGATAAATATCAGATTCTAGGTGTTATTTGTGAAACGCGTTTTCAAAAAGAAAATGCCAAAGAGCTAATGAAATTGAGCGAGAAAGTTACTAAAAAACTACCAACTTTCAACATTTTCAAACAACTTGGACTAAGAAAATCATGAATAATAAAAAGCTAATTATGAATAAACTCATAGCTTATACCAAGCTGCACAGCGAACAAGTCCCTTATGGAGCATGTATTGTTGATGAGGATGGGGAAATTATAGCCTATGGACTTGGACAACCAAAATCCTCTCCAACATTCCATGCTGAGATTATGGCTATTAATAATTGTGCATCGCAGTATCCAAATATTGATTGGTCAAAACTAACTATATATACAACTGGCGAACCATGTATAATGTGTTCTTCAGCAATATGTTGGTCAGGTATCAGAGAAATTGTTTATGGGACACCAGTTTCATTTATGACAAAATTGTGGGGGATTGAAGCCAGCACAACATGCCCCGATATTATAAAACTTGTACCAAATCCACCACAATTATCTGAACCTATATGCGAAGATCAATGTAACGAGATGTTCACTGAATACGATTCAAAATATAGAAAAGTACTTGATGACAGACTAAAGGAAGGTAGAGGTCAGTCTAAAATCATACGAGAGGAAGAGAGAGTATAATAAATGTTGAAATTCCCATACAATGGTATAATTACCAATAATTCTTGCAAAAACGAGAAAAGTTCCCCCGATGATATACTCGAACTTATGACGATTAAAAAAGCAATGTTTGGTAAACATAAAGGTGAGTTCGTTGCCATAGGTAAATTAACTCAAAATCCAAGATTAACAATAACAAAGTCATGTAAAGAATTGGTTGACCATGACAAAGAAATCCTAATGAACTACAGGAAAGAAGATATTGCCCAAATAGCGACAACTGCGGCTAAGAATAATGACGCGAGTGTTCATTTATCATTAGCAAGACCAATGAAGTTGTTTTCTATTCTCACAGCTATTTTTGCGTCACTAGTACTGATAAGCAACATATTATCAAGTAAACTCATATCGTTTTACGGTTGCACGTTCACTGGCGGGTATTTGTTGTATTTTTTTACCTACGCCACAAGTGCCCTCATAACAGAAGTATATGGATACGAATACTCTAGACAGGCTATATGGGCTGCTATAATTATCAATATTGTTTTTGTTGCTGCTAGTTACCCAACGATAGTTGCCGATCCAGCCACATTTTGGCACTACAGTGAGATGAGTGCCGATCAATCTAATTAAGCTTTCTCTTCGGTGTTATCCTCAACCCCTAGAATAATAATATCCTCACTTATTGCTTTTGCTTTGGGTGAATTTGTTAATTCATATATTATTTCAAAAATAAAGATATTTGATAATGGTGACAAGATCCACAAAAGAATACTCGTTTCTTATTTAACTTCTGTTCTTATAGGCAGTTTCGCATTTGCATATTTAGCTTTTTATGGTATCTCATCGTCGTTTGAAGTATTGTCTCTATCAATGAAAATATATATTGGAACTATTATTGCAGAATTTCTAATGTTACCCGTCATCATAAAGTTATGTGTATTTGTGAAAAAATATGAGCGAATAGACATGTATGATTACAATGCCATATATACTCCTTTCAGGTTATCTATATCATACAAAAAATATAACAACAAATATAATCAAGCATAATAAAACAAATATGGATAACTCTATTAACTTTAACAAAAATTTATCTAAGAACTGGCACAGGAGGACCCAAGTTATAAGACATTCTGGAAGAGAAACATATGATCCTTGATGAAGGAAAGTACAGTGAGGTATGGCAAAAAAAATTAGTTAAATTGGTGTGTTCTATTTAAATCAACTAGGTGTTCCTAGTTGCAAGGAAATGATTAATGATTGTCGAGGCATTATTTATGGCAATATAGATTACTCAAACATAGAAAACTTATGCCTTAGTTTAAACCCAAATTATGATTTAAAAGAAGAGTTACTTGTTTAGGAATACTATTATGAAAAAAGCAAATGTTATCCAGCATATCTTATTCGAAGGGATAGGTAATATTGAAATCGCATTACTGCAACGTGGTTTCACTATATTTAATTATTACGCGCCAACAGATGATTTATCTAATGTTTCAGACTGTGATCTATTAATCATTCTAGGTGCTCCAGTATCAGTTAATGATGACAAAATATATCCTTACCTCATGGAAGAAAAGCAGATACTCAAACAAAGAGTGCTTAACGATTTACCAACAATAGGGATTTGTCTTGGCGCCCAACTACTAGCTGAAGTTACTGGGTCAAAAATTTACTCTGGCGATGTAAAGGAAATAGGATGGCATGAGATATATTCCAATGAGAATACTATTCTCTCACATTTTAACAATGAAATGGCGTTTCATTGGCACGGAGATACTTTCGATGCTAATGATAAAATGGAAGTCATTGCTAAGTCTAAATTATATATTCAGGCTTTTATTATAGGGAAAAATATATTAGGGTTACAATTTCACCCAGAGTACCAAGGTGGTAATGAGATAGAGAAATGGCTAATAGGTCATGCCTGTGAGTTAAACACAAACAAAATAGATGTATTTAAAATGCGGACTGATAATATGTTGTATTCCGATTGGTATCAGAGTCTATCAAGTAAACTTTGGGCACAGTATTTAGATAACATCAACCTGGGACTAAGGACCGTGCACTGAGAAATAAAGTTAATCACCAAAAAAACGGGTTGAACCCATATAGGAAACACGGCTGTCCCATCTAAAAATGTATTAGCCAAGATAATATGTTACAATCATTTCACGCTATCGTTTTGTGAATCCATCAATGGACAGAATTATTATTAAAGGTGCAAAAACGCATAACCTTAAAAATATAGATTTAGAAATTCCACGTGATAAATTAACAGTGATTACAGGTCTAAGCGGCTCGGGAAAGTCTTCTTTGGCGTTTGATACTTTATATGCTGAGGGGCAGCGCCGTTATGTTGAGTCTCTTTCAAGTTATGCCAGACAATTTCTATCTTTAATGGATAAGCCTGAAATTGAGCATATAGAAGGTTTATCACCTGCAATTTCAATAGAGCAGAAAACAACTTCACATAATCCGCGTTCAACTGTTGGAACGGTAACGGAAATTTATGATTATTTAAGAGTTTTGTTTGCACGTATTGGTGAGCCAAGATGTCCCAATCATAAGGTTGAACTAAAGGCACAAACGATTAGCCAGATGGTGGATCATACTTTAGCATTAGATGATGAAACTAAGCTTATGATTGTTTCACCTGTTATTGTGGATAAAAAGGGAGAACACATTCAATTAATGGAAAAGCTTTATGCTGAAGGTTATTTGCGTGCCAGAATCAATGGTGAAGTCTATGAACTAAGTGATCCACCTCAACTTGATCGTTATAAAAAGCATACGATTGAAGTTGTGATCGATCGATTTAAACCACAAGCTAAACATCAGCAGCGCTTAGCAGAGTCATTTGAAACGGCTTTAGATTTATCTGGGGGCATTGCTAAGCTTGTTTTTTTAGAGGGTAAGCAACAAGATGTCATTTTTTCTTCTAAACATGCATGTCCATATTGTAATTATTCCTTAAAAGAGTTGGCTCCTCGCATTTTTTCATTTAATAGCCCTATAGGTGCCTGCCCAGACTGTGATGGTTTGGGGACAAAGGCCTATTTTGATGTCGAGAAAATTATTGTTGACGATTCTCTTAGTTTGAGCAATGGTGCAATTTACGGTTGGGATAAGCGGAATGGTTACTATTTCGCTCAATTAAAGTCTCTAGCTGAGCATTTTGGGTTTTCGATGGATACTCCTTATCAGCAGTTTACAGCAGAACAAAAAGCACTGATATTGCATGGCTCGGGTAAAACGAGTATCGATATTTATTTTAAAAGTACAGGTGGGCGAGAATACCATGCACAAAAACCATTTGAAGGTGTTTTAGCCCACTTTGAACGTCGTTATAAAGAAACCGATTCAAGTATGATCCGTGAAGAGTTAAGTAAACTTATGAGTAATTTAGCTTGTCCTTCCTGTCATGAAACACGCCTTAATGAAGGTGCCAGAAATGTATTTATCAACAATAAAAACATAGCGGATTTAACCGCACTTTCAATAAAAGATGGAGTAAGATGGTTAAATAACCTTGAGTTGTCTGGACAAAAGCAACTCATTGCAGAGCGTCTATTAAAAGAGATATTGGCACGCTTAGGTTTTTTAGCTAATGTCGGTTTGGATTATTTAAGTTTATCTCGTCAAGCGGACACTTTATCGGGAGGGGAGGCACAGCGTATTCGATTGGCAAGTCAGATTGGTGCAGGTTTAGTTGGAGTGATGTATATTCTTGATGAGCCTTCAATTGGGCTACATCAGCGTGATAACCAAAAGCTTTTGGATACGCTCCATCACCTGCGTGATTTAGGCAATACCGTAATTGTTGTGGAGCATGATGAGGATGCAATTAAGCAAGCTGATCATATTATTGATATAGGACCTGGTGCAGGCATTCATGGTGGTCAGATCGTTGCTGAAGGTAGACTTACTGATATTGTGAATAATAAAGCCTCTTTAACGGGAGATTATTTATCTGGGCGTAAAAAAATTATGTCCAATAGTCAGCCACTTAAGCCTAAAAAAAATCATTACATTGAAATCATAGGTGCCAGAGGAAACAATTTGCAAAACGTGCATTTAAAGATTCCTATTGGGCTGTTAACGTGTGTAACTGGAGTGTCAGGCTCGGGGAAGTCAACTTTGATTAACCGCACACTTTATCCATTAGCTGCAAAGTTGTTAAATCGTAATAACACAATTACCCCTCAGAGCTATGATAGTCACAAAGGCTTTAATCAGTTGGATAAGGTGATTGATATTGACCAAAGTCCAATTGGTCGCACCCCACGTTCAAATCCTGCAACTTACACTGGTGTATTTACTCCAATACGTGAGCTCTTTACTGCGACTACTGAATCACGCTCACGTGGTTATCAGGTGGGACGCTTTAGCTTTAATGTTAGAGGTGGACGCTGTGAAGCTTGTCAGGGTGACGGTGTAATTAAGGTTGAAATGCACTTTTTACCTGATGTTTATGTGCCGTGTGATGTATGTCAAGGAAAACGTTATAATCGTGAAACATTAGAGATTCAATATAAGGGCAAAAATATTAGTGAAGTGCTGAATATGAGTATTGAAGAGGCATTGGAGTTTTTTAGTGCCGTGCCACAGATTAAACGTAGATTGCAAACACTGATGGATGTTGGTTTGTCCTATGTTACGCTTGGTCAAAATGCAACAACACTTTCAGGTGGTGAAGCACAGCGAGTGAAACTTGCAAAAGAGTTATCAAAAACAGCAACAGGACAAACCTTATATATATTAGATGAACCCACAACAGGGCTACATTTTCATGATATTCAGCAACTCTTAACAGTGATCATGCGTTTAAAAGAGCAAGGTAATACGATTGTGATTATTGAACATAATTTGGATGTTATTAAAGTAGCAGATTGGATTATTGATTTAGGGCCAGAAGGGGGTGACGGTGGAGGTCAAATTATTGCCGAAGGTCCACCAAAAGAAGTTACTAAAATAGAAAACTCATATACGGGTAAGTTTTTAAAAAATCGCATTTAGAGCCTGGAGAATGATCCATACAGAAATACCTGTCGAAATGTAAAACACACTAGAAACAAAAACCTGACTTTTTTTAAACTTACATAGTAAGTGGTCAATACAAGCACCTAAAATAAATGAATATGTTACGAAGGTTACTGTGCGATCTATTATTAATAATACTTGGTAAGTGAAATTTATTTCAATGCCTGTTGAGTCGTGGTGAATAATTAAAAGGCAAGTAGAGCTTAAAAAAAGAAAAATAAGTAACACAATAGATATCTGGATTTTAGTGTTTTTACTTCTTGCGATATAACATATCGCAATTGTTAAGACTAAATTAATCGGTGTAATCTTAATCAATAACATGAAGTTGAAATATTCAATATGATTTAAGAAATATAAAAGTTTGATCTTATCAAGTAGTATTGAAGTAAGCGTGATTGTTATACTAATAATAATCAACACTAAAAGCATTTTAGCATGGCGCATGAGGTGAAAAACATTAATAAAAAGATGATCAGTAAAACTGTGAAACGAACTTCGTTTTTGTGCTTGCATTTTGCTTAAGAAAAGTAGCACAGCAGCTAATGTGATAAAACCTAAGCACAATAAAAGAAAATATTGCTCAATAGTATAATAGTGATTGTTATATGTCCATTTTAAAAATGAGGTAAGTAATGTGGTATTGAGTGCGTATGTTGTTGTAATCACTAAAAAACGATACCTGTGTGGTGCTAAACTCCAAAGATTAAGGGAGATAATAATAAAAATAATATTAGTTAATGACATAGCAATGATAGAAGCAGTGAGGCTAATAAAGTTAAACTTGAAATATAACACCACAATCGATGCAAACTGCAATACAATACAGATAAAAACCAAACGCTTATGATTAAATGTTCGTGAAAAAATATTTAAAAAAGGCAATAGGAAAAAACCCACCGAAAACAAACTAATCAGTAAAAAATGATAAGTAGAAATATAGAGGCTTAAATTGTAATACACATCATGTAAAGCAATGTTTTGAATAATGTAAGATGAATAAAGTATGAAGGCAATAACCAAGCTTGCCAAACAAGTCATCAGTAAAATCAAGTTTAACCACAAATATTTAGAGAATGATGCGGACATTTAATCCCCCGTGTGACGCATTAGTTATTTCAATTTTCCCTTGATGAATATCAATGATCTCCTTTGTAATAGCAAGACCAAGTCCATTTCCTTTTTTAGCTGAGGAGCCTGTATAAAAAGGAGCAAAAACCTTTTTAATTTCAGTTTCTGGAATGCCTGGCCCATTGTCCAATATATCAATGATAAGCAATGTTTTTTTTTGATTTATTAGATTGGATAAGGATTGTAGCTGTAAAGTAATTATGACTTCACTTCCATGTTTTAAACCATTGTTCACAATGTTGTTAATCGCGCGTTTGAATGCGGGTTTTTTTAGCTCAAGCTCAATATCATCATTTGTTTTATTAATCAAACGTACGTTTTTTTGGCTATCAAGGTATTCACAAACAAGTTCATCAAAAAAATCACAAATATTCGTTAATTCAAACTGAATCCCAGAAAGCCAATTTTCTTTAGAGAATAAAACAAGATCATCCAACATATTATTAATTTCTTGAATATCTTTTTGATCTTTTGTGGAAAGCTCATTGTGCTCTTGCAGTCGTCTAGCTTGAATGCGTGTTAAAGGTGTACGAATATCATGACAGGTCATTGCTAACAGTTTGTTTTGATAGGTCAGTACATGGTTGATACGATTTTGCATAAAGTTAAATGTATCTGCTACTTCTTGAGTGAAAATATTATTTTTCATTTGCAATGGAGCGGCATGTAACCTTAAGCCCATATCTTGCGCAAAGCGTTGGAACTCAAAAAATGGAATACTCCATTTAATTTGGATAAAAAATATAAAGATAAATAAAAACAATACAACGACAACTATGCCAAACACCATACTAACTGGTGTATTGAGCTGGAATTTCGAATAATAAATGATATTAAGCCAAGTTCCATTTGCATTAAGATAGCTTTCACAGCGATGAATGGGTTTTTCTACTTTAAGTAAAAGTGATGCAATGTCAACCTCTGTACAAGAAGGTGTCTTAGAGTAAAAAGCAAAACGATCATGAATATGGGCATCGTCAATATTTTGTAAATTAGATAAGTCAAAAAAGCTTAAAGTTGACATTTCATTGCTTTGAGTAGGATCATAGTTTTTAATTTTTGCTGACCGCTGGTATTGTGCACCAGTATATACATAGTAGGAAGTAGCAAGAAACTGTATGCTGATAAGAAACATGGCACAGGTAAGTCCAATATGAAATGCTTTTTTCTGGCTGCGAATGACTTTGCGTAGGTCAATATTCATGGCAGCTCACATCAAATAAATAACCTGAACCTTTTACCGTTTGAATATAACTAAAATTGGATTTATCTACATCTAACATCTTCCTTAAACGGCTGATACGAATATCAATAGTACGGTCAAACTCCTCAAAAGGACGTTTTAATAAAGCCTCGAAGGTTTGCTCACGAGAAACCACTTCACCATGATGCTGATATAGATACTCAAACAACTCGTATACTGCCGGTGTAAATTTGACTTCCTCTCCGTCCTTATAAGTGATGGTGCGTTTGTTGGGTGAGATCTTCCAGTCTTTGCTTTCAATTGCGCCATGATTGGTACCACTTGTGCATCCTCCACGTCGCCTTAGTACCGTTTTGACGCGAACCAATACTTCACGTGGATTAAACGGTTTACTAATATAGTCATCAGCACCTACCTCCAACCCTAAAATACGATCAAATGCCTCTCCTGCTGCCGAGAGAAAAATAACAGGGACGCTAGACTTTTTGCGTAATGCGCGACAAAGTTCCAAACCATCAATTTTAGGCATCATAACATCCAGAATCACTAAGGAGAAATCATGCTTATTAAACTCATCCAAAAGTACATGACCATCTTCAAAGGTAATTATTTCAAAATGATTTTGAGCAAGATAACTTGCTAAGCCTTCACGAATATCTTTTTCATCGTCAATAATAGCAATTTTATCCATAATCAAGAGTAGAATGTGTAATTATGTCTTAAGTGTAGTGAGTTTTTCTTAGATGTAAATATAGACATAATTAGGTATGAGAAATCGTTATTATCATTTAATCAAAAGTTGTCTGTAGCAAGCCGGTATAAAAAGGAGACTAAAAATGGGTTTGCATACCTTAATTTCTATTGTGATTGTTACGTTCTCAAAGGCAAAAAAGCGGATCACGTTAAAATTATAGGTGCACAATCAACGAACTTTATTGCTGAAAGCGTTATCTAAGGTCAAATACAGATATAGACATAAACAATATTGCTACTAAACTGCTCTTTATATTGTTTTAAAAGCAAAGCCTTAAAGTGACGTATCTCTTGTGTTTGAATGGTTGGCGGCATTTTAAGACGTAAATCCACAAACAAAAAACGTCCAGATTGTGTGATTTTTATATCGTGGATATTGAAGTTTTGTGAGTTACAAGCAGTTTCGACAACTTCAATAATTTGTGCCTTAAGTACAGGTTCAGGCGAAGCATCTAGTAGATTCAATCCAGCTTCTTTGATGAGTTTAAAGGGTTTAATGGTAATAATAACTCCCATTGCAATGGCGATAATGGGATCAATATAAATGGCGATATCACTTAGTCCAAAGAAGATGAGTATAATAGCTAAAGCTAATGAAATATCAACTGATGCACTAAGTAAGGCATCTGCTTTCCATAGTTCGGCATCAACATGAAGAATTTTAGAACCCGTTTTTCTTGCAGAACTACGTACGAAAAAGTACATGATCGTACATATAATTGTGCCAGTAATAGATGAAGCAAAAGCAAATACGTAGTTCGGGGTAACAGCATGGGTTAAGAGATTGATAATAGCCATAATAATGACGCTTGAGGCAACCATTAAAATAAAACCTGCTTGTAATAGAACAAAGACTGGCTCCAATCGATAGTAGCCATAAGGATAGCGTTTATTGGCAGGTTGATTAATTTTTTTGACAATATAGAGCGAGGCGGCATAAATCAAAAGCGTGATAACCGAGTAGCCGACATCGAGTAAGACTGTCAAAGACTGTGCAAAATAGACAATAATAATGCTAAATAGTACATAACCAATAGATAGGATAAAGTTAACTTGGAGCGTTTTTGCTTCAATTTGTTGTTTGTTATAAGACGTAGACATGTTGTTTACCTAAAATGTTTTATCAATTTAAATAATGAGCAATTTTAGTGGTTAAGTGTAAGTTTCAGTCGAGTGGTTACAGAACATGTCAACAACTCGAGATAAAAATCACCTTGAATAATAAAACGCTAAGGATGTTTAAGTAGGTAAACAATCGTTGAAAATTTGTAGCTGTTATTTGCTTCGATATTTTTCATGATTTGCGGTAATTGAAATTTTTATGGCTCCCCGAGACGGACTTGAACCGCCGACCCAGTGATTAACAGTCACTTGCTCTACCGACTGAGCTATCGGGGATTGCCTTAACAGAAGGAAATTCTATAGGTGATGTGTTTTAGAGTCAATAGCTTTTTTTCAAAAAAATGCTTTCTTTAAAAAATCGCGCAAATGTTGTAAATACAAGGATTAAGCGTGTTAATATATGAGCAATTTAGCCTATTGAACAGTCAAGTACTAACCTACAAAATGAATGGCAAGCCAAATAACGGGTGGATTGTTAGAAGTATAACTTACCCAGTGTTTAGTATTTTGAGGAATAAGTAATGAATCTCCTGTATTCAATTGATAAGTCATATCATGCATTATGATCTGTGCTTGACCTTGCAATACAAATACCAATTCATTGTTACTTTGGAGATAAGGTTGATTATGAGGTGTGGTTTGACCATATGAAACAATGCGTTCAACTTTTAAATTGGGCGTTTTGGTAATGATTTCAAATATTTCGTCCTTTGATCTTTTGGGAATGGTAAATAGGTTCATTGTGGCAATCGTCCTTTTTGTGTTAAATAGCGATCTAATTCAGCTGCAAAAGCGTGATTATTGTGTTGTGAAAACGCTTTGGTCTTGGTTTCAATAAGACCTGCATCTCGGAGTTCAGTGAAGAAGTTACGCATCGATAGTGCTTGACTGATATTAGAGGTGGTATATTTTTTCCCATGCGGGGTAATTACAATTGCTCCTTTATCAATAACAGATTTTGCAAGCGGAATGTCAGCGGTGATAACTAAGTCATTTTGTTGAACATGGTTGCTAATATATTTATCAGCAACGTCAAATCCTTTATCTACACATCGTGATTTAATAAAGGGAGAACTTTGATGTATTAGTGGTTGATTGGCAACAAAAATACAGGTGACTTTGCGTTTATGTGCGGCTTTATATAGAATTTCTTTTATCGCTTTTGGGCAGGCATCTGCATCAATGTAAATGTTCATGAAAGGTTAAATTAAATCATACTTTCAATTTAGGAGCGCTATGATGGAGGTATGTAATTCCGATAATGGAATACTTACTTGATTTTGCTCCTTACGCAAAAATTTTATGGTGCAGTTATTACTTTTGATTTCATCTTCGGCGATGATAAGCGCTAGTGTAGCGTTGGACTTATCTGCTTTTTTAAATTGTGATTTAAAACTACCGAATGTAGTATTTAACTCGATAATAAGGTCCGAGTGTGCTTTACGTAATTGCTCAACTATGAGCATTGCACCAAAAATGGATTGCTCATCAGAGATTACATAAATATCTGTGACGTCAGGTGAGGGTGGAAATAAGTTTAATGTTTCAAGTAAAAGAATAATTCGTTCAATTCCCATTGCAAAACCAACCGCGGGGGTTTGTGGTCCATTTAAATCACTAACAAGCGTATTATAGCGCCCACCTGCGCAAATTGTACCTTGTGCGCCAAGCTTATCGGTGATCCATTCAAACACTGTGTGCGAGTAATAGTCAATGCCACGTACTAAACGAGAAGTGACTTTAATGGGGATACCAAGGTTTTTTAAATAATGAACAAGGTGGATAAACTCAGCTTGGATATCCTTATCGATAAAATCGTTTAAATTAGGTGCATTGTTTAACAGCTTTTGAGTATGTTCATTTTTGCTATCGAGTATTCTTAGTGGATTTTTAGTAAGTCTACGTTGACTATCTTGATCTAGTTGCTCTTTTAATGGTGTTAAATAATCAACAAGTGCGTTAACGTATTGTATTCGATTTTCGGTAGTTCCAAGATTGTTAAGTTCCAGTGTAACGTGTCGATTTAAGCCTAAAGCCTGCCATAGTTGCCAAATTAAACTTAAAAGCTCTGCATCTTGAGAGATGCTGTCAGCTCCATAGACTTCAACACCCAGTTGATAAAATTGACGATAACGACCTTTTTGTGGACGCTCATAGCGAAACATGGGACCATTGTACCATACCTTTTGTATTTGATTACGTAAAAGTCCATGTTCAATCATGGCTCTCACACAACCAGCAGTACCTTCAGGACGTAAGGTAAGTGCTTCATCATTTCTATCAGTAAAGTCATAGGTTTCTTTTTCAACAATATCTGTTCCAGAACCTATCCCCCGGTGAAACAATTCACTTTTTTCCACAATAGGTAAGCGAATTTCTTGATAGCCATATTGTTGTAATGAGTTCTTAACTATATTTTCAAAGTAGTGCCATTTGTGAATTTCGCTTGGCAAAATATCGTTCATGCCGCGAACAGCTTGGATTTTAGACATCGATGTGACCTTCTTCTCATTTATTTAAGTATGTCAGCTATGAGATGATATTGTATTTTAGTTGGTTCTAGATGGGAAGATGTGGTGTCTTTAAAGGCAAATGATTTTGTACCACTTAAGCATAGTTTTGCAATGAGTGTTGATATATCAGTTTCATCGCTTCAATATTACCTAAAACAGCAACTTTGTTTAACCAATAGAAGGCCTCTTTTAAGTTTGTTTTTGTATGGTATGGCTGATCTTCTGATAAATAAGAGCGACCTAAAAGAAACATTGACTCTGTGTTTCCAAGTTTAGCGGACTCAACTAAATAATCAAAAGCTTTTTGAGGCTGATTCTTTTCTTTATAAATCAGTGCTAGTGAACGATAAACGCTTGCTCGATAGTCTCTTGGTTGAACAAGGTTTTTTTCATCTAAGAATTTATCAAAATATTTAATTGCAGTGTCATAATTTTGCTTAACAGCAATGCCATAGGTGTAATAGGTGCCAAGGAAAAACGGTGAGGTTGGGCAACCGTTATTATACAGTTTTGTAAATGCAGGTACTGATTTAGCATACTCCCCGTGTTTGAATAGTGCATAAGCATCATTATATGCTTTAGAGACACAGGCATGCGCTAGTTGAAACCCCAAGCCTGCTAAAAGCACACCTGTTGTAATTAGTATTCTGCTTTTATTAATATAATATTTAGCCATGTGATTTCTCCTAATTGTAACGTGAAGCTGCATTAAAGCAAACAATTGCTATGGATGCAATGGTCTGATGCGATGAATACTGTTATGAGTATGAGGGTTGTTCATGCACTAGAAAACATTGGTGATTAAATACTGCAAAATAATTCACGACTGGCACGTTTTGACTTACTTAACTTTCTTTGCCGCTAATGGTGAAAGTAAAAACGCAGTGGTGATGCCAATAAAAACTGATAGTCCAAAGTAATGAATGGCGGGCGTTTGGCTAAAGGCTAATAAGCCAAATGACAAAATAGTGGTAATGGCAGATAGGGTAACGGCAAGCATGGTGCTATTTATTGTTGATTTTGTTTCGGCAAAAAATAATACGTAGTCTACAGCAATGCCAAGTACGAGAATTAATGCTAAAACGTTAAATAAAGTCATGGGGATATAAAACAATCCAAGTGTGGCAATGCTCAATAGCACTGCTGTGGTGGGCGGTAAGAAATAACAAAACGCTTTTTTAAAGCTTTTATAGCGTATCAATAGCAGTAAAAATAAGGCGATAAATACACTGAAAAATAAAACACTAATATATTGTCTATAGGTTTTAAATACATTGGAGATATCATCTGCTTTGTTGACGAAAGTTGCAAATGGAAATGCTTGACAAATATTTTTTATCATTTTCACATCAAGTTTTTGTGATAATAACACAACAGAGGCATATTCAGGTGGATTGCCTGGTGCTTGCTGACCTAACCATAAAAATCGTAACTTTTGCGACACGGTAGAGTGTAACCAATCATCAATGGTTAATGGTTTAAATTGAATATCTAAAAGTGACTTCTGGATAGCATGTGCTTTTATCTCGTCTACGCCAATTTGAGCAAAGAAGTTTAATAGCCGATATTGAATGAAATATTTTCTCACTAGATCGTAATTCTCTTTTTGTATTTCTATATCTGGTAGATATTCACTAATGGCAATAACAGGTTCGCTTATAGTAGTATTTTTACGTTTGATGACTTCAATTAAAGCATGCTCATGCTGAATTACCTCATTGGAGGAACGACCCGTAACAATAATGAAATTGGTTCCTACGTCACTGCCAATAATTGATTTTATTTGTTGTTCATTTTGTTTTAATGAAATGGGTGTTGATTCTAAAATGCGAATATCGTCATTTATTTGAAGACGTATGATGCCAATCACAGCAATTATAATGATTGCAGTATAGATAAGCATGATTTTTTGAATTGAAAGGCTTTGCCAAAACTTAAGGTAGTAATTGGCAACTGTGCTAATAATGGGAATCGTGCTGTGCTTTTTAGGTTTCAACAAGTATGGGAATAATGCCACAACCGTTAAATACGACATAAATAAACCGCTAATAGCAAAAACAGCCAGTTGTCGTAATCCTGGGAAAGGGGCAACAGCAATAATAAGATAAGCGATGACAATGTTAATAAGACCAAGCGTAATTCCTGAAAAGATACGTTTTAAACCTTGTTTTGGCCGCCAGGCTTTGCCGCCGTAAAGTTGATCAGCGTAGTAGAAAAAGGCATAGTCAACAGAGATACCAATAAGGCTTGCTCCAAAAACCAAAGTGAATAAAAATACTTTACCAAAAACTAAATAAGTAATAACAAAGGCAAAAACAAATCCCATTGCACTTGAGAAAAGTGTTAAAAGCAAGGGCGATAAAGAGCGAAAACTCACAAGTACAAGAAGTATAATGCCAATTAATGAGCCAATACCAATAATTGATACATCATGTCTGGCACTATCTGTGCCTGCTTTGGCATAAAAAATCATACCCGTCATCAGATAACTTGTATTGGGTAATTGAGCGCTGATTTCTTGTTTTATTTGAGTCAACAGGGCAGTGATGTTGCTTTGATTTGTTAGTGAAAAACTATCATCTTTGAGCGTGGCATTGATCATAGTGTACCAAATACCATCGTTTTTACTCATTAAATGATTATCATGTAAATCAAGGAGATTAGATGGTTTGGGTAATGAAAAAATATAGTTTTGAAATAGTGAGAAAGGATCGTTTTCTAAGAGTTTGGAACTTGTAATACCAATCGGATTGTATAGGTTAAATAAGGCTTTATTTTCAATCTCATCAAAGCCTTGATCTTTAATGAGTCTAAGTTCACTGGCGGATAAAAGCGATAATCGATAAGGAAAGTAAAAGCTTGCCCAAGCTTGTTGTTCATCATTATTTACCCCATTAATAATACTTTCAAAATAGCCAGAGTGTTTGAGTTGTAAGGTAAATAGATCGGAAGCCGCAAGCGATTTTTGTTGATCTGGATTGCCAATTAAAACAATAATTTGTTTTCCCATGTTATTAGCAAAGCCTTCTGCTGCCTGTTGAGTCGTACCAGATTGATCAGTCCCAGGTAGAAGGGAAAGTATATTGGTATTAATCGGTAGCCCGCATGCAACTAAAACAATGAAGCCAATAAGACCAGAAATACTTAAAATTAGCCATAGCCAAAGTCGATATAAAAAATGAGGTTGCTCGTGCTTTTGTTTCAAGTAAGGCATTTATTTATTGTTTTTATCAGTGAAGTTTTACCATTATGTCATTAAATAGAGTAAAAGACAGTCCCTGTATTGGTCGTAAAATATTTTGAATATAATAAACGGCGTTTATAACTGAAGAGAGATAGATCTAGATAAATTGCTTTAATCTTACTAACATACGTAGCCAAATGACGTGATAAGGAGATAAGCTTGGCTAACGTAAAAGCAAAATTTGGTAAAGTTGCTGTTTTGTATGGCGGGGACTCAGCGGAGCGTGAAGTGTCTTTGCGTTCAGGCATAGCAGTAATAGAAGCTTTGCAAAATCAAGGTGTTGATGTGGTAGCAATTGATGCAACAGGGCATAAATTAGTCAATATATTGACCGAACAAAACGTTGATCGTTGCTTGATTATGCTGCATGGGGGTGATGGTGAAGATGGGCATGTTCAAGCTTTGTTGCATGAGCTTGATATCCCTTATACTGGGTCAAACACCTTGGGTTGCGCTCTAGCAATGGACAAAATGCGAGCCAAAAAGCTATGGCAGGCAGAAGGATTCCCCACTCCCAAGGCAAAGATTATTGATCATAAGATTAATGTGAATGGGTTAAATTATCCTTTGGCGATCAAACCAGTGGCACAAGGTTCAAGCGTTGGAACACATCGTGTAAATCAACAAAGTGAGCTTAAAGCAGCTTATCTAGATGCTGCTCAATATGGTGAGGTTATGGCAGAGGAATGGATTATCGGCAAAGAGCTGACAGTATCAATTGTCGATAATATCGCTTTACCTTCTATTTGGATTGAACCTAAGCTTGAGTTCTATAACTACGAAGCAAAATATACAAAATCTGCGGGGACCCGCTACCATTGCCCAAGTGGTATTTCTAAAATCCTAGAAGATGAAATCAAAGTGCTCGCATTAAAAGCTTTTGTTGCCTTGGGTTGTAGTGGCTGGGGGCGAGTTGATTTCATGCTATCACCTGATAATCAGCTTTATTTGATTGAAGCCAATACTGTACCAGGAATGACTAACTTAAGCTTAGTGCCACAAGCCGCAAAACAGTATGGTTGGAGCTTTGAAATGTTGGTATTGAAGATCCTTGAGAGCTCGTTATGAGGTTACGCTTATATTTTAAGCTTTTCTGTTTTATTGTCATTATAGTTGGAGTCGTGTTAGGCTTTGATTTCGTGTTTAAACAATATGGTGCGCATTTACAGCAAGTCAATGTTCTTGCTAAAGGTGAGCTAGGTTATATATCTAAAGTACAGATCATCGACTTAATAAAGCCTTTTCAAAAGGATACTTGGTGGATGTTGAGTGTTAAGGAGATTGAGACAACCCTGCGATCTTATCCTGGGATAAAAAATATTAAGGTACAAAAAAAGTGGCCAAATGAGCTGTTGATTGAATTAACAGAGTATAAAGCGCAAGCTTATTGGAACACGTCAAAACAAATTTTATTAGAAAATAATGAGATAATTACGCCTAAATACTTGTCAGAAACACTCAGTTTGCCGACTTTTAATGGTGATCCAGGGGATATCCCGCTGATTGTAGATAGGTATCAAAAGTTGCAAGACATCTCAAAAGCGCATCAACGTGTGATTAAGCAAATACTTTATCAGGGTAATCAATGGAAAGTTGTTTTAGACAATGAGGTAAATGTTTGGTTGGGCAGTAAAAATATAGAAAATAAATTTAAACAGTTGTTGGAAAATTATCAAAATATAGCCATACCTGAGTCACAAAAAATTGAATCAATTGATATGCGTTATCAAAACGGGTTTGCGGTTAGGTTTGTAAAACCAATTGAAAATAAAAAAATAGATTAAAAAAATACACGATTACCATATAAGCAAGATTCAGTTTTACCGAATTTATGTTACATTATACGGCAGTTTATTTTTGAATCTTGCAAAATGCCAAAATGAAAATGAGTATTTAGATTATGTCTGAGGTCGTGGAAAAGAAAATATTGTGTGCCATTGATATCGGAACATCGAAAGTTGTTGCTTTGGTGGCTGAGGTAAATGAAGATGTAGAGCTTAATATCATTGGTATTGGAACTCAGCCTTCAAAAGGGCTTAAGAAAGGTGTTATCGTTAATATTGATGCAACGGTTAAAGCTATTCAAAAAGCAGTGCAAGAAGCTGAAGATGTATGCGGATTTAGCATAAAATCAGCGTATATTGGTATCGCAGGTAGCCATATTCGTAGTTTTGATTCACATGGTGTTGTTGCTATTGAAAACGCTGAAGTATCACAACGTGATTTAGATCGTGTAATTGAATCCGCAAAAGCAGTACCCATGCCAGCAGATCAAGAAATACTACATATTTTGTATCAGGACTTCATGATTGATAATCATAATGGAATTAAAGAACCACTTGGTATGTCTGGTGTACGCTTAGAAGCGAAAGTACATATGGTAACGGCATCCTCTAGTGCAGTGCAAAATATTAAAAAATGTGTCAATCGTTGTGGTATCAAAGTGCAAGATATTGTGCTTGAGCAACTAGCTTCTAGTTATTCGGTATTAACTGACGATGAAAAAGAGTTAGGTGTGTGTTTAGTCGATATTGGTGCAGGTACCACGGATGTCGCCGTTTTTGTTGAAGGTGCCATTAAACATACATCAGTCATTCCAATTGCAGGTAGTCAAATTACCAGTGATATTGCACATGCTTTAAGGGTTGCAACAGATACGGCCGAGCGTATTAAAGTGCAATATGGTTCGGCGATGAGTAATCTCGTTAAATCAGATGATGCAATTGAAATTCCAGGGTTAGCAGATCGTTTGGCTAGGCGTGTGCCATTGCAAACATTAGCCGGTGTAATTGAAGCGCGTACGGAAGAGCTATTTGGTTTGATTTATGAATCCCTCGATAAGAATAATTTATTAGAATTGATCTCAGCAGGGCTTGTGTTAACGGGGGGGGCTGCCAAGATGAAAGGCATTGCGCAATTGGCAGAAGAAATTTTTAAAGTGCCAGTACGTATAGGTGGTCCCACAAATATAACAGGAGTGCAGGATGTGTTACATAATCCCGTGCATTCGACTGGCGTTGGTTTACTTATGTATAGTCATATCCAAGCAGAGGAAGGGCAAGTTGCGTATGATGACAGCTCAGAAAATGGCGGTGTATGGCATAAAATGAAAGGTTGGTTTGGTAAACATTTTTAATTTTTAGATATTGAATATTGTTATAATTTAAAGGAGCAAATAATGTTTAAAATTTCAGAGTCGCTAACAGATAACGCAGTGATTAAAGTGATTGGCGTTGGCGGCGGCGGTGGTAACGCAGTTGAGCATATGTTATCGCAAAACATAGAAGGTGTCGAATTTATCTGTGCTAACACTGATTCACAGGCTTTGAAGAATTCAAGTGCACGCAATGTGATCCAAATAGGCAGTGAGCTTACGAAAGGTTTAGGAGCTGGTGCAAACCCAGAGGTAGGTAAGCGTGCAGCACAAGAAGATCGTGCACGTATTCAGCAAGCATTAGACGGTGCAGATATGGTATTTATTACCGCCGGAATGGGTGGTGGCACGGGAACTGGTGCGGCTCCTGTTATAGCAGAAGTAGCTAAAGAAATGGGTATTCTAACTGTTGCAGTTGTGACTAAGCCTTTCCCATTTGAGGGGCGCCGCAGGATGCAATTAGCAGAATATGGTATCAGTGAATTATCTCAAAGTGTTGATTCATTAATTACTATTCCCAATTCAAAATTACTAAGTGTATTAGGGAAAAATATTAGTTTATTAGATGCTTTTAAAGCCGCAAATGGCGTGTTGCAAGGAGCAGTACAAGGTATAGCCGAGCTTATCACGCGCCCAGGACTCATCAACGTTGACTTTGCAGATGTTAGAACCGTGATGTCAGCAATGGGCGTTGCAATGATGGGAACAGCAACGGCAATTGGTGAAAATCGTGCTCGTGAAGCAGCAGAAGCAGCGGTAGCAAGTCCATTGTTGGAAGATGTAAATTTGGCGGGGGCAAAAGGTGTGCTTGTTAATATCACAGCTGGTATGGATATGTCGATTGGTGAGTTTGAGGAAGTTGGAGATGTGATTAAGGCATTTACTTCAGATCAGGCAACAGTTGTTGTTGGTACAGTAATCGACACTGAGATGTCAGATGAGTTGCGCGTCACAATCGTAGTAACTGGTCTTGAAACAAGTGATAAAACATCTTTTGTCAGTAGTGGAGCATCCGGGATGCATAGATCAGCAAGTCCGTATTCACGTCAAAGTGTGTCATTCTCACAAGCATCTAAAGGACACGTTGATAATGTTGTAACAAGCTCAAATACATTAAGACGTCAAGCTCCATCGGCAGAAGCAACACCAACATCAGAAAAAGAGCAAAAGCTTTCAGCTGATTCAGATAACGAATATTTAGATATTCCAACCTTTTTGCGTCGCAAAGCGGATTAAGTTTTTAAAGTACCCAATGTTAGATTTGTCATTACGTTCTACTTTTATGGTTTTAGTTTGAAAGCTACTAACTACTTTCTTACCTCTGTGCACGATGATTTTTTAATTTAAGTAGTTCCTGAATTGGTTTTTGTCAAAACTGACTAACATATTCTTCCCCATGTACAGAACTTTCTTATGAAAAAGCATCGTCCACATAGAAAGGATACGTTATCATAAGAGATCTTTTTTCAAAAAAGTAAACATTATGTCAGATAAAAAAATTGTCCTTGTTGATGGCTCGTCTTACCTCTTTCGTGCTTTTCATGCCTTACCACAACTCACCAATAGCCTAGGCGAGCCCACAGGTGCGATATTTGGTGTAATCAATATGCTTAAAAAATTACCTGAGCAATTACAAACAGATTATATTGCAGTTGTATTTGATGCTAAAGGTAAAAACTTTCGCCATGGTTTATATCCAGAATATAAAGCTAATCGTAAAGCAATGGCAGATGAGTTACGTGCTCAAATTTCGCCCGTATATGAATTAGTCGAAAAATTGGGCTTTCCACTTATTATTGTGGAGGGTGTTGAGGCGGATGATGTAATTGGCACACTTGCGAAGCGATTTGCACAAGAAAGTTACGAGGTTATTATCTCAACTGGTGATAAGGATATGGCACAACTTGTCGATCTACATATTACGCTTATGGATACGATGAAAAATGAAACGACTGATATAAATAAAGTCGTTGAAAAGTTTGGTGTCAAACCCAATCAAATCATTGACTATCTGGCGCTAGTGGGTGACGTTTCTGATAATATTCCAGGTATCCCCAAAGTCGGTCCTAAAACAGCAGTTAAATGGTTGCAGGAATACCATGATATTGGTGGCGTGATTGCTAATGCTGATAAATTGGTGGGAAAAGTCGGTGAAAATTTGCGTGCGAACTTAAATTTGTTACCATTATCTTATAAGCTTGCGACGATTAAATGTGACCTTGATTTACCTTATACAGCTTATGATATACAGCGTAAAGCACCTGATATTCATTACCTTAGAACAGCTTTTCAGCACTATGAATTTAAGGGGTGGTTGCGTGAGTTAGATAAGTATGAGGCAGATGATAACATCCAACACAACACAAGTATAGAAAAGCCATCAAAATTAGATTATAAAATTATTCTGGACCTGACTCAATTTGATGTATTGTGTGAAAATCTTGAAAAGGCAAACTTATTTGCTTTTGATACAGAAACAGATTCACTTGATACTTTTAATGCCCGTCTTGTTGGAATTTCTTTTTCATTAAAGTCGTATCATGGCGTTTATATTCCACTTTTGCATGATTATGAAGGTGTGCCAAAACAACTAGACTTTAATGATGTTATAGCGAGATTAAAGCCAATTTTAGAAAACGATAAAATTGAAAAGATTGCCCAGAATGCAAAGTTTGACCTTAAGGTGTTAGCCAATGTTGGAATAACGGTTAAAGGTGTGAAATATGACACAATGCTTGAGTCTTATGTATTAAATAGTTTAGCAACGCGTCATGATATGGATTCATTAGCAAAACATTATTTACACTATACGACCATGAGTTTTGAGGATGTAGCGGGAAAAGGGAAGAAGCAGTTTACCTTTAATCAAATTGATATTGCTAAGGCTGGTTTTTATGCTGCTGAAGACGCTGATATTACATATCGTTTACATGAAGTATTATGGTCCTTATTACAACAAACTGAAAGCTTGAAAAAACTGTATTTAGAAGAAGAGCTTCCTGTAAGCTTTGTTATCGATCATATGGAACGCACGGGAGTTAAAATAGATATCAAGCTTTTGCATGATCAAAGTCAGTTATTAAGTGTCAAGATTGCTCAGCTTGAAGAGGCGTGTATAGCATATGCGGGTACTCAGTTTAATTTATCTTCGCCTAAACAGTTACGAGAAATTCTATATGATAAAATGGATCTACCTGTACTGAAAAAAACGCCAACAGGAGAAGCCTCAACGGCTGAAGATGCGCTGCAAGAATTAGCTCAGATTTATGAGTTTCCAAAGCTCATCATTGAGCATCGCCATTTAACTAAACTCAAAACGACTTATACCGATAAGCTACCTTTAATGGTTAATGCTAAAACTGGACGAGTACACACTTCGTACCAGCAAGCAATAACTAGTACAGGAAGGCTATCGTCAACTGATCCTAACTTACAAAATATTCCAATTCGTTCACAAGTAGGACGTGAGATTCGCCAAGCTTTTATTGCAGAAAAAGGTTATAAAATTGTCGCAGCTGATTACTCTCAAGTTGAGCTTAGAATCATGGCACATCTCTCACAAGATCTAAACTTATTAAAAGCTTTTCAACAAGGCTTGGATATTCACCAAGCAACGGCTGCAGAAACGCTGGGGATTAAGCCTGAACAAGTCACTGCTGAACAACGTCGTCAAGCAAAAGCCATAAACTTTGGTCTAATTTATGGTATGGGATCATTTGGTTTAGCCAAACAATTGGGTATTCCAAGAGGAGAGGCACAAGCGTATATTGACGTTTATTTCTCACGTTATCCTGGAGTGAAACGCTATATGGATGAGACCAAGGAGTATGCTTTACAACATGGTTTTGTTGAAACCATATTTGGTAGACGCTTATATTTACCAGACATTCATTCTAGGAATATGGCAAAAAAACGTGGGGCAGAACGTGTGGCAATTAATGCACCAATGCAGGGATCAGCGGCAGATATTATTAAGCGAGCAATGATTTTAATTGATAAGTGGATAGTAACAAACAAGATAGACACTAAAATGCTAATGCAAGTGCATGATGAGCTTGTTTTTGAGGTCAAAGAAGAAAAAATAGCAGATGTGACAAAAGAAATTAAACAATTTATGGAATCAGCTGCACTGTTACGTGTGCCATTAATCGTTGACGTTGGCGTTGGTAGCAATTGGGATGAAGCACATTAGCAACTTTACAAGTTTAAACGTGGTTTTTAGGCTTTAACTACATAATAGAGAGGCTTTAAAATTATTCAAAACTTTATCCTTGAAATAATGATTTAAATACCCACTTGTTTGCGGTTGAAATTTGAAATAAAACAAACCCAAAGAGGAGTTTATATGTCTGAAAAGCAAGTTTATGATTTTCAAACCGAAGTCAAACAATTATTACAGTTAGTGATTCATTCACTTTATTCAAATCGTGAAATCTTCTTAAGAGAGCTTATCTCAAATGCCTCAGATGCAGCAGAAAAATTGCGCTTTGAAGCATTACACAATGCTGATATTTTTGAAAATGACATTGATCTTAAAGTCAAAATAGCTTTCAATAAAGAGGCTAAAACAATCAAAATCACAGATAATGGAATTGGGTTATCGCGTGAAGAGGCTATTGAACATTTGGGTACGATTGCTAAGTCTGGGACGAAAAAATTTTTAGAAGCTTTAACAGGAGATCAAAGTAAAGATTCTCAATTGATTGGTCAATTTGGTGTGGGCTTTTATTCTGCTTATATCGTTGCTGACAAAGTTACTGTAAATTCTCGTAAAGCAGGCTTAAATGCAAATCAAGCGGTCTGCTGGGAATCTAAAGCGGATGGTTCATTTACAGTTGAGGATATTACTAAAGATAAAAGAGGTACGGAAATCATCCTTCATTTAAAAGAAGGTGAAGATGATTTATTAGATGATTGGAAATTACGCCAAATCGTCAAGAAGTATTCTGATCATATTTCTTTACCTATCCAAATGCTAAAAACAGAATATGATGAAGAAGGTAAAGCTAAAGAGACAGAAGAATGGGAAACCATTAACAAAGCAAAAGCATTGTGGATACGCTCAAAAGCGGATATTTCCGATGAAGATTACAAAGAGTTTTATAAGCATATTTCGCATGACTTTACTGACCCACTGATTTGGTCACATAATAAAGTAGAAGGAAATCTTGAATATATTAGCTTATTGTACTTGCCAGAGCGTGTGCCATTTGATTTATGGGATCGTGAGCGTAAATCAGGTTTGCACCTTTATGTTCAGCGTGTATTTATCATGGAAAATGAACAGTTACTACCGTCTTATTTACGTTTTGTGAAAGGTGTAATTGACTCCAATGACTTACCATTAAATATTTCTCGTGAAATTTTACAGCATAATAAAGTGATTGATAAGATTAAAAAAGCAACGACAAAGAAAGTGCTTGATATGCTATCGAAAATGGTAGAAGAAGATAAAGAAAAATATGCAAAATTCTGGAAAGCATTTGGTCAAGTGTTGAAAGAAGGACCTGCTGAAGACTATGAAAATAGAGAAAAAATAGCAAGTTTATTGCGTTTTGCATCAACACATAAAGATACATCTGAGCAAGATGTGTCATTGGCAGATTATGTCTCACGTATGCAAGAAAACCAAAAGTATATCTATTATGTCACGGCAGAAAGCTTTAATGCTGCAAAAAATAACCCGCAATTAGAGGTTTTTCGTAAGAAAGGCATTGAAGTGTTGTTATTAAGTGATCGTGTTGATGAGTGGATGACTTCGCATTTAAGTGAATTTGATGGTAAGACGCTTAAATCTGTTGCCAAAGGCGATTTAGACTTGGGTGAGTTAGATTCAGAAGAAGACAAAAAGCATCAACAAGATACACAAAAAGCGTTTGAAAGCATAATTAAACAGATGAAAGAAGTGCTCAAAGACAAAGTAGAAGACGTTCGCATTTCTAAGCGCTTAACAAACTCACCAAGTTGTATCGTCGTTAATGATTATGGCATGAGCATGCATTTACAAAAAATGATGGCAGATGCAGGACAAACGATGATGCCAGGTATGGGGGGCAAACCAATTTTAGAAATCAACTCTGAACATCAGTTGGTTAAGCATTTACAAGATGAACAAGACGATGCTCAGTTTGCAGATTGGACAAACCTTTTATATCAACAAGCACTTCTTGTAGAAGGTGCTCAGCTTGAAGATCCAGCAAGTTTTGTTGGGCTTGTGAATAAGTATCTTTGTGCTTAATTTTAGAATAATCAAAAATCAGAAATATTGCAGCAATAAGCTCTATTTCTAGATTCCTTAACTTGCTCTTAAATATTAAAAATAACCACTAATCATATCAATGGCTATGATGGGTTATTCATCATGATGCATTTAAAGAATGTGGCACTAACTGACGTTAAGACTCTCGCAAACTTTAGCTAATATGTTGAGTTTACGTTTGGCATCAACGGCATAGTCATTGCTTTTATCCCACGCATAGCCTGCCAAAATTGAACAAATCTTTGCTTTTATTTCAGGTGGTTGAGTTTTGCTATAAATGATTTTTTGCAGATCCCCATTATACCACGCACGAACATAACATTTAAAGGTGCTCACCCCTTGCTGTAATGGTTTTGCAAATTCAGTTTGCCAATCAACAGTTTGATTACTTAATGCTTTATCTAATGCATTTGCAGCAAGAACAGCTGATTTTAAAGCAATCGTAACACCTGATGAAAAAATGGGATCCAAAAACTCTCCTGCGTTGCCAAGTAAGGCATAACCATGCCCATACAGTGATGTTACATCTTGAGCATAACCAGTAATGTTGCGCACGGGTGTTGTAAACTGAACGTTACTTAATATACGCTTAAGGTTGGGTGCTAGCTGAAGTAAAGCAAGTAATTGTTGTTCATTTGATAAACTTTCATTTCCAAGTAAACCAGGTTCCCCAACCACGCCGATGGAATATTTTTTATTGGATAAAGGAATTAACCAAAACCAGATGTCTTGCTGTTGTGGGTGGGTGGTGATTAAAATTTTATTTTGATCGAACAGTGATTGATCAACAGAAGTGTGGATATGTGTAAAAATAGATTTGCGCGGTGGAAATTCACTTGGTCGATTAAGATTTAACAGGTTAGGAAGAGTGCGCGAAAAGCCGCTAGCATCAAGGATAAACTTTGTTTGATAGGTATGACTGTTATAATTGGTATCAACAGCTTTAAGTTGATGAATATTGTCACCAAAAGCGACTTCAGTTACACGTTGTTGGTAGTGAATTTCTACGCCATAATTTTGAGCTTTGTCAGCCAATAGTTTATCAAAAGTAGCCCGCTCAACTTGAAATGTAGTATTAAATCCAGGGCATGATTTTTGGCCAAAATCAAAATCAGTATATGTATCTTTATGACAAAATGCAGCGCCATTTTTAAACTGGAACCCAGCATTTTCAACCACGTCTAGGAGATTAGCATTTTGTAGGAATTCCATTGCTTGTGGTAATAGGCTTTCACCAATTGAAAAGCGTGGAAATTGTGAGGATTCGATAATGGCTACACGATAGCCTTTTTGCGCTAAAATAGATGCAGCAACCGTACCTGAGGGACCTGCGCCAATAATAAACACATCATAGAAAGTTGAGTGCATATGTTAAGAGCATTTTGGATAAGTGCAGTTAATGTAACGGATAAGAAAGTATTGATCTATAATTATTTCGTAAAAAGAATACTTTTGTACTTTTCTTTTTTTTTGTCATCAGTTATCTTGTTCTTGCAGGCTCTTGCTTGTATCGAAAATAATACCCATTTAATAAAACAGTAAGGGATGAGAGAACTATGTTGAAAAAACTAACTTTAGCTGTGCTTGCTGCTTCTGTATCGACGGTTGTTTATGCTCAAGATGTTAGTAGCAGTCAATCAACCGATAATCAATCGGTACAAGCACAAATTGCTGAACTCAAAAAAGAAATTGCCGCATTACAAGCTAACCAAGAAGCTTTGTCAAGCAGTAAGAAAACGAGCTCATCTGTGACAAGTTTTGGCGAGGATAGTGAGCATGTAACTGTCCCTACAAATCAGGGGCAGATTCAGAACTTCTTATTCTCAGATGTGCAACAAGGTGTTGTTCCTATGGGAATGTTAAGCTCTTCTCAATTTGCACTAGGACTTCTGAAACAGCGTAACAAGTACAGTGACTATGGCTTGATCTTTGGTGGATATTTGGAAATTGATGCTCAAACTTGGAATGGTAGTACAATACCTGCTATCTCGACAAATAATGGTCCAACAGGGGATAATACTAATAATTATCAATCAGGAAAAGGTATCTATATTACAACTGCAAACCTTTATACTGCTGCAAACCTTGGTCGTTATGTAACAACAGAAATGACGTTAGCAACTGATCAAAATAATAATTTTCGTGTCAATGACGGTTTAGTGGTATTTGGTAATTTAGATGACTATCCACTCTATGCTACTGTTGGTAAGAACCGCATTCCATTAGGTTCTTTCTCAGGTGGAGGTCCGTGGACAGGTTCATTAACACAAATGTTGTTTAGACCAGGTCGTGTGATTAATGCGTCATTGGCATACTATCAATATGGTTTAAGCACTAATGTAACATTCTTCCAAACCGATGATCACACCAGTAATTTTTCCTATGCCGCCTTTTATGGTAATACGGCAGGTGAATGGGGTTATGGCATCAATGGTGGTTATCTTTATAATGTAAATGGTACAAATAATTCATTTAACGCTGCTACAAACCTTGGAACAACTAAAACACGCATTGGTGCAGTAAACTTTGATGCAAGTCTAAATTACGATGTCTATGGTGTGGGCGCTGGTTGGGCTCAAACGACGAATAAATCTAGTATAACAAACAACGGTTATGCTGGTGCGTGGTATGTGCAGGCGGGGTTTTCTCCAGAGATCTATGGTCGCTCAACTAACTTTAATATCTCTTATAACGGTTCTTATAACACAAACGATATTCCAGTCACGCTAAGCGGTAGTGCGGTTAACGAGTATAAGCCCGCTAATGTTGTAGCAGGGGGTGTAAATAAAATGGTTGTAGCATCTGCGCAACGTCCATTCTTTACTGAAAATGTATTGCTTGGTTTGGAGTACGCTTACATGCATATGTACAACAATCAGCATGCTAATGCCTATACGCTAGATATTTCTGTGTATTTCTAATCTAATAGTTGTGATCCTTTAAAGGATCACTCTATCAAGATCGATTGCCAATTGTGTTATTGCTTGTAATGCTATTTTGCTACTAAATGCATATCTTAAAATGGGGAAAAATATAAAGAGGAAAGAGCAAAGCAAATGATGAATTGAATCTCACCTGTAACGTGGCAACATATCAATTTCCACTGGAATATATAAGTTTATGTCGAGAAACTCTGCCCCAGATATTGAAGTAATATCAAATTTTTATATGCTTACAGAGTCCGGAATGTAGGAACCAAATAAAGAAAAAATGAAATAGAGTGCGAAAAAACTCACAAAGCCAGCAATTGGCAGAAACGTGACCAAAAAATCTTTATCTAAGCCTTGCTCTTCTGCAAAAATAATTACCAAAAAACTTGGTGGTAAGCATGCACTAATCAAAATTACCATTTTTGCATAACCGGAAACATCAAAAAGTGAAACAAAAGCAAAAGCAATTCCATACCCCACTAGCATTTTTACAAATAGTGTCACTATAGACGGAAGCACATGTTTAGGGAAATATATGAAACGATATCCTAGGACAAACATAACCGCAGGTAAAATTAGATAACCAACGCTATTTAGCCCTTCGCTCAGGTAATAATTCATACCTCCAAAGATAAAATGTATAAGCAGACCACAAACTACTGAAAGAGGTATTGGACCTAAAAAGAAGCTTCGAATAAATTTAAAGGACATGTGCTGCTTCGTGCCATAATAACAAGTAATAAAATAATTGAAGGTAAAAAGAATAATTGCATGTGTGATATCAAAAACAAAGAAAGTCGGTAGCGCTGGAGATCCATACAACAATAACACCAATGCTAAACCAATACTCCCTCCTTCTAAAGACGAGAAAGCCGCTACAAAAGAACCAGCTTCTATAGGTTTAATTTTTCTAATCCTAATATAGGCTATTGATACCACAAACAGCCCCAATACAACGCAAACAGTAGCAAGAGGTAGTAATATTAAAGACGGTGAGATTTTAATGTTCGCCATTGCTGATATAATCATACATGGCAATAGTAGGAAAGAAATACTTTGACTAATCCATTTCAAAAGTCGTTCAGAAACCCACGCACGCCTGCAACATAAAAATCCCAAAATACCAGCCAATACAGGAATAAGTAAGTTTAAAATTAGCATTTTCTATACCGAGAATAATTTATAAAGAATCTCAGACACCCCATACCCTGCGGGTTTTGAAGAGACGTGCCCCTTTCTATCGTACACTACTTTTTGTACGTCAGTTTTCGCATTTGAAACGGTACAAGGTATAATTCGACTGTCAGCGAGGAGTCCTATGTCATTTTCACCATCCCCCACATAGTAGATTTCAGCATCTTGCGGCAAATATTGGAGCAAATTCACTTTATCTATTCTTGGCGGAACGACGTCTAAACCGCCATCGCCATCTGGGTAGGAATAGACACAAAGGTTCCATCCTTCGTCACTAATAAAGTCTTTGATTTTTTTCTCAGCTATCAAGACTTGAGAACCAAATTTTTTAGACCAAATAGATCGCTTTGGCTCTTCTCTGTAGGGAGGTAAATTTAATTGACCAATTTTTGCTTGAAAAGCTGATAAATCTGCGTTAGCAGGCTGTACGTAATCAATTTTGTCAGAGGGTATAACAATATGCCCGCCATTTTCCGCACAAATCATCCATGTATTAAGTTGAATATTAGCAGCAATTTCCTTTAGCAAGGGATAATCCTTTCCAGAGGCAAGAAATAATTTTACGCCGATTTCTTCTAATGCCACAAATTGTTGCATTAATTTTTCTGGAATTGGGTATCCAGGCATTTCAAGCGTTCCATCACGATCAAATCCCACATAAATATTATGCAACATAGCGTCTCCTTAATGTTAATTTTAAAATATCTGCTTTAATGCCGGTCACAGAATAGTACCTGATAAAGTACTTTTTGTGTTCTATATGTAATTTTTGTTATTTCTTTCTACTTTGTAAATGCCACAGAATCTCTTAAAAATAAAGATTCTTTGCGAGGGCTATCTTGAGTAATATGATTTAATGCAATTTTCCTATTGTTGTAGTGCGACAGAAGGAACTCCTGTTTGCCAAGCACAGGCGCTTGATTTGTCATTTTTACGCAACGGACAATCTCTTTTGCCGCTTCGAAAGCAAGACTTAGTTTTGTAGGCCACACACCAAGAATTCCTGGGGTTACTTGGTATATGTATGCTTGATTAGGTCGACCACCTTGCCCCAAGTCACTACTTTCTATTTTTGTGGCATTATATACAAAAGCGGTTAACCCAGACAGTCCTTTCAATAAAGGGAAAAGCCTAAAGAGTGATTGAATCTGTTGATTGAGATGGGATTTATCATTTGTATCGTCTTGCTCTGTTTCAATAACAGGATCAGTTCCAAACGTATACAACCAGTAAATCTTATTGCCTTTGTATTGTGGCACAATAAACATTTTCAACCCTGGAAATAGTACACTCAGATTTGGCAAATTTCCCTCTAGAACAAGTACCTGACAGCGTCTTTTTTGCATATTTTGAGGTATTTTCCCAGGGATGTCGATCAAATCTACCAAGGCATCGTTACCAGAACCAGCGCATAAAATAACATACTTGGCTTCTATTTTCTTTTGTTGCTTATTATTTACCAAAATTACCTCATGCAGCCCACTAGAGCTTTCAGTAATTTTAGTGATGTTACCAACAATAAATGAATGAGTAAGTTCAAGACTGAGTCTATCTATCAATGATTGACCACTAAATAACATATGGGGAAATTGATAAAAAGTGTTGCAAGCACTTCTTGCTAAGACATCAGGAACTCTTTTAGTCCTTTCAAAAGGGATAGATGCCCCGCGCCAAGAATCCAACCACATAGCCTCATCATCAACAGAATTAAATCCAATATAAGATTGATTCACTGTTGTTTTTAACTGCAACTCCTGAAGTAGCGACTCCCAATGTTGATAGGTGTTATTTAGAGTACGAGCAAAATCTACCTCTCGGTAGAAATGACCTCGATGCAAATAAAATTGTGATCTAAGTGTCTGCATTCCACCGATATGTTCATTTGTAACACATAGCACAGAAGCTCCTTCTGATCTGAGTTTTTTTGTAAGAATTAATCCTTGTATTCCTGCACCTACCACAACGACGTCAACTTTCATAAAATCACCCTTCCCCTAATTGTGTAGAAATTTGCTATCCATGAGCTACAAACCGTAGAGTATCCTTGCAATAGGGTTGCTAAAAAATCAGGCGTAGCTCAGTATTTGATAATTTACAACCTTTGCTTATTAGCTTGCAAGAACTTTTCAAAATAAGTTATCGAAAGCGTAGGATCTATATTCCAAATCAGGTTAAGAGGGCTGTTCAAAATCTGACGATGAGGTCGATATTTTAATTGACGGAAGGGACTGGAGTGATTTAGTTCTACGAAGAGAGCTTAAAAAAGAGTTGATTGATCGTTGTAATGCTGTATATGGGAATATTTTTTCTTTAAATATGGCGGAATGGACGGGACTCGAACCCGCGACCCCCTGCGTGACAGGCAGGTATTCTAACCAACTGAACTACCACTCCGCGATTTTATGGTGCCGACACCAGGACTTGAACCCGGAACCTGCCGATTACAAGTCGGCTGCTCTACCAGTTGAGCCATGTCGGCAACAAGATGGCATTCTATAGGTTTCAGAATATAAGTCAACAGGTGAGTTTCAAAAAAAACATAAAAAATTTGAAGTTTAAGATCTCTTTGAAGATCGGAATTATTGATGTTAAATTCGAGATTGGGTATAAGTTTTTTTATTTTTTAACGGGTTGTATATGAACAGGAATATCCCTTATAGAAAGTTTAAACACAATCTGGATTTCGCATTTTTCAATCTAGCATTTTGGAATGATTGAGATCATACTTTTTAACAAAAAATAATAGTTTACCGAGGCTTTGAAATAGCAGTGCATAGGTATATACTTGCTTACGAAAATTTGACAAAAAGGAGGAAATAACATGGATAACTTTATTTATTACAATCCAACATGCATTTTTTTTGGAAAGGGTGAAATTAAACAACTGGCAATAGCAATTGATCGAAAACTTAAGGTATTGCTTGTCTATGGTGGTGGCAGCATTAAAGTTAATCGCGTTTATGATCAAGTCATGAATGCGTTAAAAGCACATCAAGTTTTGGAGTTTTCAGGGATCGAACCAAATCCTGAATACGAAACTTGTATGAAGGTAGTGGAATATATTCATGTCAATAACGTTGATTTTGTTTTGGCTGTTGGCGGTGGTTCGGTAATTGACGCAGTCAAATTTATCGTTGCAGCTGCAAAATTTAAAGGAGATCCTTGGGATATTTTAGCTAAAAATGCAGATATCACTGAAGTCTTGCCTTTTGGTTCAGTATTAACCTTACCTGCAACTGGTTCTGAGATGAATAATAATTCAGTCATTTCTCGTCGTGCGTTCAATAAAAAACTTTTTTTCTCACATGATAAAGTTTATCCCGTATTCTCAATCCTTGATCCAGAAACAACATATACCTTGCCATCAAGACAAGTAGCAAATGGAATAGTCGATGCTTTTGTTCATGTAATGGAACAATATTTAACCTACCCACAGAATGCACCTTTGCAAGATAGATTTGCTGAAGGAATCTTGCAAACATTAATTGAAGAAGGGCAAAAAGTGCTTATTAACCCTCATAATTACGATGTGCGTGCTAACATTATGTGGGCAGCAGCTCTGGCCTTAAACACACTTATTGAAAAGGGCGTTAAGACAGATTGGGCAACGCATATGATTGGTCATGAATTAACAGCGATTTATGGTTTGGATCACGCACAAACTTTAGCCATTATTTTGCCGAATGTAATGAAGTATAAGCGCGAGAAGAAAGCTGATAAACTTGTCCAATATGCTGAACGTGTTTGGGGTGTTGATAAAGCATTATCGAGTGAACAAAAAATCAATTTGGGAATAGAGAAAACGCGAGCTTTTTTTGAGAAGATGGGCAATCCTACTACGATCAGTGCATACAGCTTAAGTAAAGGTAAATTCGATGCCATTATAGAAAATTTAAGGCAAAATGGCAGATTTCAACTTGGTGAACATCAAGATATTACGCTCGAAGATAGTCGTAAAATCCTTGAAATGAGCTTTGAGTAATATTTTTTTGATAACATACTAGTCAGCCCCCTTATTTTTGCTTTAAACTTTTAGTTGGAAAAGTTTAATGAAGCCTTCTGCGAATAACAGAAGAAGCAAAAAGGAGTTTATATGACCACAGTGACAAGACCAAAACGAGTGTATGCAGCCATTTGGATGCTCTATGCAGCAAGTATTCTTGGGCTTTTAGATTTGTTGACTTCATCAACTTTAATTATTCAGCCTGAGAATTTGATCTGGATTGATGTCATTGCTTATCTTGTAATGATTGGAGCCGCTTTTGTGATTAGTTTAGGAGTGAAAGCTGCTAAAGTCGTTTATATTATTCTCGCTGTGATGTGGTATTTAGCTCTTATCTTCTACTTGCCTGAACGTTATGGTCATCCGCTTAATTTTTGGTTGGCGTTTATAGAAATCATCTTGATCATTGCTGCGTTTTATATCTTATACCAACCAAAAGCAATGCGTTGGTTTAAACATGTGAAAGCATCATCTTAACTGCTTTTACATATTTCGTGCTTTTGCTAGATAAGCTTATTGTGTTCACGAGAACGGGACACTCATAGCCACAAGCTAACAAGGTGGTTTGTTTGTCATCGTGTACAAAACTCATTGTAGCCGACATTGTCAAATCATTCATAACTGATATACTTTTGCTACATTCGTTTATATGGATTTATAAGCTGTGCTTACGTTTCAAGAAATTATATTTAAACTTCAACAATATTGGGCTGAAAAAGGTTGTATGATTGTTCAGCCTTTAGATATGGAGGTCGGTGCAGGCACCTTTCACCCGTCGACTTTTTTGCGTGCAATTGGTCCTGAGAGCTGGAATGCAGCTTATGTTCAGCCATCACGCAGACCAACGGATGGTCGTTATGGTGACAATCCAAATCGTGGGCAGCATTATTATCAATTTCAAGTGGTAATGAAGCCTTCACCAAAGGATTTTCAGGAGTTGTATTTGGGGTCGTTGTGTCTATTGGGAATTGATCCTCTAGAACATGATATTCGTTTTGTAGAAGACAATTGGGAGTCTCCAACTCTCGGTGCTTGGGGTTTAGGTTGGGAAGTATGGGCAAATGGTATGGAAGTGACGCAATTTACCTATTTTCAGCAAGTTGGGGGGTTGGAGTGTAAACCCATAACTGGCGAGATCACTTATGGTCTTGAGCGTTTGGCAATGTATTTGCAAAACGTTGATAGCATGTATGATTTATTATGGGCAAACACTGCAATGGGACCGGTTTATTATCGTGATGTATTCCAGCAAAATGAGCGAGAAATGTCACAATATAACTTCGAAGAAGCAGATGTAGAACATTTGTTTAATGAGTTTGAGTTTTTGGAGAAGGAAAGTGCGCGTCTTTTGGAAAAAGGTTTAGCATTACCTGCCTATGAGATGATGTTAAAGGCCTCACATGCATTTAATATGCTTGATGCTCGCCATGCCATTTCAGCTACTGAGCGACAGCGCTATATCTTGCGTGTGCGTGCTTTATCAAGAGCTGTAGCCGAAGTGTATTATAGATCACGTGAAAAACTAGGGTTTCCTGTTTTACAAAATATTTAAATCTTATCCCCATATATCGTCTTTTATGGCATCATAGCGAGCAAATTCGCTAAAAGGGACAATTATGTTCATTATCTTCTTAATTCTTGCATTTATAATCGGTTTGACAGTCGGGATCATTGTCATAAGACTAAGTTCAAAAGAGCTTAAGAACAAACTTAAAATACTTGAGGTTTCAATTGATGATTTAACCAGAACGAATCTGGAAACAGCAGCAGAGCTTCAGCAAAAAAAAGAACAAAACTTAATACTAAATACCGAGCATAAGCATTATCAAGAACACCAACAAAAACTCATTCAAGAGTTAAGCTTATTTAAGCAAAAATTTGAAATTAGAAATGATGAAGTCATAAAACTACAAAATAAATCAGCCACTGATGATGCTAAGGCAGATGCTTTAAATTCAGAAGTTTTACGTTTAAAGCAAGAATTAGTTGAGCTTAAAAAACAATATCAAGAAACGATTGAGCGTGCAAATAATAAACTAGAAGCACTCGGGACAGAAAAGTCAAATTTGCAAGCAGAAGTATCTAAGCTTGGTAAACATATAGAAGCACAAAGCCAAAGTGCACAAGAGAAAATAACACTATTGGAAAATGCCAAGACAAGCTTAACCGAGCAGTTTGAAAATTTAGCTAATCGCATTTTTGAAGAAAAAGGAGAGAAGTTTGTCAATCAGAATAAGCTTAATCTTGCGGAGATACTACAACCTTTCAAAAACGATATAACTGAATTTAAAAAGAAAGTTGATGATGTATATGTGCATGAAGCAAAAGAGCGTGCTTCACTGCAAAAAGAAGTCAATAAATTATTTGAACTTAATCAAGAAATGAATAAAGAAGCGAAGAACCTCACCAAAGCTTTAAAAGGAGATAAAAAACTGCAAGGTGATTGGGGTGAGGTGATATTGGAACGTGTGCTTGAATCATCAGGTTTACGTAAAAGTTACGAATATGAAGTCCAAAATAGCTATAAAGCACAAGATGAAGAGGATAAAGATGTGCATTTGCGACCTGACGTCATTGTTCATTTACCAGATGGCAAAGATGTAATTATTGATGCTAAAGTATCACTTGTTAGTTATGAAGCGTACACGCGTTCAGAGTCAGAAGCAATGCGTTTAGAGTGTTTGAAAAAACATATTGGGGCGATTCGACAGCATATTAATCTATTATCAGATAAAGGTTATGAAGCCTTGTCAAGGCTTAACTCTCTTGATTTTATTTTGATGTTTATGCCAATTGAAGCAGCTTTTGTTGTTGCATTTCAGCATGATGATGCGCTTTTCCACGAAGCATTTAAAAAACGGATTATCATTGTGACACCCACAACTTTGCTTGCTACATTAGGTACGATTAGGAATACTTGGAACTATGAAAGATTAAATAAAAATGCAAGTGAAATTACAGAACGTGCTACTAAGATGCTTGATAAATTTAGAGGATTTGTTGAGGATATTGAGTCTTTAGGTAAGCAAATTGATAAGTCAAAGGAATGTTATGAGGGTGCACTCAATAAACTCAGCAAAGGACGAGGAAATTTGATTTCTCAGGCACTACAACTAGAAAACATGGGTGTTCAAATGAGAAAAACGTTGCCTCAAGATATATTGGATCAAGCAGAAGTAGAACCTAATAATGAAGATAAATAGCTTTATTGCACATCGAGGTGCTAATCAGATTGCACCTGAAAATACGATGCTTGCATTTAAAAAAGCTTATGATGCGGGATGTAAATGGATTGAGTTAGATGTACAGCTAAGTGCAGATGACGTTTTATTTATTTTTCATGACAACAATGCCAAAAAATTAACAGGCATAGATGCAGATATTACTACTTGGCAGTGGCATAAGATTGAAAGTTTATCGGTGTTAAGCGATACATTTTATGACATACATGTTCAAGGATTAAATCGTATTCCAATGCTTAAGACATATCTTGATTGGATGGCTGAAATCACTGATTTGCATACTAATATTGAAGTGAAAGTAAGGCAGAGTTTTGATGAAGTTTATGAAGTGCGTTTGGTTCAAGCATTGTTAAAACTATTAGCAGAATATCCGCAACTACATGATAGGATTTTATTGTCGAGTTTTTCAGAATACGTATTGGGACTGTTAGCAGGTAGTAAATTAGGAATAGCACGTGAGTTTTTATTAGAAATAGAAGATTGGCAGGTTGCTCATCGTGATGTGTTTGACCGCATCAAACAATTATATGGTCTTTGGAATTGTGTTGCGCTTGGCATTAATAATGCTGTTTTAACTCTAGAGCGGATAGTGGAGCTTAAAGCAAGCTTTGGCAAGTTATTGACTTACTCAAATAGCAAACTTACAGATGAGGTTGTTTTACAAATGCTAAAAGAAGGTATAGATGGTATTTTTATTGATGACTTAAACCTAGTAGAAAAAACATACAATATTACAAAAAATATAGGTTTTTTAGCAACAGGAGATGAAATTACAACTGGCGATGTACTTAATACTAACACTCCTGAGCTTGCCCAAAGGTTATATTCAGAAGGATTTGAAGTAGGCATACATTTGGCTTGTTTTGATAATAAAGATAAGCTAAAAACTAGTTTGAAATTCTTGCTTAACGAGCATGCTATTGTGATCACAGTAGGTGGCTTAGGACCAACAGAGGATGATAAGACAGTAGAAGCAATTGCAGAAGTTTTTGAGCAGCAGTTGGTGTTTAATGAAGCATCGTGGCAGCGAATATATGAACGTGTGGCAAAGCGTTTTGGTAGTGTTCCTGAAAATAATAAAAAACAAGCTTATTTCCCGCAAGGTGCGCAAGTTTTGATCAATGAAGTCGGTACAGCAGATGGTTGTTATATTCATCAGGGGGATAAGCACCTATTTATGCTGCCAGGACCACCTCATGAATGTTTGCCAATGTTTGAAAAACTAGTATTACCCATTTTGAGTCAATTACAAAACAAACAAAAGCCAGCACATTTTAATTGGCAGTTGATAGGAGTTTCTGAAGCGCATATTGCATGTCAATTAAAGCCCTTGGCAGATAAGTATCAAGTTGAGCTTGGATATAGAGCAGCTTATCCTTACCTTGAAGTTAAGCTACATTTAGCAAGTACAAGTGAAGGTACAATACAATTGGTAAACGAAATAGATGCCCTTATTGAACCATTTGTGGTAAGTAGAAACAAACAGTCTGCCAGCAAGTTATTAAAGAGCTATTTACGTTCAGGAGAGGTTGTATTGACTATGCAAAAAGACGTCACCAAGGGATACGTCTATAGTCATTTAGCAGAAATGATGCCTGTCTGTGAATCGCAACCTAGGTTATCTATTCAATTACAAACGAATGGTATGACAATATTTTGGCAGAAAACGGATGCTCCAGTGGATGATCTGTCACTACTTGTTAAAGTTGAGGATCATGTCGATAAGCGTGAATTTGAGCAAGAGTTACATGTGCGTTTTAGTAATAAAGGCAAACATAGTCTTAATTTTGTTTATGAATGGATTTGTGCTCAGGTCGTGCGTTTAATTCAAAAGGAGATGAAGTGATGGAGAATGCTCTTGTTGGTGTTGTAATGGGTTCCAAGTCTGATTGGGAAACAATGAGAAATGCAACAGAAACGCTGAGAGTTTTAGGTATTCCTTATGAAGCGCAAGTAGTGTCTGCTCATAGAACGCCTGATCTTTTATTTGAATATGCTGAATCGGCCGAAGTAAAAGGCTTAAAAGTCATTATTGCCGGTGCTGGAGGAGCTGCACATCTACCTGGGATGCTTGCCGCTAAAACACATATTCCGGTGTTGGGTGTGCCTGTGCAATCCAAAGCTTTATCAGGTCAAGATTCATTGTTGTCAATTGTGCAAATGCCAGCAGGGGTGCCTGTGGCAACTTTTGCAATTGGAAAAGCAGGCGCAATTAATGCCGCACTCTTTGCTTGTAGTATATTGGCTAATCAGCATGAAAAATACAATAAGGCGATAAAGACCTATCGTAAACAACAGACACAAATGGTGTTGAGTAACACTAATTTGGAGTAAATTTAGCAGTGTTGACAGGTGTGCTTGAGAGTCTGTTCATCTAACTGTGTAAATTTTTCATAATTCTAAATTCTGCCTTCAAGTTTGATTAAAAAATGAGGCATAGCTTCACTCCAATTCAAATTTATTTCTGTACACGAAGAAAAAATTACAAAATACCGACAAGCATTATTTTTTCTTGATTTGTAGATTTGCAATATATGAAAAAGCATTTCAATCGGGTATTACAGTTAAGGACTTTAAGTTACGTTTGAAAACTCTACAAGATCCATTCTAAGGTGCTAGTCAAATGAAGAAATCTTCGTGTACAGAGCAAATTTGTGTACAACTGTTGATGTTTGAATCAGTTTGCGTTAGAATGCGCTACCATTTAACTGTGTCAAAGCCTTAAAGGTGTTGTTGTAATGTGGGTGGCTCCTTATTAATTAGGAGGTTAGTCTTTTATTGGCGCATGTTTTAAGGTAAATTTTGAGCTGTTTTATATGGCGTTTGTAATAAATGTCATATAAAACAGTTCACTTTTTTGTGAGTTGTGTCTTTGCATTTGCCTAAATTGCAAAGAACTTGCTAAAGCATATTTTTTGTTAAAAGTAATTGCTTTAGTTGAGCTGCATGAGTTTTGTGCAGATTAAAAGCGTTTCACGGTCAATTGTAATCGTGAAAGTAAATAATAATAAAGTGAGGATAAAAGATGTCTTTAGGTATCGTAGGTCGCAAATGCGGCATGACTCGTGTATTCACTGAAGATGGCACATCTATCCCTGTAACAGTTATTCATGTGGAGCCAAATACGGTAACGCAAGTAAAAACTACTAAAACAGATGGATATAGTTCTATTCAGGTGACAACAGGTGTTAAAAAGCGCTCTCGCGTAACTAAACCAGAAGCGGGTCATTTTGCTAAGGCAAATGTTGAGCCAGGTCGTGGTTTGTGGGAGTTTTGTCTAGGTGCTGAGCAAGTTATCGAATTTGAAGCTGGTAAAACAATTGACGTTTCAATGTTTGAGGCTGGTCAAAAAGTAGATGTGACAGGCACATCAAAAGGTAAAGGTTTCCAAGGTGGTGTTAAGCGTCATAATTTCAGAACGCAAGATGCAACTCATGGTAACTCTCTTTCGCATCGTGTACCTGGTTCAACAGGTCAAAACCAAACACCAGGCCGTGTTTTCAAGAACAAGAAAATGGCTGGTCACTTAGGTAATGTTAAAACCACTATTCAAACTCTTGAAGTCGTTAAAGTAGATGTTGAAAATGGTTTATTGCTGCTAAAAGGTGGCATCCCAGGCGCAACAGGCGGTGATGTTATTGTAACACCTGCTATTAAAGTTAAAGCTTAAGAGGGAGAAGTTACGTGGATTTAAATATTAAAACATTAGCGGGCGACAATCATTCGGTATTGAATGTTGCAGATAGCGTGTTCTCTAGAGACTATAACGAAGCGCTCATTCATCAAGTTGTTGTTGCTTATATGGCAGGTAGTCGTCAAGGTACAAAAGCGCAAAAAACACGTGCCGAGGTTTCAGGTGGTGGCTCTAAGCCTTGGAGACAAAAAGGTACAGGGCGTGCTCGTGCGGGGACAATTCGTTCACCTTTATGGCGTAAGGGCGGTGTGATATTCGCTGCTAAACCAAGAAATTATGAGCAAAAAGTCAACCGTAAGATGTATCGAGCTGCCATTCAATCTATTTTATCTGAGCTGTTAAGAGCGGAGCGTTTGTTAGTGATTGAAGGCTTTAAAGTTGAGACGCCAAAAACAAAAGAATTTGTTCAAGCTTTAAAACAATTAGATATAAAAGAAGCATTAATCGTTGTAAGTCCTGAAGAGTTTACCGAAGAGCTTTATCTAGCTTCAAGAAACATTAAAAACGTAGCCGTTGTTGATTCACAAGAAATCAATCCAGTTGCTTTAATGTGTTTTGATAAAGTAATTATGACTCAAGAAGCAGTTAAGCAAGTTGAGGAGCGTTTAGTATGAATCAAGAAAGATTGCTTAAAGTGTTGCTAAGTCCGCATGTGACTAATAAGGCATATGAGGTAGCTGAGCGCTCTTCT
This sequence comes from Fastidiosibacter lacustris, assembly GCF_003428155.1. Classification (GTDB taxonomy): domain Bacteria; phylum Pseudomonadota; class Gammaproteobacteria; order Francisellales; family Francisellaceae; genus Caedibacter; species Caedibacter lacustris. Next base: position 73,887 of record NZ_QLIR01000006.1, read on the forward strand.
TATGTTGTATTTAAAGTCGCAACTAATGCAACTAAAATAGAAATTAAAAAAGCGGTTGAAATGCTTTTTGAAGTAAAAGTTGAAGATGTGAAAACTGTCAACGTGAAAGGTAAAGCGCGCCGTTTTGGTCGTATTGAAGGTAGAACTAAGGACTGGAAGAAAGCTTATATTAGACTTGCTGAAGGTCATGACATCAATTTTATTGGTGCTGAATAAGTTAGAGGTGAGGATAAATAAATGAAAGTAGTTAAAGCAAAACCAACCTCTCCTGGTCGTCGCTTTGTTATTCAGGTTAAAAACCCTGACTTATACAAAGGTAAACCTTTTGCTGGATTAGTTGAGAAAAAATCTAAAAACTCAGGTCGTAATAACCAGGGTCGTATTACAGTTCGTCACCAAGGTGGTGGTCACAAGCAAAATTACCGCGTTATTGACTTTAAACGGGTCAAAGATGATATTCCTGCTAAAGTTGAGCGTATCGAATATGATCCTAACCGTACAGCATACATTGCCTTGGTGTTGTATAAAGACGGAGAAAGAAGATACATGATTGCACCAAAGGGTTTGGTTGAAGGTATGGAGGTAATATCTGGTGAGCATGTCTCGATCAAACCAGGTAACTGTATGCCAATTCGTAACATTCCTTTGGGTGCGGTTGTTCACAACGTTGAGTTGAAGCCAGGTAAAGGTGCTCAATTAGCACGTTCAGCGGGAGCTTCAATGCAAATCGTTGGTAAAGACAATGCTTATGCGATCGTGCGCTTGCGTTCAGGTGAGATGCGCAAAGTGTTGTTAAGTTGTCGTGCAGTAATTGGTACAGTGTCTAATTCTGAGCACAACTTAAGATCAATCGGTAAAGCTGGAGCAAATCGTTGGCGTGGTATTCGCCCGACCGTACGTGGTGTTGCAATGAACCCTGTTGATCACCCACATGGTGGTGGTGAGGGTCGTACATCTGCTGGGCGTCATCCTGTGACGCCGTGGGGTGTGAAGACTAAGGGTAAAAAGACACGTACAAACAAGCGCTCCAATAAGCTGATTGTACAAAGACGTAAATAATTAAAGGGAGAATATTGTGGCTCGTTCATTAAAGAAAGGACCTTTTGTTGATCATCACTTATTAAAGAAAGTGTTTGATGCGCAAGAGGCTAATTCAAAAAAGCCAATTAAAACTTGGTCGAGAAGATCCATGATTGTGCCGGATATGATTGGTTTAACAATTGCTGTGCATAATGGGCATCAACATGTGCCAGTGCTTGTCACTGAAAACATGATTGGACACAAGTTAGGCGAATTTGCTGTGACTCGTAATTACCGAGGTCACGCAGCAGATAAAAAAGCTAAGAAAAAATAATTGAGGTTTTCAATGGAAGTTCAAGCTAAATTAAAACATGCGCGAATTTCAGCTCAAAAAGCGCGTTTGGTTGCTGATCAAATTCGCGGTTTGCCAGTTGAAAAAGCGTTAAATCTTCTTTCTTTTAGCAATAAAAAAGCTGCTAGTCTGATCAAAGGTGTCTTAACGTCTGCTATCGCTAACGCTGAGCATAATGATGGGTTGGATATTGACGAATTGTATGTTTCTACAGTTCATGTCGATGAAGGTCCAACTATGAAACGTTTTGAAGCTCGCGCTAAAGGTCGTGGTAATCGTATTTTAAAACGCACTTCTCACGTAACCGTGAAAGTAGCAGAAAAAAATTAAGGGGCACTAAATGGGTCAGAAGGTACATCCTACCGGTATACGCTTAGGTTTTATCAAAGACTGGCGTTCAGTATGGTATGCAGGTTCCAAGGACTATGCAGATAAGTTAAACACGGATATCGAAGTGCGTACTTATCTTCATAAGAAATTGGAAAATGCTTCCGTTAGTCGTATTAAGATCGAAAGACCAGCGCAAAATGCTAAGGTCACTATTTTCACTGCGCGTCCTGGTATCGTGATTGGTAAAAAAGGTGAAGATGTAGAAATATTGCGTAATGAATTAACTAAAAAAATGGGTATTCCCGTTCAAATCAATATTGAAGAAGTTCGTAAGCCTGAACTAGATGCGCAGTTAGTTGCAGATGGCATTTCACAACAGCTTGAGAAGCGTGTAATGTTTCGTCGTGCGATGAAGCGTGCGATTCAAACAGCGATGAAAATGGGTGCTGAGGGGATTAAGGTATCGATTGCTGGTCGCTTGGGTGGTGCTGAGATTGCGCGCACTGAGTGGGCAAAAGAAGGTCGTATTCCACTTCATACTTTCCGTGCTGATATTGATTATGCAACATCTGAGGCTTTAACAACTTATGGTATTCTAGGTGTTAAAGTGTGGATATTCAAAGGCGAAATTCTTCCTGGTCAAGAGCGTAAGCCTGAAGCAGAAGATAAAGCGCCTAAAAAAGCAAAAAGAAGAGGGGCTAAATAATGTTACAGCCTAAGCGTACTAAATTCCGTAAACAGCAAAAGTTACGTAATCGTGGTCTTGCTCTGCGTGGTAATAAAGTAAGTTTTGGTGATTTCGGTTTACAAGCGATTGGTCGTGGTCGCTTAACTGCTCGCCAAATTGAAGCCGGTCGTCGTGCAATTAATCGCCACGTACGCCGTGGTGGTAAGGTTTGGATCCGTGTATTCCCAGATAAACCAATTACTGAAAAACCATTAGAAGTTCGTATGGGTAAAGGTAAAGGTAACGTTGAGTACTGGGTGGCCCAAATTCAGCCAGGAAAAATGCTTTATGAAATCCAAGGTGTGAGTGAAGAAATCGCAAGAGCTGCGTTTGCGCGTGCTGCTGCTAAACTTCCAATTGCAACCACATTCACAGAAAAGACGGTGATGTAATGAAGGCAAGTGAAAAAATTAAAGAATTGAAAGCAAAGTCTGCTCAAGAGCTAAAAGCGCAAAAAATTGATTTGTTAAAAGAACAGTTTAATTTGCGTATGCAAAAGGGCGCTGGGCAGTTAACGAAAAATCATATATTCAAAAACATTCGTCGTGATATTGCTCGTATTAATACAATTTTGTCTGAAAAACAAAAAGTAGGTGCTTAGAAATGAGTGATAAAATTAGAACGTTACTTGGAAGAGTAACCAGCGACAAAATGGACAAAACTATCACGGTTGTAGTTGATCGTAAAGTTAAGCATCCATTATATGGTAAGTTTGTCACTAAGACGACTAAGTATCATGCGCATGATGAAGGTAATGAGTGTAAAGAAGGCGATACAGTAGAAATTACTGAAACAAGACCTTACTCAAAGACTAAAAAGTGGCGTTTGGTTTCAATCGTAGAGCGTGCAAAATAAGGAAATTTGCATTTTATGTGCAGATTTCTTTCGTTGTGAAAAGCGCGAAATGTGTGTTAAAGCAAAGTTAGAAACTGCTTAAATTGCATTTTTGATTTTTGTTGTTATAATAGTGCGTCTTTTTGACGCCACTACTTAGAAATTGACGTAAGTGAGGTATAAAATGATTCAGATGCAAACTGAACTTCAAGTTGCTGATAATAGTGGCGCTCGTCGGGTAGAATGTATCAAAGTGTTGGGTGGCTCCCATCGTAGATACGCAAGTATAGGTGATGTGATTAAAGTTTCTGTTAAAGAAGCTAACCCACGCGGTAAGGTGAAAAAGGGTAGTGTTTACAGTGCAGTAGTGGTTAGAACAGCTAAAGGTGTTCGTCGCCGTGATGGATCTGTTTTGCGCTTTGATGGTAATGCAGTTGTTCTTTTGAATAACCAAAACCAACCGATTGGCACACGTATATTTGGTCCTGTGACACGCGAGCTACGTAGTGAAAAGTTTATGAAAATTGTTTCACTTGCCCCAGAAGTGTTATAAGTTGGAGTATAACAGTAATGAATAGACTGAAGAAAGGCGATGATGTAATCATTATTGCTGGTAAAGACAAAGGTCGTAGAGGAACGATAGTTACTGTGCTTTCTGATGAAGATCGCGTAGTAGTGGAAGGTGTGAATCTAGTAAAACGTCATGTGAAGCCTAATCCAAATAGAGGGGTTGAGGGTGGCATCGTTGAGAAAGAAGCATCTATCCACGCATCTAATGTTGCTTTATATAACCCTGCTACAAAGAAAGCTGACCGTGTTGGTATTAAATTTGTGGAAGATGGTAAGAAAAAGGTTCGCTATTTCAAGTCAAATGGCGAATTAGTAGATCTATAGGTAGTAAAATATGGCAAGGCTAAAAGCTTTCTATCAAGAAAAAGTAGTTGCACAGCTTAAGAATGAGCTTGGTATTGCTAATGTGATGGAGATTCCACGCATTACCAAAATCACGCTAAATATGGGTGTTGGTGAAGCTGCAAAAGATAAAAAAGCGATCGAGAATGCAGTTAAGGATCTAGAAGCAATCGCAGGTCAAAAAGCAGTGATTACTAAAACTAGAAAATCGATTGCAGGCTTTAAGATTCGTGATGGTTGGCCAATTGGTTGCAAAGTGACTTTACGTGGTAACCGTATGTATGAATTTTTAGATCGTTTGATTACAATTGCAATCCCTCGTATCCGTGACTTTCGTGGTTTGAATCCTAAATCGTTTGATGGTCGTGGTAACTATAGCATGGGTATGCGTGAGCAAATTGCTTTTCCTGAAATCGAATATGATAAAGTTGATAGTATTCGTGGTTTAGATATCACTATTACAACAACTGCAAAAAATGACGAGCAAGGCAAAGCATTGTTAAACGCATTTAACTTCCCATTGAAATCTTAAGGAGTTACTAGACAATGGCAAAACTTGGAATGATCCAAAGAGAATTGAAAAGACAGAGGTTGGTTGAAAAGTATGCTCAAAAAAGAGTTGAGCTTAAAGCAATTATTTTAAGCTCAACTGCCTCTGATGATCAAAAATGGGATGCACAAATTAAATTGCAAAAACTTCCAGTTAACTCATCGCCTTCACGCCTTCAGACACGTTGTCGTATTACAGGCAGAGCACATGCTGTATACAAGAAATTTGGGCTATGTCGTAATAAATTGCGTGAACACGCAATGGTTGGTGATGTTCCTGGCTTGAAAAAAGCTAGTTGGTAATAGAAGGATTAATTTTTATGAGTATGCAAGATCCTATTGCAGATATGTTAACAAGAATTAGAAATGGTTTGTCTGCACATAAGACAACGGTTTCTATGCCTTTGTCTAATAAGAAGAAGGCTATTGCTGATCTTCTTGTAAGTGAAGGTTATATCGAAAATGTTAATGTGTCAGAAGAGAATAATGGCACACTAAATATTGAACTTAAGTATCATCAAGGTCAACCTGTGATTGAAATGCTAAAACGTATAAGTCGCCCTGGCCTTCGTATATACAAAACGGCTGCTGAACTTCCAAAAATATATGGTGGTTTCGGTGTGGCAGTGATTTCTACTTCTCGTGGCTTAATGAGCGATAGACAAGCACGCGCTCAAGGTGTTGGCGGTGAAGTGATTTGCTACGTAGCATAAAGCAGGAGATATTCGATGTCTAGAATTGGTAAAAAGCCTGTTGCTATTCCTAGTGGTGTAACGGTTGCAGTGGCAAGAGATAATTTTGTGACTGTAAAAGGTGCTAAAGGCGAGTTAGTTAAAAAAATTAATAATGCGGTAACAATTGAAGTTGCAGATAAAGTGGTTAACGTTAAAGCGAATGACGACTCTAAAAGTGCAAACATGCAATCAGGTACAGCGCGCGCCTTGATTAACAATATGATTGTTGGTGTGAGCCAAGGCTTCGAGAGGAAATTACAATTGGTTGGTGTGGGATACCGTGCTAAAGCCCAAGGTAATAGTGTCAACTTAACGCTTGGCTTTTCCCATCCGGTTGATCACGAATTACCTAAAGGTGTAACAGTTGAGACGCCTTCTCAAACTGAAATTGTTTTGAAGAGTGCAAATAAAGAGCTACTTGGTAAAGTTGCAGCAGACATTCGTTCATATCGTGAACCTGAGGTTTATAAAGGCAAAGGTGTTCGTTATGCGAATGAAAAAGTCATAACCAAAGAAGCTAAGAAAAAATAAGTGAGTAGAGAGCTATGGATAAAAAAAATGCTCGTTTACGTCGTGCGAAGCGTACGCGAATCAAACTAAAAGAACTAAATCAAGTTCGTCTATGTATACATAGGACTCCAAGACATATGTATGCACAAATTATTTCTGGTGATGGTTCACAGGTTTTGGTGCAGGCGTCAACACTTGAGGAAGCTGTGAAAAAAGATTGTGCTTATACTGGTAACGTTGCTTCTGCAACGGTTGTTGGTAAATTCATTGCACAGCGCGCTATTGAAAAAGGTATTGAGCAAATTGCTTTTGACCGTTCAGGTTTTAGATATCATGGGCGTGTTAAAGCATTGGCTGATTCAGCTAGAGAAAATGGTTTGAAATTTTAATTAAAGGCGACTGATAATGGCAGATAATATGCAAAAAACTGACGGCTTGATTGAAAAGTTAGTCAGTGTTAAAAGACATGCCAAAACAGTAAAAGGTGGTAGAATCATGAGCTTTGCTGCCTTAGTTGTTGTTGGTGATGGAAGTGGTCGAGTGGGTATTGGGCGTGGTAAGTCTCGTGAAGTACCGGTTGCTATTCAAAAAGCGATGGAAAATGCGCGTCGTAATATGGTAACAGTGAACTTAAATGGTGATACATTATGGTATCCAACAACTGCAAGTCATGGTGCTTCTAAAGTATTTATGCAGCCAGCTTCCCCTGGTACAGGTATCATTGCAGGAGGAGCTATGCGTGCAGTATTTGAAGTAGTGGGTGTTCATAACGTTTTAGCTAAAACCTATGGTTCAACCAACCCAATTAACGTTGTTCGTGCAACAATCAATGGTATGACTAAGCTTAAATCTCCAGAAGAGATTGCTGAAAAGCGTGGTTTGTCTATTGAAGAAATTCAAGGGTAAGGACTATGACTGATAACAAAACATTTAAAGTAACCCTTATTAAAAGCTTAATAGGTCGTCACGAAAAGCACAAGGCATGTGCAAACGGCTTGGGTTTACGTAAAGTTCACCAATCTGTAGAAGTGATTGATACACTTGCTAATCGTGGCATGGCGAATAAAATCTACTACATGGTGAAAATAGAGGGGTGATTTCAATGAGATTAAATACGATTTCTCCAGCTGAAGGTTCAAAATCTGCAGCTAAACGCCTTGGTCGTGGAATTGGCAGTGGTTTTGGTAAGACTGCTGGTCGTGGTCACAAAGGTCAAAAAGCACGCGCTGGTGGCTACCATAAAGTTGGTTTTGAAGGTGGTCAGATGCCACTTCAAAGACGATTGCCTAAGTTTGGTTTTACTTCACGTAAGGCAAAATACGTTGCTGAAATTAGGTTACATGAATTAAATGCAATTGAAGCAGATGTAATTAATTTGGATGCGTTAAAAGACGCAGGTATAGTTCGTAAGGATATGCTTGCAGCACGTATTATTGCAAGTGGTGAAATCAACAAGGCAGTAACCATTAATGGTCTACACTGTACTAAAGGTGCGAAGGCTGCTATTGAAACAGCTGGTGGAAAGGTAGAGTAATATTGCTATGGCAACAAAAAATCTTAAAAGAGGTGGTGGTCTTCGCGAATTAAGACAACGCCTTCTTTTTGTCTTATTAGGCATTATTGTCTTTAGACTAGGTGTCTATATCCCTATTCCGTACATTGATGCAGATCAGCTGGCTAAGCTTATGTCAGCACAATCAGCAGGTGGTAATGGCTTACTGAGTATGTTTAATATGTTCTCAGGTGGTGCGCTTGAAAAGTTGAGTATATTTGCGTTGGGTGTAATGCCCTATATTTCTGCATCGATTATCTTCCAAATGATGAGTGCTGTATCGCCAAAGTTGATGGAGCTTAAAAAGGAAGGCGAGTCGGGACAAAAGAAAATAACGCAATATACCAGATATGCAACTTTTGTTTTGGCGCTAATACAGTCATTTGGTATTGCAGTGTATACTTTTAATCAGCCTGGATTAGTGGATATTGATTCAAGATTTTTGTTCTATTTTGCTGCTATTGTCTCAATGACTACAGGTAGTATGTTCTTGATGTGGTTGGGTGAACAGATGACTGAGCGAGGAATTGGTAATGGTATTTCATTACTGATTTTCTCAGGGATCGTTGCCAATTTACCATTTGAGGTGAGTACAACAATTTCACAAGCAAACCAAGGAATGATTTCGTACCTGACTGTTTGGGTGTTGTTAATTATTTTGTTGGCTGTTGTTGCTTTTGTCGTGTTTGTGGAACGTGCGCAGCGTCGTATTACGGTAAATTATGCTAAACGTCAGCAAGGTCGTAAAATGATGGCGCCACAAACAAGTCATTTACCATTAAAACTAAATATGGCAGGTGTGATCCCACCAATTTTTGCTTCATCTATTTTGATGGTTCCTGGCATGCTTTCTAATTGGTTTGCTTCTTCGCCATCATTGGGATGGTTAGCAGAAATAGGCGAAGCACTACAACCAGGTAGCTTGCTGTATACTTTAATTTTTGCAGCAGCGATTATATTTTTCTGCTTTTTTTATACAGCGCTTGTTTTTAATCCAAAAGAAACGGCAGATAACCTTAAAAGATCCGGTGCCTTTATTACTGGCGTGCGTCCAGGTGAGCAAACAGCAAAATACATTGATTCAGTGATGAGTAAATTGACTTTGATTGGTTCAATTTACATTACTGCAATTTGTTTGCTACCAATTTTCATTATGAATTTTTTTGGTCATGGGTTGTCATTTACATTTGGTGGAACTTCATTATTGATCGTGGTTGTGGTAATCATGGATTTTATGGCACAAGTTCAATCTCATATGATGTCAACGCAATATGATTCATTATTGAAAAAGGCAAATTTAAGTAATTACGGTAAATTATAGTTTTAACAAAAATGAGGTAATACAATGAAAGTCAGAGCTTCCGTAAAGAAGATGTGCAGAAACTGTAAAGTGATAAAGCGCAATCGTGTGGTTCGTGTGATTTGTACTGATCCAAGACATAAACAGCGTCAAGGTTAATAATTAAACATGGCGACTTGCTTTTTCAACTGAAAAAAGGTATCTTTGTCCGCCGTGAGAATTTTACTAACAATTTTAAGATATTAATAAAGTAAAACGGAGTATTGTGAATGGCTCGTATAGCTGGGATTAACGTTCCTGATCATAAACATGCTGATATTGCCTTAACAGCAATCTATGGTATTGGACGTCCGCGTGCACTTAAAATTTGTGCAGCATGCAACATTGAACCAAGCAAAAAAGTCAAAGACTTGACAGAAGAGCAGATCGAGTTATTGAGAACTGAGATTGCTAAGTTTACAGTAGAAGGTGATCTACGTCGTGAAGTATCAATGAACATTAAGCGTTTAATGGACTTAGGTACATATCGTGGTCGTAGACATCGTCGCAATCTGCCTGTAAGAGGTCAACGTACGAAGACAAATGCTCGTACACGCAAGGGACCAAGAAAGCCAATTAAGGCATAAGTACAATTATAACAAAACAAATAGGAATCGAACTTATGGCAAAAGCTGTAAAGCCTAAGAAAAAAGTCAAAAAGAGCGTGCCTGATGCAATTGCACACATTCATGCTTCTTTTAACAACACGATTATTACTATTACAGATCGTCAAGGTAATGCCTTATCTTGGGCAACTTCTGGCGGTAGTGGTTTTAGAGGTTCTCGTAAAAGTACACCTTTTGCAGCACAGGTTGCTGCTGAGCGTGCAGGTGAACTAGCGCTTGAATATGGTGTAAAAAATGTTGATGTATTGGTGAAGGGTCCGGGTCCTGGACGTGAATCTGCAGTACGTGCTTTAAACGCGAAAGGCTTTAAGGTAACAAGTATTACAGACGTAACACCATTACCACATAATGGTTGTCGTCCTCCGAAAAAACGTCGTGTGTAAGATTTAAGGTAAGTAAAATGGCTAGATACTTAGGACCTAAGTGTAAGCTTTCTCGTCGAGAAGGCACGGATCTTCAGCTAAAAAGCGGTGTGAGATCAATTGAAGAGAAATGCAAAATTAATACGCAACCTGGTCAGCATGGTGCAAAAAGAGCGCGTCTTTCTGATTATGGTTTGCAATTGCGTGAGAAACAAAAAGTGCGTCGTATTTATGGCATACTTGAGAACCAATTTAAAAAATATTATACAGAAGCAGCAAGGCGTAAAGGTAATACAGGTGCTAACTTGTTAGAGCTTTTAGAAGGTCGTTTGGATAACGTTGTTTATAGAATGGGCTTTGGATCAACGCGTGCAGAGGCACGTCAGTTGGTGACTCACAAAGGTGTTTTAGTAAATGGTAAGACTTGTAACATTCCTTCTTTTAATTTAAGCGCAGGTGATACGATTGCTGTGCGTGAAAAATCTAAGAAGCAACTGCGCATTCAAAGTGCGTTAGAGTTATCTAAGCAACGTGGATCTGTTTCTTGGATTGAAGTAAATGAAGCCAAGCTTGAAGGTGTATTTAAATCTAAACCTGAACGTGCTGAATTACCTGCAGACATCAACGAGCAACTTATCGTCGAGCTATATTCTAAATAATAGATAAACGGAGAGCAGTTAATGCATACTTGTCCAACTGAAGTTTACAAACCACAAATTAGCAGTATTACTGAAGTTAAGCGCAACTGCTTTAGCATTGTGCTTGAACCATTTGCTGTTGGTTTTGGTCATGTAATGGGGAATGCTCTCAGAAGAATTTTACTATCTTCCATTCCAGGTGCTGCTATTACTGAAGTTCAAATTGAAAGGGCTTTACATGAGTACTGCACACTGGAAGGTGTTCAAGAAGACGTTGTTGAGATTCTACTTAATTTAAAAAAGCTTGCTGTTAGTTTGGAAAATGACGTTGAAGAAGCCTATTTAACTCTGGAGAAAAAAGGGTCTGCAAAAGTTACTGCTGCAGATTTAGGAGCAAGCGGTAATGTGGATGTGGCTGATCCTGATTATGTGATTGCGCATTTAAACGAAGGTGGACATATCAATATGTTGGTCAAAGTAGCGCAAGGTCGTGGATTTGTACCTTCAACGGTATATAGTCAATCACCTGAAGAAGAACTTTTGGTTGGTCACATCCCATTAGACGCTTCTTTTAATCCAGTGTTAGATGTTTCTTTTACTGTTAAGGCTTTAGATAACAGTAGTGAAAAGCTCGAAATTTTTATGCGTACTAAAGGTACGATTAAGCCAGAGGTGGCAATCGAGACGGCGATGACTTATTTCTATGAGCAAATTGCTGTTTTTGTAGATTTAAAAGCACCTTTGGGTCGTAAGATGACTCAGGATACGCCTGAAATCGACCCTTTACTACTTAGACCGGTTGAAGATTTGGAGTTAACGGTTAGATCAGCTAATTGCTTAAAAGCACAAAATATCCGCTATTTGGGTGATTTAGTGCAATTCCCTGAATCTGACTTAATGCGTATCCCTAATTTAGGGCGTAAGTCTTTGAATGAAATTAAATCTGTGCTGGCAGAACGTGGCCTTTCTTTGGGTGTTAGAATTGACAACTGGCCGCCAGAACAATTGAGTAATAAGTAATATAATTTTAACTAGAAGGAAATTACTATGCGTCATCGTAAGAGTGGTCGTAAGTTTAATAGAACAAGCAGCCATCGCAAAGCGATGTTTAGAAACATGTCAGCGTCTCTATTAAAGCACGAGCTGATTAAAACTACGCTTCCTAAAGCAAAAGAGCTAAGGGGTTTTGTTGAGCCTTTAATTACTCTAGCTAAGCGTGAAGTTGAATTGCGCAAGAGCGATATTGACCTGGCCAGCAATGAGTTTAAAGCACAAGTTGTTGCTTTAAGACGTCAAGCGTTTAGCTTTTTGCGTAACAAAGAGGCAGTCAAAAAGTTGTTTGAAGAAATCGCTCAGCGTTATGAAGCACGTCCAGGTGGTTATACACGTGTGCTTAAGTGTGGTTATCGTTTTGGTGATAAGGCGCCAATGGCATTTATTGAGCTTGTTGATCGTCCTCAATCAGAAATTGAAAATGTTGTAGAAGCATAATCAATATAAGCTTACTAAAATATTAAGCCCACTTAAGTGGGCTTTTTTATTTCTAATTCTCTTGACATTGACTAAGTTCAGTCTCAGGCTTATTCAAATTATTTAGGTGTAATCATGAAGATAACTGGATGAAGAGAATATTAATTGCTGGTGGTTCAGGTTTTATTGGTAGAAATTTAGTACATCATCTAAAAAAAGAGGGTTATTTTGTAATACTTTTAAGTCGTACACCAAGGTTGATTAATGGGTATGATCAAGTGATAACTTGGGACGAAATTATACCTGAACAAATAGCGACATTTGATGTTGTGATTAATTTGTGTGGTTACGGCATCAGTGAAAAAAAGTGGTCACCACAAATTAAAAATAAGATTGTTAATAGTCGAGTTGAGACGACAGAATACTTAATTAAACTGATTGGGGATAATGATATATGGCTTATTAATGCCAGTGCAATTGGCTTTTACCCTTTTTCTTTTAAGCTCCAAAATGAAGATAATATTGAGGTATTATCAAAGCATAATACAGGCTTCTGTCAATATATTGCAAAGCAATGGGAGGCAGTAGTTATAGGTTCAAGACTAAGACGCAAGACTATCTTGCGCTTTGGAGTAGTCTTGGGGAAAGGTGGTATGCTTAATCAGTTATTATCTAGTGTTAAAATGGGCATGGGTGCAAGAATTGGTGATGGTCAGCAGTTGATGTCTTGGGTGCATATCAATGACTTATGCCGTGCGCTGCTATTTTTACTAACAATAGATGCTGTTAATACAACTTTTAATATCGTCGCGCCTAATGCCTGTACACAAGCTAAATTTATGCGAATACTTTGCCAAAAAATGAATAAGCGTCAATGGTTTGTTATCCCAAAATTTATGGTCAAACTCATGTTTGGACAAATGGGAAATGAGTTGCTATTAGCTTCGCATTGTATCGAACCTAAACGGTTACAAAATTTAGAATTTAAGTTTATATATCCAACCATTGAATTAGCATTAGAAAGTATTGTAAAAGAGACCCAAACTTAAACTCGAGAATTGGTTCAAATTGACTTAATTAGTTATCCTGTAAAATTTGCATTATTAATTGATACAGGAGAAAGAGAAGCAAGTAGGTGATATGTGAAAACAGTAACGTCACAATATAGAGAATATGATAAATACGCAGTCTTATTAGTTAATCTAGGCACTCCAGACTCGTACACAGTAAAAGACGTAAAACAGTATTTAAAACAATTCTTATCGGATAGACGAGTTATTGAATTAACCCCTTTAATTTGGCAATTGATTTTAAGATTATTAGTTCTGCCATTTCGTTCTCCTAAAACTGCAAAGCTTTATCAAAAAGTTTGGTTGAAAGAAAAAAACCTTTCACCGCTTATGTATTACACTCAAATGCAAACTAAGAGGCTAGCACAAGCAATAGATAACGATGTTATCGTTGACTTCGCCATGCGTTATGGTGAGCCTTCAATAGAAGCAAAAATCCATAGCTTACAAGCACAAGGCGTAACAACAATTAAAGTATTTCCTTTATACCCACAGTATTCTGCTACAACGACAGCTTCTGTTTATGACGAAGTGTTTCGTGTGCTCAAAAAAATGCGTAATCAGCCTAACATTATTGGAGTTAAACCATATTACGCTCATCCACAGTATATTGAGGCATTAAAAAAGAGTGTTTTAACCTATATACCTAAGCTTAATTTTGCCCCAGATATTATTTTATTCTCTTTTCATGGCATACCTAAACAATGCGTGGATAAGGGTGACCCCTACTATTGGCAGTGTCAAGAAACTTATCGTTTAGTTAAAAATGCGCTTTCTAACCTTAATATTGAGCTTAGGATGTCTTTTCAGTCGCGTTTTGGACCTAAAAAATGGTTAAGCCCTTATACAACAGATGTTTTAAAGATCCTTCCAACTGAAAATAAAAATAAAATTTTACTTGTTACTCCAGGGTTTGCGGCAGATTGTTTAGAAACATTAGAGGAGCTTAATGAAACCGAGCGTAAAACTTTTCTTCAGGCAGGGGGTACGCATTATGCAGTTATGCCATGCTTAAATGATAGTGATGAACATATGGAGTTGTTAAAAACCTTGGCAAAATAACAAAACTTTTATAGAATTGACCAGCTTTAAAACCTTGGAGAATGCTATGGCTCGTGTAACAGTAGAAGATTGTTTAGAAAAAATAGATAGCCGTTTTGAGTTGATTGTATTAGCAGCAAAAAGGGCACGTAATTTAATGTTAAGTGGTCAAGAACCGCGTGTCGAATGGGACAATGATAAAGCAACAGTTGTTGCTTTACGTGAAATTGCTGGTGGCAAGATATCTAAGTCAGAATTACGAGCACAGCAAGAATATTAGAAAGTTCAAAAATAATAATTTTAGTGATTGACTTTGTTTTTTTTGGCTCTATAATTTGGTTTCGTTCTCGGGTGCTTAGCTCAGCTGGGAGAGCATCGCCCTTACAAGGCGAGGGTCGGGGGTTCGAACCCCTCAGCACCCACCAGAGATTTTAAAAGGCTTCTAAGTGGAAGCCTTTTTTGTTTGCGTTATAAAGTGTATTTGCTTGTGTTTTGGGCACTTGTTTGTAACAATAACGCGACTCTTTGCTATTGTTTTATATTTAATAAAGCACTAGCTTATCGAGAGTAAGTACGATAAACCGAAAGGAGTAAAAATATGAAACATTATGAAATTGTGTTTATGGTTCATCCTGATCAAAGCGATCAGTTACAACAGATGTTGCAAAAATATCGTGAAATCATTGAGTCAACTGGCGGTAAGATTCATCGTCTAGAAGATTGGGGGCGTCGTCAACTTGCTTATCCAATTGCAAAACTTCATAAAGCACATTACATCTTGATGAATATTGAATGTAATACTGAAGCATTGAATGAGCTAAATGATTCATTTAGATATAATGATGCGATTCTTCGTCGTTTAGTTTTGAGTACTAAAGGTTCAATAATTGAACCCTCAGTGATGATGGCTAAAGATGAGAAAAAAGAAGTTAAAGAAACAGTTGATACTGAGTAAGGAGAGAACTATGCGTGTAAATCGTCGTCGTAAAGTGTGTCGTTTTAGTGTTGAAGGCGTAAAAGAAATCGATTACAAAGATTTAAACACTTTAAAAGGATATATTACGGAAACCGGTAAAATCGTTCCAAGTCGTATTACAGGTACTTCAACTAAGTATCAGCGCCAACTTGCTACTGCAATTAAAAGAGCAAGATTCTTGGCGTTAATTCCATACTGTGATCGTCACTTTAATTAATACCAGCTAAGAGGTCTTTCACAATGCAAGTTATTTTAAAGGAAAAAGTAGAAAACCTAGGTGCTTTAGGTGATGTGGTAAATGTTAAGCCTGGCTATGCGCGTAACTATTTAGTACCTTATGGTAAAGCTGTTCAAGCAACTGAGCAAAACATTGCTACATTTGAGAAGCAAAAAGCAGAATTGCAACAAGCAGAAGCTGTCCGTTTGGCAGATGCTAAAGCAAAAGCAGAAAAAATTATAGGTCAAGTGTTCACAATTGTTGCTCCTGCCGGAGATGGTGGTAAGCTATTTGGTTCGGTGGGTACGAAAGAAGTAGCTGAAGTGATCGCCAAAACCGTTGGTGTTGAAGTTGAGAAACGCCATGTGCGCATGCCAGAAGGTATTATTCGTTCGTTGGGTGAGTATAGTTTATTGGTTCATTTGCATACAGATGTAGATGCGGATATTCAGTTAATTATTAAAGCTGAATAAAAAAGATATATAAAACGCTTTTATTATTTAAGCCGCAATTTTGCGGCTTTTTTGTAGTTATTTATTCTTCTTTTCAGTCAAAATGGCAAAAATTTTATCTGTGATGATGTCTGCTGGTTGTTTGCCATCAATTTTTACGTAAGTAGTTTTTTTAGTGTTTATGTCATCAGGCTTAAAATTTTGATAATATGCAACCAATGGTGCAGTTTGTGCATGATAAACGTTTAAGCGTTTTTTCACTGTCTCTGCTTTATCATCTTCGCGTTGAATCAAGCATTCACCTGTCACGTCATCTTTGCCTTTAGTTTTTGGTGGATTGTTCTCAATGTGATAAGTGCGTCCAGATGGTTCATGAATTCTACGTCCTGAGATCCGTTTGATAATCAATTCGTCATCCAAACTGATTTCAATGATGTAATCGATGTTGATGCCAAGTTTTTTAAACGCTTCTGCTTGACCAATTGTGCGTGGAACACCATCAAGCATGAAACCATTTTTACAGTCGTTTTGAATTAGTCGCTCTTTAACAATTTGCATGATAAAATCATCCGAGACTAGCTCGCCTATATCTAGAGTTTTCTTAAGTTTTACACCTATGTCAGAGCCAGATTTAATTGCAGCTCTTAACATGTCTCCAGTTGAAATTTGTGGAATGTGAAACTGGGCTTCTATGCGCTTTGCTTGCGTGCCTTTTCCCGCTCCTGGAGGTCCTAAAAGAATTATATTCATTTGTGTTCCTGATATTTTAAAATAAAGTAGTTTTATGATAAAAAAAATTAGGCATAATGCCTATTAAAGTCTGAGATTTTTTTGTCACATTGCTTATTTGGTTCCTAGCCTAGGTTGTAACCATTTGAAGATATTATGGAGTTGAAAATTCAAAAATTTTCCAACTTCGCGATGTAAATCACTTGATATAGCCATCAATTCAATTAAAGTTTCAATTTCCATATTCATCATAGCTTCACATTGTGAATTCATAATAAAGGGATTCTCACTTAATTAATAAAGCATTTCGGAAAAAAACTATTGCAATAGTATTCAATAATTGATACGCTTGATCGGAGTCATTATTAAGGTCACCCCCATACCTTAATGCTAAACACCCCTCCCTACATGAAAAGGATTTACTCAACTAGCAAGGAAATGACTCAAGTCCCATTATTACCTGAGAACTCTATCTTCTTTAAAGAAGATAAAAGGCATTATGCCTAATTTTTTGGATAACACAAGTTATTTTTTTGAAATTTATGTTTGTACAGGATGTTTTTTCATTTGAATAGCTTTATTGCACAAATTTTTCTATTCAATTAAAACCTGTTTATTGATGAATAAAGGAAATTAACCCATCACATCATGAATAAAGAAATCGACAACTTAAACATTACTGAAATAGATGCCTATCCCAAGATATTAAATAGACACCGATGCTATAAAACCACGATTCTGTATTTAGTAAATACTCATCGTTTAAGGTTAGACACCTTTTAATTGTAGAAGCATAGCTTGTAGCTGCCTTACCCACCTTAATACTCTCCCCGGTAATCTTCGGTTCGCTCTCAGCTCCGCCATTTGCAACATCTAACTATTAATAAAACTCGCTACTTCTTCATCATCGATCTGCTCAAAACCAGCGGAATTTAACTCACTCTTTATTTTTTCTATTTGGTTGACTCTTCCGATTAATTGCATTGCTGCATGAGTCTCGCTATCGTCAAAAACTCTGCAAAGCACAATATCGTTAGCGTTACTAAAAATAGAATTCACATTTTCACTTGAAATCCCATTTGTAGAATTATTAAAACAATCTAGTATGGATTGAGCGGATGTGTTTTTTGAGTTAAATACTAGAGATACATATCTATAGTGAGTAATTGAATTGAGAGGCAAACTTTTAATATCATTCGCCTCATTTTTTACTAAAGAATATACGCCTGTAGACTCATTCCTTATTAATACATCTCCCTCGCTAAACCCTTCTTTCAGTTGTTTCTTTAGTTTCAACTCCTGAACTTTTGAACCCGAAAAAGCTGTGCCAGTTGTTAGCCATTTAAAAACATATGGGAAAAAAGAGAGTAAAACAGGAAGAAAACTAGTCCATATTTTTGTCAGGCTATCGATATCCCGCTGCAAGATAGTGATAGTAGCTAAACTACTATCGCCTGATTTTTTTGATTGTTCCCAAAGGTTTATACCTTCGTCGTACAAAAAAACTGGTTTCATTTTTAATCCTGCTTTATATAAGTATGGGAGTCAGCATTATTCTTTAAAGACTGCTTAATACCTTGAGCATTTCGCAGTTCACTGTTGAAATGAGAACCATGATTACCAAATTTATGTCCTAACGTATGCTCACGAATCGTAGCTGTACTTTCATCAGCAATCTTAAATTCGTAAACTCGCCCTTCAACATGACCTTGTTGGTCTCTAATTTTTTCGTGATACGTATTGCTTGGTTGCTGGCTTCTAGGTATTCCAGCTTTTTCCTTGGCCTCTCTAAATGCCGCTTTTCTAAAGAGAGTGCTATCTGCCCCTTTTGGAACAGTAGTCACAAACTCACGTATTTTACCTGCTTCATGGCTAACTTGAGTTGTTTTCCCAGTTGCAACACTTGCCTTAACATTCTCCACAACCATCTTTGGTACAGCAGCTTTAGCCAGAAACATTCCTCCTCTAACCGCTACTTTACCTATAGTGTAAGGAACTCCTATCACGGGGATTGATACCCCTAAATACATAGATGCAGTAGTCCCTGCGTAATAAGCAGAAGCATTAACTATTCCATTTTCATAACCAAACCCTGTTAAGCCAAATGTCGTATCATCCATAAAACCATTGGCAAAATGGGTGGCTAAACGTTTAATATAATCCGATAAATCTAGCCCTGTTTGTAGTTGAAGGCTATGTAACGGTCGACTAT
>NZ_QLIR01000007.1 GCF_003428155.1 Fastidiosibacter lacustris
AACACCAATAGCAACTTTTACTGATGGGAAAACGCACTGGCAAGAGAAGGTTGAATTGCTCAACCATATCTGACAAAAATCGCGTTTGAAAAATAGGCAACTGTCAGGTCAAGTCTAAACTTATACAACTTAGCAGAAGCATATTTTTTACAATTTTTTTAGTTTACGGCATTTATTGCTCAAATGTACATGTTGGAGCATTACTCGTTTGTAATATAAACGTTGCAAATCGCTCACCATACAATTCTGCAGTGCGAAGATCTCCAGAGTTTTCTATTCTGCACTGTTCAGACTGTGCCATTGCCCCTATATTAGAGCCAAACCTATTAATACAATCAACATCACCCCGATCGTATTGCGGTTCTGAAGATTGGTTATTAATTCCCAAGGAAATCCAATTCATTTTATGCTGGCAGGCAAAAATAAATAAGGTCATTAATGTATTAAGCTTATCGCCATTAGTGCTATTTGAGCTAGTAAAACCACCGGCGAATTTATCTTTCCAAGCACTTACCGCCCAACGAGATGAACTTTTGTCCATAAACTGTTTGAAGCCACCAGAAACAGTTCCCATATAAGTGGGTGAGCCAAATAAAATGCCATCATATTGATCCAATACTTCAACATTTGTATTTGCATCAGCAAACACCATATCCACATCCTTAATATGTTTTAATACGCCTTTTTTAACAGCTTCTGCCATTGCTTTGGTTGTGCCATATGAACTGCTGTATACGATTGCGATTTTCATTTATTTCTCCCTTGGTTATTGATTAAAGCAAATCATCAATTCTTTATGTAATTTTAAATTTGTCATATAGATGGTCGTCAAATATAGCATAATATTATGTATGCGCTTGCTCACTCTTTGTTTTACATACAGAACTAATAAATTGTTCTATCCAGATAATTGGAATAATTATTAATGGAGCTGCACTGCATACTAACCATAGCGTATAAATATTGCTTATTGCTATGATCCAAGATCCAATACTGGCATAACACAGAAGAACCGCACTGATGGTCATCTGGTACCATATCATATATTCTGCTTGTCTTTGCATGGGTTTACTTAATTTTGCAACATCCGAAAGTAAAATAGGCCAAAAAAGAATATCACCTAAACAAATCAAGCCATAGGCTAACCATAGAAACGTTATATGAGATAATCCACTGTAAAGCAGTAAAAAGCCACTACTAAAAACAATGACTCCAAGTATTAAAGAAACATGATTTCGATACTTGTTTAGTGCGTTCACTAAATAAACCTCTAAACCCAAAATAAATACAAAATCACTTGCAAGAATCAAGCCAAACTGTGATTTAGATAATCCTAAATACTCAACGTAATATATAGGAATAAATGCGACTGTTTGAAAAAATGCAAACGAGAAAATAGCAAGTTTTAATAAAATCAATAAAAAAGATTTGTTTAATAATGGATGTTTTTCTTGTGCTAAGCTCGTTTTTTCATCAGCACCCTGTGAGTTTGAAATGTAATCCCGTTTTATAAGTAAAAATATACTGACCAATATACTGATTGAAGCAAAGAAAATTGCCATTAAGAGATAGGATATATCAGCCATTAACCCGCCGATTAAAATACCAATGGTTCCCCCTGTACTAATGCATACTCGGTACAATGCGTAAGCATTTTTTCTGATTAATTCATCCTCTATTTTTGCTAACCGGTATTGAAATCCCGGTCTATAGAAGGCTCCAAAAACACCAATGAAAAAGAAATAGCACAGTAAAATTTGCGTGTGGTGAGACAAAAATATTGTGCCAAAATTTAGGATTGAAAGACCTGCAAATGAAATGGTGACTACCACCGTTGGCTGAAATAATTTAAGCAATTTACCAGTGAGTTTTGTACCTATAATTGATCCAGCTCCAGATGCACTTAAAGCATAACCAATATCAATAATGTTAACTTTGACATATTGCTGCAGAAATAATGAATAAAATGAACTATATGCAGTACCAATGTAAGCAAATCCAAAAACGAAGATTAATATTAATATATCTTTTGGGATTAGTTTGAACGCTTTTTGATAGGATTTAATCATGCAGTACCTCTATATGTCTAGGAACTAGTTGTTCATCATGTATTTGCATGATTTTTAACTGCTTATAACGCCCATATACTAGAAATGTATAACCATCTTCAGATAAGTGAAGCAATCCTTTTGAATAGTCTAAATTATCATAACATTCATCCAAAACTGTCCCATTTTGATAATCGATTAAAAAAATCCTTTTGGCATAGGTTATGGCAATTAAGTACTTTGAGTCTTGAGTAATCAAATAATCTTCGACTGTGTTCTTCCCAATCTCGAATTCATCTTGATTATGATGCCATTCGCCATTTATATATTGAATCCTATCTATTGAAGAGCTTCTAGTAACAAGTAGGTCATGACCATGCCATTTCATTCTCTTTGGAAGATAAGATGAAGTTTTGGCCACTTCAATTAAATTGTTGTTGTGATTTAATGTGAAAACATATAAATTTCCTACTCGCTCAGCAACCGCGATAAAACTATATGTATGGCTATAAGCTAAACTCCATAAAGGCGCATTGAGTATAAACTTGGATATAATACTTCTTTTCTTTAGACAGACAACAAAGAGGGTGTAATTTTCACAGGCTACAAATAGTTGATCGTGACCAACACAAATATCTCTTACCACACTACCAATTCCAACAGTTTTAATTAATCTAAGTTTGCATTGATCAAAAATATAAATAACCCCATCAGTCGAACCACAAATTAAGTCATTTTTATAGGAGACTACTCTCTTATAATAACTAGTTCCTTTAACACATACTTCAGCATGATTGAAAATTAGTTGATTGACCTTAAAGTTAAACTTTAAAACTCGATTACAATCGCCACCTAAATATATTGAATGATTATTCAAATTAACACATGAGCTCCAAATACAAAAATCGCCACCACTTTTTAATGTTTGTTTCTTCCCAGTCTCAATGTTAATTTTATACAAAGACCCATCTCTAACTTGTGCTAATACATTTTGATCATTTATATGGCGTATCCATCGAATTTTAAAAGGCAAATGTGCAAGCACAGATTTTACTGCAAGTGTATTCAAATCAATATTGTAAAGTTTTTTATCAAAGCTTGAAGCAATAAGCTGTTTTGTTTGCTTATTATATGTAACGTGTTCTAGATCATCATGTGAGACTTCTTCACTATATTCATAGTTTATTGGATTGTTTAAATGAAATTTAAAAAGCCTTCTTGCATCGCTAGCAGCTACAAATTGATCATTTTCAATATGCTCAAACCAATGAATAGTTTCATTACTTTCTGTAAATTTCACCGAAGTGAACAGTTGATTTGATTCTAAATTATAGATGTAAATTTCTCCACGATTTGTGCCTGCAAGTAAAAATTTTTTGTATACTCTCAAAGTGACAATTGCGTGATGAACCTCTTCCCCAAAAACTGCTATCACTTCGCCAATCATAGTTACTCGTACAATAAAGTTGCGTGGTGTTACAAAAAATACTTCCTCCGAATTAGAATTAAAACAAATTCCTTGCCCTTCATTATGAACAATAGGACGAGTAAATTTTTCTGGAGTTAGATCTCTATAAAATATCCTTGCTATTGGTTTTATATCATTTTCACAAGATAAAATATAAACAAAAAAATCTTTCCCTAGAGTGGCAATATATGGTTTGTTACAATGACTAGCTATTGCTTGGATAGTACCATTATGGAGCTTATAGTCTTTAATTAACGACATATCATCAACATTCAAATGAATAATATTACCTTCTTTGTCTCCCGCATAACAACTTGACCCTATAACAGCAAAAGAATTTATGTGATACATATGTGAGCACTACCTTTTAATTAATGTGAGTTTATTTTTTTTAAAAAATATAAAGAAATAAAAAGTTATTTGGATGATCTCTTGACTTAAACGTTGTATTTGGCATGTTTTCCCCCTTCCTATTTGCTAGAATTATTACTAGGTAATACTGAAACAGCTTTATTTTGATTAATAATCATAATTTTTTCCTCTATGTTGTTTGTTATAATAGTGCTCACACATATATCACTAAATTTCTACTAATCTAAACCCCATGACATAAATATCCTTAGAAAACCGCCCATGCCTTCTTGTTGTTCGGGCTAAATCATGATGTCTAGTAAAAGACCCGCCTCGTGCAATACGATATTCATCGATATCACCCAAATCATCAATTACCGCTTTTCCATTAGGGTATGGACGATAATAATCTTGTACATATTCTTCGACATTCCCAGACATATCTGAAACCCCAAATGGTGAATTTCCCTTGGGGAAAATACCCACGGGGGTACTGGAATAAAGCCCTGTCTCCAGTGTGTTGCATAGATTGGGCTTATATTCATTTCCCCAAGGATATTCATAATGAGCTGGACCTGAAGCAGCATACTCCCATTCATATTCGGTTGGTAACCTGAAAAATCTTCCCGTTTTTTTGGACAACCATTGAGTATATGAAATTGCGGCGTCATCAGAGATACTATAAACAGGGTGATTTGATTTCAAATACGGGTAAATGCCAAATTCCCAACTACTAGGGAGCTCACAATATTTTGTATCTAATAAAAAGTCGTAATAATTCTCATTAGTTACCAGGTATTTAGATACTTTAAATGCTTTAACCATAACAGTAAACTTAGGAACTTCCTTTAGTATCCATTCTTTCTTCACCCCCAATTGATTAAATCTGTCAAAAACTTCATAAGCCTTATTGATATTGATACCAATTTCAACCTCTCCTGCGGGAATTTCAATCATTTTTGGGGTAATGGTTGAAGTTCTTGGATCCCCCATCAAACCTAAGAGAATACCTGCAGCATAGCGATATTCAAAAAGCTCATGGGACTCAGCTGTTAAGACAAGTTCATGCTTATTGCATTTTTTAATATGCAGCAACGCATTAGATAGATTAGGGACTCTCGTATCAACACTATGCATTGACAGACCCATTGCTTCGCGATCATCCATTTGATTGATTATCTTTTTTATATCAGAAACAAGCATTTTATAGTTTCCTTATCTCAGGACGGATGGGTTTCCATACCGCTTTAATATCATTTCCAGATGGTGAGGTGTGATCTAATGAAAAGTGTAGACAATTTTGTAATGTTCTTATTTGATCAAACCAAACGGAAGATTTGCTGTGATTACCTAATGGTTTTGGTGAAATATAGGTTATATATTCATCAACAAGATCTTCTTTGAAGAAACCACCGGCTAAATCAGCCCCACACTCCACTAAAAGATAATTAATATTTCTCTTTGATAAATCCTCTACAATAAACGTCAGGTTTATTTTTCCATTTATTGACGGTGCTTTGACAATCAATAAATTTTGTAGTTTAAGAAGATATTTAGGAATCTCATTTTCTTTCTTTAAAGTATAAACAATTATTTTTGCTTGAAACTTAATAATATTATCCACTTCTGAAATGAACAAAGATGAATCCAAAATAACACAAACAGGTTGTTTTATTTCATGTAATCCTATATCTATACTCTTTGGCAACTCTCTAACAGTTAATTTACAGTCATCCTGTTTTATTGTTTTTATGCTGGTAAGAACAGCATCTGACATTGCACGTATATGGTGAACATCCCTTCTTGAGTGATCACAACTAATCCACTTGCTATTATTTGTACAATCAGCAATTTTTCCATCTAATGTAATTGCTTGTTTAAGCACTACCCAAGGACGTTTATAGTCAAACCTATGGAAATAACCTTTGTTTAATTCTATATATTTGCTCTGTAGTTCTACTGATTGCAACTGCCTAATGCTTATCCCTTCCTTTTTTAGTGAATCAATTCCTTTTCCAGCAATCAGAGGGTTTGGGTCTGGCAATAAATAGATCACATCGGTAATCTTAGACTCAATAATCTGCTCACAACATGGTGGAGTTTTGCCAAAATGACAACAAGGCTCTAAGGTAACATACATTTTTATATTGAGTGACTCTGAAGTTATTTTAGGGGTATGTTCAAGTGCTAAAATCTCAGCATGTTTCCCACCATATGATAAATGCGCTCCTTCCGAGATAATATGTCCGTCATGGACAATAACACACCCAACCATTGGATTAGGACTTGGTATAGCGACCTTGCTTAGCAAGTTGAATTGCTCTATCCATAAAAATACAATCTTGCTCTAGTTTATAACCTCTCATAAATATTTCCATTATAGCTACTAGCTAAAAAACATTTTTGATCAGCATTGTAGATCATGCATGATATCCCTGAGGTACACGGTCTAAAATTTTGCCATAAGCCACTGTCTAAATGATATATATAAATATCACCATAATAACCACCCGTAGCAATAAATTTCTTATCATCGCTTATAGCAATACATTTAATGGAGTGCTTGTGCGGTGTATTAATAATGCTTTGCTCAGTAAGACTAGTTAATCTTAGTGTTAAGTCTCTACTTACTGAGACAAATTTATTGTCTTGATAATAAATACATCCATTAATGATTTTATCATGGGCGTTTTCTAAGCGTTTCACACAGTTAAAGTCATGTATTGAATGAAATGCAGCATTGCAGTTTGCACTTACTGAATAAATAAAATCCTGTGATGTAGCTATCGATTTTATTGCATTATCATGAGCTTGAATTAGTTGGTATAAATTTAATGCCGCGCCATTTATCTTAAGGATGACAATGTCGCCTGTATAGGTGCCAATGGCAACATAAGTGCATCCATTGTTTAAATATTTAATAGCACAGTTTATAGGTGAGTGGTGTTGATAAACGCTCGTGACGCCCTCACCATTTACCTGATAAACTGTACCAGTTTGTCCCCCAACTAATAAAAATTGATCAACCTTGATGATAAAGTTACATAAACTTGGAACATCTGAAAGTGAATATTTATATTTTTTTCCATTAACACTCCTGCAGATTACAGCTCCCGCATCACCAACACTGAAAATATCATCATCGCTTTTACAGATGGCATTAATACCAGAGGTAGGTATCACATTAGTTAAGTCCCAGCTACCTGATTCGATATTTAACTTGGCGTAACTTGATCCAAATGTTGATACAACTAAGCTATTTTCATTCTGAAAATCACAAGATCTAGCCCAGATTTGATATGGGTAGGGCATTTTCTTAACCAAAACGAGATCATTATTACTTGAAACTTGCCAAATAGCTAAATACCGATCATAGCTCAAGCTAATAAGCTGACTAAATTCTTGTGAGTATAATAATCGTTTAATCCCAGCGTTATGTGCTTTAATCACTGATATCTCATCATTTTCAAATATATAGATTTCTCCTTTATCGTTGCCAGAAAAAATACATTCGGCACCTTTAACTGCAATTGTATCGGTCTCTATCCCTTTGAGATCTGTTGAGTTAAGTAGTTTTCCTGTAAATGGTGACCATCTTTTTATCGTTCCATCATCACTACTACTAATGGCAATTTCATCGTTAAGCCAAGATACTGATAATACATCTTGTTTGTGTCCTTTAAGTATATGGATAAGATTGCCTTCAATATCACAAAAATAAATATTATGGTCCCTTGAGGTAAAAATAATGTACTTATCAGAAGGGTGAAATGCAACACCTTCTGTATCATCTTTAGCAAATGTAAATATGGCTAAACAGTGTAACTCAGGTACCGACCAGAGCCGTACAGTATAGTCACTGCTACTTGAAAGTAATAATTGACCATTATGACTAAACACGCACTGATTAACCAGATGGTCATGTGAGACTGAGGCAATTGCATTGGATTTAGTTGAGTCCCACAAAATTAACTTATTATCATATCCTGCTGTCGCAACATAATTATCCTTGGTGGCAACACCGCTAATTGGGCTGGAATGCATAGTCATATAACCTCACCGAGGTTTAATTTGTGATTTGTTTTGACAACTTTAGCTTGTAAATAAGCGATATTTTCAGGTTTGAGATAGCATCCTGTTTTGCAGATATCAACGACATTAATATTATGGTTATGCAGTTGATTAACTTTGTCTGGGTTGTTTGTGTATAATTTAATTTTGTGCATGCCTAATGCGTTTAGCATTTCAACGGCAGCAATATAATTCCGTGAATCGTGGTCAAAATTTAACGCTTGATTAGCTTCATACGTGTCCATACCTTCAATTTGTAGCTGATATGCATGAATTTTATTGTATAGACCAATCCCTCGACCTTCTTGACGCAAATAAAATATTACTCCACTCGTTGACGAAAATAATTCTAATGCTTCATTAAACTGGTCTCCGCAGTCACATTTTTTTGAAGCAAATAGGTCTCCAGTAATACACTCGGAATGAACACGAACTTTTGGACAGACTTCAGAGTCTGCATGATTAAAAATTAATGCAAAATCTTCGGTATTACTTGATAGATTGCTGAACGTGCAAAACTCTACATCTCCATAGCGCGTTGGAATGGTTACTCTTTGAATGATTTTCTTATCCACTTACTCCCTCCTTCTTAAGCACGATTAACTTTTTGCGCTGTGCTTATGAAAGATTGTAATATGTATCTAAATGTAAATATATCCCTAAAAAGTAGTGATCTTATTCAAATAATTTTGATTATACATATTTAACTAACTCAAATTTATGACAGAACTCATCGGCTGAATTAATAAGTTGCTTGGCAGTTACCTGCAGCTGTTATTAGCTTAAGAATGCATGTCGTTTAATGCTTAAATTTAGCTGCAAAGGATTTTGAATGCTGGAGTTGATAACTAACCATATGGCTAAAGCAATCTTCAACCATTGCTGAAGTACAGTGATAGTTTAATCCTGCTCTTATCTGTTTTATATGGGTCTTGACTGTTTCAATGCTAATATTCATAGTGTCAGCAATCATTTTCATCGTAAATCCAGATAAAACTAAATAAAGCACATCCAATTGTCTTACTGATAGCATCTCAACTATCCTTTTATAAAATCTTTTCGCTGACGCAGGCAATTGAATGTTGTACTCACTCACTAAATAATGAGATTTCCCACGCAAGCTTTGGTTTGTAAAATCACCATTTTTTATTATTTCTATGTCACTATGACAGCAATATAAACGATTCCTTTCAGTGTACTTTTGTATATTGATGCCAGACCCCATGAAGTAATCAATAAATTTTAATATCCTTTGTTGATTTTTGATATATTCAAAAAGAATAGAACGTTGTGAGTTTTTTTGTCCAAGATTAAAATAAGTTGATGCGTCATCACTGTGCTTTACAAAGGTAACCCCATGCATTAAATTTATTGCATTTTTAGAGTCTACTAAAATGGGATCCGATGGATCTAAACTATCCCAAAGCAGATATGATAGAGTTTCAGGTAAAGTATTATTTTCAAAGAAGCCTACGAGGGGATATTTTTTGGACATATATAGGCGAAGCCATTGTTCGTTGTTGCAAACATAAGAGAGTGTACCATTTCGATATTTGGTAATAATATTTACATGATCAATGAGACTATCGCTAAAGTATTGTTGGGTTAAAAGGTTTAACTCAGCGCATATCTCGCCTGAAATAATTTTATCATCCATTTTAGATGACTAGTTTTTTCACATCGCAATGGCTATAAGTTGGATTGTTCTCGTTGTAATGCTCGACTTTTGTAGCCGA
This sequence comes from Fastidiosibacter lacustris, assembly GCF_003428155.1. Classification (GTDB taxonomy): domain Bacteria; phylum Pseudomonadota; class Gammaproteobacteria; order Francisellales; family Francisellaceae; genus Caedibacter; species Caedibacter lacustris. The sequence goes on from NZ_QLIR01000007.1 coordinate 9,675, forward strand.
TATTTTATAACCGCTAACTATATTAACTTCTTGCAAGCCATCTATATGCATCTTAAGCCTTTTAAACTCTTCGTCTTGAAACAATTTTTGTTTTGCATCTTTAATATTTTCAGCCACGACATGCTTATTAATATGAATTTCGTACATTCCATATCTATCATCATAAAACCCTAAGTGCGCCAAGTATAATTTCATATTATCTCCTTCATATAAATTCCTGATATGTTTGAGTAATAAAATTTATCGCATTGTTATAGTGTTTTCTAGTCAATTCTAGCTTTAATTTACCAGAAACATGGTAGGAACGTGACTCTATTGTTTGAGTATTATGACCCTGCTTTAGCACCTTAACTATTTCTGACACCCTAGGTTTTATTAAATCCAACATTATTTGTACATCATCATCACTAGCTTTAATGTTGAGTAAGGAAGAATCAGTAAATATGCCCAGTGAGTTATCTATTTTACTAAATGCTGCCATATATAGACTTTTCTGGTTCTCAGTCATTTCATAAATCAAATGACCAAAAATATTTTCCAGCATAATATAGAGCTGAATGGTTCTAACTCTGTGTCTTACATTGTCTGAAAACATTGCAGGTTCATCTTTGTCTTGTGCAAGCGCAGATAAGCAGCATATTATATAATCAGCGTAATCTTGGTAAATATTATTTTTCGTTATTCTTGTTTGCACATCAATTAATTTATCGCTATCTTGCGGTATATAATCAAATGATCTTAGCTTAATAAACCCATCCTGATAGACCTTTATAATGATATCCTCATAAAACAATTTGTGATATTTTTCCAGATACGCTAGAAGTAATTCTCCATAAGCAGTTGAAATATCTTTTAAGTTAATTATTTGATTTTCATCAACTTTATTTATGCCTAAATAAGCATAGAATTTTCTTAACTTTTTTGATAAAAGAGTCTTTTTATTTGTAACCTCAAATCCAAATGGACTTATCACTTCTATATTGATTCCCATCTGCTTGGATAATTCATTAGCATTTATTTCTAGAATTGAACGCCATAAAGAATTATTAAATTTTCCAGAGATTGATAGATCCATTGCTCCCCGCATAGTTTGTTTAACACATTTTGTTACTATGTTGATACATGTGTGACGATTGTCAACCAAGAAAACGAAGATTTTTGTGCTAACTTTTAAAACCCTTGCAGTATCTCGTATACCACTACCATTGCTACACATATCAATAATTCTTTCTTTTGTCTTTGGCAGCCGACCTAGTGCTTTATATTCAAGTTGAAAGTATTTGCTACAATCTAGGCAACGGTATCTTTGCGCACCATTTGGACTAGATTTCAATTGATTCTTACCTGCTTTAACCGTTTTTATTGAGTTGCAATTTCTGCAACGTACATCAATTTTTGCTATTTTGATTTGAGAGTATCAAAACAAATATGCTAGATTACAACAATACCCTTGATGAGTTGTAGTCATTTAGCTTGTGTTTTAGTCATCGGTAATTGCTCCATGTTTGATGTACACGAGCATATTTTGACACTTAGAAACTTGGAATGTTAGATGGGGTTATTGGAGCGGTTACAATAAAACCATTCTAAAAGTTTGTAACTGCTAGATTTTTCTCAGCAAAATATGTAAAATCAACACACATTCTTCAGGGCGGGGTGAAACTCCCCACCGGTGGTGTTTTGTATTTATCCCCATCGCAAAATAGTTTGTGATGCTATAGACTATATTTAGATACAAAGAGCCCACGAGCGCTTTTCCTAATGGAGAAGGTTAGCAGATTTGGTAAGAAGCCAAAGCCGACGGTTAAAGTCCGGATGAAAGAAGAAATAAGCAATGTTAACAAATACAAATTATGTGGTTTTTTATAAAAACGCTATAAAAAGCTGCTTGAGATATTGTATTCGTATTGAAGTGTTTAGATAAGACTTTATCAACACCAACAACTATTGTTTTTAGCATGATTCTTTTTCTCTTTGCCCTGAATTAAATGAATAACATAAAAAGGGCAGATTATTAAGTGTTTCAAGCAGATCAGTTTTATATGCAACAAGCCTTAATGTTGGCTAAGCGTGGTTGTTTAAGCGTATCACCTAACCCAATGGTTGGTTGTGTCATAGTGAAAAATGGATGTATTATTGGTGAAGGCTGGCATGAGTATGCAGGTGGTAACCATGCTGAGCTCAATGCGTTAATAGCAGCTGGAGAAAAGGCAAAAGGAAGTTGTGTTTATGTCACACTTGAGCCATGTTGTCATGTGGGACGTACCGGTGCGTGTACGGAAGCACTTATTAAAGCGGAAGTTAAAAAGGTTGTTATTGCCTCTATTGATCCTAATCAGTTAGTAGCAGGTAAAGGCATTAATCACTTACAGCAAGTAGGGATTGAAGTTATAGTAGGCTTGTTGCAACAAGAGGCAGCTAGGCTGAATAAAATCTTTTTTTACTATCATCAAACAAAGCTTCCTTATGTTATAACCAAATGGGGAATGTCATTAGATGGTGAGCTCCAGGTAAAAGCGGGTGATGTTAAACAAATTACCAATAAAGCTTCACAAAAAATGGTACATAATCTACGCAATCAATTAGATGCAATTATGGTTGGTCACAATACCGTAGTTGATGATGACCCAAGACTGACTGTTCGTATGAGTGATAGCAAAATCATTAAACATCCCTTACGTGTTGTTATTTCAAAAAGTGCTGATTTACCAATAGATGCTCATGTATTTAATACTGCTATAGTTCCTACTATTTTGTTTACCAGTCAATATGCTAATCCACAAGCCCTTGAAGCATTGAAAAGCAAAAACGTGGAATGCATTGTAATGCCTTTGAATTCTCAACAAAAAATAGATTTAAAGCAAGTTCTTAAAGTTTTGGCAGATAAAGGTATAACAAGCCTATTGGTAGAGGGTGGTAGAACTTTGCTTAACAACTTTTTTAGCGAGGGTTTAGTCAATGAGGTTCACAGCTTTATTGCACCAGTCATTATTAACGGCTGTAATAAGAAACAAACTCTAGACATAAGTGAGCAAAATTTTATTGCAAGTGATTATTATTGCAAAGGAGAGATAAGGTAATATGTTTAGTGGAATTGTACAAGAGGTTGCAACAGTGGTATCCATTGGTGGTAAAGATGTAATTTCAATTGAGGTTAGTTTCAAACGCGCGAATGAATGTAAAATAGGCGATAGCATTGCTATTAATGGTGTTTGCTTGACTGTTGTAAATATCAATCTAAATTATGGCAATGTTAAATTTGAGGTTGTCCCTGAAACGTTGCGTAAAACGAATTTAGGTATGCTTAAGGTGGATGATTCAGTTAATTTAGAGTTGTCATTGCGGTTAAGTGATTTTGTTGGAGGGCATATGGTACAAGGTCATGTCGATGGTGTAGGTGTGATTAAAAGTATCAATCACGAGGGAGATGCCTGGCTTGTAGCCATAAGTGCTCCTGAAGTCATTTTACAATATCTTGTGAGCAAAGGCTTTGTAACGATTGATGGGATGAGCATTACTATTATCGAAGTCAGCAAAGATCATTTCATTGTGACTTTTATTCCGCATACGATTAAAGTGACGGTTGTTAAAAACTATAAAGTAGGGACCAATGTCAATTTAGAAGCTGATCCAATTGGCAAACATATTCATCATTATATGGAGAAAATTCGTGACATTCGAGCAAATTAAACAGCAAGTTGAAACGGCGATTAAGGCTTTAAAAGCAGGCAAAAGCATTATCGTTTTGGATAATGAAGATCGTGAAAATGAAGGTGATTTAATCTTTCCTGGTCAGCTTGCCAGTAGCGAAAATGTGAATCTTATGCTACAGCACGCCAGTGGTATTGTGTGCCTTGCTATGTCAAAAGCACATGCTAAGCGTTTACAATTAACACCTATGGTGCCAGTAGATTTAAATACCAGTCAATATACAACACCTTTTACGATTTCAATCGAAGCTAAAGAGGGTGTCACAACGGGTGTATCAGCGGCAGATCGTGCACATACGATTAAGGTTGCGTCTAATCCGAACGTTACCTCAGATGAAATCAGTCGCCCAGGACATATCTTCCCCTTGGTGGCCAATGATTATGGTGTGTTGGGGCGTCAAGGACACACTGAGGCAAGTGTTGATTTAGTTAAAATGGCAGGCTTTTATCCTGTGGCAGTGTTGTGTGAGCTTATGAACAAAGATGGCACAATGATGAAAGGAGAGCAAATAGAGCGTTTTGCCTTTGAACATGAGTTGCCTATTTTAAGTATTAAAGCACTTCGTTTGTATCGACTTGCAAGTGAGAAAATTATTCAAAAAGCCGTGAGTACCATAATTCCATTTAAAGATTATGGTGAACTTGAGATGGCGGTTTTTGTTGACCCTGTGACAAATAGTGAAGTCAAAATTTTGAGTAAAAATATCTTTGAAAATCCATTAGTGCGTATTCATTCATCCTGTGTTACAGGGGATTTATTTGGTTCGCTTAAGTGTGATTGCCAATCACAGTTGCATCATGCCTTAATGGAAATTTCAAAGGAAGGTGGAATTTTAATTTATCTTGATCAAGAAGGTCGTGATATAGGCTTAATTAACAAGCTTAAAGCATATGAACTACAACGTGCCAAAAAGCTTGATACGGTGGAAGCTAATAAAGCATTGAGCCTACCTGTGGATAATCGTAGATATGATTTAGCGGTACAAGTATTGAAACATTATAATATTCAAGTATGTCGTTTGATATCGAATAATCCTGACAAAGTTGAGGCTCTTAAAGCTGCTGGCATTAACGTTCAGGCGTTGGTGTCACAATCTGTTGTGCATGAACATAATAAACACTATTTACAAACCAAAAAACAACAATTTAAACACACGATTAAAGGAGTATGACATGCCAAAAATTGCAATTGTAGTGAGTGAATTTAACGCACTTATTACCGATAAGTTATTAGAAGGGGCATTGGAAGGGGCAAAGAAGCAAGGGATTAAAACGCCTAAAGTTTATAAAGTGCCAGGTGCAGTTGAATTGCCTTTTGCCGCAAAGCAGTTAGCCAAAACTAAAAAGTATGATGCTATTGTGCTTTTAGGCTGTGTTATTCGTGGTCAAACGGACCATTATGATTATGTATGTATGCAAGTTTCACAAGGCACACAAGATGTAATGATGAGCTATGATTTACCGGTTATTTTTGGAGTGTTGACTACACATAATAAGGAGCAAGCTTTAGCACGCGTTGGCGGTGAAAAAGGTCACAAAGGGCATTATGCTTTACAGGCAGCTCTTGATATGATTGCACTTAAAAAGGAGATTGCAGGACATTGATTTGTAGCAAGTAGGCTGTATTTGAAAAGATAAACTGTAGAGGTATTTGCTATTCAAATTGAAGCATTGTTTTTATTTCCATAATACGTTTTTCCCATAGTGGATGCATTTTAGGTCTTTGATGTTTGCTTTTACGTAACAAATCTTCTTGCAAGAGAGTTTCAAGGTTAATCAGTTCTTTAAGAAGCTCGTCAGCATCCTTAAATACAGGATTGTAAGTATTTTGAACGACGCACCCTGATTTATGCCTACCTCTAGGTGATCATAAGCCTTGTCGATATCAAGAAATTCTATTATTTGATTACTATCAAATACCCATGCTTTGTTGCAAGTTGATGAAACAAGGTTTCTGTCATGAGATGCTAGAAAAAAGCCCCCTTTGTAGGCATTTAGCGCAGTAATTAACTCTGTGCTACCGTAAATATCCAGATGATTTGTTGTTGGTTCGTCAAGTAGGAGCAAATTGGGTGAATTTAACAATGCGCGCGCAAATTTTATTTTATTTTGTTCACCGCCACTTAATTCTTTCATTAGTGTTGCCATGGAGACGTTTTTAACTTCCAATTTTTCTAACAGCTTAAGATAATCCCACTCGCTACTTACATAACTGTTACTGAGGGACAAATAAGCAAGTACGCTTAGCTTAGAGTCTTCTGTTGATATTGATTGACTCACATGCCCAATAACGCACTCATGAGAGACAGTGATTTCTTTGTTATTCAAGATATTATTTATCAAGGTGCTCTTTCCGCAGCCATTATAACCAATAAGCCCTATTTTCTCTTTGTAGGATAAAGAGAAGTTTATATTTTTTAATATGATTTCAAGATTACTTTTTATGGATAAATCCTTGGCAGCAACTAAGGTTGTCATATTTTTCAAGCTCGGTTTGGAAATTCTTATTATTTTTGTTGGAAAATAGAAAAAAAGCAACAAAATACTTGATGTTTGACACGGTAAATTCATATAATCTGAAAGCCTTTTTAGATGATGCAATCCTAGAGCTTCCTTTCTTAACACAGAGATTACACATGGAATTTCAATGACACAATCTTATGGAAAAACAATTAATTGGAGATGTACAGGTTTTAAAGTTTTCAGTACTCTCCCAGACTCAAAATCGAGAAAAAAATGAAAATATAGCTTCGGGAGTAGAGAATGCTTTATAGGGAACTGTTATCAAGAGTGAGGCTATTTAAAAATCAATCATATGTCTTTTTTGCACTGAGTGGAATTGCCGCAACGATTGGCAATGGATTGGTGTATATTACAACCTCCTGGTACGCATATGAGTATTTTCAGTCAATTAGCGGTGTGGCATTGTTGATGTTTTGTATTTGGGCGCCCAGCATTATTTTTGGTCCTTTCTTTGGGGTGTGTGCTGATAGATACAATAGAAAAATGATATTGGTGCTCTCCAATGTTGTAAGAGGGGTTGCTATTTGTCTTTTCGTACTACTGGAACTTCTAAATTGGCACAATAATATATTTGTTTTGGCCATCGTATTAGGCGTTTTTGTCTCATTCTATATGCCTGCGGCTATTCCTATGATTACTCAGATTGTTAAAGAAGAAGACTTACCTAAGGCAAATGCCACGGTTGATATGCTTTATGAAGTAGGTACGATCATTGGAATGGGGCTTAGCGGTGTTTTCATTTATGCTTTTGGGAGTGTTTGGACTTTGTTTGTTGGTGGGATCTTATTTATAGTATCTGGGTATTTTAATGTACTGATGAGGTACCAACACGATAAAAAAGAGGTGCTCAATAGGCAAAGCACTTCTTTCATACGAGAGTATATCGAGTCAATCAAATACATTTTTAACAAAAAAGGCTTAGTGTCTGTCTATCTTGTCCAAACGTTTGTTATGGTATTGCTGATGACCATCCCTGTTTTGTTAGTTCCTTATGTGAATCAGGTATTGCATGCAAATAGCCGAATTTTTGCTTTGTTTGAGATGGTTTATTCAATGGGTGTATTTATTGGTTGCTTTTTCACACCGATGCTATGTGAAAAGTTAAGGTTTAGAGTAACCGTAGCGTCACTGATGTTTGTCATGTTCCTTATGTTATTACTGATTGCCACTAACCTCAGTATGGTGATAAGCCTTATTTCCTATTTTGTTATTGGCTTTTGTTTATCCAGCTGGGCACTATCAATTGCTCAGGCGCAAATACACACGGATGTTGCATCCCAGGGTAGGGCGCAATCAACTTTTAATAGCTTGTCAGGCATAGGCATTTTAATATTGTATTTGCTGGTCACTTTTGAAGGAAAAACGCTGCATACCCAAGCTTTATATTTTGCTGAAGCGATAATCGCTTTAGTAGGTAGTTTGATTGTTATCCTAGCAACGACGGAGCCTCAGAAAGTGGCAGAGCATAGCGCTGGGGGCAGATTAAAGTAGTTACAAAACATTTCAGGTTATGAGCTGTCAAGCCTTTTTAGATGGGACAGCCATGGCTATTTCAGGTAACAAAAACGATTGAACGCAAAGTAATCATGAGTTAAATGCTAAAGGCGCTGCTGACGTATAGCATTGTTTTATACAGCAAATAATTTCATCTGGGCTATATGCACTATCAAAGCAGCGAAATTCAATAAGTGGGGCATTATTATAAATGCGTGGTCTAGCTGCGTATAGATAATTGCTTTTGAAGCGTACATCATCTTCGTATGGAGGCGCTCCAAATAAATGGACTACTGCTTTTTTGCCTGCAGCAGCACTGGCTGAGTTAGCTAAAACGTATTCAATTAACCATCGTCCATGTAGATCTATCCAATTGAGGATATCATTTCTACATGAATTGCGACCTCTATTTCCATTGCTGTAAGTGTAAAAGTTAACTGATTTTCTCAGAAAATCCAAAAAATTATGGTAAAAAAGATCGTTAAAATCCCTGTTTTTTGTCAGAAACCAATGAGAGTGGCTGAGTGTGATATTTAATGAAGTGAAGCCTGCAAAACGTAGTGCTACATCGTGAAAGTTTATCGTTTGACATGGGAAGGGCGGGGAGAATTTTTGAGTAATCAATAGTGCTTTATTTGCATCTTGGGGGTCCAGTAAAATTTCATGTAAGTTACATACCCTATTCGAGCCGAGATCCATGAACCTTCCAAAGGCAGCGGAGTAAGAGTCACTTAAAGTTAAACTCGGTAGTTGGAAGGACACAGCCAACTGATTGACTAAGTAAACAAGTATGCTTTCCATGAGCTTTAATTCAGTGACTAACTCATCTAATTGCGCTATAGTCTTTGGAGGAGAGATGATTTCAATAATGGCATGGCTGTATTCTGGCTCAACCTTCCAGCCCTTGTCCAAGAGAGCAGTTAGAATGTTTGATTTTTTACAGCCTACGTAAATAAATTTTCTATAGAGGGTAAAAAAATCCCTTGATGCCAAAACGAAGGTGAGCTCATTATCTGTGAGACATTGAGCAACAAATGTATATTCCTTCTCGATACCTACTCGTGTCGTCATAGACATGGTATTTTTTTCCACTTAATGAGATGAGATTCTGATAAAACTCTCATGTTTTGTTCAACCTCCTGTTTGTCGTTGCCAATAATGACATAACTAGCCATTCTATTATGTATTCGTTCACGCTTGTAAAAGCGATCACCTACCTTTGTTTTAATTTCTTCGGCTGTGACCCATGACAAGGATTCAGCGGTATTCACCTGTAAGATTTCAGCCATTTCAGGTGCAGGAATATCTAGCCAACCTGCACATAATGAGCGTTGAATTTTCTGAGTATAAGGTATTCCAAGTTCTTGAAGGAACCATTTCTGAGCATAGTTGATGCCTGTGGCAGCTTCTATTGCAGTCACAAGAAAAGTACCTCCGAACCTTGCTCCAATTTCACAAAAATAAATTTCTCCATCAGAGGTAACAAAATATTCAGCGTGGGTGCATCCATTAGGAGGTGATAAAGTATTTATTACTAACTCATTTATAGAATGTAACTCTTGAATCAAGGTATCGTTTCTTGTTTGTATTATTCCACCTACTTCTGAGGTTTGTAAGTGTACGGGTGGCTTAGTGTATTTAAATGCAAATGAACATTCTATTTTGTTATGGTTAATAAAGCTATCTACATGGTACATCTCACCACCAATAAAGCTTTCTATCATATACATTTCAGGATTGAAATACACATCCTGAATTGCCTCCTGAAATTGCTGCTCACTCTCCACTATAAACACATTCATACTAGCCATACCCAAACGTGGCTTGATAACAAAAGGCAATCCATATTTTTGGGAGAGGTTATTGAAATGTAAGTGCTCAATAATATTTATGTCAGCAAGTGAGGCATATTTTGGTAATTTAATTCCCTTATTCATCAATTCCTTTTTCATGGTGTATTTATCTCTGAAACGCAGGATATCAGCTATCTTGGGTCCAGGGATTTTATGAAGCATACGTAATGTTGCTGCAAGGTGCATATCTTCTTCAGAAAAGCAAATTAGGTGATCCACACCTCCTATGGTGTTAATAAGAGTTGTACATAACTCGACTGTTAGTTCATCTGCTACTACAAAAACGCTGCACTTTTGTTTCCACTCATTAGGAACAAGCTCAGCATATTTTTTTGTGCCAATAAAATAAAAGTCGAACAAATCGGCATCGGCGATTTCATGATAACGAATAAGCTCGTATCGGATTTTATTGAACACTAATACTTTGTCTCGCATTTATATCTCCTCATGGTACTCAATGAATTGATGTTCCTGTAAAGTTCGAAAATCTTGTTCCAAAATGTGGTCATCTTGGTCTATCAGCATAATCGTGGCTGCTCTGTCATAGCATGATATTGATGCACCTATTCTTTCAAATGTTTGAACCTTCCAGTTTATATCAAACTTCTGACTAGCAAGACGTGGCAAAATGAATTGTTTTATCAGACCTGCTTTCTTAGGTACATATATCCAAGCGGCGCTCATCAACTTCTCAGGGGTTATTTTTTGAGAACTTAAACCGAGTTCAAGCATAAATAAATAGGCGGCTATATCTAGACCTAGGGCATATTCATACATGGGTAAGATTTCTCCTCCTGGTGGGCGTGCCGCAATTTCGATAAATACAAGATTGTCATTGTTGGTGAGGAATAACTCCATATGAGTCATCCCATCAGGGGGAGATAGCGCCTTTAAAACTGACTCATTAAAACAGCGTATTCTGTCCTTTAATTCAGAGTTTGCAAGCAGCCTGCTTCCCAAATTGTTTCCATGCATGAAGTCTATTGCATTACCCATATATTCGCATACTTCTACAAATAGAATTTTCCCTTGGCAAACAATGCTATCACAATGCAAAAATCTACCTTCTATATATTCCTCAAAGTTATAATCAGCCAGATTTGGTTGATTCCCCTCGACGACCCCTTGTAACTCTGCTTTATTACGTACTTTTTTTGCACCAATCCCTCCACTGCCATCTTTTGGTTTTACGATCAAGGGAAACCCCAAAGAGGATATAGTATTGACACAGTCGCCAATGCTCATGTTATCAAAGTCATCATCTATAAATTGTGGAACCTTGATTCCGTTCCGAAATAATATGGATTTCATGATTTTTTTATCTCTAAATGGGATGAGTTTGTCCTCATATGGACCTGGTAAATCAAAACGTTTTCGGATTCGAGCACACAGCAAAAGCAATTCCTCATCCCAACAAATAAGCTTCAATCTGCTGTTATAACTGGCATATCGTTGAATGATGGTGGCAATAGATGTTTCATCAAAATTTTCGAGTTTAATGAGTTCATCGAAGGTATCTTTATGCTGATCTGGAAATCGATGATAAAACTCTTCGTCAAGTAAAATAATAAACTTATGTTTATTTGCATCGTAGAATCGATGTGGATTTAGTTTGTCATATCGCATTTTCAGTATAATAACGTATATATCCTGCATGTCATGCTCCAGCGGTTTTTTGTACAAGGTTAAGGTTTATTTGAGATAAAAGCGTGTCTGCTTTGCGATAGTCTTTAACCATTTTTATTAGATCGTGGAACTCAGCCCACTGTTGTAATTCAAGGATGCTGAAATGTAAGCACATCTTCCATTGTTCAGTGTCTTTAATTAAATCTACCATCTGTTTTGATGGAAAAGTTGAAAAGTAGGCGTTCACAAATGCTGTATATCTCGACTGTGCTTGATAGCGATTGATACTTGGAACAGTACAACATTCAACAATGGCAATAGCAAAGTCAATTATTGGATCACCCCAATTAGATTCTTCATAATCAATAAATGTATTAAATTTACCTTTAACGAACAAACAGTTTGGTAAACAAACGTCTCCATGCAGATAACATTGTATTCCAGAGACTTTCCATCCATTTTCAAGTAGTGTATGGTGAATTCTAACAGGTTGTGAAGAGAAGAGCGCATCGCCTATATGATCTATCTGTATGCTGCTGTGAAACAATGCTAAACCGGTGGCAATTCCCTCAATATCCTTCAAATCAGGGCTGTTTTTGCATGTTTCTCCTAAATTTGGAAAAATTGCACAATGGTTTTCGTCGTCAAAATAAACTTGTGGCATGCTATTTTGCAGAATATTCCATGCGTATTTTTCACGATGATATGCTTTAGGGAGATGAAATTTTTTCAAGTAATAAAGGTTACCTAATAGATTAAATGACACTACATAGTTTGCGCGACCATGAGACTTTTCTGCTTTGCACAAAAGTTCGACTTGCCATTTATACTGAGACCTAAACTGAACAGTAATATCGGTCATATTTCCCCCCCCCTAATTTAAACATCTTTGCATACGGCTTTGCGCAACAGAAGCATTTTAAAGAGTGTGACTAGCGTTGCTATGAGCATGACAATGCATAATAGCCACAAGTGATGGTTGCTAGTTGTCATAAACACTGGTAAGAAGTTAATAACAATGGGGGTTAAAATGGCCAAAATGACTTTGGATGTACCAAAAGTGGTACTTTTATTTTGAAGATTACCCATCAAAGTTAGGAGATTGGTAAATTGGGTGATTACCAGGGACTCAAGAATGGTGAAAACGATTAAGAAGGCGTATACAGAACCTATGCTTGGATATAATCTTACTGCGGACAAAAGCAGTATCAAAACAGTTGAACATGCTATAAACAACCATCGCGCCTCGCTTAAGGACAGCCGCATCTTTTGCGATACATATTGTTGAATAGCAACAAGCAAAACACCATTGAAAAACTGTGCCATAGCAACTTGCTCAGGTAAGTGTAGTAAAGTACTAAACAAATAGGGGAATATGACTGGGAAGGAAGCGACAAGCGCAAATGGTATGCAACAAAATAGATGCAATTTAATAAAGTCAATATTCAAAATCCCTGACCAAGTTTCTGTGGGTTTTGGTTTTTTGTTTACTTCTTGATAGCAAGAAAAATGTGGCGTTTTTACTAACATAAAGAAACAAAGCAACAGCTCCAGAATCAAGCACACGATAAGTAAAGAATATAATGCTGACAACCAGATAAAACACAAAGCCAAGAGACTTCCAAGCACGGCACCCAGGTTGGTTGCTCTCAAAAAAGCGCCTTGGGACATGATTGTGGTTTTGTCATTTTCAGATAGCATAACCAATACGGCTCGAGCATTCGTGCTGAATACACAGCCACCTATGCCTAAGCCCATGACACCTAAGGTCAAGAAATATACATGATCACTCAAGCACAATATAAGGTATGATAGCACATCAATAGCGCAACCTATGAGCATAAGCCTGTGTACGCCAAATCTATCACCTAGCACCCCTGCGGGTAATGCAAATCCCTGGTTAGTAAGCAATAAAACAGAAAACATCATAGGAATGAGCGTGATAGAAATGTTGATACTTTGTGCATAGAGGTAAAAAATCCCCAGAAAAGCTGCGTAAGTTGTGGAGGAAGCCAGTCGGCGCGCAATAATAATGGTTTGTATATTCTGCATCAATTTTCTCCTTATCTAGATAAAATAGATAAATATGGATAAGAAATAGAGATATCAGCGGCGAAAAGGGTCTGCTTGAGAAATTTATCTGTTAAAAAAACATAATCCCATAAGGTGATGTAAAGACCATAGCGTATGGTTGGATATTGATGATGAGTCATGTGGTATTCTCCCCAAGCAAATAGAGTTGTAAGCTTGCCTTTAATTTCCGAATTGTGGTCTAAAACGGTTTCTGATAAAAAAACTTCGTATAAATAAACAAGGAGGAGTAGTACGCCACCAGTTGAAGGAAAGGGCAAGGCGAGGACGAGTGCTGGCAGAATTAAAGTAAGTCAGACATCTAAAGATTCCCTCAAGCCACCAAACCACAACAAATAGTTTTGCCAAGTTGGCAAGCTCAGCTTGTTAAGCTGATGATATTTTATCAAATGGTGTGCTTTGTGGATTTTAAATAATGGGTTACGCCGAGGATTATAATGCGCAAGGGCATGCACGCCATAAGCGTAAAGAGACCATATCAGAAACACAAATAGAAAATTAACAATCCACTGGGTCATAGGATATCCTTGAAAATAAATTTTATAAAACGTATCAAGTTGTAATATTTTTGTCAATGCCGTTTCGATGAGATTTTATATATGAACAGCGATAACTGGGGAGAGTGAAATGAACAAAAACGATTGAACGCAAAGTAATCATGTGTATAATGCCTGGGTTGAAAGAGCATCCACCATAAGTAAGTTTAAGTTAGGCAAATAGAGTAATCAATAATGCAGCAGGTGATTGAAAGTCAAATAAAAACAAATTTAATGAATTTTTGTCAAAAAGATATGCGAGACTACTTTGCCAGTATCGGAGAGAAGTCATTTCACGCAAAGCAGGTGTTTAAATGGATACATCAAAAAGGCGTGACTTCTTTTGAGGAAATGAGTGATCTTAGTAAGGCTTTGCGGCAGAAACTCATTGAGCTTGCGGAAGTTGTTACTCCTAAAGTGGCACTTGACAAGCCATCGAACGATGGTACGCATAAATGGCTTATTGATGTCGGTGGTAACTTGGTTGAGACCGTTTACATTCCCGAGGATTCTCGTGGGACATTATGTGTATCTTCACAGGTGGGTTGTAGCTTAAACTGTAGTTTTTGCTCAACAGGTAAGCAAGGCTTTAATCGCAATTTGAGCGTTGCCGAAATCATTGGACAAGTATGGACAGCAGTGCGTACACTTTCAAAGCAGCATGGTGAGTATGATCGACAAATTACTAACGTCGTGATGATGGGGATGGGTGAACCCTTGATGAATTTCGATGCAGTAGTAAAAGCGATGGATATCATGATGGATGATCTGGCTTATGGGTTATCCAAACGTCGAGTTACCTTAAGCACATCAGGGGTCGTGCCGCGCATTTATGATTTATTGGAACAATCAGATGTATCCTTGGCCGTGTCTTTGCATGCACCTAATGATGCGCTTAGAAATGTATTAGTGCCTATTAATAAGAAATATAATATTGACCAGCTAATGGAGGCATGCAAATTATATGCGCAAAGAGGTCCACACAAGGAAATCACCTTTGAATATACGCTAATGGAACATGTCAATGATGAGCTAGCACATGCAAAAGAGCTAGTTACACTATTGAAGTCAAAACAGGTACCCGCTAAGATCAACCTTATCCCATTTAATCCTTATCCTGGCACGCCATACAAGAAACCAAGTAATAACCGCATCCATCGCTTTCAGCAATATTTAATGGAGGCGGGCTTTGTTACAACGATAAGAAAAACCAGAGGTGATGATATCGATGCCGCATGTGGTCAGTTGGCAGGTAAAGTGCAAGATAAAACAAATCGCCAGGCACGATATCAGCGTCAACTAAGTGAGGCATAATGTCTAAAATTAGGAGTTTCATAACCAATGTCGGTTTGCTGTTGTTAGTAATGGTGCTGACAAGTTGTGCAAGCAACACAAAGTCATTGTCAGGCGTTCCCGAGGAAGTTCAGGTAAATTATGAAAAAGCTGCTAAAATCAATGCTCAGCTAGCGGTGGTATATGCACAAAGACAGATGTTAGATCGAGCGAAGGAAAAACTACTAAAAGCAAAGTCACAAGATCGAAACGTTGCAACAATTTATTATGCCGAAGGTTTATATTACCAAAATTTAGGTATGCCAGATAAAGCGGAAGCATCTTATCAAAAAGCCTTACATATGGCGCCAAGTGATTTTCAAGCTTATAATTTTTACGCCCAATTTTTGTGTACGAATAAGCATCAATATGATCGTGCCAATGCGTTTTTCAAAGAGTCAATTTCGTTATCTAGTAACGTTAATTTAGCAGAAACTTTTACCTTGTATGGGCGTTGTTTGTTGGCACAAGAAAATTACAAGCTTGCACAAACTTTTTTTGAAAAAGCGATTGATCAAGGGTCATCAGGCAGCACCTTGGCATATTGGGAGTTAGCCCAACTTGAATATCAACAAAAAGAGTATCAAGATGCGCTTACAAGAATTAATCGTTACATTGAGCTTGCTGGAAAAACTCAAGAGAGTATTAGGCTGAAAATGGATATTCTGCAAGCATTAGGACAATATAATGAGGCTACAAGTTTACGTTTGCAATTAAGCTCTAATCTGTACGAGTAGATGAAATAATGATTTTATCGATTACCAAACGCTTATTTCGGACAAAAAGACGTTTATGTGTTTATCATAATGAGATTGATCCTGGACGTAAAACTTTGTTTTTTATTCATGGAATTACCGGTAGTGGAATTAACTGGCAAGCTCAATTTCGTGAGCTTTCGGAAAAATATAATATTGTTGCTTATGACTTATATGGCCATGGTCAAAGTGGGCAGCCTAAGGGCATAATCGAGTGTTCAATGGTGCAAAGTGTATTGGACGCACAGAGCATTATTGAATATTTTAACCTTAATAACATCACGATCATTGCCTATGGTTATGGTGCATTAATTAGTTTGTTGTTATGTGAAAAATACCCCAAGCTTATCCATAAGCAATTGTTAATTAATCCAATTCCTTATGAAGAATTAACAAACTTACCATGGTATTTGCGGTGGCCATTTTCCATATTCTATCGTTTTTTTAGACTCAATAAAGCACAAGTTAAAGCTCAGGGTAATAATAGTTTAATGTTACCAAAAATGTGGGTAATACGGGCTTATTATCAGGCACTTATGAGCTTGCCGACCTTTGAAATGGGAAATTCAAAAGTGCGTGTCAAAACAATGCTGTTACGCTCGGTGAAGTATACAGTTACAAAGCGTAAGAAGATTGATAACTTCTATAAGATTTTTTATCGTGCTAAGATTAAACCGCTTGAAAGTATTTCGCCTTTTCCGATGCACCAAGCAAGAAAGCGAGTGGATTATTTTCTAAAGCAAACTATTGATGAGCTTAATATTCATGCATTTCGTAATTTAATTTTTGAAGGAGCAGGTGTACGTGGCATTGCTTATAGTGGTGCCATTACGGCATTGGAATCTTTGGGTGTGCTTAAAAACGTTCGTCGTTTCGCGGGCACCTCTGCTGGCGCAATTTATGCTATTTTCTTAGCAGTAGGGTTTAATGCAAAAGAAATTGAGGAAATTGTAAGCCACCTTGATTACACGCTTTTTATGGATGCAAGTCGTAATTTTATCAGTAATTCTACAAGGCTTTTAACCGACTTTGGCTGGTATAAAGGAGATTTTTTTATCAACCATATGGCTAAATTGATACAGCAAAAGTTACCAGATGGATTTTTAAGTTTTAAAACGCTCAAAACTTTAACTGGCAATGATTTATATATTATTGGCACTAATCTTACAAAATCATGTGCCGAAATATACAGTGCAGAAACAACGCCAGATATGCAAATTGTTGAAGCACTGAGAATTTCTACTTGCATTCCGATGTTATTTAAGGCCGTCAGGAGAAAAGAAGGAAAAGAAGAAAATATACTTGTTGATGGTGGTTTGGTATGGAACTGCCCAATTGAGTTATTTGATCATCATAAGTACATTTACAACTTGTTGAATATTTTACCACATTCAAAAGCAAAAGATAACGATCGTAGTGTTTTAAACTTAGAAACGTTGGGCTTTCGTTTGGATCCTGGCGAAGATCCTCTACGTTCAATGCGTACGGCACCTAAGTCCTATCATAAAATAGGCCATATATTTGACTTTACACGCGAGTTTATGAAATTTTATTCGGCAGGTTCATTAAAGCGTCATTTAGAGCCAGATAACTGGAATCGTGTAATTTTTGTCGATACGTTAGACGTGGTGGGAACAGATTTTGAGATTTCCCAGAAAGAAATTGAACGGTTAATTGAGCAAGGAAAAAAAGGTGTCTATCAACACTTCGCTTGGCGAATGAGTGAAAATGGGGTAAAGTTCCCACAGTAATTTTAAGCAGTGATTCTAAAAGGTAGAAAGAATAGCCATGCGCGATAAAAAAGAAAATAAAGATAAGTTACAAAAAATTTTAGCGCAAGCAGGTCTTGGTTCTAGACGCAAAATGGAAGAAAAAATTCTTCAAGGTCGCGTTATAGTTAATGGTAAAATAGCCCAAATTGGTGATCGTGCTTCAATGGATGATAAGATTATTGTTGATGGTAAACCATTTAAAAACCAAGCAGTGATTTTGTCTCGACCACGTGTCATTATCTATAACAAGCCAGATGGAGAGATTTGTACTAAAAATGATCCCGAAGGTCGTAAAACAGTATTTGATGCCTTGCCACGACTAAAAATTGGGCGTTGGATCATGATTGGTAGATTAGATATTAATACAACAGGGTTATTGCTTTTTACAACAGATGGTGAACTTGCTAATCGGCTAATGCACCCATCATATCAAATTGAGCGTGAATATGCTGTGCGCATTTTTGGGGATGTGGCAGATGAAACGCTTGATAAACTTAAACAAGGTATCGAACTGGAGGATGGTTTAGCACAATTTAGTAGTATTCGTTTTGTTGGTGGTGAAGGGATTAATAAATGGTATCACGTTACGCTATCTGAAGGTAGAAACCGTGAGGTGCGTCGTATGTTTGAAGCAGTTGGTGTACAAATAAGCCGTTTAACCCGTGTTCGTTATGGAGATGTCATACTACCGCGTTATTTAAGTATGGGTAAGTCTAAAGAGCTATCACCAGAAATCGTCAATGCGTTAAGACAGAACGTTAAAATGAAACGCTTCTTCTTTCCCAAAGGGTTGCTTGATAAGCTTGATCGTAAAAATAAGTAGCTATGCACAAAACCAAAATTACCTTACCTGCTTTAACACATGAAGAGCAACAACGCGTCAATGGGCTTTCGGCTTATATCACCAATTTGATAGAACATAATGACGGTCAAATTAGTTTTAAGCAGTTTATGCAACAGGCATTATATGCACCTGGTTTGGGTTATTATACAGCAAATAAAGAGAAGTTAGGTGAAAAGGGGGATTTTATTACAGCTCCTATGACGTCAAGGCTTTTTGGTCAAACTTTTGCCCTTCAGTTTGCAGATATCCTTAAAACTCTGGGTGATGAAACCGTTATTATAGAATTTGGTGCTGGTACTGGTCAGTTTGCGTTAGATTGTTTAGATAAATTGCATAAGCTCAATGCGCTACCAAAATCGTATTATATTATTGAACCTAGTCCAACTTTAAAAATTCAGCAACAACGGCTATTACAGCAATTGGGTGAATATTATCAGCATATCTTTTGGTTGTCAGCACTACCAAAAGAGAAACTCTCGGCAATCGTGTTTGCCAATGAGGTGTTGGATGCAATGCCAGTAGAATTATTTCGTTTTAATAACCATTGCTATATGCAAATGATGGTAACATATGAAAACAATCAATTTGCGTGGTGTGAAAATATCCAGATTGATGAGCACTTGGCTAAAGCATTACAAGCATTACCACTAACAAACTATGCGCTCAATGATATCATTTATCAGTCTGAAATTAACCTTTGGATCGAACCGTGGTTGGCATCGGTGCAATCTGTTTTGAAGCAAGGTGTGGTATTTATTTGTGACTATGGTTATCAGAGACCACTTTATTATAACGAAGCCAGGACAATCGGTACCTTGCAGTGTTATTACAAACATCACGTGCATGATAATCCACTTATTTATGTTGGTGTTCAAGATATTACTGCACATGTTGATTTTACAGCACTAGCCGAAGCTGCACAAAGATTGGGGTTTGAGCTTGATGGGTTTTCAACACAAGGTGCTTTTCTAAGTAGTGCAGGAATTTTGTCTTGTTATCAATCTGAAATTAAAAGACTTAAGCAAGTAGAAGCATTAGCGCTTACACAACAATTAAACCAACTAACTTTAGGCACAGATTTAGCTGAAAATTTTAAAGTAATGACCTTGTCATATCATTATGATCATGTTATTGATGCGTTTGATCATATTGACTTAAGTTATTTATTATAAAAATATGAAAATTGAGGATAAAGAATGTTTAAAGAAAGACTATTGATGTCTGAGCATATTTTTCGCGCGTATGATATTCGTGGAACTTATCCTGAAGATCTCAATGAAAATGTTGTATTTAATATTGGTTTGGCTTTTGCTAAGCAAGCTTTAGCTCAGAATGAAAAAGAAGTCTTTATTGCACGTGATGGGCGTCTATCTGGACCTATATTGTTAAAGGCATTGGCAGAAGGCTTGCAAATAGGCGGGTGTGACGTTGTTGACATTGGTGCAGTACCAACTCCTGTGCTTTATTTTGCAGCCAAGACTAAAGGAAGTGGTACGGGAATTATGCTAACAGGGAGTCATAATCCAGCAAATTACAATGGGCTTAAGATGATGATTGCAGGTAATACATTGGCTCAGGATGACATTCAAGCCTTAAAAGGTATTATTTTCCAAGATGAAATCAGTAAAGTACCGCAAAAAGGTATTTATCAATGGCTTGATATTGAAGAAGCTTATATCGATTACATTGTTAATCAAGAGAAGTTACAAAGACCACTAAAAATCGTTATCGATGCGGGTAATGGAATTACAGGTAAGATTGCACCGAAATTATTCACGGCATTAGGTTGCAAAGTGATAACACTTTTTTGTGAGGTAGATGGGACGTTCCCTAATCATCATCCAGATCCAAGTAAGCCGCAAAATCTAATGGATTTAATTTATGCAGTTAAAGAACATC
Source organism: Fastidiosibacter lacustris (assembly GCF_003428155.1). Taxonomy (GTDB): domain Bacteria; phylum Pseudomonadota; class Gammaproteobacteria; order Francisellales; family Francisellaceae; genus Caedibacter; species Caedibacter lacustris. The sequence continues at coordinate 30,110 of NZ_QLIR01000007.1, forward strand.
AAGCAGATGTCGGTCTTGCATTTGATGGCGATGGTGATCGTTTGGGTGTAATTACACCAAATGGTCAGAATATTTTTTCTGATCGCCAGCTTATGTTGTATGCCGAAGACGTGTTAAAACGTCACCCAAATGCTACAATTTTATTTGACGTAAAATGCAGTAAGAACGTAGCAAATTTTGTTGAGAAGCTAGGTGGTAAAGCAGTGATGTCTCAAACAGGACACGCTTTAATTAAAAAGAGAATGAAAGAAACAAATGCAGAGCTTGCAGGAGAAATGAGCGGTCATATATTCTTTAATGATCGTTGGTTTGGTTTTGATGATGGCTTGTATACTGGGGTAAGGTTGTTAAATATCTTAGCTAGTAACATCAAAACACTTGATCAGATTTTTGCTACTATTCCTGAGAGTATCAGCACTCCTGAGATTAACATTGAAGTTCCAGAGATACATAAGTTTAAAGTAGTAGATGTGCTTTTAAGAGAGGCAACGACAAAATTTAAAGATGAAAAAGTGATTACAATTGATGGCATACGTGTTGAATTTAACGATGGCTGGGGTTTGGTGCGTGCATCCAATACAACGCCATGTTTGGTGCTACGTTTTGAAGCGGATACAACCGAAGCACTTGAGCGAATTAAACAAAATTTTATGCAATGGGTGACTGTTATTGCCAATAGCATTATGCATTAAGAGTTTGTCATAAAATCCTCAAAATTCTCAGCGAAATTTTACTTGAAGGTGAAAAATTTGCATTTTGTTTGTCAAGGTCACTAAAAATCTTTAACATGCTACTGTAATTATCAACGTGAGGAATTTCAGTGAATCATAACATTGTTATCTTGGGTAGTCAGTGGGGAGATGAAGGCAAAGGTAAAGTTGTTGATTTTTTAACAGATAAAGCAGATGCCGTGGTACGTTTTCAAGGTGGGCATAATGCGGGACACACTTTGGTGATTAAAGGTGAAGTCACTAAGTTGCGTTTAATCCCATCGGGGATTTTACATGAGGGAGTACAAAGCTTTATTGGTAATGGTGTTGTTGTTTCGTTAGATGCACTTTCAATTGAAATGAATGAGCTTTTGGAGCGTGGAGTTCCTGTATTTGAACGTTTAAGTCTTAGTGAGGCTTGCCCTGTTGTGTTACCGATACATGTAGCAATTGATGAGGTCAGAGAAGAAGCGTTGGGAGACCAAAAAATCGGTACAACTAAGCGTGGTATTGGTCCTGCGTATGAAGATAAAATTGCAAGGCGTGCGATTCGAATTGGAGATCTGGCTCATCCTGAAAAGCTTAAAGCGAAACTCAAGGTGTTATTGGATCTTCATAATTTTACGTTGAAAAACTATTATCGTTCACATCTTCAATTTGATCTTGAAGAAACTTATCTAAAATTATTAAATCATGCGAAAACCATTTTACCTATGGTATGTGATGTTTCTGCTAAGTTAAATGATATCCGTAAGAATAAGGGCAAAATTATTTTTGAAGGGGCGCAAGGCACGCTTTTAGATATTGATCATGGCACTTATCCATTTGTGACTTCATCCAATACGATTTCAGGTACGGTTGCTTCAGGTGCTGGATTTGGTCCTTGTTATATTGATGCAGTTGTAGGTATAACCAAGGTGTATACAACACGTGTCGGTAGTGGTGCTTATCCAACTGAGTTATTTGACGAAATTGGTGAACATTTGGGTAAAAAAGGGTGTGAATTTGGGACGGTAACAGGTAGAAAGCGTCGAACTGGTTGGTTGGATTTGGTGGCATTAAGACGTGCTATTGAAATCAATAGTATTACCTCTATTTGTTTGACCAAGCTAGATGTTTTAGATGGTTTGAAAGAGCTTAAAGTATGCGTGGCATATGAGTTGGATGGCAAAGAGGTTCATTATCCACCCTACGATAATGCTGATTATATGCGCTGTAAGCCAGTTTACAAAACTTTCATAGGCTGGTCACAAGAGACATTTAATCAAACGGAATATGAAAAATTACCGAAAGCTGCACATGATTATATCAGCTTTATTGAAGAGTTTTTAGATGTGCCAGTGGATATTATTTCAACAGGACCTGAGCGCAATCAGAATGTCATTGTAAAGTCGATTTTTTAATGATTGCTTAACTTGTGATATTCGTCGAAATACAAAAGTTGGGATGTCTTGTTAAAAATAAATAAAGGTAAAATGACATTTAAGTGGTGAAAAAATCATCGATAATGCGTACAATGTGCCAAATTTAAACATGGTACCAACGCACTGTAGTTTTTATGTCTTTGCAAAATACTTCTATTCAAGAAAATAAAAAACAATATAAAGCGGTTTCACTTATTTCTGGTGGTTTGGATTCAATGCTTTCGACCAAGATCATTCTTGAGCAAGGGATTCATGTCGAAGGGATCAACTTTTTTACAGGATTCTGTGTTGAGGGTCATACACATGCTATTCGCAAAAAAGATCAATCCAAGCGAAAGCGTAACAATGCTTTATGGGTTGCTGAGCAACTTGGAGTCAAACTGCATATTATTGACGTTATAGAAGAATATAAAGATGTACTTTTGAATCCAAAATATGGCTATGGCGCCAATATGAATCCATGCTTGGATTGTAAGATTTTTATGGTTAAAAAAGCCAAAGAATGGGCATTTGAAAACGGTTTTGATTTTATTATTACAGGAGAGGTGGTTGGACAGCGTCCGATGTCACAACGAAAAAATACTATGCCGGTTATTCAGAAACAATCAGGTGTTGATGATTTGCTGCTTCGACCATTATGTGCCAAAAACTTGCCTGAAACTAAGCCTGAGCGTGAAGGCTGGGTGGATCGTAATAAATTATTTGATTTTCATGGACGCAATCGCACTCCACAGTTTGAATTAGCAAAAGCATATGGCTTTACAAATTATGCTACCCCAGCAGGTGGGTGTTGTTTCTTAACTGATAAACAATACTCAGATAAGCTTGTAGATTTATGGAAAGGGCGAAATGGTAATCGTGATTACGATTTTGATGACATTATGTTATTAAAAATAGGGCGTCATATTCGACCGAAACCAGAGTTCAAACTCATCATTGGCCGTGAAGAAGGGGAGAATAAATTTTTAAATGGTTATAAGCGTCAATTTCCAAGTATAACGGTTGAAAGCCATGGTGGACCTTTAACTTTAATAGATGGTCAGTTTCCTGAAGTAGATGAAATCTTTGTTGCAAGAATTATTGCGCGTTTCTCACAAGGCAAAGATGCAGAACAAGTGACTTTACGCTTTAATTACCCAAATGGTGTTGTGCATGAACAATCGGTTAAACCTTTTAGTGTTGAAGAAGTCAAGCAAGAGTGGTATGTGTAATGAAAATTGACCTTGAGCTTAATTTACGCAACCTTTTGTGTCCAATGCCGGTAATTAAAACCCAAAACGTTTTGAAAAAGATGTGTTTAGGAGAGCATTTAAAAATCATTTGTACTGATCCAGGCGTAAAACATGATATTCCAACTTGGTGTAAGATCAATGATTATGTTATCGTAGAGCAATTTGAGCAAGACGATGATTTTGTATTTGTAATTAAGGCATAGTGATGGATACAAAGCTATTAAGTATTTTAGTTTGCCCTGAATGCCAGGCACCTTTGGTATATGATAAGGAAAACAAAAGGCTTATTTGTAAGGCAGATAAGCTGGCTTATCCGATTATTGATGATGTACCACGGATGTTGGTTGAAGAAGCGCAAAGATTAACGCTAGAAGAAGTCAAACACTATGATTAAACGACATATTATTATTCCAGCACGGTTACAATCAACTCGTCTGCAAAATAAACTTTTGTTAGAAATTGCGGGCAAACCCATTATTGAACATGTTTACCAAAAAGCATTGATGTGTGGTTTTGAACAGGTCATCGTCGCTACGGATAGTGATGAAATAAAAAAAGTTGTTGAGACTTTTGGTGGCAATGTTTGTATGACACGTCATGATCACCAATCTGGTACTGATCGTTTAGCAGAAGCAGCTTATAAACTCAATATTCTTGATGATGATATCATTGTCAATATTCAAGGAGATGAGCCACTAATTCCTGTGGAAAACGTCATTCAGGCTGTTCAGTTGTTGGTAACAAATAAACAAGCATCGATGGCGACTTTGTGTGAGCCTATAATCGAAGGAAGTGAAATTCATAACCCAAACTGTGTTAAAGTCGTATTTGATCAACAAGGATATGCACTTTACTTTTCGCGTGCACCTATTCCTTGGCAACGTGGGGTGTTTGATCAAGGGCGTGTTAATATCGGTGATCATTATCGACACATTGGCTTGTATGCTTATCGGGCAGCATTTTTAAAAGAATATGCTTTGATGACAAAAAGTCCATTAGAGCAAGTTGAATCTCTAGAGCAACTAAGAGTGTTGTGGCATGGGAAAAAGATTGCAATAGCAATTGCTAAATTTAGTACCCCTCCAGGTGTTGACACTCAAGCGGATTTGGATAAAGTGAGAAACTTGTATGAAAGGCTTTAAATTGGATGACAATCTGGCTACAAGTTCAAGTTTAGTAGTAGATCTCGGTGACATTGAGCTAAGGTTGTCTAATAATGCGTTGTTACCATGGTTGCTACTTATTCCAAAAGTGAATGTGATTGAATGGTATGAGCTTGATGAGAACATGCAAAGGCGACTCAATCAGCTTATTAATGTGTTGTCTAAGTTCTTAAAAGAAGTGTTAAATGTCGATAAGGTAAACGTTGCAATCATAGGCAATGTGGTCTCACAAATGCACGTTCATGTTATCGGTCGTAACAAGGATGATTTTTGCTGGCCGAATGTAGTCTGGGGGAAAAGTGAATTTAAGGCTTATACGGAAGCTAAAAAACGGCAATTATGCTTGGCATTACAAAAAGAAATTGATGCTTTTTGTTGTTAAAGAAATTTCTAAATGTGACCGCATTTTGAGCATGAATAAAATATAGACAGCAAGCCTGTGATTGAGTCAAAATAAAACTCTAAAAAGTGATAAAATGCAATTGACTTTAGGTCTTTAGCCCTTATAATTTGATCCTGTTCTGCGGGAATAGCTCAGTGGTAGAGCACAACCTTGCCAAGGTTGGGGTCGCGAGTTCGAACCTCGTTTCCCGCTCCAGCGGCTGGGTAGCAAAGTGGTTATGCAGAGGCCTGCAAAGCCTTGGACACCGGTTCGATTCCGGTCTCAGCCTCCAAAATACGCCCGGGTGGTGAAATAGGTAGACACAAGGGACTTAAAATCCCTCGAGAATTAAACTCTCGTGCCGGTTCGACTCCGGCTCCGGGCACCAAATAATTATTTCATAATGTTTCACAAAATCTTTAAATTCCTTAGCAAATAAGGGTAAATCTGATAATACAAATTAATATAGAATTTCACAATGAATTTACTTGCTGATTTTACGCTTAGATATGCACATTTTTGAACCGCCAAGCAAACGGTCGTTTTGTTTGTATATCAGTGTGCTACTGATGCATCTTGATTTTTCAAAAAACAATATGTAACAATAATAATTAAAATATGTCATTATGTATTTAGATGATTCAGAATTATGATTCTGACACCAAATAATAGGAAATATAGAGGAGATCTTTTAATGGAAACTAGTTTGCATAACTTAGAAAAAAATATTTTAAATAAATTTAATATAAATCAAGATGATTGGGTTGATTGGCGTTGGCAACAGAGAAACACTATCTAAAGATGCTGATGATTTATATGCATCCCTTGGTAATAGTTGGGAGCAAAACATTCAGGATAAGGTTATCCAAGCTACAACATGGTGAACGCTGAGGTTGAGGAAAATTATTTGCTAAAGTGCTGGGCTAAGGTTGGTGACGCATCTCAAGCGTTAGAGAGTTACACAACACTTTTAAATATAGTTACACCAAATATTTTGAGAGAGTCACTACTAAATGTGGGGGCGGTATCATGAGCAATGAAGCTGGGCAATTATTTTTTATACAGAATCATTATGTGCATCAACAGAATTATAAAGACCTTATATCGTGTGATGATGAAAGCGTGCGTAGCTTCAAAGCACATTGGGATAGACTGGTGCATGATGATAATTTCAAAGATTATACGAACAGGAGGCGACGTATACTTCGTTATACGTATGACGTGATATCAAATAATCTTAGAATTAATCGTGATAGTGAGTATAAATCCTCAGTGACATATGACATTCCCTATCAGCAAGGTGCTAATAAACTAACTTATGCCGAGGAAAGTTTTATCCATCATCCTATTACGCAGCAATTAATTACAACAGATCTTGATTTTTTCAAATCTCATCTAGATAAGCAGAGTCGTTATGAAGTGAATGCGCATTTGTTTAGAGTACAAGCTGATGATGAAGGTATTAGCCCAACCACTTCAGGTATTCATCGAGATGGCATGGATTTTATTGGGATGCATTTTATTGATGCGCATAATACAGTTGATGTGGTTTCAAAGCTTTATGCATCAGATCGATCAGAGAGTGAAGTGTTTAGTAAACCAATGAGCGCTTTTTTGGAAACTCTTCTAGTCAATGATCAGAAGCTTTATCATAGTGCCAGTGAAGTAAAACAGAATAAAAATACAAATCAAATCGCCTATCGTGATTTGTTGCTTGTGACTTTACACAAAACTAAAGAGATATTGGCATGACAGGTGTAGTTAATCAATGGCATGGCTCTGCGCGAAATGCATTTCTAATCATCTTTGCCCGAGGGGTGTCAGATTTCGGTGCATTTTTAAATATGGTGGCATTGTCGACATATGTTTATATTCTAAGTAACAGTGTTATGCACATTAGCATTTTCTTAGCCGCGCGTGTAGCTGGTGGTATTTTTGCCAGTAGTATTGGAACGCTGTTTTTTCGTCGTTTCATTGGCAAGTGGTCGCTTATTTGGTTTGATGTGTTGCGAGCGTTATTGCTAGCAAGTCTCTTTGTTATACCACAATCAATGCAAGTATATATTTTACCAATCATTGCCTTTGGCATCGGTCTAGGAAACTCGATGTTTTCGATTGGGATTAATACTCAAATTCCATATTTAATTCAGGATTCCAAAAGAGTATCAGTGAATGGATGGTTGTCTTCAATTTCAGCAACATCTGCAGTTTTGGGTAGTTTAGTATCTGGTTTAGTTGTAGCGCTAAGTGGTTATGATGCAGTTTTTGCACTGAATATCATTACGTATTTGTTAGCTGGCATCATTATCTATCCGATTACGATTTTACGTGATCCTAGTAAACAAAAAACTTCTTCAAATAAAGAATGGCAAAATTTATTTAAAGCACTACGAGGACATAAAATGCTTGCCTTTATATTGCTAATTACTATGGCAGATACATTAGGCAGTGCGGCACATAACGTGGGATTTCCAATTATATCAAAACTCATTACTCCAGAATCAATTAGTAGCACTGTGGGGCTGATTTTAGCATTGTGGGCAATTGGCAAATTTGGCGGAGCTCGCTTAATAAGCCGATTACTCAAAAATAAAAACAACTTAAGTATGGAGCGTTTTTTCATGCTTGGTGTATTTTTAATGTCGACAGGTTTCATTTTACTGTTTGCTCAAAGTTCTACAATGTGGCTTATTCCTTTTGCGATGTGGGCTGGTTTGGGAGATGGGGTATCTGAAGTAAGCTTACTATCACGTGTACAAAATGAATCTGATGAAGTACGACTCCCCATTTTCAGTTTATTAACTTTGATGCAGATGACAGGCTTTGGTATTGGGATGTTAATCGTCGCACCATTCTTCGTGTGGTGGGCGCCGATGTATGTTGTGATATTATTTCATGGTATTCCTATTGGAATAATGCTCATGGTGTTTTGTAAAATGTATAGTCATCTATTTAAGCAAACCGATACTATGATTGCAAAGTGAGAAATATGTTTTTTATTTTCCCGTAAAGCCTATAATCCTTTGATATTAAAAGGATTTTGGAGATATATATTCACCAACTTTATTAAAAAGCAAAACGTTTTAAAGATATATAGAATAAGGGCTAAAGGCACTTTGAGAGTACAAACCAGCGCTATCTGGAATTAACGCCAAAAGGTAAATTCTAACATTATTTCCGAGGTTGTTTGTTTATCACATCTCTAGAGATACCCTCTAGAAACAAAATTTACAACCTCATTTTTATCTCATGGCTAAATTTCGTTCTTTTATATCGAACTTACATTATACAGAGGGATCCGAAAAATTTATTGAAAATCTGAAAGTTTTGTATTTAAATGGTTTTGTTTTCTTAGTTTGGAGTTGGTTTTGGAGCGGTGGATGAATAAGAAACTGTATCTGTTGTTATTAGGAACATTTATCATAGCAGGTTGTGCGCAGAGAGATATACCTAGGTTACCATCTCAACAAATGTCGGAGGTTGTGCTTAAAAAACATGAACCTTCTCAAACGACTTTAATGCAAATAGCAAGTGATCAAGCTGCTTTGGCTGATATAGAAGATAGCAATGCAAGGGTGGAAGAAGTACAGACAAATGCAAAACAGGATTCTGAGATTCAACTACAAAACGATGAGAAAATAAGCATTAATCAACCTGTAACCTATAAAGTTGAGATTGGCGATAGCTTATATAGCATTGCGCGCAAAAATAATATCAGTATTGTATGTTTAGCCAAAGTAAATAAAATAAACGATCCTAATCGCTTAGCTGCAGGGCAAACTTTAACTGTTCCTAAAGCCAGTGATTGTTAATTTTTCTTATGCGATAGCAATTAAAAATAATAAGCCTGTGTATTCAGCTTTGAGACTGGTAGCTACGACTGGACTTGAACCAGTGACCCCAGCATTATGAATGCTGTGCTCTAACCAACTGAGCTACGTAGCCACAACAGGGAGGAATATTATCAAGATTGAGTTTGTTGTCAATCCTTTTTTAAACATTTGTCGAGAGGTGTGGATTTGAGCGCTATTTTAGGTAATAGGTGCTGATTTTTGGTTGAATTGTGTCTATAATGTCCGCCTGGTCGCACAATATATAGGCATGTGAGCCGTTTAGGAGTCATAAAAAAATAGCTGATATAGTTGTGCCAGAGTGAATGAGTAAATAAATTTAGGAACCTTTAAATGTCTGACGGTAGAAATAAGCTAAATGATTTTTCATTATTAAAATCATTAGTGGGTGGCAAAAGCATAAAAGATAAAACAGATCGGTTGCGCAAGGCACATGCAACTGCAGCGAAACGTAATGAATCTCAAGAAGTATCTAAAGAGAGTCAGCGTCCTGCAATGCAATCAAAGTCAGAACAAAAAACATTTGAATGTCACACAAGACAAGAGCGGATCAATCAGGTGAGAACTCCTTTTAGGATGCCTCAATATGGTCAAAAACCACAAACAGAGCTTATTGTAGACATCCCAGAAGGGCAGCAACAAGAAGAACTCATTATTGAAATCAATGTAGAAAAAGAGCGTTTGAAAGAAGAGCAGCGCTTATTTAAATGGTTGTGTCAACGTTTTCCAAAGTGTTTTGACCCTAAGAGCAAAAAGCCGCTTAAGATTGGCATTAGTGAAGACATAGAAATTATTTATTATAATGAACATTATGCTCCAGTTGATCCTTACATATTAAAGAATGTGATCAGGCGTTACGTTGGTGATACTCGTTATCAGCATTCTGTGATTGAATATAAACAGCGTTTTAATTTATATGGTCAGCCAGTTCAAGATTTCAATGAAGAGCATATTTCGTATGCAAAGCAGCGCTTAGATGAAATTGCGGAAAAAGCTGAGTTGAGGGCGCAAGGTATTAATGTCAGGGAATATTATCAGCAAAAACGCGAAGAACAAAAAAAGACAAAGGAATTACAAGGAAGTAGTAGTGTGGCACAACAAAGTCAGGATTTACAACAATAAGTTTAGGTAACGTCAAGTGCATGAGTTCTGTAAAAGATCAGAAAACACCTCAAATCGGAATATTCATCTAGTGGAAGCTTGACAAGCTAAAAAGGATAGCTCAATACTAGCATCCTAGTTTAGGACAAATAGTAAATATTTTAGATGCTGCCTGTATTGGATAAATTGTATGAGTACTACTCAGTATACGAAAGCTTTATGATTGCATTGAAAGAAAAAGGCTTTCAAGGCGATATGCAAAACGATTATGCTACACGAATTAGTAGCTCAGTGGATAACAGTATTTATCAAGTTGTACCAGAACTGGTGCTTTTCCCAAAAAATGATCGTGACGTTGCATTAATATTTCAATTAGCAGTAAATGAACCTTATCAAAAGATAAAGTTTAGTGCGCGAGGTGCTGGTACTGGTACAAATGGTCAGTCTTTAACAACAGGTGTCATAATCGACACAAGTCGCTATATGAACAACATCTTAGAGATTGATGTTACGGAAAAATACGTTGTTGTAGAACCTGGTGTGGTATTAGATCAGCTAAATGAGGCATTGACACTATATAACGTCTTTTTTGCACCTAATTTGTCGCCAAGTAACCGTGCGACAATTGGTGGTATGGCGAGTACCGATGCGTGTGGAAAAGGTTCTCGTGTCTATGGACGTACCAGTGAACATTTACTATCACTGCAATGTGTATTAAGTGATGGTGAGGTGGTTTCATTAGAAGAAATCTCTTTTGAGAGTGTCGCTAATATAATAGAAGAAAAACAAAAAAATGTGTCACTTTTAGCAGACGTGTATCAAGCCATCAGTGATGAAATCGTAGCAAAATACGACAAAATAGAAGCACAGTTTCCAAAGCTCGATAGATTCATGACAGGTTATAACCTTGCTAAGTGTTATGATCAGAATAAGCAAAAGATTAACATAAACTATCTTATTTCAGGTGCCGAAGGGACATTGGCATTTATCATAAGTTTAAAGCTTAAACTCACGGACATACCAAAACACAAAGCTTTATTTGCGATTAGTTATGGTGACTTTGATCAGGCATTGCGTGATGCTAGAGGTCTGTTAAGCTTAAACCCAGCAGCTATTGAAACGATTGATGAATATATTTTGAAGTTGGCCAAAGAAGATGAAATCTATCCACAGATTCGTCATATGCTTGAAACTCATACAAATTATGATGTCTGTGCACTTAATTTGGTAGAATTCATTTCTCACAGTGAAGATGAATTATTGCAAGCTTTGGATCAAGCAAAAGCCTATTTTATGCAAAAGGATCGTTTGTTTTATTTAGCTTATGACAAAGAGGAAATGACAGCTTTATGGGAACTTAGAAAAAAAGGCGTTGGATTGTTAGGAGCAATGAAAGGTCGTAAGAAACCAATCCCCTTTATGGAAGATACAGCCGTGCCACCTGAAAATTTAGCAGATTACATTGTAGAACTAAGAGCATTGTTAGATCGTTATAACTTAAGATATGGCATGTTTGGTCATGTGGATGTTGGTTGTTTACATATGCGTCCAGCATTAGATATGAATGATCCAAAAGATCAAAGATTGGTGGTGACGCTTACCAAAGAAGTCAATGATCTGGTTAAAAAATATGGGGGTATATACTGGTCTGAACATGGAAAAGGATTTAGAAGTGAGTACGTAAAAGATTACTTTGGTGAGGAGCTTTACATTTCTTTGCAAAAAATCAAAAGAGCATTTGATCCCTATAATAAACTCAATCCTGGCAAAATTGTGGTGCCGTATGAAAGCAAGGATGAGCTTGTTAAAGTTAATGGTCCTTTTAGAGGAATAGAAGATGCTAAGGTCGATACTCAAACACAGAAGGTGTTTTCAGGAGCATTTGAATGTAATGGTAATGCGGCATGTTTAAATTATCATCCAGACCAAGTGATGTGTCCGTCTGCTAAGGTTTCACATAACTGGGTCTATTCACCCAAAGGGCGTACAGCACTGATTCGGGAATGGTTAAAGCAGCTAGCTGAAAAAGGCTATCAGGTAAAACCGTTTTCGATTAGCAATAAAAAGCGAAATGATAAACCTAATCAACATGACTTTTCTTATGAGGTTTATCAGTCTTTAAATAAGTGTTTGAGTTGTAAAGCGTGTGCGACAGCTTGTCCGATCAAGGTTGATATTCCTCATATGAAACCGATGTTTTTAGCTGAATATCACAAGCGTTATAAGCGTCCCTTAAAAGACTATGCTATTAAATACGTTGAACGAATGACAAGGTGGCAAAGTATTGTGCCTGGTATCTCAAATAGCTTGCAACACTTACCTTTTATTAAAACATGGGTTGAGAGAAACCTTAAATTGGTTGATTTACCATTCTTGTCAAAAGAAACTCTTAAAGCTGGGTTAAAAAAGCGTAACGCACCTACATTTAGTTTGTCACACCTAAAGCAGCAGTGTGCAGAAGATGCTTCAAATATTATTTGCATTGTTCAAGATGCATTTACGAGCTTTTACGATGCTAACGTTGTGCTTGCTGTTTATGATTTATTAACAAAATTGGGTTTTTATGTTTATGTATTGCCATTTTATGAAAATGGTAAAGCTGCCCATATAAAGGGTTTTTTACATTATTTTAAAAAGAAAGCGCACAGAGTTTGTATGTTTTACAACGAAATTGCTAAATTTAATGTCCCATTGATTGGTATTGATCCAAGCATGACTTTGGTTTATCGAGATGAATATAAGGTAGTATTAAAAAATAAAGTTCAATTTAAGGTGGAGCTCATCCAAGAGTGGCTGGTGAAAAAACTGCCTAATTTGGAAGATAAGCTTTGTGCGATTAAACCAAAGGAGGGACTTGTGTCGCTGTTAGGGCATTGTTCAGAACGTGCGCTAGCCGCTGTTTCTATGATCCATTGGCAAAAGATTTTTAAAGCATTTGGTGTCAACCTTGAGATTGAAAAAGTGGGCTGTTGTGGAATGGCTGGTACCTTTGGTCACGAAAAAGATAACTTTGAGATGTCTAAGCAGATTTACGATTCTAGTTGGCACAAAAAATTACAAAACAAAAAAGCTCAAGTTTTTTTAGCAACTGGCTTTTCTTGTAGGTGTCAAATAAAGCGTTTTGAGCAAAAAACAATAGACCATCCTATACAGTTTTTAAATCAAATAATATGAGCTTTTATGCTTTAGATTTTTCAATAACCAATAAAGTTAAATTATTTTAAAAAGCCCTTGCAATGAGGATTTCAGACGCTATAATGGCTTCTCGTTGGGTCGTTAGCTCAGTCGGTAGAGCAGCTGGCTTTTAACCAGTTGGTCGCAGGTTCGAATCCTGCACGACCCACCATGATTTAGTTTTTTTATTTTTAACCTTTTCATGGGTTTCTTTTTTTATAAAGATAGTGTATGCCAGAGGCAAACAAAATGGCTAAAAATAACGTGATAGTTAATATAAGCTGTTCCAGTGGATTGCCTGGTAAATATCCCATTATAATGACAAAGAGCATAGCAGAACCTATGTTTATAAAACTCATCATAGAAGATGCCGAGGCTTTATCTTCAATTGCAGAAGATGCATAAAAAGTTGCTGCCGGAAATAATAGTCCACAAAAAAAGTACAATAAAGCAAAGGTAGTAAAAAAACCAAGTGTACTTGCCTTAAAAATAAGCATTAAAGACATTATAAAAATACAAATAACGATGCAACTTAGCGCAATGAAAATCACTTTATTGGCAGAAAACGATTTTAAAAGACGAGGTGCAAATAACCCACTGATGCCGCTTCCAACTATGCTTAATAGGTTCCAATATCCGTAAGCCTCCTGGTGTAAGGTTTAGCATAGTGTGAGCAATAATGGGCGCAGCAGCGGCGTAAGCGTATGATATTGTTGAGGATAGACCAACAATAAGTGCATAGTGGCGTAATTGATGCTTTGCAAAAGCATAAGCATATTGATGAATGATTACAGTTGGATGTAATCGGTGTTTTGTCTTTAAAGTTTCTGGAAAAAAGTATGTAGATACATATGCCAGTAATCCGTGGATAAATAAAAAGATAAATAAATCCTGCCAATCCATATATTGTGTGACAATACCACCCAATGTTACAGCAAGGGCAATACCTAGCATAAAAGAGAGCGTTGAATACGAAATGACTACTTTTGCTTTATTTGGTGCTAAAAGCTCATTAATGATGGTAAAAGTACAAGCAAGACCAGCTGATGCGCCAAGTGCTGTGATCAGCCGTCCGATCAATAACAACTTATAGCTATACAGGATATCTATTGAAGCTAAATAGCATATTGTAATACCAGTGAGATTTAATAAAAATCCAAAACGAATCGCTTTCAATCTGCCATATGTATTGGCTAAAGGAGCATAGATAAGGTTACCAAACACATAACCTAATAGGAAGATGGCAACAAACCAAGATAGGTCGGGTGAATCAATTCCATAGAAGTTTTGGATTTGAGGTAAAGCAGGTGTGAGTATTACAGCTGATACAGAGGCAATGCAAAGGTAGTTAAGGAGGATGATATTTTTATAATTCATACTTTTATTTTTTTCTTTTATTTTTTTATGTTTGATCGTTTGGAGAGATTGTAATAAGGCTAAAAAATTAAACAATACGTAAAAATATTGACATTAGTTAAGTTAATATGAACAATCTGCTAAACCTATAAGTCAAAACTTGATAGCAATGTTTAAAGATGCGTTTTCATTGGTTCAACTAGAGTCATTTTTAGCTGTAGCAAAGTTTGCAAGTTTTACAAAAGCTGCCTATTACTTGGGTATTTCAAAATCGGCAATTAGTCAAAACATTAAACAGCTAGAATTGATGACAAAAGTGAAGTTGGTTATTCGCACAACTCGACAAGTTAGCCTTACTGAGGAGGGTCATAAGCTCTTTGAGCAATGTCAGCGTTTAGAAAACGAGTGGTTTGGTATTAAGCAACTCATCGGCAGTTTTGATGAACATCCAGAGGGTGAGTTGGTGATCAGCAGTAATGCATTTTTTGCTAAACAGTATTTAACAAAGTTGATCAAGCAATATTTACAGTTATATCCAAAAATGAATGTTTCACTGATAATAGAAGAACGGATGCCACATTTATATCAAGAAAATATTGACGTTGCATTTGGAGTGAACTGGAGACCAAGTGATGATGTCGTTGCACGTAAACTTATGGAAACAGATTACGTTTTTTGTGCAACTAACTCATACTTGAATCGACATGGGATACCTAAAAGTTTACAGCAACTTAAACAACATCAATTTATTCCGCATAGTGCACGAGCCGCAACAATTGTTGGTAAAACAGATAATCAAAGTCATTTTTGGGCAACAAGGTTAAAAGCAAATAATATAGATTGCATGAAGAATTTTGTATTATCCGATATGGGTATTATTCAAGTGCATCGATATATTGTTGAGCATGAGCTAAAAAAAGGTGAGTTAGTAGAGGTTCAATTGAGCGATTTCAGTTCTCAGGTAGTGAATGTCAACATGTACTATCAAAAACATCAATATGTGCAACCCAAAATTAAAACTTTTGTTGAGCTTGCAAAAGAGATGTTGCTTTAAGGTTGCAGGGTATGGATAGACCTGGTGAACTTGTAGAAGTCTATGCGTAATATAAAGAAGGCCCAAAGAATAGAAGATAAACGCTAATTTGTCGAGAGTTCAATATTTAAGCGTTGAGGAATAAAAAGAATTTCATTACAGTGAGAATTGAGTATGGTGGAGGATGCAATATGAAAATATTAAAGAAATTAATCAAAATCGTTACAGGGCAATCAAATCCAATGCAGCTTTTTTTAGCTGTACTATTTGGGGGAATGATTGGTTTCTTACCAGGGTTTAGCTATGCACCATTACTATATATTATTGTAATTGGGTTATTGATATTGCTTAATGTCAATTTGGTCGTTGCCGCAATTATATATGCCGTTGCCAGGTTACTTTCATTTACTTTGGAGGTTGTTTCCTATCACGTTGGCGTGTTTGTATTAGATGGGTTTTTACAAGGCATTTTAAAATGGATGATTAATACACCTGTGTTTGCCTATGCAGGATTTGATTATTATTTGGTAACAGGAAGTTTTGTTTTAGCACTTATTTTGGGTCTGATCTTTGGTTACTTGATCACTAAGTTGGTTTCACTTGTAAAAGCCAAAATGGCAATAATGCAAACTGAGGAAACCCTATATGACAATATCGTTAATAAGCGCTTAATTAAAATGATTAGCTGGATTATCTTTGGACAGTCTGTGCACAAAATTGATTGGGTGAAGTTAAGAAATAGAAGGCTTAAACATCCTTTTCGGATCTTGGGTGTCATTATTATTGCTGTAGTGATTGTGTTTATATTTGTTTTAAGTGGTCTTTTGCAGTCACAAATGTTAAAAAATATTTTGGTTTCTGAGTTGACTAGAATAAACGGTGCAACAGTTGAGATTGATACGTTTAAGCTTGATATGTTTAATGGTAAACTCAATATCACAGGGCTTGAGATTGCGGATCCTAAGGACTTAAATCAAAATCGTTTTTATGCGAAAACACTCACGATGCAGGTGAATGTAAGCGAGTTGTTAACAAAAAGGTTGACTCTGAGTAATGTTGTTATAAACGACGTGTTAACAAATCAGCCGCGTACTATAAAAGCAATGCTTTATTTACCGAACATAGACACATCAATTATTCCCACGCCAAAAGAAGATAAAGTCGTACAACAAGCACAAACTCAACATATAAAAGACTTCGATGTAAAGTATTACGTGCAAAATGTACAGCAATATCAATCATATCTAAAGCAACTTAAGTGTCTCTTGGGTTGGCTTGTTCCTGATACAGCTAAACATGAGTCAGCTGATGTAAAACAGCAAGAAGCTAAGGTAACTCAAATGTATCACTACGCAGATAGACAAGCGACTGATTTAATCACTAACACCCCAACTCTCACAATTACAAAGCTTACGGTTAATAATATTAACTATTCAAATAATTTAATCTTTAACGCTATCGCCAGTAACGTTTCAACACAGCCGTGGCTCATTAAAGCACCAACGGCAATTAGGATTGTCTCAAAAGACCAAACGATCAAGGCGAAACTCATTAGCGCGAATCACTCAAAGATAGCGAATATGTTTTCACTGGAATTGAAAGATATGCCTGCTGATAAACTTCTTCAGGATATTAAGTTTAGCAAGGGTTTTGGTCTATCTGCAAAAACTTATTCACTAGAAGCACAAGGTAAATGGCAGTGGCAAGGCGATGAAATAATACTTGATCTACCAGTTAATTTGATTTTCCAAAATGCTAACTTATCAATTTCTGATGCGAATAAAATGATAGATCGCTTACCAATAAGTATAAAATTGATGGGAAGTTTAAATAATCCAGTTGTGCAAATCGATCAAAGTCAAGTACAGAGTACCTTAATCAAAGCGAGTACCTCAGAAATCAAGAGTCGACTCAAGGATGAATTGAATAATCGCTTACCTTTTGCTTTGTAATGTAATCGAAGGCGTAGCACTAGATTTGGCCTGAAAAATTTGGTTATTTCCAATAAAAAATAAAAAAATCAAAAAAAATTCTTGAAAAGAAATTTGCTATCACCATATATCTGCCTGCAATAAACAACAACATGTTTAACATAGCTTAAAAGAAGGAGTAAACATATGGCAATTCGCCCTTTACATGATAGAGTGTTGGTTCGTCGCGCTGAAGAAGAACAAAAATCAACAGGTGGTATTATCTTAACCGATAGCGCAAAAGAAAAACCGATGCAAGGTAAAGTGATTGCAACTGGAAATGGCAAAATCCTAACAGATGGTGCTGTTCGTGCATTGGACGTGAAAGTGGGTGATACGATTTTATTCGGGAAATACGCCGGGAATGAAGTCAAAGTTGATGGTGAAGAGCTATTGATGATGCGTGAAGAAGATATATTGGCAGTGATTGAGTAATTTGCGCATACTGCTAAGTTGAAATAGTTTATTTTTGGTTAAATTAATAAAGTTTAAAAGAGGAAAAGACATGGCCGCTAAAGAAGTAATGTTTTCAGATGATGCACGTGCTCGTATGTTAGAAGGTGTCAATACGTTAGCAAACGCCGTAAGAGTAACGCTTGGTCCTAAAGGTCGTAATGTGGTTTTAGAAAAATCATTTGGTGCGCCAGCAATTACTAAAGATGGTGTTTCTGTTGCCAAAGAAATCGAGTTAAAAGATAAGTTTGCTAACATGGGTGCACAAATGGTTAAAGAAGTTGCATCTAAAACAGCAGATATCGCAGGTGATGGTACAACAACGGCAACTGTTTTAGCGCAGGCACTATTAACTGAAGGGTTAAAAGCGGTTGCAGCGGGAATGAACCCAATGGACCTTAAACGTGGTATTGATAAAGCAGCTATAAAAGCAGTTGAAGCGCTTAAAGCATTATCTAAGCCTTGTGCAGATAACAAAGCGATTGAGCAAGTAGGAACGATTTCTGCAAATGCTGATGCAACAGTCGGTAAAATCATTGCCGAAGCGATGAAAAAAGTAGGATCAGAAGGTGTGATTACTGTTGAAGAAGGCAAGGGCTTTGAAGATGAGCTTGATGTTGTAGAGGGCATGCAGTTTGATCGTGGTTATTTATCACCTTACTTTGCCACTAACCAAGAAAATATGACTGCTGAATTAGAGAATCCTTATATCTTAATCGTTGACAAGAAAATCTCTAATATCCGTGAGTTGTTGCCTGTATTGGAAGGTGTCGCTAAATCTGGTAAGCCTTTGTTGATCATTGCTGAAGATGTAGAAGGTGAGGCACTTGCAACACTTGTGGTAAACAATATTCGTGGTGTTGTAAAAGTTGCTGCTGTAAAAGCACCTGGATTTGGTGATCGTCGTAAAGCAATGCTGGAAGATATTGCAATTTTAACAGGCGCGACTGTAATTGCTGAAGAGGTTGGTTTGACACTTGAAAAAGCTTCTGTTGAGCATTTGGGTGGAGCAAGTCGTATACAAATAACAAAAGATGATACAACTGTTATTGATGGTGCAGGGCAAAAGGCAAGTATAAATGCTCGTATAGCCCAAATTAAAAAACAAGTGGAGGAAGCAACTTCTGATTATGATCGTGAGAAGCTTCAAGAGCGTTTGGCTAAGCTTGCTGGTGGCGTTGCAGTTATCCGTGTTGGTGCGGTGACTGAAGTCGAAATGAAAGAGAAAAAAGATCGTGTGGACGATGCCCTTCATGCAACACGTGCTGCAGTTGAAGAGGGTGTTGTTGCTGGTGGTGGTGTTGCACTTCTTCGTGCACAAGCTACGCTTATTAACTTAAAAGGTGATAATGAAGACCAAAATCATGGTATTGAATTAACACGTCGTGCAATGGAAGCGCCTTTGCGTCAAATCGTTAAAAACGCAGGTGGTGAAGCATCTGTTGTTGTTAATAATATACGTGCTAAAGAAGGTAACTATGGTTACAATGCAGCAAACGATACTTATGGCGATATGATCGAAATGGGTATCTTAGATCCAACTAAAGTAGTGCGTTCTGCACTTCAACATGCTGCTTCCGTTGCTGGTTTGATGATTACAACTGAAGCTATGGTTGGTGAGATAAAAGAAGAAAAAGCTGATATGGGTGCTGCTGGTATGGGTGGCATGGGCGGTATGGGTGGAATGATGTAGTTCCATCGTTATTTAGTCATTGATAGTTTGGCTTATGCCAGACTGAATTTAAAAGGGGCGAAAGCCCCTTTTTGTTTTTCTAATCTTTAAGGTAAGGTTTGATCTTTAAAATGATTGATGGAAAATGGAATTATCAGCTTGCAATTTTTGCTTGTTTTTGTATATAATTCCGCGTCTTTTTAGTTTATGCAAAGATTAGATGTTTAAAAAACTACGGAGTAAATAATGGCAACTATTAACCAGTTGGTGCGCAATCCGCGCAAGAAAAAGGTTGTTAAAACGAATGTACCAGCCTTGAAGTCATGTCCGCAAAGACGTGGCGTATGTACGCGTGTTTACACAACGACCCCTAAGAAACCAAATTCAGCGTTAAGAAAAGTAGCGCGTGTAAGATTGACCAGTGGATTTGAAGTGACCACCTATATTGGTGGTGAAGGTCATAATCTTCAAGAGCATAGCGTTATTCTTATTCGTGGTGGTCGTGTGAAAGACTTACCAGGTGTGCGTTATCACACCGTTCGCGGTGCACTTGATACATCAGGTGTTAAGGACCGTAAAAAAGGTCGCTCTAAGTATGGTACTAAGCGTCCTAAAGCATAATTTTAATTCATTTATTTAGGTTAAAGGAAAGATAAAATGTCTAGAAGAAACCGAGCACCAAAACGCGAAGTGTTGCCAGATCCGAAGTTTAAAAGTGAGATCGTTGCAAAATTTATTAATCACATCATGTTATCAGGTAAAAAGTCTATAGCTGAGAAAATTGTCTATGGCGCTTTTGATCAAATTGAAGTAAAAAAATCAGGGGAAAAAGCCACTGAGGTTTTTGAAAAAGCCTTAGAAGCAGTAGCGCCTATGGTTGAGGTTAAATCTCGCCGCGTCGGTGGTGCAACTTACCAAGTTCCAGTTGAAGTGCGAGCTGAGCGTCAAATGACGCTTGCTATGCGTTGGATTATTGATGCAGCACGTAAACGTAAAGAAAAAAGTATGGGCTTTCGTATTGCTGCTGAGTTAATGGAAGCTGTAGAAGGACGTGGTTCAGCTGTTAAAAAGCGTGAAGATACGCATAAAATGGCTGAAGCTAACAAAGCATTTGCGCATTTCCGTTGGTAATATTGGAGAAAACTCATGTCACGTATGACTGCGATTGAAAAATATAGAAATATTGGAATTTGTGCCCACGTGGATGCAGGTAAAACAACTACAACTGAACGTATATTGTTCTATACTGGTGTTTCACATAAAATTGGTGAAGTGCACGATGGTGCAGCAACAATGGATTGGATGGAACAAGAGCAAGAGCGTGGTATTACTATTACCTCTGCTGCAACAACAGTGTTCTGGCAAGGTATGGATAAACAGTTTGATAAACACCGTATTAACATCATTGATACCCCGGGGCACGTTGATTTTACGATTGAAGTAGAGCGTTCTTTGCGTGTGCTTGATGGCGCAGTTGTTGTATTCTGTGGTTCATCAGGTGTTGAACCTCAATCAGAAACAGTGTGGCGTCAAGCTAATAAATATGGTGTTCCACGTATCGTTTTTGTGAATAAAATGGATAGGGCTGGCGCGAATTTTGAACGTGTGTTAGGGCAAATTAGATCACGCTTAAAGGCAACTGTTGTCCCTGTGCAGCTTAATATTGGTGCCGAAGAAGAGTTTAAAGGCGTGATTGATCTTGTGCGCATGAAAGCCATCATGTGGAATGAGGAAGATAAAGGGTTAACTTACACTTTAGAAGAGATTCCGCAAGAGCTTTATGCACATGCTGAAGAGCTTCGTCAAGAAATGATTGAAGCAGCAGCTGAAGCAAATGAAGAATTAATGAATAAGTACCTTGAAGGTGAAGAGCTAACTGAAGAGGAAATTCATGCAGCTTTGCGTCAACGGGTTATTAATAACGAAATCGTATTAGCGTTTTGTGGTTCAGCGTTTAAGAATAAAGGCGTACAAGCTGTACTTGACGGTGTAGTGCGTTACTTACCAGCACCACATGATGTTCCAGCTATTCGTGGTGAGCTAGAAGATGGTAGTGAAGCTTCACGTAAGTCATCTGATGAAGAGCCATTTGCTGCCCTTGCATTTAAACTTGCCGCAGACCCATTTATTGGAAACTTAACATTTATCCGTGTTTATTCAGGAGTGTTGAAGTCAGGTGATGCGGTTTATAATCCTGTGAAAGGTAAAAAAGAGCGTATTGGACGTATTGTACAAATGCACGCTAATAAGCGTGATGAAATTAAAGAAGTGCGTGCAGGTGATATTGCTGCTTGTATTGGTTTAAAACAAGTAACAACAGGTGACACACTTTGTGATGAAAATAATATTATTACGCTTGAGCGTATGGATTTCCCTGAGCCAGTTATCTCAGTTGCAGTAGAGCCAAAATCTAAAGCTGATCAAGAGAAAATGTCGATTGCATTGGGTCGTTTAGCAGCAGAAGATCCATCATTTCGGGTGAAAACAGATGAAGAGTCAGGTCAAACTATTATTTCAGGGATGGGAGAGCTGCATTTAGAAATTATCGTTGATCGCATGAAACGTGAATTCAAAGTGGAGGCAAACGTTGGTAATCCTCAAGTAGCATATCGTGAAACGATCAAACAAGGTGTTGAAGCTGAAGGCAAGTTTGTACGTCAATCAGGCGGTCGTGGACAGTATGGTCACGTTTGGATTAAGCTTGAGCCTCAAGAAATGGGCAAAGGCTTTGCATTCGTTGATGATATCGTTGGCGGTGTAGTGCCAAGAGAATACATCGGTGCAGTTGCTAAAGGTATTGAAGAGCAATTACGAAATGGTGTAATCGCTGGCTATCCTATGATTGATGTTAAAGCAACACTCTATGATGGTTCTTATCATGATGTGGATTCATCTGAGATGGCATTTAAGATTGCAGGCTCAATGGCAGTTAAAGCGGGTGCGCAAAAAGCCTCCGCAGTTCTTCTTGAGCCAATGATGAAAGTAGAAGTTGTAATGCCTGAAGAGTATATGGGTGACGTAATTGGTGATTTGAACCGTCGTCGCGGCATCATCTCTGGTATGGATGAAAATCCAAGTGGTAAAGTGGTTAATGCATTGGTGCCATTGGCAGAGATGTTTGGTTATGCGACGAACGTGCGTTCAATCTCTCAAGGGCGTGCGTCATTCTCTATGGAGTTTGAAAAATACGCAGAAGTCCCAGGCAATATTGCAGAAGAAATCATTAAAAAGCGTAACTCGTAACTTAGAAGGTTTAAAGAAAATGGCAACAAATATTAATAATCAGCGTATTCGCATTCGATTAAAAGCATTTGATCATAAATTGATTGATATATCGACTAAAGAAATTGTCGAGACAGCAAAAAGAACCGGTGCACAAGTTAAGGGTCCAATTCCTTTACCTGTACGCAAAGAGCGCTTTACGGTTTTGATTTCACCTCATGTAAACAAAGATGCACGTGATCAGTATGAAATCAGAACTCACAAACGTTTGATCGACATCGTTGAGCCAACTGAAAAAACAGTTGATGCCCTTATGAAACTTGATCTTGCTGCGGGTGTTGACGTTCAAATTAGCCTAAATTAATCAATCTTAATCTCTGTTTTTAATCTTTGTGTATCAAGAGGTGCACAATCATACTTAAAAAGCGACGTGAAGTCGCTTTTTTTATTTCAATGATTGGCATGTGATTAGGTTATGGGTATAACAAATATTAATTACTTATCTGCAGATAAGTAATTTTTTGCTGTTAAATATTTTTCAAGCTGTATATACTCAAGCTCATTGTATAACTTTCTTGCCAAACAAAATGATCACAATTGATTGTTTAAATAATATGATGGATGACACGAAAGTGAAGATTCGTCAAGCGGTTGAAAAATTAACATTGCTTGTTACAGATGAGCAAATTAACCAATGGGTTAATTACTTGGTCTTGCTTAGAAAATGGAATAAAACCTATAATATGACATCTATTACTGATTGGAATGAGATGCTGGTCAAGCATTTATTTGATAGCTTATCGGTAGCCCGTTTTATTAAGGGTCAACAAGTCATTGACGTTGGAAGTGGTGGTGGTTTACCAGGTGTGCCTTTGGCAATTTTAATGTCAGAAAAGCATTTTGTCTTGATCGATAGCGTTGGCAAAAAAATTCGTTTTTTAAATCATGTCAAAAAAGCACTGAGCTTGCAGAATATTACACCTATTAACATTCGCATTGAGTCATATCAACCAAAGACTTTATTTGATACAATTATCTCACGGGCATTTAGTTCAGTGGGTGATTTTTATCATTTATGCCATCATTTGCAACAAGATGATGGACAATTGATTGCAATGAAAGGTGCGGATTTGGAGCTTACAGCCTTGGAAAATTTAAACCAATATTTTGAAACGTTTGAAGTAAACGTACCACTCTTAGAAGCAAAGAGACATGTGATACGCATCACCAAACAACATAGATAATCTCCATACATGAAGAAAAATTTGCAAAATCCTGAGTGAAGCGTTATTTTTTTGATTTCCATAACCTGGAAAAGTACCTTAATTAGCTAAAAATACTTTTCTTACTACCACTATTTCTTTAAGGCTTAATTTATCAACTGAACTTTCCCTAATTTTGTAAGAATTTGCTGTTGATGAGCTGCAAATCAAAATTTATCCCTGTATCTTAGGGTTGCTAAAAAAACTGGAGCAACTCATGAATGGATACCTTACAGCTTTTACTAACTCACTTGCAAGCATTTTTCAGAAGGAGTCATCAATAAAGCTGATAGTTGCCAACTTTAATAAACGAAGGGTTTGCAAAAATGATAAATTTAAGCCAAAAAAATCACAAAGCTCATGGCTTCAGATGATTATTGAGCTAACTGTCTAACAGAACTTGGGAAAGTTTAGATTAGAGTAAAACGTAACGAAAAAGTAAAATGTAAGGAAATAGTATAAAAATGAATAGAGATTTTATAGAGCGTCTTTCTCATAATAGTAAATTATATATTGGTTACCCTCCTGCTACGGATTTTAAATATGATTATCTATCTGATGTGCTTAACTATTCCATAAATAATCTAGGTAACCCTGAAAATTTGTCAAACGCATTTAGTTCGCATGAATATGAAAAAGAAGTGATCCATTTTTTTCTAAAGCTTTACAAAAGTAGTTACCATGAGTCGTGGGGATACATTTCTCATTGTGGCACTGAAGCAGCGTTGAATGGATGTTGGCTTGGCAGAAACTATTTAAGTGATTCAAATCGTTCAAATTGTATTATTTTAGCATCAGAGTATGCTCATTACTGTATAGATAAAATTGCTAATATACTCAATTTACCTTTAATTCGTATAAAAACTGATGAAAAAGGGAATATTATAGAAGACGCTTTATCTACAACTTTGAACTTAAATAAAGGAAAATCTGTTATCTTTTTCGCTACTCTTGGAAGTACAATAACCTCATCAATTGACCATATTGACCTGTTTAAAAAACATGCTGATGCATTTAATATAAAATATTATATTCATGCTGATGCGGCTTTTGATGGTTCGTTTTTACCTTTCACTAAATATCAATTAAAGTTAGGTTATGATTTTGACTCAATAAATATTAGTGGTCATAAATTTATTGGCTCTCCAATTCCTTCTGGAATTTTTTTAGTAAATAAAAAATATTTAAAGAATCGAGAAATTGAGTATGTCAAGAATAATGATTTAACTATTGCTGGAAGTAGAAACGGTATTTCCCCAATATTGCTTTATGAAGGTATACGTAATATTGGTGGATACAATGGTTTAAAAGAAAGGTATATAAAGTGCTTAAATAATGCTAATGAGATCTTACAATATGCCATTGAAAATAATATAAATGCTTGGAAAAATGACCATGCAATTACAGTGGTTTTTGATCGAGTAGATGATGAAATTATGAAAAAATGGCATGCTCCTAGTTATAAACGATATACAACAATAACTGTCTTGCCAAAAACAAATTTTAATATGATTAAGGAATTTATTAACGACATTACCTTTTATAAAAATTATAAAAAAACAAGGGACAATACGATCACCTACTATCCAAGCAAAGTTTCATCCTTACTTTAACTGTATTTCCCATTTTCCTTTCCGATTCTGATACCTTGTGATTGCTTTCTAGTACAAACAAAAATCCCTTGATCCCTCACTACTATTAAAGGTATTAAAGGATTTTTGAAACCTTTAATTATGGGCTATAAAGTTTAACGAAAGTTACTGAAACTATTTGAATTATTGTTTTGATTTTCTTGTTGTCTTAACCAAAAGAAAAGCTTTAGTTCTCCTGGTTCTGCCTCATTTTGTGAGGTGAGACTTTGAATAAATTTATCTCTGTTGTTAGCATCGTTTTTCTTTGTTTCATCAAATTTAACAAGAGGAGGTGTTGACAGGTAGTCAATACTAGAATTGATTTTGTTCACTACATTTTGTACAGCAGCTTCTTGTGGGTTTTCTTGATTTATTGAACTATAAGTGATTGGTGTATAGTAATAAATATCGTATTGGTTTCCTAATGGAGTAGTCGCGTAGATGCTATCAACCTTATTATTATCGCTAAAGTAACATTGTGCATATCTATCGTTACATTCTCTAATAAGTTGCTCTTTTGGAACAGGTGTAGTAAACACCCACTTATCATTATCCTTACACCATTTCCCAGGCAAATAACCGACTTTATGTTGATAAAATTTAGATAATATAGGGATATTAAATTTTGTGGTAAATAACGTCTTTTCATCTTTATCTTTACAGGTAACAAAGGTGTAATCCAAATTTTGTGATAAGAAAAAATCGATATTGAGTGTATCTACCGCCGATTTGCTAAAGAAAAAAGGATGGCAACCTGTGAAAAAATAAATATTCTCTCTAAAATTATACGCTGTCAAGGCTTTATCGATTAATCCATTTATATAAGGATGGTCGGTAGAAATTCTCAATAGGAAATTATAAAGTATAACAAAGCTTACTCCGAATTGGTTTTCTGTAAAATATTTGTTAGATGTTAACAAGTCTCCACCAGCTTTATAAAGCGTACTAGCAGCCATTGGTGTAACTAGATTGTCAATAATGAAAGTCATTGCTGTTTTTAGCTCGTCATACGTATCATCTATGTAGCCTATAGATGTTTGCTTTATTGCTTCCGATAATATGGAAGAGACAGTATATAAAGCTATTGGCTTTATCGTGCTCTTTACAAGCGGAAAATTTAATTTCGCTATATGGTCAAGCACTTTCTTTAGACGTTCAGTAGTTTCTATTTTTTTGTTTTGTAAATTGTTTGGCATGAATTATGTTCCTTAAAAAATAACCTGAGATTTGTGATTTATCATAGTTAAAAGTTAACGAATCAACTTAAGATAATAAATAGCTGCCATCAAAATTAGTCAAATTGTCCTTTACCCTATCCTGATAGGTGAAGGTTTTATGGTATATATTATTCGCAAGTGGTGTCCATCTACTTTTCGCGTTATACTGATGGCCAATTTAGATCGCCTTTGGTTTAATATGGATAATCAACGAGATAAGACTACGCATTTTGGTTTTAAAGAGGTCAAATGGCAGGAGAAACAGCAAAAAGTTGCCGAAGTTTTTCATTCGGTTGCTACTAAGTATGACGTTATGAATGATGTCATGTCGTTTGGGATTCATCGTATTTGGAAAAAAATCACAATTCAAAAAGCAGCGGTTAAGCCTAGTAATATGGTGTTAGATTTAGCTGGTGGTACAGGTGATTTAGCGTATCAATTTACTCGTCAAGTAGGTGATAATGGTAAAGTGATCTTAAGTGACATCAATGCGTCAATGTTGGATGTCGGTAGAGAAAAGTTAACTAATAGAGGCTGTCTTGGTAATATTGAATATGTCCAAGCCAATGCAGAATACTTGCCTTTTTCAGATAATATATTTGACTGTATTACTATTTCATTTGGGCTTAGAAATGTAACCGATAAAGACAAGGCATTGCAATCTATGTATCGTGTATTAAAACCAGGAGGGCGATTGCTAGTGCTAGAGTTCTCTAAGCCGATCTTTCCTATTTTAAGTCAGATCTACGATCAGTACTCGTTTAAAGTTTTACCTGTTATGGGACAAATTATTGCTCAAGATGCTGATAGTTATCGTTATCTTGCCGAATCCATTCGTAAACACCCTGATCAAGAGACTTTAAGGCAAATGATGTTGAATGCAGGTTTTGATAAAGTAGAATACCAAAACATGGCAGCTGGTGTAGTAGCATTACATATTGGTATTAAGTACTAGGTGGGAAGATGGACAAAAACCATGTTATTAAGCTCATCAATTATCTTATTTATCAAACATTAAGGCTTGACCCTCAACGGAATTACTTGCTGCAACAGTTAGCAGGTGAAGCATTAGCTGTTGATATTGGAGACTTGAATCTTAGCTGTGTATTGATACCACAACACAATACATTGTTATTATCTATAACTGAAATGGCAGCAAACAATCGTCTAAGAGGAAAGTCAAGCGTGCTTGTTGCGATGTGTTTAAGCCCAAATCCGCAACACTTTATTCAAACCGACAAAGTCAATTTTAGCGGTGATATTCAAGTGTTGCAGCGTTATAGCAATTTCTTTAAAGCAATTCGACCAGATTTAATTTTTACTTTAACTCAAGGTAAGAACAATACTTTAAGTTCATTACTGGATAAACCTCTAACTGCTTTAAATCATTGGTTTAGAGTGAGCAAAGAGAAACTGCCAATAGAATTAAGAGAATATCTGCAATATGAAAAAAACTTTTTTCCATGTCGCCAGGAGCTTGAAGATTTCTTTATGGATGTACAAATTTTAAAAGAGGATACAGATAGGGTAATAGCCAAACTTAATAAATATTTAAAACTGATTGAAATGATTGAGGGAGCGCATGAGTAAAGTTAAAAAATGGCTGCGCTTAATCTATATTGGTTATATTTTCAATAAATATAATGTTACGGCGATGATGGCAAATCTGCCCTTGTTAAGAGCATTAAGGTTTACACTTATTTTTAACCCCTATTATTGGCTGAATTGCAACAAGCTTGACCGTGGCACACGGTTACGTTTGGCACTAGAAACTTTAGGTCCTATTTTTATTAAGTTTGGTCAAGCATTATCGACAAGGCGTGACCTTTTGCCGCATGATTTAGCAAATGAATTGGCAAAGCTACAAGATAAGGTTCCACCCTTTGCCAGTGAGTATGCAATTCAAACGATTGAAAAAGCCTTACAGCAGCAGATTGATAAAGCATTTTTAAAGTTTGATATAAACGCCTTGGCTTCGGCGTCAATTGCACAAGTTCATGGTGCAACTTTGAACACAGGTGAAGAAGTCGTGGTTAAGGTGTTGCGTCCTAATATTGAGAAAATATTAATTCAAGATACAGAGCTTTTAAAAGCGCTAGCAAGTATGTTGGAACGTTATGTTCCTTCAACAAGGCGATTGCGTCCAGTAGAAGTGGTTGCTGAAATAAGTCGTAATCTTTTGGATGAGCTTGATTTACAACGTGAGGCTGCTAATGCCTCGCAACTTAAGCGAAATTTCAAAGATAGCCATATTCACTACGTGCCAGAGGTCTATTGGCAGTATTGTCGTAATAATTTATTAACGATTGAAAAAATCAAAGGTATTCCAGTTTCAGATATTGAAACCTTGAAATCTTTAGGCACAGACTTAAAGCTTCTAGCCGAGCGAGGTGTTGAGATATTCTATACTCAAGTCTTTAGAGATTGTTTCTTTCATGCCGATATGCACCCAGGTAATATTTTTATAGATGCGTCAAATCCAAAAGATCCTAAATACATATCGATTGACTTTGGTATTGTCGGCACCTTAACGCGTGAAGATCAGCATTACCTAGCTGGTAATTTTTTGGCGTTTTTTAACCGTGATTATAAAAAAGTTGCCGAGCTTCATATTGAATCGGGTTGGGTGCCATATGATACGCGTGTGGATGAGCTAGAATCGGCAATTCGAACTGTCTGTGAACCGATCTTTGAAAAACCACTAGCTGAGATTTCATTTGGCTACACTTTAATGCGTTTGTTTCAGGTGGCAAGGCGTTTTAACATGAGCGTGCAACCACAATTGGTGCTATTACAGAAAACACTTTTAAATATTGAAGGATTGGGACGAGATTTATATCCAGATTTAAATTTATGGGCAACTGCCAAACCATTTTTAGAGAAGTGGATGAAAACGCGAGTTGGCTGGCAAGGATTTATAAAGCGTTCGATGAAGAGTTTGCCAGAGTTAAGTGAACGCCTGCCAGATATGCCAGAGCTGTTGTTTGAATTATTAAATACAAAAGTTAAACAACTTAAAGTAATACAAGACAATAATAAAGATGAGCGTTTGATAAAGCATTCCAAAAAACGTGGGATGATATTAGGTTTTGGTCTGTCATTAATAGCGATTGGTATTATAAGCAGTTATGATATTGGCATTTTTAATAGTGTTCATGCTTTTATAAAGCAGCATTATGAGTTAGTCGGTGGAATTTGTGTAGTACTAATTATCTATTATTGGCTAACAAGGCAAAAGGATTAAGGAGATAAAATGAGTGACTGTATTTTCTGTAAAATCATCAAAGGTGATATTCCAGCCAATAAGGTCTATGAGGATCAAGACATGGTAGCTTTTCATGATGCTTTCCCTGCTGCAGAAACACACGTATTGGTTGTGCCTAAAAAACATATTGATAGTTTAAATCATTTACAGGAGGAAGATGCGGAGTTGATAGCTAAAATTAGCCTTGCGATTCCAAAACTTGCTGAAACGTTAGGTTTAGAGGGATATAAGACACTTGTTAACACAGGTAAAGCAGGGGGTCAGAGTGTGTTTCATTTACATTACCATATTTTAGGTGGTAAATTTCTCAAAAAAGATGCGCTACAGAATACTTAGTAGCATAGTAGCACATGATTTTTAATGTATTAATTTCATGAGTAGATATTGTTTGCCTTATTTTGCGACTTGATTTATGAGAATGAGTTTGTTAGGATGCCTGGGTTTTGTTTAATGCAAAGGTCAAATTAGTTAGCGAAATCACGATGATTGAGCTTAATAACAAATCCACCATAAGTTGAGAATATGATTAAGTTTCTGGGAGGGGTGTCCGAGTGGTTGAAGGAGCACGCCTGGAAAGCGTGTATACGTTAACGCGTATCGAGAGTTCGAATCTCTTCCCCTCCGCCAGCTTTTTTGAAGATAACTTTTCTCGCGTCTTTTTGAGCTAGTGTTATCAGGTCTCAAAACCCCAGTATTTGTGCGCTTTCCAGAGTTTTTGCTTGCTGTTAGACCCGTACCTCACTTTCTCCAATTTCGCCATTTTACCCCAAAGTCTCCCTTTTTATTCTCCGCTTCTCAGTTAGATGCGAACGTCCGACCTGAAAGTGCGCATGTCCATAACCCTTGATTTTACTGGTTTTTTGCAAAACCGGTCTTGAGGTTCGTTATTGGGGCGGAGAATGGCGTGTGTACCCACAGAACGAGAATTTTACTGTGATATGGTCACTTTAGATTATGTTCATATGCATTTAGCATTCACTGATCTTCGATATCAGGAGCCATTCTGTTGGTGTGCAGATTATTAAAACACTCCAGAAGTAACTTTTCCAACAGTACTTTATTATCTTCTGTGATAGTAGAGGTCATGCTCGCTTCGACTTTGCTGATAACGTTATGAGCCTGCTGAACAACTTTCATTCCTTGTTTTGTTAATTCTGTGCATAAAATCCTACCATGGGAAGCATCGCTTTTACGATGAATTAAACCCCGTTTTTCTAAATTAGAGACAATACCATGCATGGTTTGAGCGGTGATAAAAGCTGATCTAGCTAGAGCTGCATTAGATATACCAGGTCGGAGCTCTAATTGCGCCAGTACTGCATATTGTGGCGTTGTCAGATCAAGGGTTTTTAAAGCTTCGTCCATGCGAAGGCGCAAGCTGTGTTGCGTCTGTTTTAGTTTATAACCTAACAAACCTGCGACATTTATTTCTTGAGATGTTGACATATCAGTGCCCTTACATTATATTATCAGCGTGCTTATACTATAATAGGAGTTCGATATGAATACAACAAATTCTGAAAGTGATACTAACTTAAAGTCTGCGGAAAACTATTACAATTCCATGCTTGCAAAAGACTTTGATAAAATGGCTGGCTACCTGCATGACAACGTGCATTTTATCGGGCCACTCGCAGAAATGCATAGCAAAGATGCAGTTGTTTCAGCTGCAAAGAATTTCGGTGGGATATTGCAGGACATCCAAATCAGGTCACGTTTTGCAGCCGGCGATCAGATCATGTTCGCCTACGATATGATTGTTCCAGCACCCATTGGTAAATTTAGGGCAGCGGTGCTGATGGAATTCACGGATCGGCTTATCTCTAAAATCGAGTTGTTTTATGACGCCAGCCCCTTTGAAGAAAAGAAAAGTGAAATTTTCTCGCAATAATAGTGTCATTCAGTAAAATATCGCATGAAATGAGACAAAATTAGGGGGAACTACCTTCTAAATTGTGGGAATAGAACATGACTGACTTGATAAATTTATACCGCCAAGCCGAGGATTATTTTTTCAGAGGCATTGCCTCAAAATGCTTAGATCTAGGCGATGGAGCTAATGCTTATATGACTGGTGGTGCTGAACTCAATTTTATTTACATTACAAGAAATACAAACGTTCTTGATAAAATTTTAATCCAAGGAAAGCAGTTTTTCGACGAGGATAACCTTGCTTTTGATATTATCATCCCACAAGAATTTTGTACCTCTCAAATGGTAGATATTTTAAATACGATGGGTTATCCCCAGAAAAGTAAATCCGTTTCAATGGTTGTGGACTTAGATAAATTTGCAATGGGGCAAACTGCGAGTTTTGGTGATGAAACCGCGATTAAAGCGAATGATGATCAATTAAATGACTGGATGATGCCATTGATAGGCGCATTTGAATCTACTTTTGAAGTTTGTTCGATCTATGCAATCATCCATGAAAATGCCTTAAAAAGGAATATTAATCTCCACCATTTCAGCTTATACAAACAGGAAAAACCAATCGCATCCATTACCTTGTCACTGAACA
Organism: Fastidiosibacter lacustris; assembly: GCF_003428155.1. Taxonomy (GTDB): domain Bacteria; phylum Pseudomonadota; class Gammaproteobacteria; order Francisellales; family Francisellaceae; genus Caedibacter; species Caedibacter lacustris. Next base: position 62,749 of record NZ_QLIR01000007.1, read on the forward strand.
ATAGCATTGCAAGAATTGATGATGTTGGCACCGTGCCTGAATTGCAGGGCAAAGGATATGCGACGCATCTCATGCGTTACGTACTATCAGAGGCAAAAAAATTAGGGGCTCACCATTGCTTTTTAGAGTCCTCCGATTCAGGTCTTGGGGTCTATCAAAAACTTGGGTTTGAACCTCTGTTTAAAAACAATATTTTTTCAGGGAAAAAATGAGCGTGGCTCCACAATGCATGTAGAATCATGTAAGGAAGATGAAAAGCTATTTAGCGTTATGCCTAAATTAGCTGGAATGTTTAGCGATGCAGGGAAACAATCTTATTATCGATGAAGTGTTATTTAATGAAGAGTCTTTAAAAGCTTACGTCCAGCATTTAAAGGGTCACAACGTTTATTACATCGGCGTTTTTTGTGATCTGACAGTTATGCAAGAGCGAGAAATCTTAAGGCGTGATCGATGTATTGGTCTCTCTAACGATCAAATCGACAGAGTACACCAAGGTGTTTTAAGTTCATACGAATTTAAGGTCGATACAACTGCCATATCTCCTTTTGAAGCAGCCCACCTGATACTCAAGTTTATTGATGATAACCCCGCGCCAAAAGCCTTTCAACTATTAGAAAAGCAGGAGTAGATTATGACCATTACCTTCGAACCACTGCATGAATCACATTTCCCTCTACTGCTCAAGTGGCTAGAGACATCTCACGTCAAAAAATGGTGGGATCGGGATGTGAGGTATACAATGGATTTGGTACGTGAAAAATATAGCTCATACATCAAAGGCTATAAGCTTGCGGATGGAATCAAAAAAGCTATCCAAGGCTTCATTATCCATAACAATCAGAAGCCGGTTGGATACATTCAAATTTATAATGCATATGATTTTCCTAGAAGCAAACCACTTTCAAGTCTGCCAGAAAGCCTGGGGGCATTTGATATTTTTATTGGCGAAGAAGAGGCTTTGCAACAAGGTTTGGGCTCAAAAGCAATATTAGAATTCCTGAAAATATATGGCGGCCAATACAGTCATATTTTCGCCGATCCAGATTCGAGCAATATTGCAGCGATTAAAGCTTATGAAAAAGCAGGTTTTAAAAGGTTAGTTGAGCAAAAAGATACTGGGGAGGTATCGATGTTAAAAGGGTTACCTTCAAGAAATGAAGCACTAGCAACCATCCAAAAACTAATTAAAGAACGCTATTCTGAGGCTAAAGCCGTATTCTGGGCAGGATCAGTTTCGACTAATCAGGGAACAAGTGCATCTGATTTGGATCTTGTGATTGTTTTTGAATCATTGCCACACGCTCATAGAGAAGCCTTTATTTATGACAGTTGGCCAATTGACGCATTTATTCATGATGTTGATACCTTGCGGTATTTTTTTGAAGAATCAAGAACAGGAAATGGCATCTCTGGCCTCTGCTATATGATTTTGAATGGACGTGAGGTAACTAGCCCCAGCGCTTTTTCAAAAAGTGTTAAAACTCTTGCGCAAGAAGTTTTAAATGCAAGGCCAGCGATATGGGACCAAGAACAAATTGACAAGGAACGGTTTTTAATCACCGATGTCTTGGATGATATTAAACATCCAGTCGAGCGCGCTGAGCAGATTGCATCCGCAGCACGGTTACTTGAGGCTCTAGGGCAATTTTATTTTAGAAGCCAAAACAAGTGGTGTGCCAGCGGTAAATCAATTATCCGTTATTTAAAAGATGATAACCCTGCTTTGGCTTCAGAATTCGTAGCTGCGTTTGAAAGCCTTTTTCAAAGCGGTGATGCTAGGGCAATCGAAACTTTAGTTACAAAGATACTGGGGCCACATGGAGGTTTGCTTTGGGATGGCTTTAGGTCGGATGCACCGGCAGAGTGGAAAGCGTTCGATGAAAACAAAATCTTAGCTGAACTTAAATCAAGAGAACCAATCTTTCATCATTCTGAAAAATTTGGAAAAACAAAACAAGATATTGAAAACCAAATGTGTGATGAATTTTGGGAAGTTGGTGCATCTGGTAATGTCTATACCAAACAAGACATCACAGAAACTCTGCTTGAGCGGTATAACGACCGAGATTATCAAGATACTTGGGAAGCAAAGGACTTTGAGCTCACAAAAATCGCACCGGATAACTATTTACTGACGTACATTCTTATCCAAGCCAAAACAAGAGTGACAAGAAGATCAACGATTTGGCGAAGAATAAATGGTGATTGGAAGATCCTCTATCACCAAGGAACCGTAATCGATGGGGGTAATTTATGATACAACCAAAAATAATCCTCTACATTGCAACTTCACTTGATGGCTTTATCGCAGATATTAACGGTGGTGTTGACTGGCTTCCGCATCCAAAAGATGATGCTGAACTCGAGGCTGTTGGCTACAAAGACCTAATGGAACGCATTGATACAATTCTAATGGGAAGCCAAAGCTACAAACAAATTTTAGGTTTTGGTGATTGGGGTTGGCCGGATAAACACACTTATGTTTTCACCTCCAAAAAATTTGAAACCGATAAACCCTATATCAGCATTACACACGATAGCCCACTTGAGTTTATGACCAAGCTGAAAGACCGTAGGTCAGATAAAGACATCTGGCTCTTAGGCGGTGCAGAACTTGCCAAAAGCTTTGCACAAGAAAGCTTGATTGATGAAATCATTCTTACAATTGTCCCTCAAACTTTAGGAACCGGCATACCGCTGGGTTTAAGTTTTGAAAAGTTTGATTTAACAGCCGAAAAAGCTTTAACGGATGGCATGATACAAAAAATTTATTTGCGGAAAAACACATGAACATTACATTTCAAAAAGCTTCGACATCATACATAGACACCATCTTTAGTTGGCTTGCCGAGCCTCATATGATGGAGTTCTGGGATAACAGTCAGGAACATAAAGATGATATTCTAAATTTTATACATGGAAAGCCGCAAACTTATTTTGCAGGAACAACCCAGTACTGGATCGGTTTTATTAATAACGAGCCATATGCTTTTGTGCTTTCTGATATTCTTCAACAAGATCAAACAGACCTTTCGAATGCGCACCTTGCAAGAATGTCTGAAACGGGGCATACAATCGCGCTCGATTTTGGTATAGGCAATAAAGAATATTTAGGGCGCGGACTGGCGGTGCCTACGCTGTCAAAATTTATGATTTTTTATAAAAAAGACATAGATCCGAAAGCCGATACATTTTTTATCGATCCGATTGAGCACAATCCTAGAGCTATAAGAGTTTATAATAAAGCCGGCTTTACTAAAGTTGGCCAATATCAAGCAATGCAAGGAGCGTTCATCGGACACAATAGCGATTTAATGGTAAAAAAACTATGACTGTTACAGACATTAATCACATCACTTTAGCTGTTACTGACATCCACCGAGCTTTCTCGTTTTACAAAGATGTTTTAGGGTTTAAACCATTAGTTAAATGGGATCAAGGAGCATATTTCTTGATAGGAAAATTTTGGTTCTGCCTCAACGTTGATTTAGCAAGAGAACCTCAATCTTGTTATACACATTATGCATTTAGTGTAAGCAGTGAAGATTTTGAAATGATGGCTGATAAAATTCAAAACTCCGGCGCTCACATTTTTAAAGAAAATACATCTCCTGGTGAATCTCTCTATTTTCTTGATCCAGATGGGCACAAATTAGAAATTCACGTTGGAAACAGCCAAGCCAGAATTGCAGCTAAAAAAGCCAACCCTGGCAACTGGAAAAATGTGGAGTGGTTCATATGATAAAGATTGATCTTTTGAAAAATCATCTAAATCATATAACAAAACTAATGCAATTATGCACATTAGTGATTTTTGTGTTGATGAATAACATCATTGTATTTGCTGCTCCTGTTCAGAAAATAAATTTTTGGAACACTCAGCAAAAAGGAGCAAATATCTTTAATCGCAATATCACTTCAGATGATATAAAAGCAGCTAAAAAATATGGAATCAAATTTATAAGATTAGCACCAGATAAGTTCGCAAGTTTACATCGTGATTTTTTAATAGGAAATGCTGATGATTATCGTGGATTAATCAAAGAAGACCTAGAACAGCTAAAAAAGATCTTGGATATATGCTACCAAGAGAAAATGCCTATCGTAATCACTATGCTCAGCCTTCCCGGATCGCGCTGGAAGCAAAATAATCAAGATAGAGACGACCTAAGGATTTGGAAAGACGAAAAGTATCAGACTCAGACCGCTCTCTTTTGGCAAGATTTGGCTAAAGCATTAAAAGACCATCCTGCAATTGTAGGGTACAATCTACTCAATGAGCCTCATCCTGAAAGAATTTTTGCATCTAAAGAAGTGCACATAAATACAGTACATCAAGAAGAGGCTCAACAAATGCTTTACGACTTTTATAACCGTATCATAAAGCATGTAAGGCTAATTGATAAAGATACGCCTATTATTCTCGATAGTTCTGCATATGCTGATGCTAAAACATTTCGGTTGTTGATGCCTCAGGAGGATCAAAACATTTTGTACTCCTTTCACATGTATGAACCTTATGAATATACAAATCATAAAATGAACAAAGGTAAATACCAATATCCTGGTTGTATCAATCAAAAGCAATGGAACCAAAAGGCTCTCGCAGAATACATGTCAGCGGTTAGTAGATTTCAAAAAGCTCATAATATAGCAAGCGATAAAATATTAGTTGGTGAATTCGGTGGACACCGTATGTCAGCTGGTTTGGAAAGATATTTTGAAGATCTCATTACAATTTTTGATAAAGAAGGTTGGCACTTTGCCTTTTATGCTTTTCGAGAAGATACTTGGGACGGTATGGATTATGAGCTAGGGAATAACAAGTTACCATGGAGTTATTGGCAAGCTATAGAGCGTGGTGAAAACCCTGAATTAAATCGCAAATCCACATATTCCGCATTTTCAATGATAAAAAAGGCATTAAATGAGAATCACCCTTGATCTTGCGCGCAAACTCATAGCAGAGCAATTTCCAGAATACGCTAGTTTAACTATCGTTGATGTTGAAAAACAAGGGCATGATAACCGCACCTATAGGCTTGGCGACCATATGCTCATTCGTATGCCAACAGCAGCAGATTACGCTTTAAAAGTTCCAAAAGAACAAGAGCTACTGCCGCAATTAGCAAAACGTTTGAGCGTTAGCATTCCGGCTCCGATTAACATGGGCAATCCGTCGGCAGATTATCCTTATCCGTTTTCTATATACAAATGGTTATCTGGTAAAAGTATCAATTTGCTCACCTTAGCCGAACAAGACAAAGAACAACTTGCCTTTGATCTCTCCAAGTTTTTAAAAGAGCTACAAGCGATTACCGATATTGAAGGACCTGAGCCTGGTCAGCATAACTGGTGGCGCGGTGACCACGTCAGTGTTTACGATAAAGGAGCACAAGAACAAATTGCAGAGCTGGTTGAGATTATAGATGCAAGCAAAGCACTAGCTTTATGGGACCAGGCTTGTGAGACAAAATGGGATAAAAAACCTGTATGGATTCATGGGGATTTTGCGATTGGCAATATACTTATGGATAACGGCAAATTATCCGCAGTCATTGACTTTGGTGGCGCTGCGGTTGGAGATCCTGCCTGCGATCTTGTAATTGCATGGACTTATTTATCCGGAAAAACTCGTAAGATTTTTATTTCTGAAATGGATATGGAGCAAGATACCTGGCTTCGCGCCCGTGCCTGGGCCCTTTGGAAAGCAACATTTGAGCTTTGCCAAATTTCAGATAAAAACAGTTCAGAGGCTAAAACGCAGAAAATAATTATTGCCGAGGCAATAGATGATGGAGTTGGAATATTATGAGTAAAATTATTTTATTAAATGGTGCAGGATCTAGCGGTAAAACGTCTATTGCAAGAGCTATCCAACATTTAAGTAACGAACAATGGTTAACCTTTGGTGTTGATACATTTATTGAAATGACACCATATCCATCTCCAGGAAAAGATGCTGAATATTTTGCTTTTGTGCCAGGAGAAAATAATCGTGGCCCTTTAATGAGGGTTGAGTCAAAGCCTACTGGAGATAAATTATTTGGTGTTATGGCTGATTTTGCTTTGTTGCTTGCAAATCAATCTAACAATCTCATTATAGATGAAGTTTTATTTGACGATCAGCATTTGAAATCGTATGTAGCCAAATTGGCTGAACATATTACCTATTTTATTGGCGTTAAATGCGACCTAGCCATTATGCAAGAACGTGAATTTTTACGCCGCGATAGAGCTGTAGGGTTATCAAACGATCAATTTTATAGAGTGCACAGCGGAACTAGGGAATATGATTTAACAGTTGATACGAGCAATTCATCAGTATTTGATGTTGCTAGGAAAATAATTGATTTTATCGATAACAATCAAAACCCTAAAGGTTTTAATAACATGAGAAATAAATTTTATGGATAAAGATTCAAATATAAAAAACCTCGACACCTATCTCAGCCTTTGCAAATATGAACTGATGGAGGCAGGAAAGATTATCCATACAGAAATTGAAGAGCTTAGAGTGAAGATTTATGAGCAAGATCAGCTGATGGAAATGCTAAAATCCGCAGGCTTTAAACACATCAGAACGCTCAAAGCTTTTGACCAATCTTCAGAACCTGCTACCCAAGATGAGTCTATCGTTTATGAATGCAGAAAATAAAATTAGCAATGGTGGTCAAGCATAAAAAACACAAACGTCGTATTTTTATCCATGTAGACGGTTACAACTGAAGCATTAGGATATTATGAGTTATAAAGAACGAGTCGATAGAGTGATTGATTTCATAGGCAAGCATCTTGATCAAGAGCTTGAGCTGGATGAGCTTTGCCGCATCGCTTGTTTTTCAAAATATCATTTTCATCGGTTGTTTACGGCCTACACTGGGTTGCCTCTCATGGGCTATATCAAGTGGCTGCGGCTAAAACGGGCTGCTCATCAATTGATTGTCCATAAAGAGGAAACAATTATTAACATTGCGCTGTCAGCTGGATTCGAATCCCATGAATCATTCGCCCGTGCTTTTAAACAAATTTGCGGCCAAAGTCCCAGCGAATTTAGGCGTGAACGCAATTGGGAAAGCTTCGAAAATCCACCGCAACCTATGCATATTAAAGGTGAAAAAATTATGACGATAACGATTAAAGAATTGCCAGCCAAAAGAGTTGCTGTAATGGAGCATCATGGAGATCCCATGCGATTTTCCGACACGCTGGATAAGCTCATTACTTGGGCAAAGGCACAACCCATTAACCTAAAACCTAAAGCAGGAGAAGCCTTTGGCTTTGGCTATCACGATCCAAGAGAAGTGAAACCAGAAGAGTTTCGCTTTGATTTAGCCCTTAGCGTTCCACAAGATTTTAAATTGAATGATCAGGTGACAGAACGCACTCTACCTGCTGGAAGGTATGCTGTCACCATGCATAAAGGCTCACGCGATAATATCGGCGACACGATTTACAGCATTTATCGTGATTGGTTACCGCAGTCCGGCGAAGAACTGGGGGATTTGCCTTGCATATTTTGCTATTACAATTTTGATTATGAGGTAGCTGAAACGGAATCTTTAACCGAAATTTGGGTGCTTCTTAAGTAGATGTGTTATACGAAGATTGGGTGACAATTTTGTCCCTCAATTATTCATTAAATGGCATGGCATCACGAAGTGTTTTTGCTTTTTGCAGATATCCATCAGGAATGGACCAGTCCTTATCCAAAGCCGTAAGCCAATCTTTGACGTGGCAATTCATCTAGCCATGATTTGCCTTTTTCTCCGTATGCTTATGATGTTGGATTGGAAGGTGTTCATTTGGCATACTCAGCAGCGCTTAATCTATACAGGAGATGATGAGAAAGTTTATGATCAGCCGGGATTTTTGGATGAGCAAAATCACCATTTACATCTCGTTTTAACCCTATTTTTTCCATAACTCTTAAAGACCTAACATTTACAGGAACCGTAAAAGAAACGATTTCTTTTAGACCGCACTGCTTAAATCCGTATTCCAAGGAAGCTTTGGCGCCTTCTGTCGCATATCCTTTGCCCCAAAATTGGGACCCTAATCGCCAACCCACTTCAACTGCAGGGGTAAATAATGCTTCCCAAACAGTGTAGTTAAGGCCGATAAAGCCCATTAATTCGCTAGTTTCTTTTAAGCAGGCTGCCCATAATGTATAACCGTGCTTATCTTGGTGCTGGTTCACAGCTGGAATAAAGTCATTAACTTGTTCCATTGTTAGTGGCCCACGCAATAACTCAATCACCTTTGGATCTTGGTTGATTTGAAAATAGGGATCTGCATCCTCTTTATTCCAGGTTCTTAAAATAAGCCTTTCTGTTTCAATAATGGTTGTCATATAGCCTCGTTATATTTCATATTCAGTTTTGCACCTAGAGCATTTTGCTAATCACTTTCTCTACAAAGAAAGTGTAGGCTTCTTCGAAGTCCCATCTATGTTCAACTTATTTTTTCTACCACCCCTTAGTTTTTTTCTGCTCGCGCCGCTTGTAATATTTTCACCATCTCTTCAAACGTTGGCTTTTTTACACCAGTTAAACGACGAAACTCATCTGCTGCTAACTTGTTTATCGTTTCCCATCTCATTGATCGTATCCACCTTTAATTTTTAAATAGCTATTTTGCTAGATTAAATACGGTTTGGAAGGAACTCTAATATTTAAAAAGATCAATAGCAAGTAATTCAGGAATGGATACTTTTTAAATAGCCGGTGCTAACTACGAAATCTTGAGTGGGCAGGCCATCTAAGGAAGACAGTCCAGGGTTTCTCCTTTGGCAAACAACTATGATCTGGCAGCGGCAAATTTAAAAAGCCCTTGAAGAATACAATGTTTCTCATGCTCAGTTCGTGATTATGGCGACGTTGATGTGGTTTGAAGCTCATGGATATGATACGAACCAGATCCTCATAGTGAACTGGTCTAAGCTTGACAAGATGACTGTATCAAAATCTCTTAAAAGCTTGTTCAAATGGAGCTTGTAAATCGCATAGAACATGAAATCGATACACGCGCCAAGAGCGTCTCGTTCACCGAAAAAGGGAAAGAGATGGTGCGCACGTTAGTGCCTATTGTGGAAGGGATTGATAGTACTTTTTTTAGCAAAGCATCTCATAAGGAACAAAAAAGCCTTGTGCAAATTTTGGCGAAATTAATCGCAGATACCACAGATGAATAAGACAACAAAATTCTGGATTGGTGCTGCTTGCAAAGAGCATGTGGAAAACGGCGTTAAGCTTGATATTTGCCAATTTTGTCACAGCAAATCTGCTCCTGTTAAACGATTATCACGTGGTGATTTCGTAATTTATTACTCGTCTAAAATAAATATGGCAGGATCTGATCTCTATCAAAAATTTACTGCAATTGGCGAGGTCATTGATGATGAACCCTACCAAGTAGATATGGGAGGTGGATTCAAATCATTTAGGCGTAATATCAATTATTTTGAGGCAAAGCACATTGATATCAAACCGCTTGTGCCGTTGTTGCCCTTTATCAAAAATAAAAATTCGTGGGGCTACGTTTTCCGCTATGGGTTTTTAGAAATCGACCTAGAGTCATTTGAGATCATCGCTAATGGCATGATTGGGTTTATCCATTATTAGATGAAGATGGTCGGCCATGCTAATAAAATCTGATCTTAAAGACGGATAAATCGTCAGATGTTTACGGGATGCGTACTTTTATTATTGAATAGATTTTAATGAATAAAAAATATCAAATATTCGTTTAATTGATCTAAATCAAAAAGCTTCTACAATCTGCTGCTTAAGTTAGCACTTTAATCTTCGCTTTGTTAAGATACCATTATCTTAAACCGATGGTGGGTATATCGTATTTTATGAGTCATTTCTTCATTCATGGTTCAGCTGGGATGCTTGAAGCAACTCTAGATACACCTAAAAATTTCACTTGTCGAGATAAAAGTGTCGTGATTTGTCACCCTCACCCATTGTTCCAAGGCACAATGAATAACAAGGTCATCACAACCATTTCACAAGCTTTTAATAACCTTGGGATTGAAGCATTACGCTTTAACTATCGTGGTGTGGGAAAAAGTCAAGGAAGTTATGGTGGTGGCGACGGTGAACTTGAGGATGCGTTAAGTATTATTGACCATATTCATCAAAATAAACCAAACCAAAAAATTATACTTGCTGGCTTTTCATTTGGTGGTGCTGTTGCTTACAAGGCTGCAATGCGAAGGGAAGCGGATGTTTTAGCACTTTTAACCATTGCGCCAGCAGTGGTAAACTTCCCCCTATCCAATTATCCTGAGCCAAGCATGGCATGGTGCTTGGTTCAAGGAATAGATGATGAAGTGGTCAGTTATCATGAAGTCTGTAAATTTTTTATTAACCAAACTTCTCATGATGCAACCTTAATACGTTTAAATAATGTTGGTCACTTTTTTCATGGTCAACTTGTTAAACTTAGAAAACAGATCGAAAGATATTATCAACCAAGGGTTTCACAATGGTAAACGAAATTGATATTCAAGCAATTAAAAACTATTTATTGTCACTTCAAAATCAAATTTGCAATACTCTACAACAGATTGATGGCAAAAGCTTTCACGAAGATAATTGGCAATATACAAATGGTAATGGAGGGGGGTGCACCCGCGTATTGGAAAATAGCAATGTTATTGAAAAAGGAGGCGTTAATTTCTCGCACATCGAAGGTAGTGAGCTACCTAAAGCTATATTAAACATGAAACCTAAACTTATAGGTTATTCATTCCAAGCTATGGGTGTATCGCTTGTTATTCATCCTCTGAATCCTTATGCACCTACTTCGCATATGAATGTGCGTTTTTTCTTTGCTGAAAAAGAAGGTTGTGACCCTGTATGGTGGTTTGGCGGGGGGTTTGACCTTACTCCTTATTATGGCTTTAAAGAAGATTGTGTCCACTGGCACACAGAGGCATTTAATGCTTGCCAAGCATTTGGTAAGGACGTCTATTATCAATGTAAAAAGCAATGTGACGAATATTTTTATTTGCCACATCGCAAAGAATGTCGCGGAATTGGTGGTTTGTTTTTTGATTATTTAAATCAATGGGGATTTGAACGCTCTTTTGAATTTATGCAATCGATTGGCAATCACTATATCAAGGCCTATGCCCCGATTCTTGCTAGTAGAAAAGATACGCCGTATAGTGAAAAACAACGCGATTTTCAGCTGTATCGTCGTGGGCGCTACGCAGAATTTAACCTTGTCATTGATCGAGGTACACACTTTGGCTTGCAATCAGCAGGGCGTACTGAATCAATTCTTATGTCCTTACCACCACTTGTCAAATGGGTTTACAATTATCATCCTAAGCCTCACTCTGAGGAAGAAAAACTCTATACTGATTTCTTGCCAATTCGCGATTGGCTAGCCGAAAATGCTTCACTGCAACAATAAAAGTAATAAAAAAACACGACTTTAACGCATTTTCAATATTTATCCTGTAGCCTTTAAGATTGAATACATAATAATCAAAATTTTCTTGCCTTTCTACATTTCTTTTGTTGTAATACTTGCCAGCGGTTAAAACGCAATTATTTTTGTTTTAACTTGCATTCACAACCAAACTTTTCCATATTTACTGGTTAAGTCAATCACAAGGAGTATTAGATGTTAGATTTTGACCTTGAATTAACACAATACACTCAAACTATACAAGAGAAAATTGCCACTGAGCAAAAAGATGCCTTAATGCGGAACGTTTATGTATTAAACGATGATTTCACGCCAATGGAATTCGTAGTTGACTTGATTCAAAACGTTTTTAAACTCGAAACAAGACATGCTGAGCGTGTGACAATGGAAGCACATTTTAAAGGTAAGGCGTTGTGTGGCAAATATCCCAAAGATTTGGCTGAAACTATGGCATGCAAAGCAATAAGTATTGCCAAACAAGCAGGTCATCCTCTTATGGTAATTACAAGTCGCTCCTAGTTATCAATTAAATTCTGTGCACTTAACGTATTTATACCAGTCCGTAAACCCCGCGGAATTAAATCCCATCACGATTAAAAATAAATTTTCCTCTACTTTGATTGATAATTCATTATCGTTTTTTTAGATTCGAGTTTTTTTGTGCCTGTAATTCGTCTATTATAAATATAAAGATTAAGGAACATAAATAATTACAGGTGTAGTATGCTAAGTAAGGAACTCGAACAAACATTAAATCAAGCATTTCAGCATGCAAGGGACTTACAACACGAATACTTAACGGTGGAGCATTTGTTAAGTGCGTTAATTGATAATGCTGATGCTAAAAAAGTGCTCCGGGCTTGTGGTGCAAACTTATCTGAACTTAAAACTTCTTTAGACGTTTTTATTCAGCAATCTACACCCAAAATTACTGAAGAAGGTAAAGATACACAACCAACGCTTGGTTTTCAACGTGTATTACAACGTGCAGTTTTTCATGTCCAATCTTCAGGTAGAGGGGAAGTTAACGGCTCTAATGTACTGGTGGCAATATTTAGCGAGCAAGATAGTCAAGCAGTCAGTTTTTTAAAACAACAAAATGTTACACGTCTTGACGTTGTAAACTATCTTTCACACGGTGTTTCTAATAGTAACAGCAATCAACAAACCCAACAGTCAATCGTAAACCCTACTGATGAACAAAGAGAAAAAACGCCACTTGAATTATATGCTGTTAATCTTAATCAACGTGCTAAAGAAGGTAAAATTGATCGCTTAATTGGTCGAGACTATGAAGTTGAGCGTGTTACTCAAGTCTTATGTCGCCGCCGTAAAAACAACCCTCTTCTTGTTGGTGAAGCAGGAGTGGGTAAAACTGCAATTGCCGAGGGCTTGGCTAAAAAAATTGTTGATAAACAAGTGCCTGATGTCCTTGCAAATGGTACGATTTACTCACTTGACATGGGTACGCTTTTAGCCGGAACAAAATACCGTGGTGACTTTGAAAAACGCTTTAAAGAAGTTCTAAAACAACTTCAAGAAGAAGAAGGTGCAATTTTATTTATCGATGAAATTCACACAATTGTCGGTGCAGGAGCGGCTTCTGGTGGAGTTATGGATGCGTCAAATCTTATTAAACCAGCACTTGCCTCAGGCGATTTAAAATGTATCGGTTCAACCACATATCAGGAATATCGTACGATTTTTGAAAAGGATCATGCGCTTGCCAGACGTTTCCAAAAAATCGACGTTGAAGAACCAACAATTGAGCAAACCTATGAAATTTTAAAAGGGCTTAAGCCTTATTTTGAAGATCACCACAACATCAAATATACACTACCTGCTTTGCAAGCTGCAGCTGAACTATCAGCAAAGTATATTACCGAACGATTTTTACCTGATAAAGCCATTGATGTCATTGATGAACTAGGCGCTTATCAACGTACCAATGGTCATACCAAAAAGAAAAAACTCATCAATGTCACGGACGTTGAAAACATGATCGCACGACTTGCACGCATCCCTGCCAAAACCGTCTCCACTTCGGATAAAAATGCGATGGCAAAGCTAGGAAAAGATTTGAAAATGCTAGTTTATGGTCAAGATCAAGCCATTGAAGCTATGGTTGATACAATTAAACTTGCTCGGGCAGGGTTGCGTGATCCCAACAAACCTTGGGGCTCGTTCTTGTTTTCAGGTCCTACAGGTGTTGGTAAAACCGAAGTCACCCAACAACTTGCTAACTTACTTGGTGTTGAATTATTACGTTTTGATATGTCTGAATACATGGAACGCCATACAGTTTCTCGCTTAATTGGTTCACCTCCTGGATATGTTGGCTATGAAGAAGGTGGATTATTGACTGAAGCGGTAATGAAGCATCCTTATGCAGTTGTTTTGTTAGATGAAATCGAAAAGGCACACCCTGATATTTATAACCTGCTACTACAAGTCATGGATCATGGTACACTGACAGACAATAATGGACGCAAGGCAGACTTTAGGAATATTATCTTGGTCATGACAACCAACGCAGGAGCATTTGAATCTCAAAAAAATTCAATTGGTTTTGCTAAACAAGATAATGCACCTGATAGTATGGAGACGTTAAAACGGATATTTACACCTGAATTTAGAAATCGATTAGATGCTATTATCCAATTTGCGCCACTATCAAAAGAAGATGTTAAGTCTGTCGTTGATAAATTTCTTGCTCAGTTACAAGGTCAACTTGATCACAGAGGCGTTTCACTTGAAGTTGATGAACAAGCCAAAGAGTGGTTAGCAGAACATGGTTACGATGAAAAAATGGGCGCTCGACCTATGGCACGTTTAATTCAAGAAACGATTAAAAAACCACTTGCTGAGGAAATTTTATTTGGTAAACTCGCTTCTGGAGGACGTGCAGAGCTTACAGTCAAAAAGAATAAACTTGCGTTTACTTATAGTTAATTTTAGTGGTTTACCTCAACACCTTTTCAACGCTTAACACTAAATGAACTTAAATACTTTAAGAATCTATGCACTAATAGTTGCTTTTTGCCTTGACTTGTAATTTGTTTATACGCTTGATCAGTCACATAAAATGTATCCTCAACTCTATGGGCCGCGGTGTGAATGCGTGCACGAATAATATAAAGGTGATGCGTTTCTAAAAAATAGCAAAGTGCTGCTAACAAACCAGGACGATCAGCGCATTTCACGATGATTTGCGAATATGTCTTATGCTTTGGACTTAAGATTTGTACTTTATTTTTGATGCGCTTTAACGTGCTTGTTGCCAATGCTTGACCATGATTAGGATGATAGCTTACTTTGTTAACGATTAAGGCACAATCAAGATGCTGTTTTAACCATTGCAGTGTCGTTGGTTCCTTTAATGGTACGTGATTTAGATCTGTCAACGTAAACTGGTAAAGCATAATCTTATTTGGTAATTGGAAAAAGCTTGCATCTGTAATATTAATATTTTCCTTGTATAAGACATAACAAATAGAAGATAAGTCAAGTGAACTTATTGGTGCTAGAATTAATAGCATAGATTGCTGTAATTTTTCATTAAACTGGCAAAAAAACTTCACGATTTGATCAGCACAATTATCTATCTCCTGAGTTATGATATTACTTTGCCATGTTAAAGCAGCAGTAGACTGTTCAGTAAAATAGCGAGCAGGTAACGCTTGCCATACTTCCTTAATATAGATTTGTTCGTTTTCACCTAACAAACTCAGTAACTTTAACTGTATTTGTTTAACCTGTTCTTTAACCGTAAGCTTCACCAATTGACCAAATTGATGACAAATGTTTTGGTAAAAATTAATAAACATGGTTTGCTGCCAATTTGTCCATAGATTGCGATTAGTGCCCTGAATATCAGCAATCGTTAATAAAAATAGGCTGTCCAAATAATATTGGCTCTGACAAAATAATGCAAATTGACGAATAACTTCGGCATCAAAAATATCTGTTTTTTTAATTGCACGTGAAAAAGCCAGATGATGTTTAACAAGCCAAGTGACAAGGTGCATTTCATCTTGTTTAAGCTGCCATAAATGTCCATATTTTTGAATTAAACGTGCACCAAATTTAGAGTGATCAACGCCACTTCCCTTGCCAATATCATGAAATAAAGCAGAGATATATAATAATTTTGGTTCAGGATGACAAGCCATAAGCTTATATGCTAAAGGAAAGCTTAACTGATAAGCGTCAGAGTGCATCCGATAAAGGTTATTAATCACTTCTATCGTATGACGGTCAACTGTATATTGGTGATATAAATCAAACTGCATTTGCCCTTTGCTGCGCGCAAATTCAGGGATGATTTTTTCTATTAAACCAATATCCATCATGATACTCAATGCACTTTTTAGATTATGCTGTTGATTAAACAAATGTAAAAACTGCATTTGTAATGCTTGATGAGTAACGAAATTACGCTTATCCATAGCTTTAATAAGGCGCATGTTGTTACGTAGAATATTTCCATCCAATGCTTTAATCTGTGGATACTGACAAAAATAGCTAAAAGGTTCGATTAACTCAACTTCTCTTTCAGGATAGTTTATGCTTCTGTGTTTTAAAATGCCGTTATCAATCCGAAATTGCTCATTTAGCTGTGTATCGTTATTCTTAGCATATTGCGCAATCAATTCACCAAAAATAATACGATTGATCAGCTTAACGTGACGAATGCTGTTGTAATAATGCTGCATAAACTGCTCAATAGCTTTGTTGGTTTTTTTATGTTTAAAGCCGAAAAAGTGCGCAACCAGGAGTTGTTTATCAAGTAAAAGCGTGTTTTGCTCACGCTGATAGAGAATATGCAAATAAAAACGGATTGCTGAAAGCAATCGATGTGCTTTTGTTAGTGCATTTAGCTCATCTTGAGTAATATAGTTTTGCTCAACAAAGTAGCGCAAGGTTGCCATTGGATGGGTATAAAGCAATATCCAGTGAATACTTTGTAAATAACGTAAATTACCAATTGTATTTTTTATATCTGGTTGCTGATTGATTGGGTATTTATCATCACGTGCCCATTGTTCTTGATATTTTTTAGTGATGAAATCAGGAGCAGCTGGTAAATTTTCTTTAAGATCCACTTGCTGTTTAAATTGTTGAAATAAATCAAAGTCTCCACATAGAAAACGTGCATCTAAAATTGCTGTCAATAAATTCAAATCATTTTGCACATATTTAAATAAACTTATCAATGTATGTGTTGAATAGCCAATCTTAAGTGGCAAATCATGGAGTTCTTGAATAAAGTTAATAAGCTTTAAATCGTTTAATGCTTCATCACTTTTTGCCAAAAATAATAAATCCAAATCCGAAAAAAGCGCTCTATCTTGGCGACCATAACCACCAATGGCAATAACGGCGATGGCTGTCAAATTTGGATAATACTGAAGGATAAGCTTATCAATGCTTTTATTGTAAAGCAGTAAGGTTTTATAAATCGAGTGCTTTTTCTTTAAAAACTGTTGACTGACATCATCAATAATGGCTTGACATGCTTGTTTTAACATTTTGCTTTAGGCACTTATGGTCGATATGTACCATAAATGTAACACGTTAAATAGCAACCTTGAACTAAAGATTTTCATAGGTTCAATATTATAGCACTTATAGATTAGTAAATATACTTACATTCTTAGCTACTCTAAATTTCCGTCACTTCTTCAGTTTCTACAGCCAAAAACTCACACATATTATCAAATTTATGTTTAAGTGATGTAAATGTATCTGATTTAACGATAACTTTTGCTGCAATATCTCTTAGGTTTCGTGAGGTCGGAAGCAGATCACCAACTTTTACTAAATGATCAATCTTATGCTCAGCTACATGGGAAGGGACATTTAATTTCGTCACACGCCCTTTTTGATAAGGTAGAATCCCGCTAAAACAATAATGTTTTACCTCTTGTGCATAATCCATATCAGTAAAGTTTGTTAATAACTCCAAATTTAATAAATTAACACCAAATGCCTCTTTATACATAGGTACAATAATGGCACCTGGTGTCCTGGCTGCAACCTCCAAAAAGACAACTTCGCCCGCCTGAGTGATAAAAAATTCTAAATGCGCTGCGCCATCTGAGTATGAAAATACTTTCATAACGGTATCGGACAGTGATTTCCCCAAGGCAAATTCTTTTGAATCCTCAGGAAGCGGCAAACTCAAAAGCGCTTTCCCATCTCTAAACTGACAGTTCGGCACACTGTATTGGCAACATACTTGGAACACAGCTTCGCCATTCTTGTAAATGCTATCAATATGATACAATGTCCCAGATATATATTCTTCAACTTCGTAGTGTGTAAGATTTTGAATTAAGCTTAATGCTTCAAAAAACTGCTCTTTACTATGTATTACACTAACTCCATTTGACCCAAAATCCGCTAGTGGTTTGATGACAAAAATATCCCCAACCATGCTAGTGATGCGCTGATAGCTTTTTTCTATATCACTATTGTCGATTAAATCTGATGCCTGAAAGAATCTTGGCACTCTAACATGATGCTCATCAAGCTTCTGTTTCATCTTAACTTTATTTCTAAATAATTCAGCCTCCTCTGGCTTTAAACCTTGGACACCATACTTTGCTCTTAACTGAGCTACTGGTAATAAATAGTCTTCTGATAAGCACACAAACCTAACATCATTGCGATTATATTGTTTTAGTATGTTTTCTAACTCAAACTCAATATCACTATAATTTAGATATTCCGAAGCAATATTTTTGCTGGATAGAATTTTTATATTCTCATGTGCAAAACGATTTCGTGTCAACGCCAATTCATTTATTGAAACCACAAAAACATAATCAAGGTCTAGCTTCCTATTGATTTCATCAAGTTCATATGACTGTAATTTTGTATAAGTATTGAAAAAAACAGCTAATTTTCTCATCTTTTCAGTATCCTTTTATAGAGTTTAACAAAATAAAACAAAACGCGCATAGGCAGCCAACTGTCAAGCATAGGCTCCATAGTAATGATGGGGAAATAACGTATAGTTTTGTGCCTACAAGTGGAGCAACAAACCCTGCTGCAGAAAAGCTTAACTGATAAATGCCAATGGTATTTCCTTTCTTGTATGGGCTGGACCTTAACATGTAAGGCAACAGCGCAGGAAATAATATCATTTCACCAAATGTCCATAATACACACAGCAGTAACGCGATGTATATATTGCTAATCAAAAGCGTCAAGCCGATTCCAAAAGATAATAACAAAGCACCTACAAAGCAAGTTGTAGATAACGTTTTTTTGTCAAAAAAATGACCTACTGGAATTTGGCATACGACAATTATTATCCCGCTAAACGCAAATATCAGTGAAACATCCGCAGCAGAAAATAGCCCATGACTGCTTAAAAAAATTGGATAGGTTGTTTGATTTTGATTAAAAATTATCATCATCACGAGCAACAGCAGATTTAGAAATACGAAAGCAAACAATCCGCTATGTTTTTGAGTCTGAACAGAACCATTTGATGCTTTTGGTGCTTTACACGGAGGAAAGCCCAATGAGTAACCAATATTTAAAGCTACTCGCCTGTACGAAAGCAAGGACATTTCCTTGATAACATGTTTATACTCTAAAAGTGCTATGATAGATGAAGGACGAAAACCACTATTAAAAAAACCAATGGCAAACAGAATAAAGCAAAAACCAAGTATATGAGACTGAAATGGGAGTAATATAAGCGATATTACATTACCAAGTAAGGAGATGATAATGATAGATTTAGCTGAAAATATGTCCGAACATATGCCTCCCAAGTACCCTCCAATAACCGAGCCTATGCCAAAGCACGAAATCATGATACCAATGCTGTCTGTGCTGTAGCCATAATCATGAAAGTAAAGCGTTCCCACAATAGTGACTAATTGGATCATTGCATTGAAAAAAATCAATGTTAATAATAGGTATATCTGTTTAGGTAACCCTAACAAACAATTAACCATTTTACGCACAGCATGCATGATTAAATACTCTATGATTTTCTTTGCCTAGTCTTCGCATACCCCAAATGGTGCAGCGATAATTTCATCTGTGGGAAGATGATCAAAAACAAAATATGGACTTGCGCGATCAATCGATTTTTGATTAGCAAATATATCTAATAATCGGTCTGGAAAATTTTGATACGCTGTTTTTCTCAATTGTTGAATATAGTTACAGTTTCCTGATGGATCATAGCTTAAACCCTCTAGTGATTGTTTAAGGATAGTTCTTTCTTCACTTAATAAAATAATTTTATTTTCCATAGTTGTACAACCTCATAAATTACTGGTCTTAAGCACTTTTAATTGCCTCCTATCGAATAAACATATATATAAGAATAATTGATATGATGCGCTTTAAAAGCTAAAAGAAACTGTATCTATAGTCAAGGAATTTTGTAAAAATTTTGAATTTTATGTATCTAATTATTTTTAATCATATCAAATAACAATATTCATTTTACACTCAAAAAAACTCAAGCAAATGTGATAAAAACAATTTACGTACACGAAGAAAAATATGCATATGTTAATTCATGACCAACAACAGGGTAAAGCACACCCGTCAAAGCAATTGATGGTCCAAATGGAATTAAAAAATGTTTTTTGCGCTTGATAAGACTCAATAAAAGCGCAAACAAAATACCTAAAACAGCACTCACCAAAACAATAAACAATAAGCTTTGAAAGCCAAACCAAGCCCCTAAGGCTGCCATTAATTTAAAGTCACCGTAACCTAGACCTTCTTTTTGCGTGATAATTTTAAAAATCCAAAATGTAAACCACAATGTCCCATAACCAATAGCCGCACCCCACAATGAAAAAACAGGAGTTGTAAATACATAAAAACTATTTGCTAATAATCCAATCCACAGTAAAGGTAAAGTTAAAACATCAGGTAATATAAAGTGTTTAAGGTCAATTACAGTAAGCACAATTAGAAAAAAACATAATATTGAAAGCAATAAACTAAAGGCATTTATACCAAAATGCCACATAATGAAGAATACTAAAGCGCCACTTAATATTTCTATAGTTGGATAGGTGAAAGATATTTTATAATGGCAAAAGCGACATTTACCACGTAAAAAAATAAAACTTAAAATCGGGATGTTATGCCACGCTTTTAATGGTGTATGGCAATGTGGACAAGCTGAGCGTCGATTTAGGTTTTCTGTTGGGTGATTTTCAGCGTTTGGTACTTTGATCCCCAAAACTTGCGATGCTTCCTGATGGTATTGTTCATCAAGCACCTTAGGTAAACGCAAAATAACCACATTTAAAAAACTACCAATACAAATAGCAACTATCGTAATTATTATAAGCATGATCGGGGAGTTTGCCAAAAAGTCCATGATTTTCTAATCCAGTTTGTTTTGCTTAAGTGTACTCGAAAATAAAGAATATGAACTATTTTTTGTTATGATATACGATAATTTTTTAGTAAAAACCAGACTTTTCATTTATCTGTATAAGTTTTTCATAGCAACTAAAACGTGTTATGATCTGAGCTTAAGTCAAATAATAAAAATCAGGCGCATGCAACCTTTTTCATTGTCTAAGTTACTTACGAACGTCCAAACAAAAGATCGCAGTAAACTCATTACATCTTTTAATCATTTATCCAAACGTAATGACGTAAATTATGAGGGTGATACATGGTCAAAGCTTATTAATGAAGTGAAGTATTCAGCACAAAAAGTACAAGCACGTATGGCACGCATACCCAAAATAAACTACCCAGATTTGCCCGTTAGTCAGCGTGTGACTGAAATTAAAAAGATCATTAACGATCATCAAGTTGTGATAGTTGCGGGTGAAACGGGTTCAGGCAAATCAACCCAACTGCCTAAAATATGCTTAGATTTAGGACTTGGAGCAAAAGGTTTAATTGGGCACACTCAGCCAAGGCG
This sequence comes from Fastidiosibacter lacustris, assembly GCF_003428155.1. Classification (GTDB taxonomy): domain Bacteria; phylum Pseudomonadota; class Gammaproteobacteria; order Francisellales; family Francisellaceae; genus Caedibacter; species Caedibacter lacustris. Next base: position 84,128 of record NZ_QLIR01000007.1, read on the forward strand.
GCTTGCTGCACGCTCACTTGCCAAACGCTTAAGTGATGAAACTCAGATGACTATTGGGGAAGGTATTGGTTTTAAAATTCGTTTTAGTGATCAAACCAATGAAAATACTTTTATTAAGGTGATGACTGACGGAGTTTTATTAGCCGAAATTCAAAATGATAAATATCTGTCACAATATGAAGTTATTATTATTGATGAAGCCCATGAACGCAGTTTAAATATTGATTTTTTACTTGGACACATTTATCAAATTTTGAATAAACGACCTGATTTAAAACTTATTATTACTTCGGCAACCATTGATCAAGAGCGTTTTTCCAAACACTTTAATGCACCTATTATTGAAGTTTCTGGGCGGACTTATCCAGTTGAGATTCGCTATCAAGATCCATTGGAGTTTAATAATGACTTCTCGCAAGCTGAGCATATTTTAACAGCCGTACAAAGTTTAAACCACGAAAAACCTGGAGATATTCTTGTATTTTTAGCCACTGAGCGCGAGATTCATGATGCAGCAGAAACGCTAAGGAAAGCTCAACTGCGTCATACCGAAATATTACCTTTATATGCCAGGTTATCGAATGCCGAGCAAGATAAAATTTTTAATCCAAGTGGCGTTGGGCGTAGAATTATTTTATCGACAAACGTAGCAGAAACATCTTTAACCGTTCCGGGTATTCGTTATGTGATCGACACAGGGGATGTGCGTATGAGTCGTTATAGTTATCGCACTAAAGTGCAACGCCTACCAATTGAACCGATTTCACAAGCTAGTGCCAATCAACGCACTGGTCGTTGTGGACGAGTAACTGAAGGGATCTGTATTCGGCTTTACTCTGAAGAGGATTTTCTATCTAGAGCCCCGTTTACTGACCCAGAAATTGTACGAACTAACCTTGCTTCTGTTATCCTACAGATGGAAACCCTAAAATTAGGTAACATAGAAAAGTTTCCATTTATTGATAAACCTGATCGTCAATTTATTAAAGATGGTTACCGCTTGCTGCATGAAATTGGAGCAATTGTTGAACATAGCAAAAAACATCATGTTCAAATTACGCCTATTGGTAAACAAATTGCGAAATTCCCACTTGATCCACGTTTAGCTAAGATGCTCGTTAGTGGCGCCAAATTGAATGTACTACGTGAAATTCTGGTTATCGTGAGTTTCTTAAGTATTCAAGATCCACGTGAACGCCCACTGCAATTTCAACAAAAAGCAGATGAAGTACATAAACAAGATCATCATCAGGACTCTGACTTTCTGACTATTGTGAGTCTATGGCAACGCTATCACAATGAGACAAAAGATTTATCTCATCGGCTAACCCATGAATATTGCAAATTTAACTTCTTGTCGCCTTTACGCATGCGAGAATGGCGTGAGGTTTATTTTCAATTACTGATGTTAACAGAGACATTTAAATGGACGATAAGTGAGGTAGAATCCAATTATGCCTACATCCATCAAGCAATTATTTCTGGTCTTTTAGGACATATTGGTTTTAATTATGAATTAAAAGAATATTTAGGTGCCAGAGGGCTTAAGTTTCATATTTTCCCCGGTTCATCTCAATTTAAACGTACACCAAAATGGATATGTGCTGCTGAAATAACTGAAACGACTAAACTTTATGCACGCACAGTTGCCAAAATTGATCCCTTATGGCTTGAATCAATTGCTGAACATTTAACGAAAAAACATTATAGCGCGCCCTATTGGAGTCAAAAGCACAAAGCTGTTATGGCAAATTTAAGGATAAGCTTATATGGCTTGGATATCGTTAATAATCGCAAGGTACAATATGGAGAGGTTGATCCTATTATCTCACGCGAGTTATTTATTCGACATGCGCTAGTGTATGGTGAATTTAATACTCAAGCGGCATTCTTTAATCAAAACCTGGCACTGCTTAATGAAGTAGAAGATCTTGAACATAAAGCACGCAAAAGAGACATCGTAGTGGATGAACATACCCTTTATAGCTACTATGAGAAACTTATTCCAGAGCATGTCAATAATGGTGTTGTATTTGAAAAATGGTATAAGTCATTGTCTGCCCAAGAACAGCAAGCACTGATGTTTGAAAAAGTCGCCCTAATGCAACATGAAGCAGAAGATATTACACATATAAGCTATCCTGATTATTTTGATTTTGGCAAATTTAAGCTGCCTTTACGTTATCATTTTGATCCAAGTGCTGAGGATGATGGGGTCACGATGATCGTTCCACTTGTACTTTTAGATCAAATTGATGCACAAGCTTGTGACTGGTTAGTACCTGGGCTATTGGAAAATAAAATAGTTGCCTTGCTTCGTGCATTACCCAAAAATATTCGTAAGGCATGCGTCCCTGTTCCACACTATGCCAAAGCGGTTTTTGACGCAATTGATATCGATTATAAGCAAAATTTTTACGATGTACTGGTGTCCCAGCTTATTCGTATTACCGGGATATCATTTACTAGAAGTGTATGGCAACAATCTGAAATTGAGCCACATTTAAACATGCGTTATGAAGTAGTAGACGAAAATAGAAAGGTTCTTGCCACCGGGCGTGACTTAACACAAATTCGCACTAAGCTTAAAGATGTGGAAAGATCAACTATCCAAATAGCGAAAAAAACAGATCAGGTCTGCTATCAATCTTGGGAGTTTGATGATTTGCCAATTCTGCGTGATGTCAAACAACATGGTATTAACATCAGTGTTTACCCCTGTATTGAAGCAAAAGAAGAAGGTGTGGTTTTGGGTTATAAAACAACCTTGTTTGAAGCCGAAAAATCCATCAAAGAAGCAACCAGAAAGCTTTTAATGCTAGCATGTTCACATATCAACCGCACACTTATTGAATGTATTGGTCATAAGAAAAATCTCAATTTGTTGTTTAGTTTGATTAAGGAAACAAACTGGCAAGATGAGCTCATCGCGAAAGCTTATGATATAAGCTTTAATATTGATGATTCACCTCCTATTCGAACTAAAGTTGCATTTGAGCACATGTTCAACTTAGGTAGAGCCAATCTTGTAACAACGATAGAAAGCCTGTGCGATGATGTACATAGCTTAATGTTAAAATACCAAAAGCTATATAAAGTGGTTAATCGTAAAAACCTTCCTTTTGATTTGTTACCCCTGTATCAAGATGTGCAAAGTATTTTATCTCAACTCGTATATAAGGGCTTTATTTTACAAACACCTCATAAGTGGTTAAAGCGCATTTGTTACTATCTACAAGCCTTGGAAAATCGCTTAGAAAAAGCACCAAGAATCTCCCAGCAAGATAGGCAATATCAAATTGAACAGGAGGAGTTGAAATTTTTACTTAACCAAAAAATTCAACAAAAGGGGCAATCACACCTTGTTGATGCTCAAGATTTGCATTGGCTGATGTTAGAGTTATGGCTTTCTTGGTATGCCCAAGAGACTAAAACTATAGAAACAGTATCCACCACAAGGTTAAAAAAAAGAATTCAGATGCTTTAAAAATATACTCTTCTCCACTAGATTTCCCCACATCATTTTTTAGCCAAATGTTTTTTTGCTCGACAGAAGCTTTAATTTGATTCAATTCGTAAGATTAAAGCTTCATTGATTTAACGTGCGAAATTTTTCTTACTTATGTTATTATTCATCACCATTACATCCAAATAGAAATCTTAATATATGTCTAAGCAGAACAATACTCTTGGCGTGGTCATTATTACTAAAAATGAAGAAAAAAACATTAGTCGTTGTCTAGATTCCGTCAAATGGGCAAATGAGATCATCGTCGTTGATTCTGGTAGCACGGATAAAACAATTGAAATCGCAAAAGGTTATGGTGCTAAAGTATATCACCAAGAGTGGCTTGGCTTTGGATTGCAAAAAAATAAAGCCATTTCATACGCCACTAGTAGATGGCTACTTGCACTTGATGCTGATGAGTTGGTTTCTGATGAATTAAAACGTTCTATTTTGCAAGTAATAAAAAATAATCAACATGAAGCTTATAAATTTAAACGCTTATCTCAATTTTGCGGTCAATGGATAAAGTATGGAGATTGGGGACGTGATATCATTACTCGTCTTTTTAAACGTGAGTGTGCGCAATATTCAAGTGATATTGTCCATGAACGACTTATTACTCAAAATAAACCTCAGCTGATTAGTGGTACTTTACTGCATTACTCACAAGGCAGCATCAGTGACTCGCTTAGCAAACTCAATAGCTATAGTGACGCCACTTCAACTTTATTATTACAAAAAGGCAAATCAACTTCTCTCTTCAAGGCTTCCCTTCACAAGCATTGGACGTTTGTTAGAAGTTTTATTCTACGTTTAGGTTTTTTAGATGGTTCACGCGGCTATTTAATTGCCAAGCTTTCTGCCTATGGTTCATATTTTAAATATGTCAAGCTATGGGAGAAACAACAAAATGAAAAATAATACAACTTATCAAGACCTTATTTCTGTTATTGTTTCAACTTATAACTGGCCAGCTGCTCTAAGGCTTGTTTTACTCGCTTTAAATAATCAAACCGATCGAAATTTTGAAGTTATTATTGTTGATGATGGTTCAACAGAAGACACAGAAAAAATGATTGATGCGTTTAAACCAACAGCTAAGTTCCCACTTAAGCATTTATGGCAGGAAGATGAAGGGTTTCGTCTTTCGAGGGCGCGAAATTTAGGTATCAAAAATGCAAAAGGAGCGTATATTATATTTCTAGATGGTGATTGTATTGCCCGACCTAACTTTGTTTCCAATCATCGCATCCTTGCACAACAAGGATATTACGTTGCTGGAAATCGCGTTTTACTTAGTCAGCCATACAGTCAACGGTTATTGGTTGAACAACAAGACATTTCACCAAAATGGCTTAGCTTTTGGTTGATACAACGATTGCGTAAACGTATCAATCGTTGGCATACTTTATTTACATTCAACTTAAACAGTCGTTTTCGTTATAAAAATATAACTGCATGGAAGAAAGCTAAAGGTTGTAATATGGCCTTTTGGCATCAAAACTTACTCGATGTTAGTGGTTTTGAAGAAAAAATATCAGGATGGGGCTATGAAGATTCCGACTTAATGATTCGCCTTATTAATAAGGGAGTCAAACGCAAATCAGGCTATTTTGCAACAACGGTATTACATCTTTGGCATAAAGAGGCAGATCGCTCGCAAGAACCTAATAATCTCAAGCTACTAAATGAAATTAAAAATAGTCAAAGGACGAAAGCAAAACAAAGCCTTTTACAGGAAGAAAACAGGTAAATATTTTTGTTATTAAAGTGTATAAGTTTAGACTTGACCTGACAGTTGCCTATTTTTCAAACGCGATTTTTGTCAGATATGGTTGAGCAATTCAACCTTCTCTTGCCAGTGCGTTTTCCCATCAGTAAAAGTTGCTATTGGTGTT
>NZ_QLIR01000008.1 GCF_003428155.1 Fastidiosibacter lacustris
GTAATTGGCTCTGTACGACTTTATATAATTGCTTAATCATGATAGGTTATCCTTTTTCTTTTCTTTTTAAGTCTGCATTAAGGATAGTCCATCACTAAATTTAAGAATTAAGACAATCTATAATTTAGCGGCAAGCTTTTTCGCTTTTTTTGTGAGAGTTTTGACATGGTGATCTATACCGACTTTAAAGAAGTAATTAATATAGCACCATCTCTTATTTATAAGGGAATTGTTTGAAACACCTATTGCTAATTCTGAAAACTCAAGTGAAGTTTAATTGCATCTTCTATCGTAAGCAGATCATGTTGTGTTATAGATCCAATTTGACTCTTAAGTCTTGCTTTATCTGCTGCCATGAGCTGATCATCCATCGCTTTACTCTTGTTTCCATTCAAAGTCACGTAAGCTTCACCAGGGTAAAGTTTCTCTGTATTGCTTGTGAGCGGAATTAATACAACACGTGACAAGTGTTTATTCGCGAGGTCATTGCTTAAAATTACCGCTGATCTTGTTTTTTATTTCACTCCCTACAGCGGGATCAAATTCAACCCACCAAACTTCACCGCGTTTCACTCGCCATGTCTCCAGATATTCCATTACACCATTGCATTGCTTCTTTTTCTCTCTCTTTATCTAAAGCCATAGCCTTATCCGTCTTCTAGTGTTTTATCAATTACATGGGGTCTTACTAGCTCTTCTATATAGCATTTACTGATAGCTTAAAACCTAGGGCTTTTAATATATTACCTAGTGTTAAAAATCTTGGATTTCCTTTGCTAGATAATACCCTATATAAGTGTGCTCGATCTAATCCCGTTTTTTTGATAAATAACCTATTCCACCCTGTGCTTCGACAACATTTTAAGGGCAAGCATAAAAGCCTGACTATCACCATCATCTTCGTATTCTTCAAGTGCTACTTCTAAATAAGCAGTGGCTTCATCTTTATCATGTAAGCTTTGGATTAGGTTTGCATGATAATCAGTTGTGTTTTGTGTAATATAGTTATTCACAATGATCTCCTGATTTTAGTTCAAGCCAATATTTTTGAGCTAGATTAATATCATTAGACTGTGTTTTTTATCTCCGCCAAGCAATAAAATATAGGTGATATCAGCTTCTTTGGCATAGTAAACACGGTATCCAGAACCAAATGCTAGTCTCAGTTCAAATGCTCCGTTGCCAACATGCTTATGATCGCCTTCATTACCCAAATATAGACGATCAATTCGCCTACGTATTCTGGCTTTAATTATTTTATCTTTGATGCTATCTAGCCATGTTTTAAAAGGCTCTTTACCATCTGGTGTTTTGTATATGCGTATCTGTCTCATGGTTTGATTGTAGCTTACAAGCGACAGAATATAAAATAATAATTATTCCGATAAAAATTAAAATTACTAAATATTGAAGCTATTTGCTCCATTTTTTCTTTAAAAGTTGTGAACTTGTATTTGATAGCCTTGTTGTTGTAATTGCTTATACTGCACTCTCGATGCCTTAAGGCGATAAGGCTCCTGATCGACTATTTTTATTAAACTTGAGAACTGACTATAGTTAACCTCTGTTTGCAAGGATAGGTCAATTAGAGTATCTTTTATACACTTATCCAAAAAACCAGCATCACTTACCAAAAGTACTGGTAAGTTGATATATTCCAACTCACTATCTTTAGTCACATAAAAATGTGGAATAAAGCTATCTTCCTGATCAAACCACAATAGCTTATCTAGCGCTTGACAAATACTAGGTTCAGCATAAATAACAATAGGTTTATTACCCTGATAATATGCTTTAACCTGATCAGCAACAAATTGAAGATAGCTCTTTGAATCTGCACTTTTTAAAATAAAGAATTCAATATTCACAACCATAAGCTTTACTAAGCACGCGTACAATACATCATAATAGCAGCAGGTTTTTATGGCAAACTCGTTTTTGCTATTTTAAATTTTTACAAATTATCCCGTGCGGTAATGGTTGTAGAAAAAAAATAATAAGTGTGTATAGTCTGTCAGAAATTTTTTTTAAAAGTTTAAGTGTAAATCAATTGAAAAACGAAGAAGCAGATGCAAATGACCCCACTCCAGTGGATTGGCAGAATGTCAAATTGCCAAATTCATGGGTAGATGAGCTTAATTTTAAGCATCCTTATACATGGTTTTTGCTCTTGAAAGCAACTTTTTCATCCAAGCGAAATGCAATTAAAATTGTAGATGATTTACCTGGAAAATCATCTATTCCTAAATACGTATTACAAGAATTTCATAACCTTCCTGGCGGAAATTATTCAAACACTTTAACCAAAGGCTATATAAAAGGTTTTGATATTGTAATGTTAAATAGTATGCCACAAGCAAGACAATATATTGCTGAAAAATTAGGGTGCTGTTGGTCGGTATTAGATATAGGTTGTGCTGGTGCTAAAACAGCCGCTGCCATAAAGGCGCAAGGCGTGACTGATGTCTGGGCAATCGATCCTAGTCCTTATTTGCTGCAATGTGCAGCTAAGACTTATAAGGACATATACTTTGTTCAAGCAATCGCAGAAGCGCTTCCTTTTTGCACTCGACGCTTTGAAGGGTTAAGTGCATGTTACGTTTTACATGAAATCCCACCAAAATATATTGAAAAGTTGTTGCAAGAAGCCAATAGGGTATTGAAGAAGGGTGGGCTTTTCGTTATTGTTGAGCCATCGCCTGTCCAATATCATCAAAGTTATTGGTCTTTATTCAGAACACATGGCTTTAAAGGAATGTATTTTAGATTGTTATCACAAAAGTTCAACGAACCCTTTGTTAACGCATTTCATACGATGGATTTAGAAAAAATGTTTACAAAAGCAGGCTTCAAAATAATAGAAGATAAAAAAGCGGTGCCACATCGGTTTATAACTACACAAAAAGTATGATTTAAAACACCAACTGAATTGGAATATTTATATTAACATCATCCTTAAAACTTAGTTTTTTTGTATAGCTTTGTTGATGTAAAAAATAGAGAATATATTCCTTAAGCTGATTAGGGGGTGAGGGGCTAAACACAATCGACTTTATCGTACCTGATTTCTCTAGTGTGATGTAAATATCAAACTTGGTACTGTAGTCTGGGTTATGCTGATTTAAAAGCTCAGTCAATGCACTTTGCAAGTGTGACAAGGCTTGTTGTACTTCTCTGGAAGTGCTATAGCTTGTTACTTGTTGAGTAAATTTAGGCGTATCGGTAAGGTCAATATTGTTTTTCTGTTGATTCCCTTTTGTTTCTAAAGGAGTGACAAACTTTGGTTTATTACTAGTTATCACAAGGATGGGTGATTGCTCTACTGTTGAATGTCGTTTTATAAAGTTAAATTTATTTTGAGTAGAGTTTGGTGTGTTTTCAATATTGGTAATGTGTGGTTGGGTAAAATAAACAATATGTGCAGGTATACTTTGTAGGTGATTTGAAAATATAAGCTCTTTATGTATCGGGACAAATATATAGAAATTAATCAAAGTAAGTGTAGCAATAACGACAACGTGTATTAAAAACGAAAAAACTAATGCTTTTTTCATAAAAGGTTACGAAAAAGTGTACTGGATGTTAAGCATTGCTGTTATGCCATTTGCAGGATAATAGCTTAGACGCTTAAAATCAGCAGTGGCAACATAGCTGTAATAAAACTTATTAAATAAGTTATAAATACTTAAGTTAAATTGCCATTGATTGATTTGATACTTAGCGCCAAGGTTGGTAAGAAAGTATCCACTTTGTTTGGCAAGCGTATTGGAATAATCACCATCAGCATATTGAGCACTGAAATACTGCTGTTGCAACCATAACGTCAAATCAGGCATGAGATGCCAATTGCCGTGAATCTCAGCACTAAAAGGAGATTGACCTGGAACGGTATTATTACTGATATCAGTTTTTATATTGTTAGCATGACTAAATGTACCAAATCTAAATGTATTTAAATTAAGCACAAAACTACCGCCGCTACTCAGCATTTGTGACCATCTATAGTCAAGCGAAAATAAATTACCAATCGTTTGAGTAGGTGGAAAATTAATATTGGCACCAAAAGATGAACTTGGATCATTGCCATTATAAGCAATTTGATTGTTAATCAGCATCCAATAAGTACTATTCTTGAGTTCAAGTTTGTTGTTTTTATATTGATTATCTATTTGATAAATCCAAGCAGTTTGTGGATCCAATCCAAAATTTGAAGTTAAACCAGGTGTAAGGTTAGACTGATCGATAAAAGGTAACTGATAAGCATAAGATATAGATGCACGCGTATTAAAGCTTGTTGCCCAGTTGTATTGCAAATACAACTCTCCCGCACCGATATTAATAATCTGTGAGCCGTGACTGGCAGATAAGATAAGGTCTCCTTGTGTATAGCTATGTTCATAACGACCACCCACACCTGTTTGCCACTTTAGATTTAGTTTTAGATCTGCTTGGTTAAAAATAGCGACATTTGTTTGTCTAGAGTCTGAAATAGTCGAGCTTTGCTTAAACGTTTGATAGTTGAACTCAGAACCTGTAATATTTTTTAACCAATTGTTTTGATAAGTAATGCTAGGACGCAGATAAAAAAGACTACTGTTTTGTTTCGATGAACCATAGCCTGGATTGGCAAAAATCACATTTGCCCATTGTTGTTGATATTGTGATTGTAAGTTAAAGATGAATTCTTGATTAATTTTTTGAGTTAAGCCTAGCTGGCTATTAATAGTGTGATTGATATATTTTTGTCTGCCAGAAGAACTTGCTTGCCAAGGATCTTGATCGCTTTCTAATTGAGATAGACCACCTGGGAAATGCAGATATTGATAACTATCACTAAAATTAAAGCGTAATTGTTGAGTGTTTGTTTGATGTAGTAATGTAAAATCAATATTATTGTTGTTATTGCGTGAATAATCGCGATAGTTATCCAAACTTTCTGTATTGGTGATCAATTGAAAAGCCCAGGTTTTTTGCTGATCTAATAGTTGATTTACAAAAAGATTGACTCCACCTCCTAGTGGATAACTTGTACTCATGCCAATCAAATATTGATTGTAATCAATAAATTTTTGTTTGATCGCGATTGTACCACCTAATCCCATTGAGCCATATAATACACTGCTTGCAGTTGGATTGATGTCGATGGTTTCTATGCTATTGGCTGGAACAAGCGAGGTATTTTGCGCTTGACTATTAAATTGATTCAATGACATCCCGTTTAACAACACCGTTGCACGTTGCCCTTTAAGATAATATGTAGGATTAGCGCCACTGCTTATTCTAGTTTCTACCCATGCGTTTTGTTTAAGCATATTGTCGATACTTTGATTGCCATAGCTTGGAAATAACTCAACGGCAATTGGATTGGTTGCTTTGAGATCACTCGTGTGTGCTTGAGTCCCTTGTTTGTTATAGTGAATAACGATAGTTGGTAGTGTATAGTGAGCACTTTCTTGTGAATTATCTGCACAAGCAAAATGTGTCATCGCGAAGCTCAAGCTGATTACGATGTAAATCTGTTTTTTCATTTTATCCTCTTTTTCGTTTATATCCCCGTAAACATTTAGACATAGGCAGATTTTCGGACTTAACCATAACTGTTTCACTCTTTAACTTATTAGTAAGTGATGCAAGATCTTCTAGTATCTTTTAAATACACTGGTTTACCGTTGCGGGTACAGTATTGGTCTTTCACCAATTTCCCTTTTAACGCACTGCGCACCTAAGTCAGTTGGTGATACTAGAGGGATTTATGGCAAATGGGAATATACCAATGCTAAAAATTAGCAAAACTTATCTGCAAGCCTTTTCAATCAGCTGAGTCATTACAAAACATCATCTAAACGTTGAATCTAAGACAAGAGCATTGAAATGTCACATAGGCTAAAATACGATGTTAAAAAACAAAAGGAAATAAAATTATGATGATAAAAAAACTAATAATCTCTACCTTCACTATTACTACACTGTTATCTTCAGTCAGTTTTGCTTCTACCGAAATTAAAAGTAACGCCAACGTTAACGATCCTCACTATGTAGGATATTTTTTCGATGACATTCTCTTTGAAGATATGTTTAATGAAAATATTGATGCTATCATGGCATTCAAAAAAGATTTTTCTGAAAATTTAGATAAAGCAATAACAGGTGATCATTTTGCAAGACAATATATTGAACATCAACTGCAAGAAATACAAAAGTTAGCTAAGACTGATAAAGCCCTATCTCAATGGATTTCACAAACTTTATATAGCAAATATCCAATGGCATTTTGCAAATCACTTTCCTTAGCACGTTTCTCCTATTTAGACACACAGCTTCAAATGAACCTTTTGATTCAACCATCAGACGGGCTTGTAAGAAAGGCTTATAATGAATTGATTACGCAAATTTTTACGCGTGAGTTTCAAGATAGCTATAAAGCGATCCATTATCAAGGTGAAATATTACCACAAGAATTAATTCAACAAGCTATTAGCGCGCGCAGTGCTGTTAAATCTGCTATGCGTACTTTGACTTCCTATTTGGGAATGGTTGCAATCTACGCAACCAACTTATATAACTATCAGTCATTACATGGACCATATACAACATTTGAATGGTCATGTGAGTCAGGATATTTATGTCAGATTGACAGTTTTAATGATAAAACATTAAGTGAAGATAAAGCCTATAGCGCCTTAAAAACAGATGGTGCGTATTTAGGTTTAAAAGGCAATGAGATGGGAGAAAAGATCAAGTTTGCAAAGGCAATAAATGATATTTGTCAATCAGGTAAAAAAGTATATCCTGAAGGTTTATCTGATAATTCATATCAATTATGCGAACATGAGTCATGTAAAATCGCTTACCAGATTGAAGAATACTCAAACGTTCCTTGTCAGCCTAAATTAAGAGAATATCAAAGATCTGATCTTTGACTTACTGTCTTGCTAAACGCAATGTTTTCAATTTCTCAGCAAGAGTAAAGTTACTACGAAGCGGATTAATGTCCAATCCACCTCGACGACTATAGCGTGCATAAACCATAAGCTTTTCAGGTTTACAGTTTTGCATAATGTCATTGTAAATTCGCTCTACACATTGCTCGTGAAACTCATTATGGTTACGAAATGAGATTATGTATTTTAACAAGCCAACCTTATCAATTTTTGCTCCTTGATACTCAATTAACACACTACCCCAATCTGGTTGAAACGTTACAAGACAATTTGACTTTAATAAATCACTACTCAGACATTCGTGAACAATCACTTTTGGATTAACTGACAAAAAATTAGGATTAGTAATATATTCTGTAATTTCAACATCTAGCTCATCCAATGATTCTGCCTCAAACATTGGAGTCACTTGGATAGGGTAGTCTGTCAAGCAATACAATGTCACTTTTACTGTACCATTTGCAGCTTTTTCTAAATCCTCTTGCATTGTTTTGATTACAATTTCATCATCGGCAAAACGGCTATTGTTAAATGAATTTAAATACAATTTAAAGCTCTTTGACTCAATCAAACATTGCGATAAGGCATCAATTTCAAATATCGCAATACGGACTTGTGGTTTACCTTTAAGATTAAGCCATGAAACCTCAAACGCTGTCCAGATATCCACCCCACTAAAGGTTGGCTTAGCTGTTATCCCCAGCTCTTGACGCTTAATTGTACGAGGAATAGGAAAGAGTAAGGTTGGATCATATTCTGTTTTATATTCTGATTTTTTACCAAGTTCAGATAATACTAAATTCATTTCATCATCCTCTTACAACTAATCAGGTTTAAACACTCTACCATAACAAATAATATAATACTAAGCACACACTTAACCAACGTTCACCCTCTTTTTCCGAAACTTGTTGTCATCTTACTAAACACGTTAAAATTATATTCATCAATCTACATATTCAAAGTAATAATGGCAAAAAAATTTAATGATTTTGATGCTTTAAATTGCAAACAATTGACTCAATTGCAATTTTGATACATATTTACACATAAAATAAAAACAATGGGGAACACATGCGTATTTTTAAACATCTTTATATTCAAGTTATTATAGGTATCGGTATCGGAGTAATACTCGGGGCGATTGAGCCAGCCTTTGCAATTGCATTAAAGCCATTTGCAGATGTTTTTATTAAACTTATTAAAGTGCTTATCGCACCAATTATTTTTTTAACTATTGTTTCTGGTATTACTGCAATGAAAAGCTTAAAAGCAGTTGGAAAAATTGGTGGTGCAGCATTGGTATACTTTATCATCACAACGACAGCTGCTCTTGCAATTGGTCTGATTGTTGCCAACCTTTTTCCTATAGGATCAAACATGAACATTGATCCAAATAATCTAGACATGCATTCAGCTCAAGCATATATTGGACAAGCAAAGCAAATGGATAGTATTTCTGGTTTTCTTTTAAATATCATCCCACATACTTTTTTCAGTGCTTTTAGTGACGGAGAAATTTTACAAGTACTATTTATTGCTATTCTTTTTTCCACTGGTTTACTCATGTATGGTGAAAAAGGACAACCCATTTTAGAAGGTGTTCAACATTTATCCAAAGTATTTTTCAAAATCATCCATAGCATCATGTACTATGCCCCTTTAGCTGCCTGTGCTGCTATGGCTTACACCATTGGTAAATATGGCTTACATACATTAGTTGGTTTACTAGGTTTACTCATGTGCTTTTATCTTACCTGCCTTATTTTTCTCTTTGTAGTGCTTGGTTTGATTTTGCACTTTTATTGCAAGGTTAATATTTTTAAAGTCATTCGTTACATTAAAACTGAAATTCTAATCGTTTTAGGAACTTCATCCTCAGAAACGGTCTTACCCAACCTAATTGAAAAGTTAACCAAGCTTGGTTGTGATAAAAGCATCGTTGGTCTTGTTATTCCAACAGGATATTCATTTAACCTTGATGGTACAGCAATTTATTTATCACTTGCGGCAATTTTTATCGCACAAGCCTTAAATGTACATTTAAGTTTTGAGCAGCAATTATTTATGTTAGTGGTCATGTTAATTAGTTCTAAAGGTGCTGCCGGGGTGACCGGTAGTGGTTTCGTTATTCTTGCTAGCACGCTTGCCGCACTTGGAACGGTTCCTGTTGCAGGAATTGTAATCATACTTGGGATAGATCGTTTTATGTCAGAAGGTCGATCCATTACCAATATGATTGGCAACACAATTGCCACTATTATCATTGCCAAATGGAATAAACAATTAGATCTTCAAAAACTCTATACAACATTACAATTTAAAAAATGAGTGTTCAAATTTTCATATCGTCACCCATTCGTGCCTTCAAATCAAGAAAAATGCTTTGCCATATTCCTTAAAATTATGGCCTGACAAAGTATTAACCCCTACATTGAGTCAAATTTAGCAATCCTCGTAGCTTGCTGCAAAAAATATAGTCCTACTAAGATCTAAGGATCTAAGCTAACGCACCATGACATTGTTTATATTTTTTACCTGAACCACATGGGCATGGATCATTACGTTTGACTTTAGGTGTTTCGCGCACAAATGGTTGATGTGCACGATGTGCTGTCTCTTCATCGTGTCTTGATGAGCTACCACCTGCCAATACATCTTCATGTTGTGCTTCGATATTTTTAATCGAACTCTTCCATTCTTGTTCCATTTTTTGCGCTTCTTCTGGCGCTTGGATTCGAATCTTCGCTAAGTTAGAAATAACTTCATATTTAAAGTTATCAAGCATGCTCGAAAAAAGCTCAAATGACTCTTTTTTGTATTCATTTTTAGGATCTTTTTGTGCATAACCACGCAGATTAATACTGTTGCGTAAATGATCCATCGCATTTAAATGCTCACGCCAATGGCTATCAAGTGCCTGCATCAAACTGACTTTCTCAAAGTGACGAATTGCGGTTAAGTCTAAGTTTTGTGTTTTATTTTGTGTTTTATGCTGATATTCATCAACGATTGCTTTAACGACAATTTCCTTTAAGTGCTCATCAGTTAAATGATCATCCTCTGCTAATATCCTACGCAAGTTAATTGAAATAGCAAAATCATTTAATAATACTGTTTCCAAACCTTCCAAATCCCACTGATCTTCTATCGATCTTGCTGGCACGTGGTCATGAAATAACTTTTCTGCTACATCATAGCGCATACTGTTAATAATGGCAGAAACATCTTCTCTACTTAGAAGCTCTTCACGCTGTTTATAAATCACCATTCTTTGTTCATTAGCAACATTGTCATATTCAAGCAGGTTCTTACGAATGTCAAAATGGTATTGCTCAACCTTTGATTGCGCTTTAGCAATAAAACGCGTCATCATTCCAAATTGAATCGACTCTCCCCCTGCCAATGCTTTTTTCATTCTATTAGCTAAAGATTCAGAGGCAAAAATGCGTAGTAAATTATCATCCATAGATAAATAAAAACGACTCTCACCTGGATCACCTTGGCGACCTGACCGCCCTCTTAATTGATTATCCACCCTACGTGAATCATGTCTCTCAGAACCTAAAATACACAACCCACCTGCCTCAATGACTTGCAGGTTACGTTTTTTCCAATCTTCTTTAATCTTAGCAATTTGCTCGACCGTAGGCGCTTCTAGTGCCGCAATTTCTGCTTCCCAGTTCCCACCTAAAATAATATCAGTACCTCGACCTGCCATGTTAGTTGCAATTGTAACGTTCCCTGGATAACCTGCTTGAGCGATGATTGCCGCTTCCCTTGCATGCTGCTTGGCATTTAATACTTCATGCTTTATTTTCTTTTTACGCAGTAACGTTGATAAAATTTCAGATGTGTCAATCGATGCTGTACCAACAAGAACCGGTTGACCTTTTTCAACACGCGTTTTGATATCTTCAACAATTGCTTTAAATTTATCTTTTTGGTCACCAAAAATACGATCATGATGATCTTCACGCTTAGGTGGACGGTTTGTTGGAATCACTACAACTTCTAAACCATAGATCTCGTGAAATTCAAAGGCCTCAGTATCTGCCGTTCCCGTCATACCAGACAGTTTATTATATAATTTGAAGAAATTTTGAAAAGTAATGGAAGCTAAGGTTTGGTTTTCACCTTGTACCTTGACAGCTTCTTTGGCTTCAATTGCTTGGTGTAAACCATCTGACCAGCGACGACCTTCCATGGCTCGTCCAGTATTCTCATCAATAATAATCACTTCCTGATCACGAATAATATAATCAACATTCTTCTGATACAAGTTATGCGCACGTAAACACGCATTTAAATAGTGCATTTTGGTGACATGCTGAGGTGAATATAAGTTATCACTCTCATTTAAAATGCCTTCACGCATCAATGCTTCTTCAATTTTTGTATGACCTTGATCTGTCAAATAAGCTTGTTTAGATTTTTCATCTAGATAAAAATCCCCATCATTTGCTTCCGAGTTTGTTTGCTTGGTCAAAGTTGGTACTAAGCGATTAAATAATAAATACATATCTGAGCTATCTTCTGATGCTCCAGAAATAATCAAAGGCGTTCTGGCTTCATCAATTAAGATCGAATCGACTTCATCAATAATGACAAAATTGCGACTTCTTTGTACTTGATCTTGTTTGCTAAAAGCCATGTTGTCACGCAAATAATCAAAGCCAAACTCGTTGTTAGTACCATAGGTGATATCACAAGCATAAGCTGCTCTGCGTTGATCTGGTGATAAATTAGCAATGATGATACCTGTCGTTAAACCTAAAAAACTGTATATTTGCCCCATAAGCTCAGCATCGCGCGAAGCTAAGTAATCATTAACAGTGATCACATGCACGCCATTACCTGTTAATGCGTTTAAATAAGCTGGCAACGTCGCAACAAGCGTCTTACCTTCACCAGTACGCATTTCGGCGATCTTACCAGAGTGTAACACCATCCCACCAATAAGTTGTACGTCATAATGGCGCATACCTTTAACGCGTTTTGCTGCTTCTCTAACAACCGCAAATGCCTCTGGTAACAGCTGTTCTAAAGTATTGCCGTTTTTTAAACGCTCTTTAAATTCATTCGTTTTTGCTTGTAATTCAGCATCGGTAAACTTTTCAATTTCAGATTCTAAGGCATTGATTTTATCAACCGTTTTTCGCATTTTTTTAATTAAACGGTCATTACGGCTACCAAATAGTTTTTTTATAATCATCTATCTTCCAAACGATGGGTTGGTTTCCACTTAACTGGTTTTGGATTATACTGCAACTTATTCCATAACAAAAGCTAAGTGCGTCAAAATGATCCGTAAGACAAACTACTCAGTTGATGAGCTTTTTACTGTCAAAAAGTCAACTCTTCTGCACTCAATAAAAAAACAGCACGATATCGCTCAAACGACTCAACAAACGTTGCTCAATTTTAATATTCCCTATTTCAACCACACCAAAGTGTGCTTTTACAATGGTACTAAACTTGTGTTAAAAACGGATATTCCAGAATTGCTTTCTAAATTTCGAGAACTTAAAAAAGAGCTCATTACATTGTTAAAGACAAGTGACTACTTTAATCGCCTTGAAAAACTGGAGCTCATTCTTGAATTCAATTTCTTAGGTAACCAAAAAGATCATCATGCCAAGCCTGCACCACAAAGTGCACAAACGGCTTTTAAACACTTAGCAGACCAAATAAATAATGATCAAATCAAGCACTCCATTCACACCTTTCTTAAAAAACACTATGATCAAAACAACTAAACAGTTTTCCTATCTTTTTTTTGACCTTGATGGCACGTTGATCAATAGCGTTAAAGACATCACCTATGCTTTAAACAAAATGCGCGCTCATTTCAACTTAACGGCCATTACTGATACAACAACGGCAAGTATCATTGGCAAAGGTTTTCCCACGACAACCCAAAAAGTGCTTGCACTTGATCTGCCCGAAGATAAAGTTAAACGTTATGCTAAAGAAGCGCTTGATTTAACACTAAAATACTATGAACTTACAATGGGAGAACACACTTATATCTACCCTGGCGTTATTGAAACCTTAGATATATTTAAATCACAAAATATCCCTATGGCAGTTGTTACCAACAAAGAACAAGCACACGCTATCAAAATTTTGTCGTATTTAAATTTAATGCCCTATTTTGATTGCATCGCTGGAGGAGACACGACAGCGTTTTACAAACCTCATCCTGCACCTTTAGCCTATGCGTGCAACAAACTTCACGCTACAATTGAACAGAGTCTTATGATTGGTGATTCGTTAAATGATTATTTATGTGCCAAAGTGCTTGGTATGAGCTGTATTTTAATCAGTCATGGCTATGCCAATGGTGTAAATTTACATAAGTTAGGTGCTTTAAACGTCATCGAACAATTCGTAGAATTAAAGCAATATGCCAAACAATGCTCGAACTCCTTAAACTACAATTCAAAATAGTGTGATATGCCATCCTTCACTTACCTAAAATAGTGAGATGATTCTTTTGGCTGTAAAGTAGCTTGTAAAACAAGTGCATCTTCTTGTTTGTCACCAACTTGGTAATAGTTTTTACGTACCGAGATTTGCTCAAAACCATATTTTTTATAAATACTAATTGCAGGAATATTACTGACCCCCACCTCTAAAAATAATTTTTCAATCTTCTTATACGCCAAATGATTCATTAAATATGCCAACAATTTTTGTCCAAAACCTTGGTGTTGATAGATTTTGGCTACTGAGAAATTTAAAATCTCAGCTTCATCAAAAATAGCCGAGACAACCACAAAGGCAATTAAGCGATCATTAGGGTCCAACAATCCCCAGGTTTCAGTATGTGCGGATAAGATACTGTCTTTCATTAGTGAAGCCGACCATGGATGATCAAATACTTCACGCTCAATATCCATCATCTGAGGCAGGTAATTTTCACTTAGTGGTAAAATCTGATACTGCGTAGACATGGATCATAGCCTGTTTTTTTATATTAGCGCTTGTGAGTTTATCGATTGGGATTTTAAAACTTCTGTAATCATATGTTCCACCCAACTCCTCTATCATCAAACGTTCATCATAAATAATAATTCCATTAGATGCCATTATTTTTTTTATATCAAGCGTTGAATATTCGTGGTACTGAATCTTTTTGTGCTTAAACATAGCACTTAGAAAACATGCCAGTACTTTTTTATGCTGAAGTGTTGATAGAATAACATCTACTAAATGTGTATCTATAACGATCGAATCAAAATTCTTATTATTATCTATACACTCAATAATTGTTTGTTGCTTATGCTTATAACACCATAAATCGATATCTAAATACTGTAAAATTACTTTTTGCCTACTATCAATCATCATGAACTATTTTAAATCCCAATACTTGATAACAAGTTACAGATCGAACGTATGGTATCTGTAAGTCGTGGGTGAGTAATTTCGTATTCCATAACTACTTGTTCAAGATCACTAAAATCAGCCTCTTTTGGATCTTGCAACTTACTCATTTCAATTTTCTGTTTTGTTAGCTTTGCAATTTCAATCGCTTGTGCTTGTTGATCTTTTGGAAAAGTTGCAAGTTCGCTTTGTAATTGGTCCAAAAGCTCAGATAGCGCTTCTGTATCGACAAAATTTAACTTACCTGTATTTTGTAACAGTTGTTTGATCTGAGCGATAGTATCTTTAAGCATAGTTATTCTCCTTGAATATCTTGAGACACTTATTCTAGGAACAAACCCTTACTTTGACAATTGGATTGGTTGTAATAAATTGATTTTGTTTGGACAAAACAAAATGCTGTCATAATTATGAATACTATAATGTTCAACTAATTGTTCACAAACAGCAATTGCACGCACTGAGTTGCCATGATTATCTAAACGTGGTGAATATATTGCAATTCCCATCACATCTGGTACCACAACATAAATCCCACCTGAAACACCACTTTTAGCAGGAAGTCCAATAGAAAATGCCCACTCACCTGAATAATCATACATTCCACAAGAATACATAAGCGATAAGCAATGCTTAATCGTTTCTGGTCTAAAGACTTCTTTTTGCGTTAAAGGGTTGGTGCCAGCATTGGCAAAACTTGCCGCAATGATAGCTAACAGTTCGCTATTAAGCTCAATTGAGCAAGCTTGAAAGTATAGGTTAAGCGTTTGATGTAAGTCCGTATTTTTAGGAAAGGCATGATGTTCGCGCATGAAATAACCTAAGGCATAGTTACGATCCGCTGTGTCTTTTTCCGAATTATAAACCGCATTGTTAAAAGTAATCTTGTTGCTGTCACTTAATACATAAAGTGCCTGCATAATATGATTAAAACGCCCAGCAGGTGACAACTTACGCTTAATCATAGCACATGACATAATCGCTCCAGCATTAATCATCGGATTATGAGGCAATCCTTTATCATTCAAAGTCAATTCATTGAAATTTTTACCACTGGGTTCTCTACCAACATGCTTATGCACAGATTGAAGCCCATTTTCTTCTAAATTGAGTGCATACAATACCGGTTTAACCATCGATTGCATACAAAAGCGGGTCTTATAGTCTCCTATGCTAAATTGCTGACCATCTACTGTACACACTGAAATAGAAAACTGTTCAGGATTAACTTTTTTAAGTTCTGGAATATAACTTGCTACTTTGCCTTTTTTGTTGGTTATAATCGTATTATAAATTTCTTGTAGTCTTTCACAAAAAGTTGAAAAATCAGGTATAACAAGCATTTTTGAGAATAACTTAGTATAAAAATCTCTATCTTCATATTGCATGAGTTCTTCAAATTGAAGTGATGTTAATTGCGACTCATGTAAGTTTTCAAGCTTTGTTATTAAGGTTTTTGTCTTGTTATTTTCACGACTAAAGCCTTGCGACTTCAGATAATCAATAATTGCTTTGCCAGTAGCAACGTTATTACAAGAGTTTAAAACTAATTGGTAAAGGTCACAGCATATAGTCATATGGCTTACATTTACTACGTAGAAATGTACTTTATTGTAGAGTAAAGGATTGCGGCTTGAAAGCCAAAGTCATTATTTTCTGCGTTTACTAAAAAAGAGCCAAGCAAATTTGTAACGATATGCTGACGAGGCAGACAGCTTGAACAAAATTTATATTGTTGAAGAATAACTGATTTGATTTTGTACACCCATATACAGAATCTATTATGAGGCCTTAACCGCTATGACAAGATAGATACCATAATTAGATACAATTAGTTATAGAATGTTAATACAAAATATACTGCATTCTGCGTTATATTCCACGCTAGGTAATGGAGTAGAGCTGGGTATGAATATAAAATGAGATATAGATATCTATTTGCCACATTAGCCCTATCAATCTTGATATGTGTAAATAGTGTGCAAAACTCACCCTTGTCTGATTATACAGATCACCCAGTACTATCAAATGCACTTCGATTAAAGGAAATTGCAGATACCGAAAACCTGCATGATTTTAATTTCCTTAAGGATCTTTCAAAAGATTATGATTGCCATAATTACACTGTAGTACTAAAAACCATTGAAAAAATTAAAGCGGATAACTACTGGTTAAAACAAGTGTATCAACATGTTGATTTCCCTTATGAAAATATATCGTTGAAAGATATTAGAAAATATATTGGTTATGATAATTACAAAGGTATTTTTGATGATGCAATTGATCTTTTGAACTCTACTTGCACCAACGACAGCGTTTACAGCACCAACTTGCTGAAAACGTCACCTAAAGTTTTTCTGGTAAGCAAAGTCACCATGATTTATATGGTCTTTGAATTGTCTGAAAATATCTCAGATATCTTTCAATCCTTAAACTTGTCCTACCCTATTACGATTAAATCTAATGCTTTAAAAAAATTATTACATCCAGTTGCACTTTACGATCACAAAAAACACCAATTTAACCTTCTTAATAGTGGCTATGTCTGGGGAGGTAATTTCAAGGATGAAAATAATTTCAAAGGAACAGATTGTTCTGGTTTTGTTCAATATAGTACACAAAGCCAAGTTAATCGCATGATAACAAAAATGCTCGAACTATCATGGAAAAAACAAGTTTACGGTCTAAACGTTGATGAAAAAATACAATACACTCAACTACAAAGCTGGTCAAATGTAGATATTTTAGATCAGGAGCTTGAAGCGAAAAATATCACTGAAAACACATTTGCCTCCGAGATTAAGTTAGGTGATTTGATTGCCATTCCTGGGCATGTCATGATTGCTATGGATTATCCTGTTAGTGCCAACAATACACTGTCAATTATTCATTGTACGCGCAAAGAAGACGACAGCCAAAATGGTATTAACATTGCTGAGTGGAGCTGGTCACACGGCAATGATAACGTGTGGATATTGCGTCCACGCATCAATACAAATGCTAGTATAATTAACTCTAACTCCACCAAGACAGAATTATGATAGGAGAGTTAAACCATAGATTAATGAGGTTAATAAGAGAAACAATGAATTGATTGTATTATAAACATTTAAACTGAGTTGACGTTAAGTAAAAATTTTTTAAAAAAACAAACTTTAGAATCGTGTAGTTAAGTATCATTTTATATTTATATTTTATATAATTGCACCCTCTTTTATCACCTGAGTATAGGGCAAAATGTTAATCATCTGCGCAATTATTATGGGCTTTTTGGCAAGCTGTTTATCTAGTATTTTTGGTGGTGGGTTTGGATTATTATCCGTCCCTGCTATTTTTTGGATGATAAATCATTTTTCCCCAGAGACACCACATGTCATGCAAATGACAATTGCAACTGGCACGTTATGTGCTATCCCATTGGGTGTAATTGCAACTTACAAGCAAATTAGATATAAAAATTTTGATTTAAAACTATACAAAAGCATTATCATCGTTATGACGATTGGTGCACTTATTGGTGCTTATCTTGCAACTATTATTGATAGTCACTCTCTAAAATACATTTTTGGTATCATCGTGTTACTTACCGCAATTTGGCTATTAATATTCAAAGCATCTAAACCCAGAAAAAAAACTATTTCCAAACCGTTATTTAAAAGCTTATCGAGTATAGTAGGTGGAATTTCAACGCTCACAGGAGTATCAGTTTTCAGTGTTCCTTTTTTTATTCTCTGCGGCATTGAAATCAAAAAAGCAATTGGCACATCAACTGCAATTGTTTTTACCTATACTACTATTGCAGGAATGTGGATGATATGCTTAGGAATACCTGTTATGGGTATCAATTGGCATAACCTTGGTTACGCCAACTTACCGATTTTTTTCTCGGCATTCATTCCTTGTATCTTAGGTGGCTTAGTAGGTGCTAAATTGGTACATGTTTTACCAAGTCATTTTTTGAAAAGGATTTTTATTGTAATGATGTTTATTGTCTCTATTTTAATGCTGTTATAAAACATATCCATCACAAACCATTTTGTGATCGGCATAAACTAATCTCAATGGGCTATGATTTTATTTAAAATATGCTTCTAATTGATCTGCTCCACCAATATGCTGACCATCAATATAAATTTGAGGCACCGTCTGCTTGCCTGTGACTGCTCTTAATGAGCGAACAGACGCACTCTCACCAAGAACGATTTCTTCAAACAACATACCTTTTTCAGTCAATAATTTTTTTGCTCTAGCACAGTGTGGGCAGCCAGGTTTTGTAAAAATAGTTACTTCTTTTGGCAAGCTTTCATTAGGTGAAATGTATTTTAACATTGTATCAGCATCCGAAACTTCAAATGGATCGCCTGGCTTACTTGGTTCAATAAACATCTTATTGATTACCCCATTTTTTACTAGCATAGAATATCTCCATGAGCGTTTACCAAAGCCCAAATCATGCTTATCTACCAACAAACCCATCTTTTCAGTGAACTCCCCATTTCCATCTGGAATAAAGCGGATATTTTCTGCTTTTTGATCTTTTTTCCACGCATTCATAACAAAGGTGTCATTAACAGACAGACACACAATTGCATCTACACCATGTTTTTTAAAAAGTGGGAATAACTCGTTGTAACGCGGCACATGCGAAGATGAGCAAGTAGGTGTAAAAGCACCTGGCAATGAAAACACAATAACGTTTTTACCTCTGAAAAGATCATCTGTTGTTACATCCTGCCACTTGCCATCTTGAATTGTTTTAAAGGTAACGTTTGGCACAGGCTGTGATTCTAAATTTTTAAACATCATATTTCTCCTTGCGTTTTGTTGATTGTGAGTCTTTTGACTTGGGTTACTATATCACTTGATTGCTACAACTTTAAATATATCATTCATTTATTTTTAATAAACTTTTCTTATAAATAGAACGCTATAACTTACTCGACAGGATAAAGATAGCGCTGTATTCTTGCACTACTACAAGAATATAGAAACAACTAAGGAATAAAGAATGAATCATCAACATTTTACAACCATTCATGGTATAAGCGTTCACTATAACAAAAAAATGCTTAATTTCGATAACTTAGACCATATCACCTCTGCACTTGATAACCACAAAGGGATGATGCTGTCATCTGGTATCGAGTATCCAGGGCGTTATAATCGTTGGGAACTAGGATTTATCAATCCACCTGTTGAAATTATTGCTTACCAAGACGAGGTTAAGTTTAAGGCACTTAATCCACGAGGGGAAATCATTCTTAAAATTCTTTTACCTATTTTCGACGCTCATACAGAACTCTCTATTACAACTCTCAGTCATTCTGAATTTCATTTACACATTCATTTTAGCAAAAAAATTTTCAGTGAAGAGCAAAGAAGCCAACAACCTTCGGTTGCCACTCCTTTGAGCATTATAAATGAAGAATTTCGACAGTTAAAAGATAATATGCTTGGTCTTTTTGGCGCATTTGCTTATGATCTTATTTTCGCATTTGAGTCATCCAAACTTAACCATATGCGTGATCAAAACAATAAGCTTTATCACCTGTTTTTTGCAGATCATGTTTATGTTATCGATAAACAAAAAGAGCTTAGTTTTGAGCTTAAGCTTGAATTATCAAATAATGAGCTTAATACGCAAAGTCAATCCACTACATCTTTTAATACACTGACAAGTGACAAAGGAAAATTTAAATCCCTTTCTACCATTGAAACTTCTTTAACGGATGATGAATATGTCAACCTTGTCAAATTGGCTAAAGAAGAAATGAGAAAAGGAAATATATTTGAAATCGTTTATAGCCGATTATTTAGTGCTAAAGTGTCTGGTTCTGCAGCGAATTTATATCAGACTTTAAAAACGATGAATCCAAGCCCTTATGAATTTTATTGCCAATTAGGTGATGAACAAATTATTGGGACTTCCCCTGAAATGTTTGTACGTTGTGAAGGCAAAGAAATTGAATCTTGCCCAATTTCAGGCACCATTCGCCGTGGCAACAATGCTATGGAAGATGAGCTTAAAATTCGTGAACTACTTAATTCATACAAAGATGAAGTCGAACTTACCATGTGTACCGATGTTGATAGAAATGACAAAGCGCGTATTTGTGAAGCTGATAGTATCAAGCTTATTTCTAGGCGGACTATTGAACGCTATGTTGGACTCTTTCATACTGTTGATCATGTAAAAGGTAAGCTTAGAGATGGATATAATGGTTTAGATGCTTTTTTAAGCCACATGTGGGCAGTCACTTTAACAGGCTCCCCTAAAAAGCGTGCGGTTGAACTGATTGAAAAAAATGAAGTCCAAACACGAAATTGGTACGGTGGTGCAATTGGTTGCTTAGGCTTTAATGGTGATATGAACTCAACCATCACCATCCGAACGGTACATTTAAAAAATAACCACGCCTATTATCAATCAGGTGCAACACTTGTATGGGATTCCAAACCACAAGAAGAAGCACTTGAGACAATTATCAAAGCCACTACTTTTTATAAGGGATTGGGGCAATTTAATCCTACAACAAAAGCTAAAGCTTGGATACCACAATGCTTTGATCATGTTAATGCAATTATGATCGACCACGAAGATTCATTCGTCCATACTCTAGCTAGCTATTTTAGAAAATTAGGGGTTAAACTTGAAACCTTCCGTACAGGCACAATTAGCACTCAAGCAATTATCGATAAAAAACCTGACCTTATCATTTACTCCCCAGGTCCTGGCACTCCTTCTGACTTTGCTTTGCCACAAATGATTCAAGAAATTACCAAAGCAAGTATTCCACAATTTGGAGTATGCTTAGGTTTACAAGGTATGTTTGAAGCATTTGGTGGCAAACTTAAGCTGCTGAGTAATCCCATGCACGGCAAAACTTGGAAGCTTAAGCATAAAGGAAAGCTGTTTGATAACATTGACCAAGGTTGTGTTGTTGCCGCCTATCATTCGATTATCGCTGATCCTACTTCCTTACCCAAAACCTTAAAAGTTACTTCCACGAATGAACATGGTGATATCATGTCCATAGAACATAACGAAAAACCTGCTATTGCTGTGCAATTTCACCCTGAGTCCATTTTAACATTACACGATGACACTGGCTTGAAATTAGTGCACAATGCTTTGCTAAGCTTGTGTCAATAAAAGGTTTATCGATATGAAGGTATTAACAATAGGTGGCGCCACACTAGATACGATTATCGAATATGAACAAATGGAAACGATGGAAATTCAAAAACCACATACTAAACAATCATATTTGCTTTTAGAAGAGGGCGCTAAAATTGAAGTCACTAATCAGAAATGTTTTAGTGGTGGAGGCGCAACCAATGCAGCAGTTTCCTTACAAAAGCTTGGTTTTAATGTACGCTTTTTTGGTAAAGTAGGTAAAGACAATATTGGTCAGTCACTGCTGCAAGAATTACAAAATCAAGGTGTAGATATCTCAATAGTACGCTTTTCTAGCCACTATGGGACTGCTACTTCATATGTTATTCCCTCTTTAAAGGGAGATAGAACCATTTTTGCTTATCGTGGTGCTAATCGCGATTTACTTACTGAAGACTTACCAGTTGATGCTATTAAACAAGCTGACTTTGTTTATGTGACCTCTTTAAGCAAATCGTCAGCATCCCAGTTACCCCAGATCGTCAAGCTTGCACAACGTTATGATACCAAGGTTGCCATTAACCCAGGCTATAGCCAACTAGAAGTTGGTAGTAGCTTTATTTTAGAAGCAATAAGTGGCATTGACATCCTCATCATGAACTACCAAGAAGCACAAAAACTTATGAGTTCTCTTTTAAGCTGTGAAGAAGCTCCACAATCTGAAGAAAGCCTTGATCACCATCAAAACTTACTTGAAACCCAACCAATTTACCAAGATAGTTTTTTCTCACTCAAAAGCTTCTTCCAAAAAGCATTAAGCCTTGGTCCAAAAATTGTAGTAGTTACTAATGGTTGTGAGGGTGTTTACGTTGCAACTGAAAAGAAAATGTACTTTCATCCAGCACTTAAAGTAGACAATATCATCAATACATTAGGTGCTGGAGATGCCTTTGGTTCAAGCTTCTGTGGTGCAATTTATGCTGGAGAAAGCATTCATACAGCGATCTGTTATGGACTTGTCAACAGCGCTTCTGTTATTCAATATCACGATGCCAAAACCGGGTTGCTTGATAAAGCTGAAATCACTAAACGAATTATAAATATTCCCAATCAACTGGGTATTGTTGAATGGTAAATCAGTGCTCTCTCGTAGCTAAGAATCGAATATCAGAATTACGCTCTTGTGCCATTTGTAAGTTAACACGTGTCGTAGCCAAATAAGTTAAATGATTACCACCATCTAGTGCTAGATTATCAGTATATTTATTTTTAAACTGTTCAAGCTTTTTCTTATCACTGCATTCAATCCAACGTGAAGCAATAACATTGACCTGTTCATAACTACACTTCACACCATATTCATGTTCAAGCCTATGTGCAACTACATCAAACTGCAATACTCCTATTGCACCCAAAATAAGATCATTATTGTTAAGTGGTCTAAACACTTGTGTGGCTCCCTCTTCTGATAACTGAATCAATCCTTTTAATAAGGCTTTCATTTTCAGTGGGTCATTTAAACGTACTCGGCGAAAAAGTTCAGGCGCAAAGTTTGGAATACCTGTGTATTTCATCATTTCACCTTGGGTGAAGGTATCTCCTATTTGAATTGTGCCATGATTATGTAGACCAATGATATCGCCAGGATAAGCTTCATCTAAGGTCTCACGCTCTCCTGCAACAAAAGTCAGGGCATTTGAAATTTGTACTTGTTTATTTAAACGCACATGTTGTAACTTCATGCCTTTTTTATACATTCCTGAGCAAATTCTAAAAAAAGCAATTCGATCACGGTGTTGTGGATCCATATTGGCTTGAATTTTAAATACAAAACCAGTTAGAGGTTCTTCGTTAGCATGAACTTCACGTATATCCGTCATTCGAGGGGTCGGCGAAGGCGCGAACTTAGTAAACATATCTAACATTTCTTTCACACCAAAATTAGCCAACGCTGTCCCAAAAAAAACTGGGGTTAATTCACCTTTTCGATATTTTTCTAAATCGAATTCATGACTGGCCCCCTTAACAAGCGCAACCTCTTCTCTTAACTCTTCAGCAAAATAGCCTATTGTTTCATCCAACTCTGGGTTTTCTAACCCTTTTATGATCCTATAGTTATAGATATGGTGACCATGCCCTGCCTCAAATAAGATCACTTCATCTTTATATAGGTGATACACGCCTTTAAATGCCTTGCCTGAAGCAATAGGCCAAGTCATAGGAGCACATTGGATCTTAAGCACATCTTCTACCTCATCCATAAGCTCCATAGGATCACGCGTATCACGATCAAACTTATTGATAAACGTTAAAATAGGGGTTGTGCGTAAGCGACAAACTTCCATAAGTTTAATCGTACGCTCTTCTACCCCTTTAACACCATCAATTACCATTAAAGCAGAATCAACTGCAGTAAGCGTGCGATAAGTATCTTCTGAGAAATCTTCATGGCCTGGTGTATCTAAAAGATTAACAATACAATGATTATAAGGAAACTGCATTACAGATGTGGTAACAGAAATACCTCGTTGCTTTTCTAACTCCATCCAATCGGACGTTGCATGACGCCCTGATTTTTTACCTTTCACTGTTCCTGCTAACTGAATTAAGTTTCCAAATAATAACATTTTTTCTGTTAAAGTTGTTTTACCCGCATCTGGATGCGAGATAATCGCAAATGTGCGACGCTTATTAAGCGCCTGTAAAAACTCAGACATAGTCAGTTCCTATATATTAAATAAATTAACCCTTGCTTTACTTATACCCATTACAAACCATTTTACAGCTTTGTTTGCGTTGTATTTTCAATGGATATAGCACGCGTACTAGTTTATGCAGGTGCAAAGCGTACTCATTTTAACTAAAAATGTAAAAACTTAAATGAAAATAGATTACAACCTACGTCCTATTCCAGCTAACCTCATTGTGGTGAATGCTCAATGATTTTATCAACATCAGCAAAACTAATTTTTTTCACGCCAAATGGCATTTCTAGCATCACGTATTCAAAAGAGATATGTTTAAGCACACCAACATAAGAGACATTGTGAGATTTAACCGTCACAATGCTTTGCTTATTATACATACTAAACAACCATCGTTTTGTTTTTTCTGTTATTTGCATGATTGCCTACCTCTCCAATTTTGTAGAGTTAATAATAGAAAGGAAAATCACAAAACACAATAATCAAAATGGTCAATATTATGCTCCACTGTGAAAGCGAAAATTATCGTCAGGCGCTTCAATCAACTCTTTTTCTATTTGTGCAAAACGCTTAATGTGCTTATTAATATCATCGCTGGCATAACCATGTGCAAAATTCAAATAAATTGTAAAGTGGCGCTGCTCTGAAGCAAGTAAACCCAGATAGAATTTTTGTAACTCATTATCTAAAAAAGGGGCGATTGCACCAAAGCGCTCACAAGACCTAGCTTCAATAAATGCCCCTACAATGAGTGTGTCAACTAAGCGTCCTTCTTCGGATGTCCGTACTTGTGTTTTTAGCGTTCTGACATAACGTGATTCACTTAGTAATCTATATTCGATCTTACGTTTTTTCAAAATATTCAGTACTTGCTCAAAATGCACAAGTTCTTCACGCGCAATCTTTGACATCCTTAGCAATAAATCAGGATGCTCTGTAGATTTTCGATACATAAAGCTTATCGCAGCCGATGCAGCTTTCTTTTCACAATGCGCATGATCTAAAAGCATAATATCCTGATGCTCAAGCGCCTTATTAATCCAAGTCTGAGGCGTTTTACACGGTAAAAATGTATTTATTGTACTTTGATCGTAATATCCCATAGCTTACTCTTGATTATGGATATCAACAGATCCCAATCGCCTTACTGTGCTTGTATCCTGATTTTTTCGTTTATTCAATAAGCAGGCAAAATAAGCTTCATTAATACCTCCTGTAACGTAATTGCCATCAAAAACTGATGTATCAAAGTGCGTTAATTGTGGCGCATTTTTATTAACAGCTTGAATTAAATCATCAATACTTAAGTAAAATAAATGATCAACACCAATCCATTTTGCAATTTGATCAATACTACGATTATGTCCAACAAGCTCCTCGTGTGTTGGCATGTCAATACCATACACGTTCGGGTATCTCACAACAGGAGCCGTTGACACAATCGAAACTTTTCTTGCGCCTGCTTTTCTTGCCATTTCTACAATTAACTTTGAAGTATTACCACGCACAATTGAGTCATCGACCAAAAGCACATGTTTACCTTTAAATTCATGATCAATCGTATTGAGTTTTTTGCGAATCGATTTTTGCCGCGCAATTTGATTGGGCATAATAAATGTCCGTCCTACATAGCGATTTTTGACAAAGCCTTCACGATATGGCACATCTAATACACATGATAATGGCAGTGCCGCATGGCGTCCTGAATCAGGTACGGGAATTACCACGTCAATATCATGTTTAGATAACTCCCTTAAAATATTTGTTCCAGCAATTCTTCCCATTTCCAAACGTGCACTATAAACCGAAGCACCATCAATGACTGAATCAGGCCTTGCCAAATAAACATATTCAAATATACAAGGTGACAAACGAGCATTCATAGCACACACTTTACGCTCAAGTTGACCATCAAGATTGATAAAAATTGCTTCTCCTGCTTTTAAGTCGCCCATCACCTCATAACCATCACAGTCAAGCGCAACGGTTTCAGAGGCCACCATATACTCAATTACACCATTGATTTCTTTTTTGCCTAACACTAGCGGTCGAATACCATGAGGATCACGAAAGGCAAATAACCCAGCTCCAGCGATCACCCCCACCACTGCATAACCACCAATACAGCGCTGATAAACTCGACGCATGGCATTAAAGAAAATTTCCGTAGAAAAATTAGTCAAGGAAACTTCCGCTTTATGCAATTCTGCTGCAAGCACATTTAACAAAAGTTCTGAATCAGAACTGGTATTAATATGACGAAAATCATGTTCTAATAAGTTTTTACGAATCTCATCCGTATTAATTAGATTACCATTATGCGCAAGTGCAATCCCATAAGGTGAATTCACATAAAAAGGTTGTGCCTCAAACTCACTATCTGAGCCTGCTGTTGGATAACGCACATGCCCAATACCTAAGTTACCCTGTAAGCGCTCCATATGTCTTGTACGAATTGCCTCAACCACCAAACCTTTGTCCTTACGTAAGGACATGTGATAACCATCACAAGTCAAAATACCAGCCGCATCTTGACCACGATGCTGCAACATAGTTAACGCGTCAAAGATTTTTTGGTTTACGGCTTCTTTACCAAGGATACCCACCACACCACACATAAAAATTTTATTCCAATTAGCTATTTGAAAGCATGATTATTTTAACAAAAAAATTATTCATTTGGTGGTTTTTATGTATCAGTTTCATAACATTATTGATTTACTTCCAATAAACGCTTTAGCAAAAATTAAAACCACTATTACTGTCTAATTTGCACGCAGAAGTTACAAAAAGGCAAAAAATTAACTTTTTTGTGTTTTTTTTCAAAAAAAACAATGATCAAACTTGCTTTTCTACCCCGATTTCATTAGGCTTTGGCTGGTAATTGCGTTTAAGTTACTTTTGAAGCTTTTTCAAACAAAAACAGGAGAGTATATATGAAGAAAATAATCGCAACAAGCATCGTAGCTGCGGCACTTATCAGTGGTTCTGCATTTGCAGCCAATGCTCAAACAGGTATGGTTATGGGTGGTAACCTTGGTTACACAATGCCATCTGGTGATTTTAAAAATATAGGTAATAATCAAAATTATTTTGGTCCAAACTCTGGCGCTAATAATAAAAACGGTAATATTGCTGGTGGTTTATTTGCTGGCTTTGATTATGCTATTAGCCCAATGTTTAGCCTTGGTGCTGAAGTTGGTGTGCAATATGCTAATCAATTTGCTAAATACTCACTAGCTAATGTAAGCGGAAAAGCTAATTTATTAAGTATTCCGTTATTCTTAGTTGGTAAATTCTATATTCCAGGAGTAGATGGACTAAATGTATTTGGTAAAGCTGGCTATGCTTATAATCAGCTTGGCGTAAAAGTAGAAGCCGCAGGCGTTAAAACAACTATAAATGACAATCGTTTTGATCCAGTGGTTGCTGCTGGTGTTGGTTATAAAATTGGTCAAGCTAATATCTTTGCTCAATACCAATACAACTGGCTAAAATACCAACAAGATTCCGCCACACCAAAATTAAAAGGTGGTCTCAGCACTATTTCTCTAGGATTATCGTACACTCTTCCTATGTAATTTTTTTACATACTAGTTTCTTATTTTTTGTCAGGCGCCTTGTGCGCCTGATTTGTTTATTAATCCGCTTTAGTGTTTTTCTATCTTGGTCTTACCAATACATGTACAACTAAAAATATTGCCTATCAGCATAGCTAAAGGGTACTATTTCACTATAAAAAATATAAATCAAATCTAAATGCAACTGACTGAATTTTGCGAATTTTTTCACCTAAACTCACTTGATAAGACTTTAATCAAACAACTTTTTGTGAGCTTTGAAACGAGTACTTTCTTGGCACGGATAGTGAACCAACATCCTGAGCTTTTAAAAAATATCAATTGGTATGCTAAAGAACAGATTACTGACATTAATCAACAAGTTAAAGTATTATTTAGCACCTATCAAAGTGATTTATACGAACTTGGCAAAGCGCTTCGCATTTTTAGACAGAAGCTACACGCTAAAATAATTTTTCAACATCAACACAAGCTTGCTCATTTTGAATATATTGCCGAAATCATTTCTTTTACCGCTAAAGTTATTTTGTTGTATGCACAGCAATATTTGTTACAAACCTTAGCGATTAAACACAAACTTAAAACAACACCTCCTGACCTTGCTATTATTGCTATGGGGAAATTAGGAGGCAATGAGCTGAATTTTTCATCTGACATCGATTTAGTATTTGTTTATCCTAATAATATAAGTTTGATACGTGAATCTGATAGCGAATATAGCCCCCTGCGCTTTTATACCGAGCTTAGCCAAAAGCTTATTACACTTATTAATGAAGTTAGTGTTGATGGTTTTGTCTATCGCGTAGATATGCGCTTACGTCCATTTGGAGACGGTTCACCTTTAGCATCTGATTTTGATAGTTTCAAGCAATATCTTATTCATCACGCACGTGATTGGGAGCGTTATGCTTATATCAAATCAGATATCATCTACCCTAAAGAGCCATTTAAATCAAGGCTTACTTATGAAATTACTCAATTTGTCTATCGCCATTATCACGACTATCGGATGCTTGACTCAATTAGAGAAATGAAACATAAAATTTTAACCGAAATGAAACAAAGTACACTCTCTAACAACATCAAGCTTGGTCGAGGAGGAATTCGTGAAATTGAATTTATCTGTCAATGTTTTCAGCTCATTTATGGTGGTCAAAATAAAACCTTACAAACAAAATCTCTTTACCAGGCACTTATAAATCTTGGAAAAGCCAATATTATAACGCCTCAAGTTCAAGATACGCTCTATCGACACTATGTTTTCTTACGCAATACTGAAAACGGTCTACAGATGCTCGACGATCAACAAGTTCATACCTTGCCAACTTTACTTCAAGCTCAGCAAGCTATTGCTTCATTAAGCGGTTATACCGATTGGCAACCACTGTCTAACAAAATAGAGCACGTGCGTGCAGAAGTCAGTCAGCTATTTGACGACTTAACCAACTTTAATAAACCCCAAACTCCCTATTCTACTAAATCTTCTGAATTTAATTCTCCTGCCTTAAACCTCACTATAGATATGTTAAATCCTGGAAACACTCAATCACTCAAAGAAATTAACGTTTTTTTGGATCAGCATGATTTTAATATTAAAGTTAAACCTGCAATAAAAAACTTACTTTTATTAACCCTAAACGAATATCCAAATCTGTTAGCTTACCTTTTTTTGCTTTTACGTAACTTAGCAAAACGCCAAACTTATTTATTTCTACTTGCTGAGCGCCAAAAACAATACCGCGATTTTTTAGCGTTATTAAGCTATGGTCAAGGCATTATCGACATGCTGATTGAACATCCATTCTTATTAGAGCGCACACTAACACACAAGCACCATGATGAAGTTTATTTGGATATAGAAAGCTTACGCAATAAACTCAATATCCAATTACAGAACATTCATTTAAAAGATATTGAAGCATTTTTAGAATGCTTGCGCCGATTTAAAGTAGAACAGATTTTCAATATTATCGTTAGCGAATCACGTGGACATATCTCACTGATGGAGTCTAGCGATTTATTTAGCTATCTTGCCACGGTTATTATCGAAGCTGCACTTGATGGCGCTTGGCGCGAAGTATTTATGCATAGTGACATACCCTTTAATCTACAGCCACATTACAAGCATTCATTAGCTATTATCGCCTATGGTAAACTTGGAGGACTTGAGCTTAGCGTTGCTTCTGATCTAGATCTTGTATTTATTCATGACAAAATAGATGCTAGTCTCTCATCCCGAATTTTTGTTCGCGTCATCCAAAAATTTATTCATTTCATGCAAGTTAAAACCTATCACGGAGCACTTTATGAAGTGGACCTACGTTTGCGTCCTGATGGTGAAAATGGCTTTGTTGCAACTAGCATTCAAAGTTATGAACAATATCTCAAAAACTCTGCCTGGACTTGGGAGCATCAAGCTTTGACACGTGCTCGTTTTATTTGTGGTGACATCGTCATCCAAAAAAAATTTGACATAATACGCACACAAACTATCTGTCAAAAACGCAACATTCAAAAACTCAAACAAGATATTATCAATATGCGCCATAAAATGCGTAAACACTTGTTGAAAGTTTCTGATAATCAATTTGACTTAAAACAAAGCACTGGTGGTATGATCGATATTGAATTTATTGCACAATTCTATGCACTTGCTTACAGTCACAAAATACCTCCTATTTGTTATTACAGTGATAGCATCCGCATTATTCAAACTATGGAAAGTGCACACATGATTTCATGGACAACTGCACAGACTTTAATTAATCACTATTGTTATTATCGCGATTTAGGATTTAAGTGCTATCTCAATAAAACCGATCCAATTGTTACAATTAAGTCTTGTCAAATACAGGCAAAGCAAATACACGCCATCTGGGATGAACTATTTATAACAGAAGCACTTTAATAAAGAAATCAATTTGCTTTGATCAAAAGATCAATTTTTAAGCTGTTACGACAGCTCCTTATTTTATGTGAAAATCAACCGTAAGAATTTTGGGCACACTTAGCATATAGGTTAAAGTGGCAATGTTCTCTTGTAACCTTGGCATATCCGCTTGAATACAATTAGCAACCCAGCCAATGCAATGAATTTCATTTTGGCGTAAATAATAGTCAGTTAATAAAGCATGATTTATACATCCAAGCTTCATTCCTACGACTAGTATTACAGGAATATTTAAAGCTTTTAAATAATCTGCCCAGGTTTGATTTAAGTTCAACGGTGTCAATAAACCGCCCACCCCTTCAATCAATAATAGGTCAGCATCAATTTGTCCAAATGCGTCGTAACTCTGCATCATCAATTTCTCAACACTAAGTTCATCGCTCACATCCTTGGCTGCAATATGTGGAGCAATTGGCGGCTTATACAAATTTGGATTAACTAATTCATAGTCATAAGATTTGGATGCTGTCTGTTGTAACAAAAGCGCATCCCCATTAACCCATTTTCCATCCTGCAAGAAAGCACCAGATGCGATAGGTTTTAATCCAGCAACATTTTTCCCCATCTGCTTTATTTGTGTCATTAAATGTATACTAACATAGGTCTTCCCCACCTCTGTATCTGTACCAATAACACCAATTTTGTTATAGGTTAGCAAAAGCTCTAAACTCATATTGTTCTCTTTTTCAATATATATAATCCCGTTAGATAAGTTAGCTGTGCACATTCATCTTGCTGTAAATAACATCGTAACTTAAGTGTTTCCACTTTAGAGTCTCCTAAATAACAATTCACACCTGTATACTTCAAATGCCTTAGTTGAGAAATACGATCATCAAAAGCAACAACGAATTTTTCACATTTTGCTGTTATTACAACCAAACCATTTTTTTGTAACATTTTAAGTACTTGTATATGGTTATAAAAATGATTAATGCGTACCACCTGTTCAAGCTCGTTAAATGTCCCTTTTAACGGAATAGAAAAGCAAAAATAACCATTGTCTTCCAACGTTTGTTGGATGCGATACAGCAGCAACGAGAACGCACATGACCATTGCAATGCCATATTACTATAAATTAAATGATATTTCTTGCCTGCTAGTTTCATCCACATCTCATCTAAATCAAAATTTGTGCAATAGAAGTTTAATCTATCAAAATTACGAGCATCCAACTTACTGATACACTTTGCCTCTGTAATTAGTTCAACTGCACAATCAATAGCATCGTAACGTTTACTATTTAGTATTTTGAAAAGCTTAAAACTATCTATGCCATTACCACAACCAAGCTCAAGCACAGAATGCGCATATTTCATATAATTGTACATCAGTTGCTGTAGTGTAAGTGTAACTTGTCTTTGCACGTTATCATGTTGTGGATAGCTTGATTTTGCAAGATTAAAACAATGACTTATTTCTTTATACAATGTAACGATCTCCACACACATAATGTAAAAGATCAAGGTGACTTGCACCTTTAATCATTACAACATCTAATTGCATCGCTAAGGTTTTAGAGTCGATAATAGCGTCTTTCTCAGCTAATAAAATCTTGTGTTGGTATTGTGCTACTATCAGCCGTATTTGCTCGATAGCGAAATCAAAACGAAACATCCATCTTAGATAATTAAGGTTACTTTTATAATTATCCTGAGTGAAATCTAAAGGAAAGTCGATCTGTTGTAATAAATTTGGAAAACAAATAAGTTTAATAAACTTATTTGCTAATGCAGTTTGATTTAACTGATACTGACGTATAAACGCTGCTTTTTTTGCATCCTCATGAAACTGCCAAACCAAGGGTAAGCCATAAAAATAAATTTTTTGTGGTTGAATTCTTTTCTTCATTAACAATTTTAATAGCCACAAACCACTATGCGACCACGCATGTATTACATGAGCACCTGCTAAACTCTCTTCTAATTTTGCTAACACCTCTTTTTCATCTCCCACATCAAAATCAGGCATGTTAATACACTGTGACTGAACTAATGTTGGATAAAAGTATTGCCATATGCTTGCGCTAAAGCCCCAACCAGGTAAGAAAACGTGTTTTTTATCGTTCATATATTTTTGTTTATCCAAAATTACTTACTCCTACACAAACGCAAAGCATCTAATAGCCCTTTAATATCGCTTTTATCATGTAGTGCCGTTAATGATATGCGTAACCTTGCCGTTTTTTGCGGCACAGTTGGTGGACGAATACAAGACACTAAAAATCCACGCTCTTTAAGTGCCCCTTGTAACTGCTGAGTTTGTTCATTATCACCAATAATAATGCTACGAATAGGTGTCGCATCGGTTGAGTAAACATTCAAATCCAAATACTGTGCATAATGGTTAAAATATTCAATATTTTCAAATAATTTATTACGTAAACCATCTGCTTTTTTAAGTACATACAACGCCGCATTGAGTGCACCTACAATAGGAACGGCTAACGCTGTACTAAAGATATAACTGCGTGCTGTTTGAATTAATAACGTTATCGTATCTAAATCCGCACAAACAATTGCTCCCATTGCACCCATCGACTTACCACAAGGAAAAATTGTTAGTGCTATATCTTCATGTGTTAAACCTGCATGATTAATCGATCCTCTACCATTTTGTCCCAATACACCAAAGCCGTGCGCATCATCAACGATAAGTGTTTTATCAACTGGTAAAGCTTTTTTTCTAATCGCAGATAAAGGTGAAATATTACCATCCATACTAAAAACACCTTCTGTTACACAAAATTGAATGCTTTTATCTTGAGTTAAGATTCTCTGTAACGCTTCGATATCTTGATGTGGATAACGCTTAAATCTAGTCTGACTTAATAAAATACCATCTAAGATAGAAGCATGAATAAGTTTGTCGGTAACGATTGTTTTTTTTTGCTTTGCCAGTAGATTCATAACTGCAAGGTTTGCATGATATCCTGAGTTAAACAGTAAAGCACAAGGATAACCAACAAACTCAGCAAAAGCCTCTTCTAATGATTTCGTTAATTGAGTTGTTCCTGAGACAATTGCAGAAGAAGTACTACCCACGCCATAATCATCTATTGCTTTTTGTGCAGCTTTTTTAACTAATGGATGCTGTGACAAGCCTAAATAATCATTGCTACTAAAATCAATTAAGCCTTTATCTTCAAGCAAAATAACTTTTCCCTTTCGCTCTAAAAATAATCGTTGGCGATAAAGCCCATTTAGCTTAATTTCTTCTATAACATCAATGGCAAGCTTCATTTATTGCTCTTGTTTCATTGATATATTCATAATGTTTATCAGTAGTTTGCTCAATTTCAAAGCCCAACTCTGTTAATAAAGCCAGATCATGCTCTTCACTTGGATTAGTTGCAGTTAATAACTTATCACCATAAAAAATCGAATTTGCTCCTGCTAAAAATGCTAACGATTGCATTTCATCACTCATCTGTGAACGTCCAGCCGATAAACGAATTTTTGAAGTTGGGAGCAAAATTCTCGCCACTGCAATTGTACGTACAAAGTCAAACGTTTTGACTTGTATTTTATTCAGTTTATCACCAAGTGGCGTACCAGGCACAGGAATAAGTTGATTAATAGGGACACTGGCAGGAGGTGTTTTAAGATTTGCCAAAGTCACTAACATTTGCAATCGATCTTCTATGCTTTCACCCATACCAAGGATCCCACCACAGCAAACTTTCATACCTGCCTCTGCAACCTTTTGCAATGTATCCAAGCGTGATTGATAATCTCTGGTCGTGATAATGTATTTATAATAGTTTTCTGATGTATCCAAATTATGGTTATAATAATCAAGGCCAGCCTCTGCTAACATCTGAGCTTGTTCTTTACTCAACATCCCTAAGGTCATACAGGTTTCTAGGCCTTGCTCCTTAACAGCTTGAATGATTTCTATGAGTTTTGGCATCGCTTTTAGTGGAGGGTTACGCCATGCTGCTCCCATACAAAAACGCTTGGCACCCAATGCTTTTGCTTTTACTACTTGAGGGATAATAAGCTCAACATCCATAAGTTTTTCTTTTTTGATGTCAACGTTATAATGTGCGCTTTGTGGGCAATATCTACAATCTTCAGGGCAACTACCTGTTTTAATACTCAGTAATGTGCATAATTCCATTTCATCTCTAAAATGCATTCTGTGCACGGTTTGAGCTTCAAACAAAAGTGCATTAAATGGCTTACTATACAAGGTTTTGGCATATTCTAGCGTTATATTTTGCATGGCTTTCCTAATACTGCTTCCTATGCGCCAACAATCTACGTATACTTTTCAACTCAGTCAACTTTTATTTTTAAAGAAGTTTACAAATGTACTCAACTCATCTATGGCACCCTTGCTCCCAAATGAAGGACTATGAAAGCTTTAACCCACTTAATATTACCCAAGCAAAAGGAAACTTTGTTTATCACAATAATAAACCAATTATCGATGCTATTTCCAGCTGGTGGTGTAAGTCTTTAGGACACAATCATCCACAACTCCAGGCAGCTTTAATCACTCAATTGAACTTACTTGAGCATACCATTCTAGCTAATACCACCAATCCAACTATTGAAAAATTTACAAAAAAGCTTTGCACACTTACTCGAACTGATAAAGTCTTGTTTGCCAGTGATGGTTCTTGTGCAGTGGAAATAGCTCTTAAAATGAGTATTCATGCCAGAATAATACGTGGTCAAACAAAGAAGACTCAATTTGCTGCGTTGCGGAATAGTTATCACGGTGAAACTTGTGCAACGTTAAGCGTCAGTGACTCAGGTTTATATAAAAAACCATACCAAAGTTTATTATTTGATTGCACTTTTTTAACTGCTATACCCTACGTTAGTGGTAAAAAAGACATACTTTGGCATGATGCTAAAGAACACTGGTTTCAAACACAGACACAACTAGAAATGATTAAAGATAAGCTTAATGCCATCATTATTGAACCTTTAATTCAAGGCGCAGGTGGAATGCTCATCTATAGCAAAGATTATTTATCTTACCTCTCACAGTGGTGCAAAGAAAATGACGTTTATCTTATTGCTGATGAAATCATGACTGGCATCGGTCGCACAGGCAAAATGTTAGCATGTCAATATGCCAACATAACAGCTGATTTTATTTGCTTATCCAAAGGACTCACTTCTGGCATGCTACCATTAAGTGTTTGTCTAACTCATGATTTTATTTATGCATTATTTTATGATGATTATAAAACTCAAAAAGCTTTTATGCACTCACATACCCATAGTGGAAATACGCTTGCTTGTGCAGTTGCCTTAGCAACCTTAGAAACATTTGAGAATGAACAGATTTTAGATTACGTTAATCATACACTTGCACCTACACTTGCTCGTAACTTATATGAAGTGGCCGATAAAACTCAAGCTTTGCACAACATTCACCATTTAGGTGCAGTGGTTGCTGCTGATATTAAAAACCCATCTCATCCACGCCAAGGTTATCAAGTCTACCAAAAGGCTGTGCAATTAGGAGCATTTCTTCGACCATTGGGCAATACGATTTATTGGTTACCGCCTTTAAATACGGATCTTAAAACGCTCAATCAGCTCAAAGACATCACAATACAAGCCTTGTTAACGCTAGATTAAGCGTTATTAACAATTATCCTTTTGATCAGCGCTTGACATGCCTAAGCCGCACTCAATTGAACTTCTATCGCAATTTAAAAATATAACACTTTAAATAATCATGGTAGTCGACTTGCACTGACTGAGTATGACAAGGGGATGAGTAGCCCTTATGGAGTAAAATCATATTAACACCTAACGACTGAATGATTTCAAAAAACAGCTCTTCTGTTAAGTGGCGACTACAACTACACGCGATAAACAACCCCCCTTTATTGAGACATGCTAAGCTCAACCGATACAGTCGCTGATATGCACGTATCGCCTCTGCTAAATGCTTTTTAGATTTAGCAAAAGCAGGCGGGTCAGCAACCACAACATCATAGTACCTATTCATGGTAGTCAATGATTTAAGTGCTTCAAACATATCACCATGCAATAAAGTAATGACTTTACCACTTGCTGCTTGCTCAATGTTGTGTTTTGCCATATTAAGTGCTTTTTCGCTTTGATCAATCAAGGTAAAAACTTTTAACTGTTGTGAAGCTGTAACACTCCATGCACCCATATAGCAACAAACATCTAGCATTGATGACAGCTGCTCGGTGAGATAGTCTTGAAAAGCAATTAAGTTACATCTTTGGTCGATAAATAGACCCGTTTTCTGTCCATGCACTAAATCAAAGCTCAAGTTATTACCAGCAAGTTTAGTTGTTTGTATTGATTCAGCTTGTAAATACTGCCATTGTACAATACTTTGCAAACCTTCTTGCTCACGTACTTGACCAGTGCTGCGCTCAAAAACAGCAACTGCTGGCATTAACTGACTAAGTGCTTTAATAACAAAAGGCATTAATAAATCTGCACTTGCAGCGCTAGACTGCACAACGTTGACTGCACCATAGCAGTCAATCGTAATACCAGGTAAACCATCATGATCGCCGTGACATAAGCGAAAAGCTTCTTGGCATTGGACAAATTTAAACACTTCTTTCTCTTGATATAGATGCTCGAGAAATTCAATAATAACTTTTTCTAATCCGTGTATTACAATCTCTTCTATACTTAACGCTGACACTCTCACTGCCATCAATTGATGCTTACTGTATAAGGCAAGTCTTTGTTTACATTGCACTAAACTACAGCCTTGGGCATTTAATTTTGATTGATCTAAATGCTCAATCTCATTGCTGTAAAAAATGCTACGTACATGATAGTTTTTGATCTTCTTTACTAAGGTAATTTCAGTTAACTGCATATTGATTTTTATCTTTTTACAAAAAATTGCGTGCTTATTGTATACTCATCACAAACCACTTTACAGCTTTTTTGACTTTGATCCTCCTTTCCATTTAGCGAAAAAGCCATTAGCATTTATTTTTATTTACTTTAAATATTTCATTATGCCAGAGCTACCCGAAGTTGAAACCATCAAAAATGGCTTAAACCAATACTGCATCAATAAAACCATTGTTGAGGCTGGTATCTATTGTCAAAAGTTGCGTTATCCACTTGATCCTACACTCTGTCAAAAGCTAAAAGGTCAAGTGATTCTTAACTTTGAGCGCCGTGGTAAGCATTTAATTGTCAAGTTAGCTAATTATACGCTTATTATTCATCTGGGGATGTCTGGCTCATTGCAAATTGTTGATACAGATTGCTATAAGCTTCAAAAACATAACCATATCGTGCTGAAACTTAACGATAATACTACCCTTTTTTATCACGACCCTAGGAGATTTGGTTATTGGCATATCACAAGCGATGATCCACTTCAGCATAGATGTTTTAATCATTATGGCTTAGAACCACTGAGTGATGTATTTACTCCAAAGTATCTTGTCAACGCATTAAAATCGCGCAAACAACCGATAAAATCTTCAATTATGGATAATAAAATCGTGGTTGGTATTGGTAATATTTACGCCTGTGAAAGCTTATTCTTAGCACAGCTTCATCCTCAAAAAGCCAGTAATATACTGACAATAAAAGAGCACCATCAATTGATTAATGCAATAAAAACCACCTTGGCGGATGCGATCACTCAAGGTGGTACAACCTTAAAGGATTATAAAAATGCAACAGGCAAACCTGGCTATTTTGCACAAAAACTAAAAGTCTATGGTCAAAAAGACAAACCTTGTGTAATTTGCCACACTGCAATTAAAGCAATAACACTGGCTCAACGTACAACTTTTTATTGTCCAAACTGCCAAAGATAAGTAAACATCTTGCTTCATTAACGTGAACTTTGCCAATACAGATAATTTAAAAGTAAAACACTTCTCATTTGGAGTTGATAATTATTTTTGCCCAGGCTCAAAAATAACAAATAAGTTGGGTGAAAATTTTATTGACTTTATAAAAAATAATAAGGCTTTGACGGGAAAGTCTATGTTGGATATAGAATTTGAAGAAAATATTGGTTATCAGAAAATTAAAAAATTTATGATAGGATAAAGATATGA
The DNA here is from genome assembly GCF_003428155.1 of Fastidiosibacter lacustris. Classification (GTDB taxonomy): domain Bacteria; phylum Pseudomonadota; class Gammaproteobacteria; order Francisellales; family Francisellaceae; genus Caedibacter; species Caedibacter lacustris. Next base: position 38,738 of record NZ_QLIR01000008.1, read on the forward strand.
ATTTTGTGTTTGATATTGATGGCACAATATGTAACAACGGAAGATATATTGATCCTAATATCGAAAAAGCGATATTGGAATTATCAAAAACAAGAAATGTCATTTTTGCATCTGCCAGACCGATTCGGGATATGTTGCCTTTAATTGATAGCTCATTACATAAAAGTTTGCTGATCGGCTGCAATGGCGGAATTCATTATAAAGATGGTAGTTTTGGTAAAACTCGTTATTTTAAGAAAGAACAGATAATAAGGGTAATAGAGTTTATTAAGAACAATGATATGCCCTATGTCCTTGATAGTGATTGGTTCTTTTCTTTATCAGAAAAAAAACATATGTTTCATGATTATATAAGGTCATTAAGTAATTACGAACTTAGTGAGAAAAAATTGATAAGTAAGGGGGTAACAAAGCTATTAATTTTAGAGAATAAGTTTAAAAACAAATTAATAAAATATCTAAATAAACAGAATATATTGTATAGTTTAAATCATCACACTCAAGAGAGTTTTTTTGATATCACCCCAACTAAAAATAACAAGCTGGTCGCTTTAGAAGAGTGCAATATTGACGTTTCTCGTTCTGTATGTTTCGGTAATGATATGAATGATTTTGAAATGTTAGACAACGCATTTATATCTGTATTTGTGGGCACTAAAAGTTCTTACAACAAAGCTTCAATTTATACCGATTTTCACCATGTTCATAATGTAATAAAAGACTTATCGTCAAACGCTCTAAGAACAAAATGCTTGTCACAAATATAAGCAGGGTGCTTAGGAAAGTTTTTGGTAATTATGTCATTTCTTCAAACAAAATATCTATGTTGGAATATTAAACTGTTTGTGTTGTTTTTCAGGGACAACTATTTAATCGACTGCATTAAGTAACGAATAATAGCATCATCTTCTTTGATCATTGGTGATTGAAAGCTAAGTGGAATCAACTTAGGCTTCATCAAATAACCTTCTTGTTGAATTTTCTTTAAGCTATCTAAATGCTTAAGTGAAGTTTTACCCGTAAATAAAAGACTGATATCCACTGTATGATAAGCTTGAATGACCTCGCGTAACCCACTTAAATACAAAAAGTCTTTGCTAAAGCCCCCTCCTCGATAGACTCGCGCTACTAGGCAAAAACAAGCATGTGCTTCCAAAGCACAGATAGAGCGCATGTAATGATAAGTCTTGGCAAACTCCATATGCTTAATCATATGTTCTACAGCAATCACCCGTAATGCTAATTCATGTAGACGCTTAATGGTTAAATTTCCAGAAAGGTACTCGCTGAATATTGCCAAGCCTTCCTGAGTGTGAGTATTATTTGGTAGACCCAAGCGCAACAATGATAAAGGTTGAGCTTCAGAATTAATAGTAGTTAAGGCATGGACTCCTACTTCGTGGTGAATAAGTGCTTGCAACTCTTTGTCAGTAAAATTTGCATTTTTATTAATCACCACTTCACGCTTATTATTATCCACCATTGCCTTAGCAATCATTTGATCACTTAATTTAACCGTAAAATCAATACCATATTGATGTATGACTTCTTGAAACAATTGAATGATGGAATCACCTGCAAGCGTTGGCTGTTTCGTTTTGTCTTCTATATCAGGGGCATGTAATAAGAAGGTTGCATTGGCAATATCACGATTGCTGGGTTCGCCATAAATACGCAGGCTGTTATAAAAAAACTCATCCTTACTGATACTCGTTAATAGATCCATATCTAGCGCAAGCGCATCAATTACTTCAGTGTAAAGCTGCCTTAATGTAGGCGAGCTGACTCGATTAATTGGTAAATGATAAAGCTTTTCCCTAAATTCAAACGGATTAATTTTAAGTTGACGATAACGAAATTTAGGTTCATAGTTGCCACGCTTTTGAAAAAACTTCTTCTCTTCAGCATGAAAATTAATGGGATTGACATAATTTAATATATCAATTTTACGCGATAACTGAAACAAGCAGCGATCAAACTCTAATAATGTTTTATCGACGATGCTTTGCTGTCTTTTAGCTTTAAGTTTTACCTGCTTAAATGTACTTATAAACCTATAAATAACGCTTTGCAAACCTTGAGCAATTGCCTCAATCATAAGTGGGGAAGGTTCACCTGTAAGCTCATCCATATAAACTTTTTTAATCTCTAATGGAATCAGTAAAGTGTCACTAAAATGTTCACGAATAAACTGTGCTTGATAACCACGCCCATAAAACACTAAATCGCACTCAACATTAACATCGATATTATGAATATTCATTTCTGAAATAAGCAGCTGATTAAACTGAGTTAAACATTTTTGCCATTTACCCTTATTAATAAAATGCGTACCAATATTAAATACAGGCGAAAGCGTGTCACAAATCCGTTGATAATTGTAGCTATGCACATCAAACACACAGCATTTTTTATACTGCTGTTCTAAGGTTTCGACAAGCGCATTTAAAACTTGATAATAGCTTTGATGTTGTGTTTGAAGTTTAGTGATCACTTTGTTTGTTAATGGTCTTTTCCACACAGCTTTTTCCCAAGCACGCTCATAAATACATGACCCTGGGATACGATTTAAATCATAAGCATAGCGAGAATCATGACCAATCAATGTAATGGGTAAATCGCTAATAAAATAATCTGTAAAAGGGTCTTCCTCGTAGTAGCGCTCGACTTTAGATAATGCACAATTCTGTTCTAAAGTTTTATCTAAATGCTCTCCTGCATGAATGGCGGTGGCAACGAATGGCACATAATTGCAAATTGCAATACTAAACCCACCATGATCAACTTTTGCTTTAAAACATTCATGCGCTTTGATTTTAGCCACAATCTCTTTAGTTGATAGAGTTTGCATCATCGATTACCTTAGTTAATAATTTCTTATGCTCAATTAAGTTTCTACGTGTAATAACAATATTTTCTATAAAATCGATCACTTTTTCTTGTAGTTTTACTTTGTTTAACGTATTAATCCTTGAAATTCCACCTGGGCTTTGAACATTAACTTCAATAAGCTTACCATTGATGACATCAATACCAACAAAATATAAGCCATCTTCCACAAGCTTAGGACCAATAAATTTGCATAACGTTTTTTCGTCTTTGCTTAGCACATGCTTTTTAACATAGCCACCTGCATGGACATTAGAGCGAATATCACCTTTTGCGGGAATACGCCGCATCGCACCAATTGGTTCACCATTTAACATCAAAATACGCACATCACCTTGATCTGCTCCTTCTACATACTCTTGCAAAATAACGTAATTGCCTTTTGAATTTTTATTCCCTATATAAAAATCTAACAATGATCTAAAGTTAGATGCTGCTTTTTTCTCAACGATGATCACACCTTCACCACCAAAACCATTTAGAGGTTTTAAAATCATTCTATCTCCAGGAGACTCTGCTAAAACACGCTGTAAATACTCACGGTTTTTTGAAGCGTGTGTCACTGGAATAAAACGGTTTTCGTGATCGTTGAAGGATGATGTATAAAGCTTGTTATTAGCAATCCTTAAGCCATTTAGGCTATTCATGATAAAAGTATGTGAGTCTACCGAATCTAAGAAGTTTAAAGCCAAAGTGTCCAGCGGTGGATTATCGCGCATAAAAATCATATCAAACCCTGACAATGGCAATTGGCAGCGCTTAAATTTGGCGTTTTTATAAAAGGAAACAAAATTATTAGTTACCTTTGTTTCTTTAGTAAAAACGTCAACGTAGGCTTGAGCAACGCTATTACGAATTGTAAGGTTATTTGGAGTTGTCAATGCAACCATGTGCCCTCTTTTGACACACTCATGAATCAAGCGTAAAGTTGAATCCATTTGAGCCTCAACACGCTCCCAAGGGTACATAATAAAACATATTCTCATTTTTAGTGTCCTGATTTTTATTCTTTTTCGCTCATGATTTCTATTAACCACTGATCTAAACAATCAAACATAAAATCTGTCATTAGTCCTTTATCATTAAGTTGGTAAAGCGTAAGCATCAATTGATTAAACTTCGATTTCCATTTTGGCAGGTAGATTAATACTCTATTCTCTGGTCACCTAACTTATATCTGTAAACTGTAATGCATATATCTGTAAACTGTAATGCATATCATAGATCAATTACTTTGACCTATCATTAGCTTTGCTACAGGAGAGAAGCTTTTACGATGTTCAGAAAGCACACCATACTTTTGGAGCATTTCCATATGTAACTTGGTTGGATATCCCTTATGCTTAGCAAATTGATACATAGGATAATGTTGATCAAGCGCAATCATTTGTTGGTCACGATAAACCTTAGCCAAAATTGATGCAGCACTGATTGCTTGAATTTTACTATCTCCTTTGACAATCGCCTCTGACTCAAACGACCAAATGGGTAAATGATTGCCATCCACTAGTACTCTATGAAAATCTGTTTCGATTTTTGCTACCGCACGATGCATCGCCAATAAACTTGCTTGTAAGATATTAAGCTTATCTATCTCGCTGGCGGTACACTCAGCAATAGCATAGGCTTTTGCATTTGTCATGATTTCTTCATATAAAGCTTTACGCTTTTTTTCTGTTAATTGCTTAGAATCTGTCAAACCAAGAATAGGTCTTTTTTCATCTAATATTACAGCAGCTGCCACCACCGAACCAACTAATGGACCTCGACCTGCTTCATCCACACCAACGATGATCATTTTTTTCCCCCTTTAATTTGACTCAAGAACCCACGTAATATTTTGATTTCTTGTGACTCTAACTGCGCACGTTGAAATAAGCGCTTTAACCTATCAACAACTTGTCCTGGTTTGTCTGGATTTAAAAATCCCACTTCAATCAGCTTTTGCTCCAACTGGGTATAAAATGCTTGTACGTCTTTTATGGAAGCTTTATCTTGAATGTGACTTTGCTTTGGTAAAAGTTGTGCCTCATCCTGTTCTTTAAACTGTTTATGCAATTCATAACAAATAATTTGTACTGCTTGAGCCAGGTTAAGCGAAGTATAGTGTTCATTACTGGGAATATAGGCATGCAAATGACACATCAATAATTCATTATTAAAAAGTCCTGTGCGTTCTCGCCCAAATAAAATTGCTACATTTAATCCTTTTTTGGCATAGCTGAGTGCTTCTTTGCTGGCATCTTGTGCGCTTAACATTGGCAGATCCATACGTCTTGTCCTGGCACTGGTACCAATTACTAAATCCACTCCATCTAATGCTTCGATAAGTGTTGATACAATTTTGGCATTGTTAACCACATCCATTGCGTGTGCTGCACTTGCCAATGCCTGTTCATCTGGCAAATATTTTGGCTTAACTAAATAAAGTTCATTAATTTGCATATTCAACATTGCTCGCGCACTACTACCAATATTGCCAGTATGTGAGGTCTCAATTAATACAATCCGTATTTTATTCAACATCTTTAAAATTGAACCTATCACCTTATTCATAAATAAGCTATTATACACAACTAATTTTTTATGAGAGCAAAAAACCAAAAGGTATTGCCAATGCATCCAATGATGAATGTTGCAGTAAAAGCTGCGCGCAAAGCAGGTCGCATGATTCTAAATGCCAGTGAAAATATGCAAAATGTTCAAATACAAACTAAATCACATAACAACTATGTTACTAATGTCGACGTTGAAGTAGAAAAAGCCATTGTTGATATTTTGCAAAGAGCTTTTCCTGATCAATATTACATTACTGAAGAATCAGGAGAATTTGGGAAAAAAAACAGCGATCACACGTGGATTATTGACCCAATTGATGGCACCAACAACTTTATACATCGGATCCCACACCATTGCGTATCAATCGCCATGCAGTTTCGTGGCAAAACTGAGCTTGCAGTTGTTTACAATCCTTATTTGGATCAACTGTTTACTGCAACAAAAGGCTCTGGCGCACAATTAAACGGTCAGCGTATCCGAGTTGCTAATCGTAAAGACTTCACTGGTTGCTTGTTCTCAGGTGCATTGAAGTTTAGTAAAAAAGTGTTCGCACCTAGCTATCCTGAGGCAGTATTAGATTTACATAAAGAAATTTCAGGACTTCGTTATTCTGGCTCTCTTGCCCTTGACATGTGCTATGTTGCAGCTGGCTACTTAGATGCCGTTTGGACTTCACGTGATGCCAAGATCTGGGATACAGCAGGTGCAGCTTTAATTATCAAAGAAGCAGGTGGAATGCTTTGTGGTTTAGATGGTGGGGTAAACTTCTTAGATGATGGTCGCTTAATTGCAGGAAATCCACGAATTGTCTCCAAATTGACAAAATTCTTAGCGCCACATTTAATGCCTGCTAATAGCGAAGCCTAAAGACATTCACTCATATGTTAGCCCTTAACAATCCGCGTGCTATTGCCTGTCATATTATTCACCAAATCGTACAACATAAAGAATCACTTATTCATCTTGATCAACTGCTTAAAGCTTACAATCTAGACCGACAAAATACACGCTTAGTTTATGTTTTATGCTATGGCGTTTTTCGTCATTTCTTTTACCTAGATGCTTGTGTTGATCGATTAGCAAAAAGTAAAACAAAAGCTAAAATACGCTTAATTAGCATGGTCGGCTTATATCAACTTTTGTTTATGAATAAAGCCAAACATGCACTTATTCATGAGACGGTTGAGGCTTGCCAAGAATTAAATCTTGAAAACGCTAAAGGCTTTATCAATGCTCTTTTACGTAAGGTTGCACTTGATTCAACAGTTCTACCACCTATGATAGGTTTTCCTGAGATCCCTGATTGGTTATATGGGAAACTTAAAAAACACTACCCTTATGATATAAAATGTCTTATTGACGAGAGTAATAAGCAAGCACCTATGTTTTTACGTCTAAATCAACAAAAAAACCAAACAGAATTATTAACCACATTGAAACAACAAGGCATTGAATATCATATCACCGATCTACCTTATTGTATTTATCTACAACAAGCCTGTAATATAGACGAATTACCGTTATTTGATGAAGGGTTTTATACCGTTCAAGATTTATCAGCACAATATGCCGCACATATCCTACAACCCAAACCAAATGAAAAAGTATTGGATGCTTGTGCAGCTCCTGGCGGGAAAAGCACTCATCTACTTGAATATTGTCCAGATATCCAACTGACCATTATGGATAATAATCAAAAGCGCTTTCCACGTATAAAAGAAAATATTAAACGCTTGCAACAGCTGAAGTTAAATATCACCTTTCTACTACATAATGCAACACAAGCCCTCCCTCAAAACTCGCAATTTGATAAGATACTTATTGACGCACCATGCAGTGCCACAGGTGTTATTCGTCGCCATCCTGATATTAAGGTTTTACGTACACCAGAAGAAGTCAAAAGCATCGTTGAAACACAAAAAGCGATTTTAAATAACCTATGGCAATACTTAAAACCCAATGGGCTTATGCTTTATGCAACCTGCTCTATTTTACCTGAAGAAAATGATAAACAAATCAATAGCTTTTTACAAAATCATTTAGATGCCTATATATTAGATATTCCAATTTTAAATTTTAAGGCAAAGCAACAACATGGTTATCAACTCTTCCCAAAAACACGAGCGGGAGATGGATTTTATTATTGTTTAATACAAAAAAAGTGAAAGCTAACGTCTTGTCCCCTATTGATAAAAAGTACAAGCACACCTACTATCATGATAGGCGTACAGCGTTTGTGCAACTGAAGTTGAGCCTGTTGCAAAATTCCCTTTATTATCCAGTGCAATTAATCCAACATAATCATCAAGTGCATCACTTTCCTTAATGCTTTTATCGACTGCCTGTTGCAAGCTCATCCCATCTCTTACACGGGTATGTACTTTAGCAGCAACCGCTTCATTGATGATTTGCTCACCAATCCCTGTACAAGATATGCCCATTATTTTTGAAGCATAATTACCTGCTATCGTTGGGCTATCACCAACACGCCCTGGAACTTCAAAACCAGCCCCTCCTGTGGAAGTTAAGGCAACAATATTATTCGAATGATCAAGCACCACCACACCAATCGTGCCAGTTAATCCTTTTTTAAGCTCAAGATATTCTTGGTAACGATGCTCAGTAATTGGATTATACTTGGGCATTTTTAAACGATGGCGTGCATAATATGTTGCTTCATTTGCTGCTAGAATACTATGCTGATGAGTCAAAAGTGATGCTGCTACTTCACTTGGATATTGAATATCTTGAATATTGATGACTGCTGCAAATTTGCCTAAGCAGCTATCCATAATCGAAGCTGACATGCGCACTTGACCATCTTGCTGTAACCTTGAACCAGTTCCTGCATTGAAAATGGGAACATCTTCTAAACACTTTGCTGTAAATACCGCAGTTTTTAATGCATCATCACTTTTTTGTAAAAATGAATAGGCTTGTTTGATAATTGTTAATAAATGATTGTGGTAATCTTGAAACCTTGTGTTGTAATCTTCTCTTGCGCCACAGCCTCCATGAATAATGATTCTTTGCATCATATCACCCTTACTTCATGTACGTTGGCATCATACTTACTGCCTTCTAATAGTAAGTGCATGCGGATGCCAACTAAACTAATTGGATCATTATCACGTGCATCTGGCATAGAAGAGTGTTCAATATGGGACATATCAATAATGGTCAATGCCCCACTACCAACAACTTCAATCACACCATCATGTGCCAAAAACGCACCTGTATCCTCATCGATGCCAACACCGGTCACAAATGGATTATAGGAAAGCGCTGTTAATAAACGCCCTAACCGATCACGTTGTGAGAAGTGTTGATCTACTAAAATCTTATTGGTCAATCCTAGCCCTGGTGCCATATTAACCATATTATAACGTGGCATAAATCCATTTGCCCCTCCTACAATCATATGCTCAGAAATAAACGCCGCTCCTGCTGAGGTGCCTGCAACATGAACTCCTTTGGCATTACATCGACGAATCAATTGCGCCACTTTAGTCCCACCCAAAATCGTAGATAACAAGAGCTGATTACCACCTGTCATAAAAATGCCTGTTGCTTTTTCAAAATGAGCCAAATACGCTTCTTTATAAGTATCTGCACGATTTTGAATTTCTAAACTGATTGCATTTTTAACCCCAAGGTTATTAAAAATTTTAACGTATTCACTCCCAGTATCTAGTAACTTAGATGCTGTTGGGATAATCACAATATACGCATCTTCACCACCACTTAACTCAATAAACCTTGTCAGCACTTTAGAAGAAGTAAATTTATCTTCTCGACCACCAATTGGAATAATATAACCTCTATGAATACCTGAAACTGTCGGTGCTGGCACCTTTATACCTCCTATTTGCTTAGGGTTTATTAGCAAAATGTTTTTACCAAATCTGTTACTGGTGTGATCTGATCATGACAGCAAAGCACACATACATCATCTGATTGTAAATTTTGTAATGCTTGTTTTGCACCAGATAGCTCATCTTCAACAAAAAAGATTGTATCTTGTTTTATGCCAAAATGAGCTAAGGATACTGCTACTTTTTGAGGAATTTCTCCTAACTTTGCACCACGTAAATATTTTTTGAGCTCTTTAATAAAAATCTGGCTTGGTTGATATTGCACAACTACCCTTGAACAATCATCAATTAAGTTAATCCTATCTCCTGTTGTACCAAGCATTAATGAAAGCCTTGAGTCTTTGTTACAGTAGTGACGTGCAAGAGATAAAATTGCATCTAAACCTGCTGGGTTATGAGCAAAATCAACAATAACCGTTGCTCCAGATTGAAGCTCATAGATATTTGCTCTGCCTTGATTTTGATTTATATCGTTCTTATAAGTTGTAAGCGCATGTCCAATATCATCTAAAGATATACCCAGTGCATAAGCTAAAGCAATCGCATGCAATGTATTCTCAATGTTGTGTTTAGCCGCACCATTAATGGTCAGTGGAACATCTGTTAGCTTAACAAGTATATGCTCTTTATAGTTTTCCCACCAAATAAATACGTTATTTTTAACGTAACAAGCTTTATCCTTATCCGATAAAGTACCTAATTGGGATACTTCAATTGGGTTTTTACTAATCAGAATTTTATTAGGTTTTTTAATCACATTGACTAAACTTGCTAAATGAACGTCATCCAGATTGATCACAGCATATGCGTTTTCACCTGCTAATCCTCGATAAACGATACATTTTGCTTCAATAAGGTCCTGAAGTGTTTCAACACCATCTTCACCCATATGATCAGGTGATACATTCGTAATCGTAGCAGCTTTAACTTGAGTTTCAATAAGTCCACGCTTTAATAGACCACCTCGTGCTGATTCTAACACGGCTATCTCCACTTGAGGATTGGTTAAAACAAATTGATGTCCTGTTGGTCCTGAATAATCACCTTTACCTATGATCTGATCATTAATCACTACCCAATCTGTTGAAGCATAACCTGTTAACTTTCCTGCTTGTTGGCAAATGTAATAGGTTAACCTCACCGTTGTTGTTTTGCCATTTGTTCCAGTGACAATCACTGCTGGCACATCATATACATCTTGCCAAGGAATAGATAAATAATCATCCGTTAATAAAGATACTTTATATCTACCGACGCCAGAGCCAACATAAGCTTCATCACCATCTCGAAAAACATTCACTCCATGTGTTTTAGCTTTGGCATAAAGTACGCGATAGGCTGGATTTTGTTCTGCTTTGATCATTTTTTGCAAAACATCCTTAGCCTCTTTGCAAACAACGAATTCCTGTTTATGCAAAAATCTATAACAAGCTTCTTTCCAGGTATAATCAATCACATCGCAGGCAGCTAAAAGAATATCGACAGGTGCGGTAAATGCTAGGCGTAAACCACCATTATAGATTTTATAAGCAAGCTTATACTCTCCCCAATTAAGTTCAGTTAAAACACGCTTACACACATTCTGCCAGATGTTAACCAACTCTTGCTGATGTGACTTTAATGGAATATCTAACACCGTCCCTGTTTCGCTGAAAAAAAGGTTTGGTCCCACTAAGCGACGAGAATACCCTTCTGGTAGATCAATCATAACATTTACCCTTTTTAGTCTGCATCTTCATCAGCATGCACAGCAATTCGCACACCGCGCTCATCGGCAATAATCCCTGCTTGCATCATTTCAACGATCTCTTTTGCCAACCCATGACTTTGAGATAACGTAATGGCATGCTTGTTTACTTGTTGTGGGATCTCCCCTAATGCTGACTCTAGCTTATTAAAGTGAATGATCTGTTTCCAGGTTTTTTTAATGTCATCGGCAAAAATCACAACTAGATCATCTGCTTTGGCATGATTAAGTGCCGTATCAACTGCTTGAGCTTCTTCTTCAATAATTTCTATATTTTGACTTGCTACACCTGCTTCTAACAATCCTTGCTTTAATAAACACGGAATTTCACCATACTCTCGCCCTCTTAATCCATTATCTTGCTTACAAATAAAACGATCAAAATAAGTTGCTGCTGCTTTTGCCAGATTCAACACATCCTGGTCTCGCCTATCTCCAGGTGCCGCAATTACACAAGTTTTAAAACCTTTTACCTCAATTTTCTCAACTAATTTACCTATTGCTTCAACTGCTACAGGATTGTGTGCATAATCCAACAATACTTTAAATGGATGCTCATCAAACCAATTCATTCTGCCTGGTGCTTGGTAAAATGAAGTAGTGAATGTGCGTAAGCCATTTTTAATGTCATCTAAGCCCATATTCATGCTATAAGCAATTGCTACTGCAAACATCGCGTTTTGTACGTTATGAATAGCACGACCTTCCATTGTTGCTGGAATCAAATGTGTCCATAATACAGGCATATGAATGTGATTATCAAAAATTGTAATCATATCACCATTGACACCTTTCTCTATGACAACCGCTTTCCCACCTGTGCGAATATGTTCTTTCACTAAACCATGCTCTGGATTCATCGTTACATACATGATGTGCTGTGCATTTGTATAAGCAGATAATCGTAAACAATGTGGGTCATCTGCATTAAATACAGCTACATCATGAGCAGCATCGGTAACGATTCGCTTGACATCAGCAAGCTCCTCTAGTGTATTAACGCCCTTTAACCCCATATGATCTTCAGAAATATTGATACAAGCACCAACGTTACAATAATCATATCCTAAGCCACTTCTTAATAAGCCACCACGCGCGGTTTCAAACACTGCAACCTCTACGGCAGGATCCCTTAATATCATTTGTGCTGATCTAGGCCCTGTCATATCACCTGCAACTGTTTGCTTGCCATTAACGTAAACTCCATCTGTTGTTGTAAAGCCAACAGATTTGCCTGCAATTTTCCACATGTGTGCTACCATACGCGTTGTTGTTGTTTTACCATTGGTACCTGTAATTGCAGCAATTGGAATTCGTGCACATTCTGTATTAGGAAACAGCATATCCATCACAGCACCAGCAACATCTCTAGATTGACCTTCACTTGGAGAAACATGCATTCTAAAACCAGGAGCAGCATTAACTTCACAAATTGCTCCACCTACTTCTTGATAAGATTGAGTAATATCAGGTGATAAAAAGTCAACGCCACCAACATCCAAACCAATAGCAGTAACTGCACGCTCAGCCATTTCACGGTTGTCTGGATGCACAACATCCGTCATATCAATTGCTGTACCACCTGTTGATAGATTTGCCGTTTTACGTAAATAGAAAGTCTCCCCTTCTGCTAAAACACTCTCTACATTTAAGCCTGCTTTTTCAAGTAGCATCAATGCTTGATGATCAAGTTCTAAACGTGTTAATACTTTTTCATGTCCCACACCACGTCTTGGGTCTTCATTTACAATATCCACAAGCTCAGTAATGCTATGCTTACCATCACCAACAATATGTCCTGGTACACGTTTTGCCACGGCTACAAGCTTACCATTAACAACTAACATCCTATGGTCAAAACCCTCAACATACTGCTCCACAATTACCCAACGACCATGCTCTTTAGCAACGGCGTAAGCTTTTTTCAAAGTTTCTTCATCCTGAATATTAATTGTAATTCCTCTCCCATGATTACCATCCAATGGCTTAACCACAAGTGGGTAACCTAAATGTTTTGCCACTGAAATGGTATCGCTTTCATAACGTATAGTTCTTTGCTTGGGCACGGGTAACCCCAAACCATTTAAGATAGTATTGGTTTGCGCTTTATCACATGAAATCTCAACCGCAATATGCTTAGTTTCGCTTGTAATTGTTGCTTGAATACGTTTTTGGTACTTACCATGCCCAAACTGCACCAATGAGTGTTCATTTAGGCGTATGTAAGGAATATCACGCTTTGTTGCAGCTTCCACTAACGACCCTGTACTTGGACCAAACTCCTTACTTTGCGCAAACTTAATGAAGCCCACTTTTTGCTCTTCAAAATCAAAAGTCTCCAAATTGACATTGAGCTCTTGTTGTAAGTGTTTAGGTAATAAGGATAATAGTAAATCACGCCCAAGATAGCTTGCCTGTAAACCAACATCTTTTTGCTTGTATTCAAACACCATATTATATTGCCCAGGCAGTCCCGTACTTCTTGTTTTACCAAAACTTACTTGGCTACCTGCAATATCTTGAAGTTCAATGGCCACATGTTCCCAAATATGTCCCATCCAAGTCCCTTTACCTTCTTTCATACGACGAATAAAACCACCTGGCTCTCGGTATGAACAACCATGCTCTTTTAACCCTGATAAGGCTTCCACCAACTTATCAATAAACTCATCACCTAATTTTGCAGATGGCCAATGCTCTAAAATACCCAAATCAATTACGTGTCGGATCACTGGGAAATTGGCATATAAATTAGGACCAATATAGACATTACTTGAAATAATTTGCATAAAGCGCTCCCTTGTATTTTTTCCCAAAAATAGTCTATTTAGAATAATCAAACCAAATGCTATTGTATAGCAAACTTTAATGCTTTTTACATTGAAGGTAGATAAAAACATAAGTTGATCAATAATCGCTCTCTAATAAACTTTGAGCTCAACTTCCTATCTCCGCCACAAGTAAGTCGGGGCTCACTGCAACCTCCCGCTGATCGCAGCACGCTAAAGGAAATATATCCTCATGGAGGTTTAACTTCATTTGCCTTCTTTAATTGCTTTGAAGTAGGAAAAAAGCATGGCGATTTTTTGCTTACAACGTATAATAACGAACGTAGAATAGTTAAGGATAGTAAATATTATTATGAATATAGATTTTAGCTTTTGGTTGTTGGTGTTAACCATAGCCTCTGGGATTATCGCCATAATTGATAAATTTAAGTTTGAACCTAAGCGTTTAGCGCCTGTTATCGACCAACTAAAAGGCATGAGCAAAAAAGAACGCCATAAGTTTATCCAAAAAAACAAAGCGTTAAAAGCACCTTTTTTAGCCGATTATGCGCGCTCGCTTTTTAGTGTGTTTTTGATTGTATTCATTCTACGCGGTTTTTTAATTGGGAACTTTCTCATTCCCTCTGCATCAATGACACCAACGCTTCCTGTTGGTAACTTTATCCTTGTCAACAAAACAGCTTATGGCATTCGAAATCCAATCACCAACGCTATCTGGATTAAAACAGGTGACCCTCAACGTGGCGATATCGTTGTGTTTCATTTTCCGGTTAATCCTAATGTCGATTTTATTAAGCGTGTTGTTGGCGTACCAGGAGATGTCATTTCTTACCAAAATAAAAAGCTCACAATTAATGGCAAGTCTATTGAATACAGCAATTGTAAATACGATCAAATTAATAGCTACAATGGCAATGGTGCAAACACGATTTGTATGGAGCACCTTGGTAATACACCACACGAGATTGATATGATTGCAAATACCCCTTCAGCAGATTTTACCAATCTTGTTGTACCACAAGGGATGTATTTTGTAATGGGGGATAACCGAGACAACAGTGAGGATAGCCGCTATTGGGGATTCGTATCAGAGAAAGACTTGGTTGGTAAAGCACGCTTTGTCTGGTTTAGTTGGAACAGTTTAAACAACTCTATTCGCTGGAACCAAATAGCGCGAGTATTGTAGTATGAGAGTTGATTATTCTTCTTTATATCGTCGTATTGGCTATCATTTTAAAAATGAAGCATTGGTTCAACAAGCGCTTACACATCGAAGCAAGCAAAAAGAACATAATGAGCGTTTAGAGTTCTTGGGCGACTCCATTCTTGGGTTTGTAATGGCTGAAGCACTTTACCAAAGGTTTCCTCACGAAGATGAAGGCAATTTGTCTCTTCTGCGCATGTATTTAGTCCGAGGCAAAATGCTAACTGATATAGCCAAGCGTTTCGATCTAGGTGAATACATGTCCTTTGGTGTTGGAGAACTCAAATCTGGCGGATATAAGCGTGCTCGTTTATTAGAAGATGCTTTTGAGGCAATTATAGGTGCAATTTATCTTGATAGTGATATGAACACTGTTAAAGAACAAATCTTAAGCTGGTATGACGATGCACTTAGAACACTCAATATAGAAGAACACACTAAAGATCCAAAATCACGTCTACAAGAATATTTACAGGCTAAGATCCAAACTCATCCTATTTATACTGTTATTGCTACTGAAGGCTTGGATCATGACCAAACCTTTACTGTTGAAGTATCTTTAGGTAGCCTTGAGAAGACTTACTGTGCTAAAGGGAAGTCACGCAAACAGGCTGAACATGCCGCAGCCAAAATCGCATTAAATGCAATCAATATAAAAGAAGACTAAAATGGCACGCAAAAGAAAGGGGATCGCTTTAAATGGTATTATCATTATTAATAAGCCTTATGGTCTTTCTTCTAATCAAGCTCTTCAGCGCATTAAAAAGGCGTTTAATGCTCAAAAAGCAGGGCATACAGGAAGCCTTGATCCATTGGCAACAGGCGTACTCCCAATTTGCTTTGGGCAAGCCACACGCATTTCGCAATATTTATTAGATGCAAATAAAAGCTATGAAGCCACCATCCAATTAGGTATTAGCACTGACAGTGGTGATATAGAAGGTCAAGTAATTCGTACAAGTGATATTCCAGTGCTGGATGAAGAGACAATCAACACCACACTTCAGCGCTTTATTGGTCAAATTAAACAAGTACCACCTATGTATTCAGCCCTTAAACATCAAGGTGTGCCATTATATGAGTTTGCGCGTAAAGGTATTGAAATAGAGCGAAAACCAAGAGTAATAACTATTTTCGCACTTAAACTTATTGACTACGACGCATATAAGCATACGATAAATATTGATGTTCACTGCTCTAAAGGCACCTATATTCGCACACTTGGCATGGATATCGCTCAAGCACTTGGCACTGATGGTCATTTAACTAAGCTTACACGTACACAATGTGGTCTGCTTAGCAGTCAAATCATGCTTGAAATTGATAATTTAGAGCAACTAACTATTACCCAACGCCATAGTAGGGTACTTAATACAGAATGTGTATTTACAGATACCCCAATTTTTACTATACCTTGCGACGCACATAGTTTATTTTACTCAAAAGGAAAACTACAATTAGAAAGGAACTTTAGTGGAATTGCAAGAATTTATGATCAAGGGCACTTTGTTGCAATCGGCTATTTTGAACAAGGTAACTTGATTAAAAAACAACTCTTTTTACAAGGCATCATCAATAATGGGCACGAAATACACAATTAAAAATGATCCCAACAGGGAAAATGAAGCACAGAAATATGATGATCCAATTCCAAGTCGTGATGTGATTTTGGCTTATCTTAAAGATTTAAATCAACCTACAGTTTTTGAAAACATTGCCGAAGCGTTGTCACTTAAACGCAATCGACAACTTGATGCGCTTGCTAATCGCTTAGGGGCAATGACTCGAGATGAACAACTTGAACAAGATGGACAATATTTTAGATTGTTTAAACAAAAGCAACATATTGTTACGGGTATAGTACGCGTTGAAAATGATGGTAATGCCATTGTTACCACAGAAGATAAAATGTACAGTGCTTTCTTACCACAACACCAAGCAAAACTGGTGTTCAATGGTGATAAGGTCTGTGCTGTTATCCTTGGTTTAAATCGCAAACACAAATTAGAAGCCAGAATTGACAGTATTATTCAACGCAATACAACGGAAATCATTGGTCGTTACAGCCAGCAGCTAGACAGCCATTTAATCCAGCCCGTTAGCAAAACTATGTCACGCCATATTTTATTACTACCTCCCAAAAAAGCGCTAGAACCTGATGCCCTGATTAAGGCTAAAGTGATTATTTACCCTTCACCCATATCTCCAGCAGTAGCTGAATTTACTGAATTGCTTGAAGAACAATCCCCTATTCTCACTGCTATTTCGATTGCAAGTAGAAAGCACAATCTAATTGAAGCATGGTCTAAAAAAACCGAAAAATTTGTTACTACGCTACCACAACAGGTGCTGCCTGATGAAATCATTGAGCGTGTTGATTTACGCCACTTGCCGTTTGTCACAATAGACGGTGAAGATGCAAAAGACTTTGATGACGCGGTTTATGCACATAAAAGCTCAACTGATGGTTGGAAATTATACGTTGCGATTGCAGATGTCTCTTACTATGTTCGAGCTGATTCTACCTTAGATAAAGATGCTCAAAGTCGGTCAACTTCTGTATATTTTCCTGGCTATGTTATTCCGATGTTGCCAGAAAAGATTTCTAACGAACTTTGTTCTTTAAAGCCTAACGTTGATCGTTTAGCATTGATCTGTGAAATGAACATCAGTCAAAGTGCTCGCCTGTCACGTTATAAATTTTATTCTGGAGTGATTAACTCTAAGGCACGCCTAACTTATACTGAAGTTAGCAAACTTTTAAATCATAAAGAGTCACATATTTACTACCAACAACCTGAACTTGTCCCAAACCTTTTTGACTTATATGACTTATATCAAATACTTGCCAAGGCACGAAAAATAAGAGGTGCGATTGATTTTGATAAGGTTGAAACTCAAATTATTCTTAATGAACATAACCATATCGAGGCTATTGTTCCACGTCAACGCAATCAAGCTCATAAAGTAATTGAAGAATGTATGTTGATGGCTAACGTCGCAACAGCCAAATTTATTGAAAAACACAAAGCACATGCACCATTTCGTGTACATGGCGCACCTCCGAGTGGCAAAATTGAGGATCTGAGAGCCTATTTACACTCCTTAGGGATTAGTTTTAAACCTAACAAGAAAGGAGTTACTTCTGCTGACTATAGCCACATGCTCGAACAAGCTAAAGATCGAGAAGACTTTGCCAATATCCAATTGATGACCTTAAAAAGCATGAATCAGGCAATTTACACACCTGACAATCAAGGGCATTTTGGTTTAGCCTACCCTGCTTATACTCATTTCACATCACCTATTCGTCGCTATCCTGACTTATTGACTCATCGCACTATTAAATCGATTATTAGTGAGAAAAAATTTGGTGCTAAAAGTTATACCCATACTCAATTAAATGAGCTTTGCTCTCATGCTTCAAACCAAGAACGCAATGCAGATTCTGCATCCACGGATGTTGAAAAATGGCTAAAATGTCACTTTCTTCACAACCGTATTGGTGAACTGTTTGCTGGCAAAATTGTTCATGTCACTGGATTCGGAATGTATGTTGAATTGATAGACAACTACATCGAAGGGCTTGTGCATATCTCTACTATGCATAGTGATTATTATATCTTTGACGAAGCACAACATCGTCTTATTGGTCAACGTACTAAAGTTAGCTATAGCATAGGACAAAAAGTACAAGTGCAACTCGTTCGTGTTAACTTAGATGAAATGCAAATTGATTTTGAACTCACATTAAATGGCAAAGGTCGAAGCAACATTCATGAACAAAATCACAATCCACACCTAAAACGTAAGGCACGCATCAAATCGAGTGAAATTAAAGCCGCAGCTAAGTGCGCACGTAAAAAACTAGCAACCAATAGAAAGGTTGAACCTATAAAATTAATTGATTTAAAATCATCCAATTCTCAAAAAACTAAAAAGAAAAAGACTAACATTGGCAAGAACATCCGTAAAAAGCCCAATTCAAAACCAACAATAATTGATTAATTAAGGTTTTTTGTATATTTACACGCGCTTTAAAATAACACACAATGAGAGTCTATTAATCATAGAGAATAAAAATATGACGATGAAACTCTATCTTTATCAACACTGTCCCTTTTGTATTCGCCCACGTATTGTAGCAGGCTTTAAAAAAATTCCACTTGAGCTTATTTTTCTTGCTAATGATGATGAGAAAGCACATCTGGATTTAATTGGGAAAAAACAAGTTCCCTTTTTGCAAAAAGAAAATGGTAATTTTTTAATCGAAAGTCTGGATATTTGCCAATATCTGAATAACTTTGATAGAAAGCCAATATTGAGCCAAGAAATAGTCACTACAGACACACTTATCAAACTTATCAGCGATATAAACAATGCCAGTAAGTCAGTTGTTTATCCACGCTTTATTAACCATCCACAAAATCACCAAGATTTTCCAACGCAAAGTGCCAAAGACTATTTTGAACATAAAAAAGAAAAATATATTGGTTGTTTCAAAGCAAATTTGCGCTTTCCACAAGCGTCTATCGATAAAACAACTCCATTGCTAGATGTACTCAACACATTCCTTACTCATCCATTTGCCAGCGGTGATCAACTGTCTTGGGATGATATTATGCTCTTTCCAGTCTTACGCAACTTAACCATTATTCAGGATTTAATTACCATACCTAGTAAAGTCAAGCATTACATCAAGAACATTTGCCAATTAACGGGTATTCAACCCTATCAATGAAAGCTATCCAATATCCTGTCGTAAGTTGTTGCAAGTCTGCACTGCAAGGTCCAATCCATAACCTTGACGCAATAAATATTGAATACGCTTTTGTTTATCTTTTAAATCAGTGATGGGTTGATCATGATATTTTTCCCGATAACATAGTCTAGCTTCTTTAACCCAATCGATTTCAAGTAAAGATAATACCTTGCCTAACGTCGCAGGATCCACACCTTTTTCATATATAAGTTTTTGTTGAATCCGTAGCAATCCATAATGCTTATTAAGACAGCTTGATACAACCATATGAGCATAGCGCAAATCAGACTGCCAACCGTTTTGAATAAACTCATCTAGTAAAGACTCTATTTGCTCTAATGATAAATTTCCTCGAAGCTTAAGCTTTTGCTTAAGTTGTGCATACGAATAATCTTGCTTTGCTAAAAGATAAAGAAGATAAACTCGCTCAGAGTTGGTCTTTTGCATCGTTAACGACAGATTGGTTTTTAGTTACGTTTGGCAATAGTTGTTCCAAGATGGTTTTATGTAAGCTCTCTTTTATTGTCAGATTTTCTTTTAAATATGCCCGCACATTATCCTTGCCTTGACCAATACGCTCTCCATTATAGCTATACCAAGCACCTGCTTTATCTATAATATTATACTTAACACCTAAATCAATAAGCTCGCCTTCAAGCGAAGTTCCTTCACCATACAAAATATCAAAATCCGCTTGCTTAAATGGTGGAGAAACCTTATTTTTAACGACTTTCACCTTAGTCTCATTACCTAAAATTTCCTCCCCTTTTTTAATGGGACTACCACGTTTTATTTCTAAACGAACAGAAGCATAAAACTTAAGTGCATTACCCCCTGTCGTTGTTTCAGGATTACCAAACATTACACCAATTTTCATTCGAATTTGGTTAATAAACACTACCAGTGTATTAGAACGCTTGATATTGGCCGTAAGCTTACGTAAGGCTTGTGACATTAAACGTGCCTGTAATCCCATGTGTGAATCACCCATTTCGCCCTCGATTTCTGCTTTTGGTGTCAACGCAGCAACAGAATCAATTACCACGATATCAACTGCACCTGAACGCACCAACATATCAACAATCTCTAACGCCTGCTCTCCTGTATCTGGTTGCGAAACTATGAGATTTTTAAGATCAACTCCTAATGCTTCGGCATAAACAGGATCAAGTGCATGTTCCGCATCGACAAACGCGGCCGTACCACCATTTTTTTGACATTGTGCAATCGCTTGTAAAGTTAAAGTTGTTTTACCTGAAGACTCCGAACCATATATTTCAACAACGCGCCCTTTTGGTAAACCGCCAACACCAAGAGCAACGTCTAATCCAATCGAACCAGTTGAAATCACTTCAATGTCTTTGACTAAATCTGTGTCCCCCATGCGCATAATGGAGCCTTTCCCAAATTGCCTTTCAATCTGTGTCAATGCGGAATTTAATGCCTGTTCTTTATTGCTCATGACTACCCTTAATGTAATGAAACTGACGAGATAAAAATATCGACTTAATGTACCATATTATGCGTGGCGAACAAAAGAGATATAGAAGAAATCAGTGTGATTTTATATGTCATAGCTTTACAGTATTAAAATCGATTAAAATATCGTTGATTAAATCAAAAATGTCAGCGCATCGATTAGGGTGATTATTGAAGTCTGATCTCTTAAGACAATCAAGCAGAGATAATAAATTCAATAGGTTTAAAGTTCTACGCCAATTCCCAAGTAATTTAATCCCACCATCCCTCAATCCATTTAGAAAAGTAGTTTGAAACTCTGATGGCATTTTATGAGCGTATCTAAGCATGTTAGCAACATCCCATAGAACTGATCCTGAAAAAGCGAATTCCCAATCTAAAATACCAACCACTTTCCAAACACCATTAATTTTGTCTACCAAAATATTTGCTGGATCGAAATCGCCATGAACAAGATTTTTTTCGCTTTCCCTAGGGAACATATAGCTGTATTGACTAAAAATTTCGTTAATTACTGAAATCATTGCTGGCGTAAGCACAGATAAAATGGTTTCATGCTTTAAGCAATCTTGAGCAAAACTCAAATAATCATTAGATGATTCATGAGGAATAACTCTTAATTTTTTATCCAAGAATCCTGCTTGTGGAAATTCATAAGATGCAATTTTTGAAAGAATTATGCCTACCTTATAGATGATTAGGCTGATCTCATGTGAAGCATCCCTCCTTAACAAAAGATCTCGAAGAGAAATTCCTGGCATAAACTCAGTAATTGCAAAACTATACTTTTCAAGTATGCCTGTATAATACGTCAGTGGTACTGGTATATTTTGTTTTAATAATGTTGCTAATTTTTGCTCACGGTAAACCGCGTCCCTATCGCGCAAATAAAGACGCAAAATTAAAGGTTGTTTTTTATCTTCAAGTAGAAACTTGATGTTAAGGTTAGCACAACCACCAGCGGTGAACTGAAAAGAATTGAGCTTTTGGTCGGGATAGGCAAGCCGTACCATTTTTTCTATAACACCTTCTGATAATTCATGTGTAATGCTTGTTTTTTCCCAATTAGCTTTAAACATATTACAGACTCCGTTTTAAACACTAACCTACCCCGCGCATTTGAGACACTTTTGAATTTTCAACTCCATCATATTTTCCAACTGTTTTGAAGTCATGTAATTTATTGGTCAGGATAAACGGGTAATATTGTCTTTTAGAAATTATCAAATAAATCACTCATAATTTAACAAATACAAAAATCTTATCACTTGTTACCTTTTCTCTACAAATCAATAGATATTTGTCTCATTTACTGCCAAAATAAATTAAAATGATTGAGGTTGCAACTAATCTATAGCCATTTACATTCAGCTAGCTATTAGCTTCATACAAACTAAAGTTAAACGCGACAAAAAGAAATATTGTAGCTTGTTGCCTGTGGTGTTGGAGCACTAAATGTTATGGTTTTTTGCAAGTCTCCATACAGTTCAACTGGCGTCCATGGTTGTAACTGCCCCACATTAAATCCATTTTTATCTAGCCATTGCACCTGGTATTGAAATTGCTGGTTGGACGATTTTTTATTCTCTACGATCACTTGCCCTTGCAGCGTATCACCAGCAGAAGTTCTTGTACTTAACTGAATAGCCTTTAACTGACCAAAACCTGAGCCAAAGCTCTGTGATGTATTGGCATTTGCAGGCATGGTAATACAGCGACTTGCACATCCTGTTAATACCATTACCATCACTCCCACAAAACCCACATTCTTCAAACTTCTGACATTCATGCTAGTCTCCTGTTTTATTGACATCTTTTACTACTCAGACAAGAAACTCTTTAGCGTTTCTGAACGTGATGGATGTCTAAGTTTACGTAACGCCTTAGCTTCAATCTGACGAATACGCTCGCGTGTCACGTCAAACTGCTTACCTACTTCCTCTAAAGTGTGATCGGTATTCATATCAATTCCAAAGCGCATACGAAGCACCTTTGCCTCTCGTTCTGTCAATGTGCTTAAAATTTCTTTGGTAACTTCACGCAAACTTTCACCTGTTGCACTATCAACGGGAGAATCAGAGATCGAATCCTCAATAAAATCACCTAAATTTGAATCTTCATCGTCACCAATCGGTGTTTCCATTGAAATTGGTTCTTTAGCAATTTTCATGATCCTACGAATTTTATCTTCCGACATATCGATGTGCTGGCTTAACTCCTCTGGTGTTGCTTCTTTACCCGTCTCTTGCAAAATTTGACGTGAGATGCGATTAAGTTTATTAATTGTCTCTATCATATGCACTGGAATTCGAATTGTACGCGCCTGATCTGCAATTGAACGTGTAATGGCTTGACGAATCCACCAAGTTGCATAAGTTGAAAACTTATAACCACGCCGATACTCAAATTTATCTACTGCCTTCATCAAACCAATGTTACCTTCTTGAATCAAGTCCAAGAACTGTAACCCGCGATTAGTATATTTTTTAGCAATTGAAATCACCAAACGTAAATTTGCTTCAATCATTTCTTTCTTAGCACGTCTGGCTTTAGCTTCACCAACTGAAATACGTTTACTGGCTTCTCTTAATTCATAGATCGACATATCAGCACGATCTTCAATTAAACCAAGCTTAATTTGAATTGACTTTGCTTCTTCCAATACGTTGACCAAATCAGGGTATTTTGCAACAGCTTTATCTAACCAATCGATATCCGTTTCATGTCCTTGAAATTGATTAACAAAATATTGCTTTGGCATTTTTCCTCTTTCAACACATAAACGCATAAGCTTACGATCATACGCACGAACTTCAGTCACCAAAGCACGGATCGCATTGATCAATCGGTTTAATTGCGCACTAGTATAACGTAAACTTAAAAATAAGCTTGAAACTTGATTGAGTGCATCTTTGTAAACCTGACTGCCTGCATCCTGATCTAGCAGATAGTTAAACTTAGCTTCTAACTCAGCAAATTTTTGTGCAGCAAGATCAGGATCTGGACCTGTATCTTCCGAAGTATCTGCAACTGATGCGCTCCCTGAATCATCCTCATCTTCAGCAACTTCCTCAGTTGCCGCATCTTCCAAAGTCTCTTCAGGATTATCAAGCATAGAGCCAACATCTGTCCCTGTTGCATCAATCTCTTCACCCTCGTTAAACCCTGAAATTAAATCAGAAAATTTGACAAATTTATAAAGTAGAGTTTCTTTTTTTTCTTCATCTTCAAGTGCATTGTATTCTTCGCGCGCTACATCCATTAAGTCTTGATAACGCCCCAATAAGGACTTGATCACAAAAGGATACTCAGAAAGTGCATTAAGCACTTCTTTTGTGCCTTGCTCGATGCGTTTTGCAATTTCAATTTCCCCTGAGCGAGTTAAAAGATCGACCGAACCCATCTCACGCATATACATCCTAACTGGATCGGTGGTACGTCCAAAATCACCATCAGAAGACAGTGCTTGTACGGCATCCTCATCAGATGTGCTTTCAGCTTCCGCTTCAAGCAATAATAAATCCTCTGCATTCGGTGTTGATTCAAATACCTTAACACCGACATCATTAATCATCTGAATGACTTCTTCAATGCGCTCAGGATCAGTAATTTCATCCGGCAAATAGTCGTTCACATCAGCATAAGTCAAATAACCTTGCTCACGACCAAGCGCCAATAATTCTTTTATTCGAGATAATTGCTGTTCTTTTGTTTGATCTGACATTAAAATCTCACCTATTTTATACACCATCTTAGTTAACCATGTCATGACAACACGATCTAAAGGTAGCTATGTTTTTCGTATTTTGTGCAAAATATTTTGCATTCTTTGTTTTTCTGTCGCTGTTAAGATAGAAGTCTTTGCTTTTAATATCAGGTGTTCTAATTCATTTTGACATGCCTGCTTAATAATTTTATCTAACATCGCCACTAACTCATCAATCAACTGTGGTGCCTGAAGCTCAATCGGCAATTGCAGCAACTGATAAAAATAAGCTCGAAATTGCTCATATTTTTCAGATAACATTTGTACCAGCAGCGCAGAAGACAGCCCGTTATTTTGCCTGATTATTTTCAAAGCATCAAGTAAAATAAAATGCTGCTCCGTAACACATTCAAACTCTATTTCTTCTTTGCCTTGAAATGCTATATGCACTTCACTTGGCATATTGATGACGAAACTTAAAGCTTTTTCGATCAAGCTTAGCTTGTTAGTATTGAGCACCCAACGCTTCATACGCTCATTATTTAGCATTTTTTTATCACTGTTTTTTTGTGCAATCATCCGTTTAAGCTGAAGAACTGAAGTATCCACCGCCTTTGCTAACTGTTGAATGATTATCTCAGTGTACGCACTTTCGGGTACATTTTTTAATATCTGCTTTAGCTCTTCGATCAACTCTGCCAAACTATCTGCACTCGACAAAGTGTATTTAGCAAGCAAGTATTGAATAAAAAAATCTGCTGCTGGAGTTGCTTCAAGCACTTCTTGTTTAAATAATTCTAGTCCAACGGCTTGAATATATGAATCAGGATCATGCTCTTGAGGCAAAGTTAGAAAACGCGCTTTTTTGTTTTGACTTAAAAATGGTAACACCATCTCAAATGCACGTAGTGCTGCATTTTGCCCAGCAGCATCACCATCAAAACACAGTATAATTTGTTCTGTGGTACGAAACAAAAGCTTAACGTGGGTCTGAGAAAGTGCAGTTCCTAAGGTTGCTACGGCAAATGGATAACCATGCTGATACAATCCTACCACGTCCATATAACCCTCAACTACTACAACTTGATCTGGATTTTTATATTGAAGTTTCAACTCATATAGACCATAAAGCTCTTGGTTTTTAAAAAAGACTGGCGTTTCTGGTGAATTCAAGTATTTGGGCTTTGCATCTTTATTGGGTAACACGCGTCCACCAAAACCAATTATTTGACCTTTGCGATTACGAATTGGAAAAATAACTCGATCACGAAAGCGATCATATGCCCCCCCTTTTTCCCTACTTACGATAAGCCCTGCTTGATAAAGCACATCTAATGAATACTGTTTGACTAGGAGATCATAAAGACTTTGCCACTTATCTGGTGCATAGCCTATCTGAAAATGTTGCGCTGTTTTTGCATTAATCCCGCGAGATTTAATATAATCAATAACTTCTGTTTTATTTCTATCGTAACGCAAACACCAACGATAATATTTACTTGCCGCTACCAAAGCTTCATAAATTTTGTTGGTTACATCAGTTTTTTGTCCGTGTCTATTTGTTGCTTCATAAGGCACCTCCAAATTCTGTAAAGCTGCAAGCTCCTCAATCGCTTCTACAAAACTCAAACCATTATAGTTAGATAAAAAATCGATCACATCACCTGAGGCATGACAACCAAAGCAATGGTAAATTTGCTTATCAGGACTGACCGAAAAAGAGGGAGTTTTTTCATGATGAAATGGACAACAGCCCATGTAGCTTTTGCCTGTTTTCTTTAGCGTTGTATATTTTGCAATGAGTTCAACAATATTATTTGCCGCTACTACTTGGTGTACAAAATCAGCGGGAATGTTCCCTTTCATTAGCACTCACTAGGATAATTGTGATTTGATCATTGAGCCAACTTTACCCATATCTGCTCGACCATTAAGCTCAGCCTTAATTGCACTCATAATTTTACCCATATCTTTGATAGATGATGCCCCTACTTCTAAAATAGCACGCTGAATAATCTCAATTATCTCATTCTCAGACAAAGCTTTAGGTAAATAGTCTTGCAAGATTTCTATCTCTTCTAGTTCCTTTTGTGCAAGCTCATCACGCCCCGCTCTTTTAAATTGCTCAGCAGATTCTTTGCGCTGCTTAATCATTTTACTCAAAATACTAATGATATCACTTTCTATTATTTCCACACGCTCATCAATTTCTTTTTGTTTAAATGCAGCTAGTGCCATACGAATTGTTGCCAGGCGATTCTTATCTTTATTCTTCATGGAGCTTTTCATATCTTCAATTAAGCGTGCTCGTATCTCAGACATTTAATAAATCCTAAGGTTATGCTTGAAAATTTTGTTAAAAAATAACTTTTGATTTTTATGCTTGTATTGTCAACTATATTCCTGCACATTGCAACCACACAGCACAAACTTACTAAAATTTACCCATTTTCTTAGTAAATTAAAGTCTCTATAAATGGATCAGCCACCTATACTCAAAAGCATAGATGGCTGTGTATTCTTTGCGTACTATCTAGCGACGGTGTGCAGCTGGATTTGAACGCATTGATTGCTTCATAGAGCGCTTAACAGCAGCGGCTTTTTTGCGCTTGCGCTCCCATGTTGGCTTTTCATAGAACTCTCTACGGCGGAGTTCAGAAACAACTCCTGCTTTTTCACAACTACGCTTAAAACGGCGTAATGCTACATCAAACGGTTCAGTTTCTCTAACACGTACTGCTGGCATACTTCTCACCTCACTTAAATGCCATGTATTACTCATGTGACCAAAATTCTTTATTTATCATAAAATCAGACGAATTTATAGCGGCACAATTCTACAATACTCATTCTTAAGATGCAAGGAAATAATGCCTCCTAACGTTTACTTCCAAAGCCAAATACGCTAATGTTGCTACTAATTTAAATTAATATCCCCCAGTTTTATGATCCACTGGTTTCCAGGGCACATGCACAAAGCCACAAAAGAGCTTAAAAAGCTTATGCCGCAAATTGACATCGCAATTGAAGTTATCGATGCGCGCGCACCAGAGGCAAGCGCTAATCCTGCTTTACATGAAGTTGCTAAAGGCAAACCTATTGTTAAAGTTTTATCTAAGCAAGACCTAGCTGACCCGATTATTACAAATCAATGGCTTAAATTTTACAATGGTAAGGCATTGAGCTTGGATATTGCTCATAATAAAAATAGCGCGCAAAGAATCATTGAAATCTGTAAACATGAGCTGCCTCATCGTGGAACAGTTTTGAAACCTATACGTGCAGTTATCCTTGGAATCCCTAACGTTGGTAAATCAACTTTAATTAACACATTGGCTAAGCGTAAAATTGCTAAAACAGGTAATGAACCTGCAGTAACCAAACAGCAGCAAAAAATTGAAATTGAAAAATATTTTTATTTAAACGATACTCCAGGCATTATGTTTCCCAGTCCTAAAGATGAAGGTTGTGGTTATAAGCTTGCTGCCATTGGCTCTATTCGTGACACTGCAATGGATTATCCGTTAACTGCTTATTTCTTACTTGAGCTTTTAAAAGAAGATTATCCCAAGCTTCTTGCAGATAGATTCAAACTTGAAACGATTCACGCAGATAGCGAGATGCTTTTATTAGAGATTGGTAAGCTCATTGGTCAACAAAATAACCACCACCATATTGCAGAGAAAATTATTCAAGACTTTCGTCAAGGACGCATTGGACGCATCTCATTAGAGACCCCAGAAAACTATTTAAAATATAGAAGTGAAGTACAATGAAGCAAAAATCTACTTCTTAACAATCGAAGCTTCACCTGATGCAAATGTTTTTATTTGCTTTTGATCACAGCAAAGCTGTAATTGACCCAGCTCATTTACTCCTTGTGCTATCCCGGTAACAAACATGTTATTGGGAAGGCTCAATGTTATCTCCTTATCTGTTAAATAATCAAAGTGATGATAATTCTCTATGAAAGATATAAATCCTGATGCTTCAAATTTTTTGAGTGTGATAATGACATCATTAGCAAGATTAATCGCTAAAATGTTGCGATCAACATATTGACCCAAGACTTCTTGTAAAGAAACCCAAGGCTGGCTAATGTTTAGGTTGAAAGACATATTCACATTAATGCCAATCCCAATAATGATCTGACTTTGGGCGTTTGATTCCGCTTTAACTTCAACTAAAATGCCAGAAAGTTTCTTCTCATTCAGATATATATCATTCGGCCATTTGATTTTGATATCAAGCTCAGTAAAAAGTGAACTTAACACTTTTGCTACACATACCGCAAGTGCTAAAGAAAGTCCCGATAGTTCTCCGATTTCTTTAGCAAGCGTAGTCTTTAACGAAAAATATAAATTCTCTGCAAAAGGTGAAATCCACGTTCGATTAAATCGACCTTTACCTTTTTTTTGATACTCAGCCAGACAAATGTGATATGGACATATTGATTCATTGTTTTGTAAATAATCATTCGTTGAATCAACGCTTACCAAACAGTCTAATTGCACATTACTATGTTGAATGTGTTCTAAAATACGTTTTTGATCTAGCAATATAAGTGGTTGTATTAACTTATAGCCATGCGCCTTGTTTGACTCAATTGCAATATGGTACTCATCTTGTAATTTCTGAATATTTTTCCACACGGCTGCGCGTGTAATATTAAGCTTATTACCGATGGTTGTTCCATCGGTATAATTTTCACAGTTAAGTTGCTTTAAAATATTTAACAAAGTGATATTCACAATCCTGCTTTACTGGTTATAGTAAATAATTTTTTTAGTATACTACAGACCACACAGCCTTTGTTGCAGATTATACTTGCTATTTATTTTTTTATGCTCAAGATAACAAATTTAAGCTCAACTGACCTTCTAAATTAAAAATCATGCAACAAAACAAAGCACTCAACGTGCCAAAACTTACCTTAATGAATATTACTGCAATTATTAGTTTAAGCTCAATTGCTTTCATGGCAACTATTGGCTTACCTTCCATCTTTTTTTATGCAATTGCAGCTATATTTTTTCTCGTACCAACTGCTTTAGTTTCTGCTGAGTTAGGCGGGATGCTAACCAAAGACAACGGTGGAGTATACACATGGGTGAAGCGCGCTTTTGGAGCAAAAATAGGACTCATTGCAATTTGGATGGGATGGTTTAACAATGTGATCAGCTTCCCTGCAACTCTTTCTGCAATTGTAGCTACTATTGCTTATATGGGGTTTGATAGCCTGCAAACCAATAAATTAACACTTTTTGTCACTATGCTTGCTATTTTCTGGCTTGTTACCTTTTTCAATTTTTTACCCATAAAAAGGATTGTCATTTTAAATGTAGTCGGTGCACTTTTTGGTATGATTTTGCCTGGGATACTACTTTTAGCTGGTGCAATTTACATGCTCGTAATTGGAGAGCACCAGGTTAATTTGACTCATTTTGAAAATTGGTTGCCTAGCATGTCATTTTTAACTTTTGCTCTTTTTGTTAAAACATTGGCAAGCTATTCTGGTATTCAAGCTACTTGTTTTCATATTCGAAATGTAGTCAACCCTAAAAAAAATATTCCTAAAGCAATGATTTTTTCTATCGTTATTATTGTTTTATTGTCATCTATATCCACTATAGCACTTGTTATTACTATTCCAAATAACAGTATTAATCCGATGAATGGTTTAATTCAAGGAATTACAAACGTACTAAATCTAGTTGGACTTGATAGATTTAGGGGGCTGATCGCATTTTTAATTGTTGTTGGGATGATCTCTGCTCTAAGCACTTGGATGCTCGGTCCTGCGCGTGCTATGCAAGAGGTAGCACAACAAAATTTACTTCCACCAGCATTCTCTAAACTCAATAGCAATCACATGCCGGTCAATGTGCTCCTAACTCAAGGAGTTATAAGCAGCCTACTTTCTTTTGT
This sequence comes from Fastidiosibacter lacustris, assembly GCF_003428155.1. Lineage (GTDB taxonomy): Bacteria > Pseudomonadota > Gammaproteobacteria > Francisellales > Francisellaceae > Caedibacter > Caedibacter lacustris. The sequence goes on from NZ_QLIR01000008.1 coordinate 69,676, forward strand.
ATTTTTATTTATGCCAACTATCCAGGCTGCTTTTGCAATGCTTGTTGCTTTGACTTCACAGTTTACGGCTTTTATGTGGATTTTAATTTTTGCTGCTGCAATTCGCTTACGTTACAAAGAACCTAACACGCAACGCATGTTCCGGATTGGAAGACAAAACAATAACTTAATACTTATTGTTGTTTGTCTATCAGGAATAGTTGCTTGCTGTTGTGGCATATTCTTAGGTATCTTTCCACCTGCTTTCTCTCGTATAGAAAACCTTTTTGCTTATGCTGGGGTTATTGTTTTTGCTGATATTGTGATTATTCTCATTCCCTTTATTTGGATCTACTTTCGCAAAGCACAATTACAATTCTAACCTTGCATTTTATTTTTCTTTTAATATATTGTTTTTTTGTTTATACAAAATATTGTAAAAAGGAGAGAGAATGACTAGTAAAAAATTAACTCGTAACATTTTAATTGGTATGTTTTTAGGTGCTATTTTTGGCTTAATTCTACATCCATTTTCAAATACGGACTGGCTAGATACTTATATGACCAATGGAATATTACAGCTTATTGGTTCAATTTTTATCACTTTGATGAAGATGCTTGTTGTGCCTTTAGTACTGGTTTCTATTGTCTGTGGTGCAAGCAATGTTTCTGAACCTAAAAGCTTAGGGAGAATTGGTGGCAAGACCATTATAATTTATATTATCACTACAGCGATTGCAGTTACATTAGCTATATCAATCTCGCTTTTATTCAAAATCGGTTCAGGAGCTAACATTTCAACCGAAAACTTAAGCTTCACTGTTGCTGCACCTCAAAGCTTTATGCAAACGATTTTAAGTTTATTTACTGCTAACCCAGTAGATTCGCTTGCTCAAGGTCATATGCTGCAAATTATTGTGTTTGCACTACTATTGGGAATAGCAATTAATTTTGCGGGAGAGTCAGGGCAACGCATTAAAAACTGGTTTGATGATTTAAACGATGTGATCTTGTCTTTGGTGAGCATTATTATCATGCTTACACCATATGGTGTGTTTGCACTTATTGCAAAGCTTGTTATCACTACGGAGTTAAATAAATTTGTATATGTACTAGGGTATTTTCTTACCGTTTTACTAGTTTTAGTTATTCATTTATTTATCACAAATGGCATACTTATAGCTGTTTTTGCACGGTTAAATCCTGCCACCTTTTTTAAAAAAATGTTACCTGTACAATTATTTGCATTTTCAACTGCAAGCAGTAATGCAACTTTACCTGTTACACTTAAAACAGCCGAAAAAAGCATTGGTATTGATAATAAGGTGGCAGGTTTCACTATTCCATTAGGAGCCACCATTAACATGGATGGAACTGCTATAATGCAAGGCGTTGCAACCGTTTTTATAGCCCATGTTTACAATATTGAGCTAAGCCTTTTTTCCTATCTTATTGTAATTATCACCGCAACATTAAGTTCAATTGGTACAGCAGGTGTGCCTGGAATTGGTTTAATTACTTTGACTCTGGTCCTCACTCAGGTTGGTCTACCTATAGAGGGTATTGCACTTATTATCGGAATTGATCGTATTTTAGATATGGTTAGAACAGCGGTAAACGTAACAGGGGATGTATCTGTCACTACCGTTGTTGCTAAAACCGAAAAACAATTGGATGAATCTATATATAACAGTTAAATATTTCACTGTTATTGAATCCTTTCCACAATCTTCATTTTCCACTCTTTTGGTCCTGTTTCGTGAACGGAAGTACCTTTGCTATCCACTGCCACCATAACGGGCATATCTTCAACTTCAAACTCATAAATTGCTTCCATTCCCAAATCTTCAAATCCAACCACTTTTGCTTTGCGTATTGATTTAGAAATCAAATATGCAGCCCCCCCCACTGCCATAAGATAGACTGCTTTGTGCTTTTTAATTGAGTCAATCGTTGCTTGACCACGCTCAGCCTTACCAACCATACCAGCAATGCCAAGTCTACTTAGCATAAAATCCGTAAACTTATCCATTCGAGTTGCAGTTGTGGGTCCAGCAGGTCCCACTACCTCATTACCAACTGGATCAACAGGTCCTACATAATAAATAAATTTTCCTTTTAAATCTACAGGCAGAGTCTGACCACTTGTTACCATATCAACAATTCTTTTATGCGCTGCATCACGCCCTGTTAATAACTTACCATTAAGTAATAAAGTTTCGCCTGGTTGAAAATTTTCAATTTCGGCTTGCGTTATCGTATTTAAATTCACTCTTTTTACTTGTGAGTTATCCGTTTCTGTAATTTCAGGCCAATCATCTAAGTTTGGCACCGGGAGCTTTACAACCCCTGAACCATCTAAAGTAAAATGTACATGTCTTGTTGCTGCACAGTTAGGGATAAGCGCCACAGGTTTACACGCAGCATGCGTTGGGTATTCATGAATTTTTACATCTAAAACAGTTGTTAAACCACCTAAGCCTTGCGCACCAATACCTAGCTCATTAATTCGATGATATAACTCAGCGCGTAATTTTTCTATTTCTGTTTGTGGACCACGCGCAAGAATATCAAGCATATTGATCTCTTCACCAAGCGCTTCTTTTGCCAATAACATCGCTTTTTCTGCGGTACCACCAATACCAATTCCAATAATCCCAGGTGGACACCAGCCAGCCCCCATAGTTGGGAGCATTTCTAAGACCCAATCAACAATACTATCACTTGGATTTAATACTTTAAATTTTGACTTAAATTCAGACCCACCGCCTTTAGCAGCAAGCTCAATTTCAACCTTACAGCCATGCACAATATCAATATGGACAATTGCAGGAGTATTATCTTTTGTATTTTTGCGCGCACCATGTGGTGGGCTTACCATTGATGCGCGAAGCGGATTATCCTCGTTTAAATATGCTCGACGCACACCTTCATTGATAAGTTCTGTTATCGTTCTATCCGTACAATCAAACTTTGCATCCATACCAACTTTAACGAACGCACATACCATCCCTGTATCCTGGCAAATTGGTCTATGCCCATAAGCTGCCATACGTGAATTTATTAAGATTTGTGCAATTGCATCTTTTGCTGGCTTTGATTCTTCATGTTGATAAGCACAATACATTGCCTGCACAAAATCCTTTGGATGATAATATGAGATAAATTGCAGCGCGTCTGCAACACTTTGGATGAAATCCTCTACTTTAATAACTGCCATATCTTTGACTCTTGCTTGTTTAACTTCGTTAAATATTCTAACAGTTATTACTACTCAGTGCGAGAATCTAACAATTTAATGGCGAGGTAATTTTAATGGTATTTGGAGGTATAATCAAAAAGCACCTTTTATCCACTCAAGTTGCCCTGCTGTAATACCAATAACATCAAACCGACACTCATAGCTTTGATATTGTTGATAACGCTGCAAGAAAACTTCTGCTGTTTTACGAATCTTGTTTTGCTTTGTATACGTAACCATTTCAAGCGCACCTCCAAAGCCAGCACCCTTTCTGATTTTAACTTCTATGAATAGCAAAGTTTCATCCATTAACCCAATAAGATCAATTTCACCTAACGGAGTAAAAAAATTCTGAATAATCAATGTAAACCCTTGCTGCTCCAAGTATTTCAACGCTGTACCTTCTGCCCTACCACCAATTTCACGACTCATTCACAAAATACCATTATATTTTAATAGTGCGTCAACAGTGGGTTGTTGACCTCGAAAAGCCTCAAATAACTCTGCTGCTGGTCTTGAGCCGCCCATTTCCAAAATATTTTGCAGAAACGACTGACCAATCTTGGGATTAATGATTTCGGCAGATGATTCAAAGACTGAAAATGCATCGCTTGATAATACTTCTGCCCATTTGTAACTATAGTAGCCTGCTGCATAACCACCTGCAAAAATATGTGAAAAACTATTTTCAAAACGATTATATTCAGGCACTTCAAATAATGAAGTCTCCTTTCTGATACTCAATAAAGTACCATGAATATCAAGCCCATCTGGCTGAACTTGATGGAGTTTCATATCAAACAATGCAAATTCTAATTGACGCAACATTGCCAAAGCAGATTGATATTGCCGAGATGCCTCCAGTTTCTTGAATAATGCTGTTGGTAGTGACTCACCCGTTTTGACATGTTTAGCAATTAATGACAAGCCTTCCCTACTCCAACAAAAATTCTCCATGAATTGACTAGGTAGCTCAACAGCATCCCATTCAACGCCATTTATACCTGATACAGGCAGATAATCTACTTTAGTCAAGATATGATGAAGCGCATGCCCAAATTCATGAAACAAAGTCAAAACATCATTATGTGTTAAAAGCGCATCCTCATTATTTTTGGGTGGCATGAAATTACACGTTACGTAGGCAACAGGAACTTGCACACTCTGATCCTGCCTTTTATAACGCGTACGACAATCATCCATCCATGCTCCATCTCGCTTATTATCTCTTGCAAATAAATCAACTAGGATCTTTCCTCTTATGTCTTTCTTTTGATCATAAAAAACATATAATGCCGTTTGTAAATGGTAACGATCCCATTCTTTGACTTCTTGTGCATGCACACCATAAAGAGACTCAATTATTTTAAATAAACCTTGTATAACATAAGGTAATGGGAAATAAGGTCTTAATTCTTCTGCAGTAAAATCATAAAGCGTTTTTTTCATTTTTTCACTGTAATAAGGCACATCCCACACTTGTAACTTGCCACTTAACCCATGCTTATTTGCAAAACTTTGAAGTGCTTGAAGTTCTTTTTGCGCCTGATGTTTAGCCCTTTGCAATAAGTCTTCTAAAAATGCCATAACTTTATCAACTGAACTCGCCATTTTGCTCTTTAATGATAACTCTGCATAATTATTAAACCCTAGTAACTTCGCCTCTTTATAACGTAATTCTATAATTTCTTGCATAATTTTAGCGTTATCATATATTGGGTTTTCCGCTAAGCTTGAAGCACGCGTAACATATGCGTGATACATTTTTTGTCTTAACGCACGGTTATCTGCTTGCTGCATGACTGCAAGATAGGTTGGTGCATCCAACCCTAAAAAATACCCTTTTTCACCTACCGATTCTGCACGAAGCCAAGCCTGTTCTAACATATCCTCTGACAAGCCCAGAAGTTCATTTTGATCAGCAGTTACATAATGCCACGCCATCGTAGCATCTAAGACATTATTTTCAAACTGACTTTGTAGTATAGAGAGCTTCGTCGCAATTACTTCAAATTCCTTACGCTTTTGACCTTCTAACTCCACTCCTGATAATTTAAAATCACGAATAACATCATGAATCGCTTTAATTTGTGCTCTGTCAAGTGAAGTATCATTTTTAAGAATATACTGATAAGCCTTAAGCAACCGCTCATCTTGTGCCGTTTGAGTTGAATATTCCGAAACTTTTTCAACACAATACTGATAAATATCTCGAAGTTCTTGTGTATTTTGTACAGCATTTAAATGCGCAATAAGTCCAAATGTTTTTGATAAACGATCATCAGCCTCTTCTAATGGATAAATAAATTGAGCCCACGTAAATTGGTTTTCCTGTAATAAAACTTCTTTTAAATCAAGACATTTTTTTAACCTAAAATCAACCGCTTCTTTTGCTTTACTAATATCAACTTTAGAAAATTCAGGCATTGCTGAATCAGTTAATAAAACGTTCTCCATTTTAAATCCTTTGCATAATTTCTTCATTCTATTAGCGCTTTATAATACACTTACTCCACCATAAGAAAAGTACCAACAGCAGATGTCTGGCAATTTAACAAATATTTTAACCCACTTTGTGATGTTTATTATCCCTATGCTTTTTGCAATTACACTTCATGAAGCAGCACATGCTTACATTGCTAAACTTTGTGGTGATCAGACTGCTTACTTGATGGGACGTGTAACTTTTAACCCTATCAAACATATTGACCCATTAGGCACTATCATCTTACCTGTTGTAATGTTTTTATTACAAACTGGTTTTTTATTTGGCTGGGCAAAACCTGTTCCTATTAATTTCAACAATCTAAAAAAACCAAGACAGGATATGATACTTGTTGCCATTGCAGGTCCTTTTGCTAATTTTGCGATGGCAATTATTTGGTTTATTTTATGGAAGTTTGTGCCAAACTTTGGCTTTAATCAAATGGCACAATATGGCGTAGCACTGAACTTAATGTTAATGGTTTTCAACCTATTACCCATTCCACCCTTAGATGGTAGCCGCGTTATCAGTGCTCTTTTGCCATACAAAGCAACTTTACAATATAATCGACTTGAGCGTTGGGGCTTCTTAATTGTTTTACTATTGCTATTCATTCCATTTGGCAATAGCAACTTATTGGCGAGCATTTTAATTCCAGTTATTAATAAGCTACTTCTTCTGATACAATTTATTTTCTAATTACTTAAACATAAAGGTTTACTTGTGCAACTTGAACTTGAAAAACCAGATACTAACGTTTATGTCAAACACTACCAAAATGGAAAAATAATATTACCACATCAAACTTATACCAATAGCATTATTATTACTCCCTCCAACGTAATCAGTGAGTGCTGGTCAATTACACATGCTTCTATGTTAACTATTGAATCACTCGAATTGCTTTTTGAACTTAATGTAGATATCTATCTTCTAGGAACAGGAATAAATGCGCTTATTCCAGCCCCTGAAATCCTAGGCGCATTTGCCCGCTTAGGCAAACCGCTTGATTTTATGGACTCTGGGGCGGCTTGCCGCACCTTTAACATTCTTGCAAATGAAGCACGTAATGTAGCTGCTGCCATTATTGCATAATGTGAGCAAGGATCCTGCTTTACCTTGGAGCAGGCTTGACTTATCACTTAGACAAAACGTATTATCACATTACTTTTAGAACATGAGCAATCGATAGATTATGATTATAAAACCAGAAGTCATGCGTGGTGGACTTGTTAAAAACCCACATCCAATAGGCTGCAAAGCTGTCGTTGAAAAACAGATTAACTATATGAAGAAAAAATCTTGCTTTAGCGATAAAAAACGAGCTCTGATTATTGGTGGCTCATCTGGTTATGGACTTGCCTCTCGCATTGCACTGGCTTATGGTGCTTATGCCGATACAATTTGTATTTCTTTTGAATCCGGCATTTCTGACAAACGTATTGGGACTGCTGGTTGGTGGAATAATATTTGGTTTAAAGAGCAAGCCGAAAAAGATGGATTAATCGCTAAGAATATCATTGGTGATGCTTTTTCAGATGAAGTCAAACAACAAACCATTAGCCTTATCAAGAAAACATTTGATGGGAAAATAGATGTTGTTATTTACAGCCTTGCCTCACCTAGGCGTACAGATCCCAAAACTGGAATCACTCATAACTCTGTACTCAAAAGTACTATTGGTGAAATTTCAGCACCAACGTTAGATTTAAACAAACAAACGATTGTGTCAGGCAAAATGCTAGAAGCTACAAAACATGACATTGATGAAACAATTAAGGTCATGGGCGGGGAAGATTGGCAATTATGGATTGAAGCATTAAAAGATGCGAATGTATTGGCTCAAAACTTCAAAACGACTGCTTATTCATATGATGGTGCCGATGCAACAGATGCCATCTACAAAAAAGGGACTATTGGTGCTGCCAAACGCCATTTAGAGAAAACCGCACTTGAGTTAAACTACATGCTACAGGGTATTCATGGAGAGGCATTTGTGACTGTTTTAAAAGCACTTGTAACTAAGGCCAGCGCTTTTATTCCACTTTTCCCACTGTATGGTTGTGCTCTCTTTAAAGTCATGAAACAACAAGGCACTCATGAAAACACTATTGAACAAATAGATCGCTTCATGCGTGACATGATGTATGGTAATAAACGTATTATTGATGAGACCCAGCGTGTGCGCTCTGACAATTTGGAAATGGATGTTAACACTCAACGCCTTACCAACGAAATTATGGCAAAAATGACTGCTGAAAACTTTAAAAAAATCAGTGACTTCGATGGATTTTACCAAGACTTTTTAGAACTGAATGGCTTTAATATAGAAGGAGTTGATTACAATCTCGCTATAGATAGCGAAGCATTAAAAACTAAACAACCTTAACTCATGCCTTAGAAGTAACCCTCTGTATTCCGCTGATGAGATATTATGAAATGATTATTTGGTGCCAGAGGCCGGACTCGAACCGGCACAGTGTTGCCACCGGTGGATTTTGAGTCCACTGCGTCTACCAATTTCGCCACTCTGGCACAAATCTGTGCTGAATTTCATATTCATAAGACCTAAGCAAGAAAATTTGAAACTACCATGTTTGTTAATCCTAATCTTTTCCAACCAGGTTAAAACAGGGTTTATTCTAGCTAAAACATAAGTGAAGTCAAACATTATTTTCTAGATTTCAACTAAAAGCCCTTAGCATATTCAACAAAACTTAAAATACATGCATTTTACTATTTAAGTGGAGGAACATTCTGCCCTAAATCACGATAGAATGCTTCAACAAACACATCAAATTGATCTTCATCTAGTGCTTTACGAATATTCTTCATTAACCTTTGATAGTAAGTAATATTATGAATGGTATTTAAACGCGCGCCTAGACTTTCCTTTGTTTTATCTAAATGATGTAAATAACTGCGACTGAAGTTTTTACAAGTATAACAATCACAATGATCATCTAAGGCAGATATATCAGTTTTATATTGAGTATTGCGAATACGAATTACACCATTTTTTACGAATAAATGTCCATTCCTTGCATTTCGCGATGGCATCACGCAATCAAACATATCTACACCTCTGCGCACACTCTCAACTAAGTCCTGAGGTTTGCCAACGCCCATTAAATAACGTGGTTTATCTTGTGGCATTTGCTGTACAATATGATCCAAAACACGAATCATTTCCGCTTTTGACTCACCAACGGATAGCCCACCAATAGCATAGCCATCAAAACCTATATCTGTTAAAGCTTCAAGTGATTGATCTCGTAAGTGCTCATACATGCCACCTTGAATAATACCAAATAAAGCTGAAGGGTTATCACTATGCGCAATCTTACTTCTTAATGCCCAACGCATTGATAACTCCATAGATTTTTGTGCTTCTAGCTCAGTTGCAGGATAAGGTGTACATTCATCAAAACACATCACGATATCAGACCCTAAATCACGTTGAATTTTCATCGAAATCTCAGGGTCAAGAAATACTTTGGCACCATCTAAAGGCGAGCGAAAAGTCACCCCTTGTTCTGTAAGTTTCCTAAGTGCGCCTAAACTAAAAACTTGAAATCCCCCTGAATCTGTTAAAATAGGACCTTGCCATCGCATGAAGTCATGCAAATCACCGTGCATTTTGATAATTCTTGTTCCTGGTCTTAACCATAAGTGAAAGGTATTACCTAACAAAATCTGAGTCCCTGTTGCTTTTACATCACAAGGCGATAATGACTTTACTGCCCCATAAGTTCCTACTGGCATAAAAGCTGGCGTTTCAACCACACCACGTGCAAAGTGTAATTCACCACGACGTGCTTTAGCGCTCGTTTTTAATAGTTTGAATTTCATGTTTTATTACTGGTTCTAAAAAAGATGGCTCATAGTAGACAATTCATTCTCAAAAAGCAATTTTAAGCTTATCTAACACCAGTCTATCTTAATTAAATTTTTAAGACTGACCCAAGCTTAACCTAGGAAAACACTGACTGAAAAACCAAGTACAAGTAGCTCTCAAACTAACAGAGTTTTAAAAGCTAAAACGTCTTACGCCATCAACTAAAATAACCAAGAAATACCAACCGCCACACTGTCATCCCGTATAACTTCTCCCGCACTGTTTCGTAAGCTCTTTAAAGCTCCATAATAATCCGTATGGCTAAAATCGATGTAAAGACTTAACCCTGGCTTTAAGCGATAATAGGGACGAATGGTCCACTTGAGGATATTTAGACCGCTGCCAATGTAATCTTCGGCGATGGTTTTGGTGGCCGCAATACTATGGATGCCGGTACGGATAAATAAATTATCAGTCAACTGATTATCCCGAGTAAGCTGTATATCGAGCTTCGTGCTGCCTTTATGGACATATGCACGGATGTCCGTATCAATAAAATAAGGCATTAAGCCTTCAATACCAATACCTGGTTGTACATACGGTGTTTTAGCAGGGCGATATACATAGTTCACACCGCCTTTAATGACCCAAAACTCGCTCACAAGATGCCAATAAAAGACATCAACATTGGCTTGTTCCATTTTATCCTTATTTACTTCCATATCTTCTGCATAAATTTCAAGTTTATGATAATCACCACCAATCCGAGTTTTTAATGTGGTTTCGTAACTCCCTTTCAAATCAGTGGCTACATCTAAGTGACTATCGTGATACCAAGTAGATTTGTGCGCCATATTGTTGCTAAGAAGTAATTGTGCTATTTCATTATTTCCTCTATGCGCTTTTTCTTGAGCATCCTCATAGCGCAAGATGCGACTCATCCCCGCTTGCATGTGATAGAGGTTATGACAATGTAAAATCCATTGACCACTGGCATCAGCTTCAAAGTCAGCGGTAATAGTTGTGCCAGGCGGCACATCAATCGTATGAAGTAAAGGATCATAGGCGCCATAACCGTTGCGTAGAATAAACCAGTGTCCATGAATGTGCATGGGATGGTGCATCATGCTGTTATTGGTAAAAATAATCCGGTAACGCTTGCCTTTTTCTAAGAGAATGGGCTTAGCATGATACTCAGAAACACCGTTAATAAACCACATGTATCTCTCCATATAGCCTGAGAGTTCCATTTTGATAGGAATGACAGATTTATTAGGATCATTGGTCTTATGAGTTGCTTTGAGTGTCTGGTATTTATGCTCAAACACAACTGGTCTCTCATGCTGCGTCTTGGTATGAGAAGCAGGCATATCCATACCTTCATGGATCATCGGTACATTCAGATCAACAGGATGGGCTGTATGTGATGTCATTCCCGCCATATTATGACCTGCCATATTGTGATCACTCATTTTGAGTTTGGGTTCAGGAAAGGGTGAAATACCACTCACATCTAGAGATTGCTGTAAATCTGTAACCAGTGCGCCATAAACTTTACCAACTTTATCAGTGGATTCCACATAGATAATATAGGGTCTCTTTTGGGTGATGTTGACTAACACATCATAGGTTTCACCTGGAGCTAAGGTAAGACTATCTATATCATAGGGTTGCACGTTACTACCCTGCACATGCACCACATGCAGCTTGCTGCCAGGTATTTTAACCCGAAAAAGGCTATTGGCCCCAGCATTAATTAAACGTAAACGGATTGTATCACCCACGTTGACTAAAGCCTTCCAGGGGTTTTGCGTAGTATGACCGTTTAGTAAGAATGCATCATAGGCAACATCACTAAAATCATACGGACTCATGCGCATAGACTGCATCATCTTATAATTGTCAACCAGTTCTTGGCGTCCTTTAGCTGTACCGTTGCGGTATCTCTTTATAAAATCCTGTAAAGATGGTTGCATAGGAAATCGTGGTGAGTAATAATCACCTTCTTTTTTCAGATTTGCATAAATTTGTTCAGGCGGGGTATTGCTCCAATCGGAAAGTACGATAGGGTAGTCTTTCGTGACCTTGATAGTTTCTTGCTTAGGGTGAATAATCAGTGCTCCATATAAACCTTGCTGTTCTTGTAGCCCCTCATGCGCATGATACCAATACGTGCCTGATTGCTTTAAGGTAAAACGATACTGAAAAACACCACTAGGTGGAATTGACTGTTGACTAATAAGAGGGACGCCATCCATTTGCCAGGGTAAAATCAAACCGTGCCAATGAATGGAAGTGGGTTTATTCAAGTGGTTATATACGTTAATGGTGACCGTATCGCCTTCGATGAAATGTAACGTCGGTCCTGGTATCTGACCGTTAATGGTCAAGGCTTGAACGTTCTTTCCGGTAAAATTCACAGTTTTGTAATCTATCGTCAAATCCACAATACGGTTCGCCGCCCATGCGGTAGGTAGTGTAACTATACTGAAGACGAAACTGCTTAAAAGAGTACTGACTAATCCTGTATTCATGGTGTTTGACCTCCCTCACGAATTTGGGACACTTTTGAATTTTCGACTCCATCATACCTTTAATCGCCAACAAGTTACAGCCTTTCCTTTGTTTGACTATATTGCTCAAGGATTAACTGATTTGGTATTTTGCTCATTAAACTTGCAACAACAATTGCAACACAAGCAAAAATAAAACCAGGTAAAAGTTCATATAACTCGAAAAAACCACCCAAGAATTTTAAGTAAGGCCATATAATCACAGTTAGCGCACCCACAACTATTCCTGCAAACGCACCAACTAAATTCATCCTGCGCCAATAAAGCGATAAAATAATAATAGGACCAAATGACGCACCTAACCCTGCCCAGGCATAGCCAACTAAATTTAGGATTGAGTTTTTGGGATTAAGCGCAAATAGCATTGCAATAATAGCAATCATAAGCACAACTATACGACTAACAATAAGCATCTCATTGACCGTAGCATACGGACGAATAAATTTATGGTAAAAATCCTCTACCACCGCACTTGATGATGCCAATAATTGTGCTGAGGCTGTACTCATTGTAGCAGATAGCACGGCAGCCAATAAAGCACCCGCCACCCACGGATCAAACAACATTTGTGAAAGTAAAACAAATACCGTTTCAGGATTTTGAAGCATATTTGGGGCAAAATAAGCAATACCTAATAAACCTGTAAATACCGCACCCAAAAGTGCGATACACATCCACGTCATGCAAATAAACTGTGCCTGAGGAACAGACTTTGCGGTTTTTGTAGCCATGAATCGCACCAAAATATGTGGTTGACCAAAATACCCTAAACCCCAAGCAAAAAGAGAAATCACACCGACTAAAGTCGTATCTTTAAATACATTTAAATATACAGATGATTGCTGAGAGACCATTGTTAACGCATCACTCAAACTCCCAATATGCATCCATACCGCAATTGGCACTATGATAAGTGCAATGAACATTAACGACCCTTGGAAAAAATCGACCCATGAAATCGCTAAAAAACCACCTATACAGGTATATACTAAAATAATAAACGCAGTAATATATAAACCAGTTGAATAGTCGATCTGAAATGTAGAACCAAATAAAAGCCCACCTGCCACAAAACCTGAAGCTGTGTAAAAAGTGAAAAAAATCAAAATAACGATTGCACTTAGTAAGCGCAAAAGTCCTGTTTTATCACCAAAGCGATTCTCAAAATAAGATGGAATCGTAATCGAATCATTGGCCATTTCGGTATAAACACGTAAACGCCTCGCAACAAACTGCCAATTTAAATAAGCACCTAATGCTAACCCAATCGGCAGCCAAATTTGGTTTAATCCATTTAACATCACCGTACCTGGTAATGCTAATAACAGCCAGGAACTCATATCCGAAGCACCTGCACCTAACGCAGCAATTGGGCCACTTAATGATCGACCACCAAGCATATAGTCATGTAAATTTTTGGTGTAAAAGTATGAACACACCGCTAAACCAAAAATAATAACAATATATAATACAAAGACGATAACAAGTGCTGACATCTTCCTTACCTTTCGATTTCTCTACAGTAGATTTATACATTTAGATTCATGCAATACTTAAAATCTAAACACACATTAACCATTACTTAAGTTGAAGACAATAAGCTTAATTACGATCGATTCTTAAGGTAATTTACCAAGGATAAACCAACGATTACGACCAGCGGAATAAATACTATTGACCATGAGCTTAGAGTTCCCATAATTTTCCCCTATATCTTGTTGACAACCAAACCATGCTAGTTCTCCTAGCAACAGCATTGTGTCCTACTTAAGCCTAAAACACAAGATGAGAGTTAGAGCTCATGGTGATCATCAATGGCTGGAGTTGATCTAACTGGTAGTGCTTTTGTTAAAAAACTAATAAACTCGCTTACAGATTTTGTTGGTTTATCGGTATAATCTTCCTTGTGATTGGTTCGGTTGTTTTGTTTGCACTTATAGCCTGCCAATCACCATGCCATAAGTCGATTTAAAAACAACTACCTAACACTAAAAAAAGCGTCGGAATTCTAAACTTCAGTCAAAGAAGTAAAGGTTGAGGAAATAATATGAGTAAATACGTTATCATCGTTGGTTATAACAACACAAGGATTTACGACGTTGCAAAAATTCGTAAAATAGCACAAAGGAAGTATGATTCTGGAGTCATCCTAATTCATGAAAATCCTGCTGCTGGAGATCAAGAATTTGCTGATTTTATCTGGCGTTATCCCCTAGTAAATGATATTGAAAATAGTTTAATGGCAATATGCAGCACCATTGCCCAGGAAAAATTCGAAATATTAGGGGTATTACCTTTTTCAGATCGTGGTGTAGAACTAGCTCTTCGTTTAGAAAGCAAATTAAAAGCTTTGCCTATAAAATGCCAATATCCTAGAGCATCCTTAGATAAAGAAATTTTTCGCAAGCTAGACCAGCAAACTACTCAACATCCTCAAAACTATCAGCCAATTTTTTCCAAAAAAGTCTTCAATTACAACGACTATATGAATGTGATTAAGAGTTTTAAGTCTAATGTATTTGTCAAACCAAGTTCAGAAGGCAATAGCCGTGGATGCTATGCAGTTGAGTCCACGGCCGATGCACATAAAACATGGACTGAATTAGTATGCTACCATAATCAGGGTATTCTGATAGAAACGTTAATCGAAAATGTTCAAGAATACAGCTGGGATTATGTAGCAGGAACATCATGGATTACCGATAAAAAAATTACCCATGATCAACCCGTAAAAGCAGAAATTCAACAAATCGTCCCCGCTAGGCTGAGCACAGATCAGGAAACTATTATCAACCAAACAGGTAAACACATGATGTCATTGATCAGCAATAATCATGGCGCTTATCACAATGAAATTTTCCTGAATCATATCAACAATCAATCTTTTGCCGTAGAAGTAAATATGCGACCTGCAGGTATGCACATATGGGATCTTGCTATGCTAGCTTTTGCTGATTTTAACCCATGGGAAAACTGGCTGGATTTTTGTATAAGTGGCAAGACCAAGAAACATCATCTCCAATTTCGTCGTTATGCTGGCATACGACAAATTGCTTCTCCTCTACGCGGGATATTAAATAACATCTCTGATTTAGCCGAATTTATTACTCCTGATAACTGCAAAATAGAATCGATTGTGATGCATAAAAAAATTGGAGACTATGTAGATAATATAATCTCTGATAATGCTTCCTTTATTGGTCATATTATTCTGACCTCAGAGAACTATGACATGCTAGAGAAAGGACTTATTGAATTAACTTGTCAAATACAAAGTAAACTAGTTATAGTCCCCACTCTCCCAAAAGAAGAAACCGAGATTTTACAATGACTAATACTAAATATCACCTATTAGCAATTTTCTCTATACTGCTTTCTAAGCTTGCTGATCAAATTCTCCTTTTCGCGATTCCGATTATTGTATTTAAATTAACAAATAGTTTTTCTTTATCGGGAATCGCCTTTTTTATGGAGTGGCTACCAAGAGTTATTTCTTTACCCATTTCTGGCAGAAAACTCGATAAATGTGACAGCCAGAATATGTTTGTCCACGCCAACTTTGTAAGAGGTGTCGTTATTTTATGTGCTTTCTTGGCACTAAGCCTTACCTCAGTTTCCCTTTTTCTTGTGCTTTGCCTTATGATGGTTATTAATGGCTTTTACTATGCACGCTCATTCGTCACTGTACAGTATTACACCTCACATGTTTACAGCGGCAAAAAACTTGCCAAAGTCCAGACTTATCTTATGAATATTGAACAAATAAGCCAAATCATGGGACCTGCAATTGGTGTGGCTTTGTCAGTGTATTTCAATATTCTATCTGAGCTCATCATTATTGCCGTTATGTTTGTGCTGTCATCCCTATTTATCTTGCGCCTGCCAAAAAGCTATTTTATAGCTACAAACAAACAGAACGTTATCCAATCCAATATTGTAAAAGACTTACAAGTAGCACTGGGCGTCATCTGGTATAGTAACAAATTAAGGTGGATGGTTACCCTCACAATCTTTATTAATCTTATTTGGGGACTTATGCTATCAATGGGAGCCCCTTTAGTTACTGGAACATTCCAATTAACTGCCAGCTATTTTGGTCTTGTGCAAACGGTAACAGGAATCGTGAACATTGCTATATTTATGCTTATCCCAATAGTGCTCAAACGCTGTAGTGTTGCCATCTTAGGTTTTTCTGCCACCATCGGCATGATTACAGGCGGACTACTTATCGGGGCAGGACAAACCTACACTTTTTCTTTATCGGTTATCTTTTTATCATGGTCTTTGATGGCGTTTTTAACGTCTACATTCGTACAGAAAGAGCTAAATTTATCCCTAAAGATGTTCTTGGAAAAACAATTGGGATGATCGTATTTTTAAATCAATTAAGCGTGCCATTAGCTGGGCTTCTTATGTCAATCTTAGCAACTCTACTCTCACCGTTTGCCATTATTATAGTGTTTTGCATTCTCACAATTGTCACGTTTATCCTATCTTTGCCACAGCTATTCCAACGACACGAGTTGGTTAATAATCCAAATACATGACAAAAGAAAACACTACCCAATTATTTTGGTTTCTCGGGGTATTCTAAAGCAACTTAATCGATGCTAACGCTGCCAACTTTACCTTTCCAAACTCAGTAGTTTCTGCTTACAAGCAATACCGCCAGCATAACCACCAATTTTTCCGTCTGCTTTAATCACTCGGTGACACGGCACGATAATACATATCGGGTTTTTAGCATTTGCAGTTCCTACTGCACGGACAGCTTTT
>NZ_QLIR01000009.1 GCF_003428155.1 Fastidiosibacter lacustris
CAGTCAGTAATAATGCAAGACCTAGTGTGCTATATTTAAATGTTTTTGCCTGAGTGTGTTTCATACAATATTTTCCTCTCATACTTAATATGCCTTATTAATTCCCTTATATGTCCTATAATTTTGTGCAGGTTGCACGGGCGGCATTATAATATAAACATTTATCTACTTTCAAATACATTTTGATACTAATTAATTCTTCCTGCAAGAAGATAAATATTTAGGTAGTTTAATAACTACATACTTGTTACAATTTGTGATTATTCCACTTTAGTCAAAAAAATAACATGCTTACAGATAGCCATTGCCATTTAGACTTTACCTGTTTTGATCATATGCAAGATGATCTTATATCTAATTGCCTAGCTTCTGGCATTTCACATTTCATCAATCCTGCTGTACAGTTCCATAATTGGCACAAGGTGATTGCTTTAAGTGTTCATCATCCATTTATCACTCCAGCACTTGGTCTACACCCTTGTTTTTTACAAAATCATAGACCACATCATATTGATAAATTACACCACTGGATCACAATAAATAATATTAAGCTCATCGGTGAAATCGGCTTAGATAAACGCTTTTTAGATAATTTTGAAGGGCAGCAATTTTATTTTAAACAGCAGCTTTTAGTAGCCAAAACACTTAAGAAACCCATCATTATTCATAGTGCTAAGGCGCATAATGAAATCATTGAAACCTTAAAAGCTGATCATTTTATGTTTGGTGGGATTATTCACGCTTTTTCTGGAAGTTATAATATTGCTAAAACTTATTGTGATTTAGGCTTTAAACTTGGTATTGGCAGTATTTTGCATTACCCAAACAGCAAACTCAGTCAAGTCATTCGACGTATTGGTGCTAGCCATATTTTACTTGAAAGCGATTCACCTGATATGCCTTTACCTGATGCTGAAAATGCTATTAACACCCCACTTTCAATTTTAAAAACCTTTGATTTAGTCACCAACATTCTTCAACAAACACCTAAACGACTTAAAACCACTTTACAATCCAACCTAGACAATATAATAACACCTAAAACTAACACGCCGGTAAATTAACTGCCAACCCTCCTAACGATGTTTCTTTATATTTAGTTGACATATCTTTTCCAGTTTCTTTCATAGTTTGAATGACTTTATCTAAGCTTACGTGATGTTCTCCATCACCTAACAATGAAAGTTTTGCAGCATTTACCGCTTGCACAGCTCCCATTGCATTGCGCTCAATACAAGGAATTTGTACAAGCCCACCAATTGGATCACAAGTTAGTCCTAAATTATGCTCCATGCCCATTTCTGCTGCATTTTCGACTTGTAGCACCGTACCACCTAATAGTGCACAAAGACCTGCCGCTGCCATTGAACAAGCGACACCTACCTCTCCCTGACAACCCACTTCTGCTGCTGAAATAGAGGCACCTTTTTTAAACAAAATACCAACTGCTGCCGTTGTGAGTAAGTAATCAATAATGTCTTTTTTAGTCGTAAATGGGTAACTTAAAATATGATGTTTTAATACTGCGGGAATGATACCAGCAGCACCATTAGTTGGTGCAGTTACAACCTTGCCTCCAGCTGCATTTTCTTCATTCACAGCAATGGCAAACACATTAAGCCAATTTAAATCTTGAATATCCAGGCGACCACTCTCTAAACGCTTTTTCAACTTATATGCTCGACGCTTCACGGCTAGCCCTCCTGGTAGTTCTCCATCCGTAGCTAAACCTTTATCAATCGATTGATCCATAACTTGCCAAATTTTAAGTATACCTTCTTCTACTTCTACTTTTGGTCGTAATGAACACTCATTTGCCATCATCAATTCAGCAATATTCATATGATGCTTATGACATAATTCCAGTAATTGATGCGCAGTGGAAAATGGATAAGGGACTCGATGTGCATCCACTGGTGCGGGATCGCTTTGAGCTTGCATTTCATTTTCATCTAGAATAAACCCCCCACCCACTGAAAAATATTTACGTGTTACTAACACCTTACCTTTATCATCAAACAGCGTAAACAACATCCCATTGGCATGTTCTGGCAAAGCTTGATCATAGTGAAAGACAAAATCTTTTTCATAATCAAAGTTTATTTCTTTTTCATCCAACAATTTTATACGTTTATTTTTTAATATTTCAAAATAGTGCAAAGCTGCCTTATCAATATCAATAGTATGTGGTTCAAAACCTGCTGCTCCCAGTACACAAGCATAATCGGTTTTGTGTCCTTTACCAGTCAATGCCAATGAACCAAAAAGCTCAATACAAAAACGTGTTGTTTTCTCTAAATAAAGGTGATTTTTTTGTAAAAAACGAAAAGTCGCACGCATCGGTCCCACAGTATGAGATGAAGATGGACCAACACCAATTGAAAACAAATCAAAGATACTGATATTCATAAACTTTTATATTCCACATCATATACAGGTTTGCAAACGAGTTTACGATAAATCACCATCCGGCAGAAGTAAAATGATTTTCAACAAAGTTAGAACTACCTTATTAAAATTTAATACTGACATATTTATGCTGGTAGTAGATAAAGTAGATACATACTTGAATTTAATAAGCCAAGAGTGCTACGTTTAATCCAGCAGTTAGGTCTTTTCTTTATTCTCAGTACACTGATAACGATCGCAATTTAAAAGACGTCATTTCATTACGCAACGCATTATTTAATGCCGGAACAGCGATTGGTCCGCTTATTGGACTTTTGTTATTGAGCTTTAGCATTACGACACTAGGTTTAATAAGTATTATGATTTATACAACCGTTCTTTTTTTATTTTTTTGGTATAAAAGAGGAAATCAGGAAAAAAAGAGAAAATGTAAGTTTTTTAGGGAGTCTTTTCTCTTTTCTGAAAAATAAACAGGTCTACCCAATTATTCTTCTGCAAATGGGTTTTTCAGCGATTTATTCACATGTAGAGTATTTGCTGCCAATCTTTTTGCATAAAATTTCTGGCAGTTTCATGGTGTTGGTGGTCTTCACTGTAAATGCTACCCTCATGATCAGTTATCAGCTTTTCTGGAAAAGATATGCACATAACTTGAACTTTTATGTACTTTTTTCGTTTCAAGCATTGTTTTGTTTACTCATGGCTATGGCGATTAATGATACTTTAAGTCTTACAATAAAATATATTCTAGTACTGATAGGCATCATTGCATTTACAATTGCTGAAGTTGGAATGGTTAACAGGATTGATTACCTTATCACAAAAATCAATGCAAACAGCCTTGGCACATCATTTGGTTGGTTGTCTCTTTTCTCAGCAGGCTCGGTTGCAATTGCAAATTATATAAATTCAGTAATCGTTGAACAATTTGGTTTTCAGATAATGGGTATTTAAACACAACGGTTACGCTAACTGGAATTCTAGGTTGCATGGTATTTCTAAAATTTGGCATAAGGTCAGAAAACGTTCTAGGAGGTGAGAAAAATGAAAGATAATGTTGTTGTCGTATCTAGAGCAGGTTTTGAGTTGATTACGCGAAAAAACCAGTTGATAAACTCTCTTGTAGATTATAATTTATTCTGTTTTTATTCCATACGTTCACATAGTCTACCACCTTGCTCTTTAGTCAAGGAGCTTCATCTAATAGAACTGAGAGATAGCGAGAACTATCTACCTTCCATGATAAGTCTTCTTAATAATCGTTATCCTATCAGTCACTTGGTAAGTATATCCGAGCAAGATCTATTACCAGCTGCCCATGCTCGAGACAAACTTCGACTGCCTGGCTTAACTGTAGAGCAGGCAATGTATTTTCGAGATAAATTAATCATGAAAGCTGAAAAGGACCCGCAATTATACAGGATGGTGTTTGCAGACTACGCATACTCCTTTGTTGAGAGAAGATTTAACAATCGCTTTACCGACATGGGTGGTTAAGTATGACAATCAAGCTAGGGTTAATGCAGCCACATCCTCTGTTGACGGGGCATCTAAACTCTTAGTAGAGGGTGAAAATTATGATGAGTTGCTAGCACGATTGAAATGGCGCGTATGAAATGAAACGCACGACACTAAACTAAATACTCCAAAAAACTCAAACCGATACAGATACAAGACATAGCGTTAAATATTTAAATTTCTAAATTAGAGTGTGGGGTATAATAACTTTATCTGGGCATTCTTCACCTATTTGAGTATTTGTTTCTGCAAACGTTTCTCCTTTTCTGTCTATAAAAAAATGAACTTCATAAAGATAACTCCTGTTATCAAATTGAGCACACCGTAAACCTACACTTTGTGGAAGAAACGCGCGAATTTCAGCAATGTCAACTTCTTGATCATTAATTGGCAAAGATAAATTAAAAAAAGTAACCAATTTGTAAAGATAAGGAAATATCTTTTCTTTATACTTTAATGCCTGCTCAAAGTATTCAATCTGGGTAAGTCCAGAACACGTACCGTGCTTTTCCCATTCTTTGCTAAATAATTGATCGTTGTTTGGATATAAAGAAAATAGATTTTCGTTGTTTTTGATCATTTTTAGTATTGTTGGATCGATGGCGCATTGCTCTAAAGCAGGGCACCCTTTTGACTTAAAACAATATGAAGGATGATAATTTCTAATGTGAGTATTGCTTTTTATATGGTAAGGTGTTGCATAATAGGGCCATATCCCATGAACTTTGAATTCATTCTTGCAATTACAGCTAAATGATCTATAAAGTTTACAAAATGTTGGCTGCCATGTGACAGCGTAGACATTAAAATCAAATAATCCGCTAGGCGCGTTTTTTACGCTGACTTCCCAAGAATCGTCAGCAAATATAGGGGATGAGATACTAAAAAATAATAAAAGGAGTACACGCTTAAACATGGGAATTGTTCCTAAAGGTGTGAATTTCACTATAATATCAGTACCCGGAGTTGGGCAAAAAGTCAATGACTAAAGTCAATTACTATTGTATTGTTAATTTTTTAACTGCCATATGGAACAGATGAATGGTGAAGCACAATTTTTAATTGCCCACTTGGATCTTTGACATAAGCAAATGTATACTCCACCGTCGTAGTTTTACTCTTTGTATCAGTAAAGTCATAGGTTCCCATTGCAATTGCCATATCGCCATGGAAATACATTTCACTATTATGGAACTCTACTTTTGTCCATGGTTCCAAAGCAAAACCTTTATCTTCTTTAAATTTTGCATTATTACCAACAAAATATGACAAGGCAGATTCTTTGGTTTTTCTAAAAAGTGATTCTCTTGCTTTAGTTGGCTTGAACATTACCACACCGTTTTCATAATTATAGGCGTATAGTTTATTAATTATATTTTTGGCAACTTGTTGATAATCTCCTTTATCGAGATAGGCTTTACCTATCGCAACAATACCATTACCCCATGCTTGTTGTGCATCTTCAACCTCAGAGACTGTAATTGAACTTAATGTCTTTAATTGAGATGAACATTTTTCTGACGAATTAAGTACAACTTTTGGAGCAACTTGTTCTAATGAAGCATTAGGTTGACTCTGGCTTGGTATTGAGTACGCTTTTTGCACCATCCCGAACGTTATAACCATGCAAGCTGTCAATCCAGCGTGCATCATATAGGTTTTCAAATCAAGAACTCTTGATTTTATTGTTTGTTGATCATTCATTTGACTTCACTCCTTAACGTAATACGATCAAATTGACATGTCCGTCACAAACTATTTTACTATTATCCATAAACAGGTCTCAACAAGACAATCAAAAGTAAAGCAATAAGTTGCTATATTTGCAAAGCTTAATTTAGTCGTCCCTGCTATAGTAACCTCAGCAAATATGCTATATCTAAATCTCAGGAATAAAATTAAAGTTTTCATACATAATACTTACTCTATCGGGTAAAGTTAGTTTATCAACCATTTCTGTTGCAAATGCCATAGGGGCTAGGCAAGAATCAAGTCGTTTTTTGACGATGATTTGCCTGAAATTTCAGCAAGTTTAAGCTCAAGGATTAACGACAATTTTCACATCCCAAACTCGGTAAAATGATTTACGATGGGTATATTGTTCAAGCTAAGTTTTGCCATCACTTACCCCTGTATCGCCAGGAGCAAATCTGAAAACAGCTTGAAATTGACCTGCCACGCAACAGCATGTGTCGCTGGCTTGCTGAGTTAGGCGAAAAAGTACAACCTGTTGTGGATGAAGTGTTTGAGCAGATGAAGCTTTTGCCATATATCCAAGCCGATGAGACAACCGTTGCTGTCGTGAGTGAAAGAACACAACCACAAAAATCCTCACATAATTGCTAATCAACAAATCCTATGACCAACATGTGTAGCGGGAGGTGTTTTATCTCCTATATAATCTATGACATTAAATCCTTTTGTACTCATTAAAGAATCATGCCGAATATAGTAATCTTTGTTCATAAAACTATATATTCGATCATACACACCATTTCCATGGTATAAAAACCTATTAAAATAACTTTCTGCACTTATATATGCCTCAGAAGCACTGTCCCCCATATTTATTGAGTTTGCTTTCTCAACAACATCTAAAAAATAATTCATTGCGTCATAATCAAATGAGCTAATTATTGCTTTATTACTAGATATTATTTTTCCTGTATAACCATTTTCAATCACTATATATTTACTCATTTCACGTTTAAATTTATTTTTATGATATGAATATTTACTTCCTTTTTCTGTAGTATAAGAAATTTTACCTATTGATTTTTGGTCTTCATAAGCTCTTTTATTTATAAAACGAGACTCATGAACTAAATCTCTTTTGTTATGCACAAGAACATCAAGATCGCCTACAAAATAAATATGCTCCCTATAAACTTCTAAATTGTAGACAATGATAGGTTCGCTACTTTTATTATAAGGTTTACCACAACTACTATTTTGACCAACTGGACAAACCAATTTAACTTGCTTGCCAGTTTGACTCAACAACTCATCACTTGCTAAGACTTTATCAATTTCAACAAATGCACCTTTATTCTTTATATAAAAAGGATGGTTTGGTGTCGCGTTGATTTGCTCAATGTTCCCTAAATCGTCTTTAAACGTATAAATCCTAACATCTTCTGCATAGCGTTTAAATAGACTGATTACGGGTCTTTTTCTATCTATTGACCAATCAATACCAGAAATATCTAATTTGATAAATTGAATTGCTGTTACTGTGACTTGTACATTTTCAACTCCAAATTCAGGAATAGACAAGTTAACATCACTTTCTATCTTATCAAGGCTGTTTGCTCTTAACCAGTCAATCGGACGCAGCATTTTAATCTCAGCAGGATACTCTTTACCATTAATAATATCTGAATACTTAAGCTCAACTTTCTGCCATGTTTTAGGCGTGATTGGCTCAAAATCGTAACTAGGCAAAGGCAAGTTTCTACCATAAGATATACTTAAGAAAGTTAAAGTAAAAAGAATAATCTTCATAGTTGATTATGCCGCCTTTAGATCATTTTCTTCGTTTTCATCAATTATCAAGACATCATTATTAGAATCATCTTCTTCTGCACTTTGAAGTGTATTATTATCACCTACTTCTTGATCAGTTTCATAACTAGTAATCACAAAATCCCCGAGATTGATATCTTGTGTCTCTTTATTTGCAAAACTCAGTGAGAATTGCTGTGACTCTTTAGTTTTTGTTTGTTAATAAATCTTTCAATAAAGTTACTTCCACCCAATTTTCCAATATGCCTAATACGGTCGACAGTTATAGGCCCATATAACTGAATTTCTCCAGTTATATGGGCATCTAATGGAGCTCCCATACTTTTTAACTGCTCTAAAGAAAAATTGTCAAACCTTAGAAAAGAAAACCCTTTCATATTTATCTCATAAACGTTAATAGCCGCTTTTGGCGCTAAAGCATTGGCATTCCCTGAAAAACCACGATATGCCCTCATAGCACCTTCATAACCACTGCCTTCAACTGCTGAAATAGCATTCATCAAAACATGATCTGGGTGTATGCTGCGTGGTTCATTTGCAAACACTTGAGTCTTAAAGCCCCCAGCTGAAGATATTTCCTCTATTGTTCTTGTATCAACTCTAATTGCCGTATTTAGATTTGATGACAATAACTTCCTTGCTGCAAGATCTTTTAATCTTAGGCAAGTATTATGTACTAAAAGTTGTTTGTGCCCAACAAAATAAACATGCTCATGGTACACCTCTAAATTATAAACCTCAATGGGCTCAAAATATTTATTATATCGCTGACCACAACTACTTTCTTGGCCAACTGGACAAACCAATTTAACTTGCTTGCCAGTTTGACTTACTAACTTATCACTAACTGAAATCTTATCAATTTCAACAAAATCAGCTTTGCTTTTTACATAAAATGGATGGTTAGGCGTTACATTAATTTTTTCAATATTGCCTTGCTCATCTTTAAAGCTGTATGTTCTAACATCTTCTGCATAACGCTTAAAAGTTGTTATAACTGGTCTTGAACTCTGCTTTTGCCAATCAATGTTTGAGGTGTCTATATTTGTAGCGTTTATTTCTGTTACATTTACTTCAACTGAATCAACCCCAAACTCTGGTAATGAAAATAAAGCTTTGTTACCCACCTCATCAATGCCATTTGCTTTTAACCACTCAATCGGACGTAGAAGTTTAATCTCAGCAGGATATTCTTTACCGTCAATTATATCGTTATAGTTTAGCGTCACTTGCTGCCACGTTTCTGGTGTGATTAATTCTAAATCATAGCTTGGTAAAGTTAAGTTTTTGCCATACGCTATACTTAAAAACGCTAAAATACTAATAATGATTTTCATAAACAATTATGCCACCTTTAAATTATTTTCTTCGTTTTCATCAATTATCAAGACATCATTATTAGAATCATCTTCTTCTGCACTTTGAAGTGCATTATTATCACCTACTTCTTGATCAGTTTCATAACTAGTAATCACAAAATCCCCAAGATTAATATCTTGTATCTCTTTATGTATTGCCACAGACTCATCGTCCCATACCAATACCAATGTCCCCTCCGTAAAGCATGCTCTTTGAGGTTTGGCAGCCTTGAGTATCTTACCTACACCATAACCGATACCAGCAGTTAACGCACCAATACCAAGCCCTATGCCCAGCCCTCTTAAAGCATCAGAGGGGTTTGATCCAGTTGCCACATCCAAGCCAAATCCTATCGCACCTGTTATAGCAATATCCGCCACAGAGGAAGTAACTCCTGCTGCTGCACTTCCAATAATCCCTACTGCTGCGGCTGCACTAAAACCACCACTGATAGCACCACCTACAGCCCCTAAAATAGCTCCCTTCCATGCTGCTTGAGACATCGCTTCACCATTCCAGTCAGTAAGTGCTCCTGTAATTACGGTATTTGCTACAGTACCAACGATAGCGCCAACAATAATGCTTGTTAAAAGTGATACAATAAAATGTCCACTTGGATCCTGGTACATAATGGGATTGTTAGCACCATATAAATAACCATTAGTACCTCCTGCTTCAAAAGGAGACATACTATCATACGACATAAATCTTTTAAGTGCGGGATTATAGGCTCTATAACCGTTTCCTAAAAACTGATACTCTGTTATTGCATCGGTTCTTTGACCATTGTAACCAATAGACATGTTATGCAATAAAAGACTTTCAATATCAGTGCTTTCTGTTTGCAAAAGATCAGTTGCTATCCCATAAGGACTATAAGTTTTTTGACTTACCAATTTAAATTGTCCATTAGTTAAAGATGGTTGAATATCATATAAAACACTTTGGTTCATATCTTTTAAATAAAAGGATAAGCCCGTTATGTTTTTACTATTATTCGTCTGCTTTATCTGTCCTATTTTGCTCTGCCCATCTGAAAGATAAGTTAGCCATTCTCCATCTTGAGATTCATGCTTTAGTTGATTGCCAATATAGTATAAAAATAACTTTTCCTGTTTAGGCACTTCTTGCCAAACCATTTGATTATAACCATTATAGCCATAGGTTGTTTTTTGACCTGAGCTCTCACCAAAAGCTATAAAACTTTTTGTTCTCCCTAATTTATCATACGTAAGTACATTCCCATAATCATCTAAAGTTATCGCTCCTGCCTTATCATATTCTAACGTTCTAGAATTTCCATATTCTGAAACTGAGTTGGTATACCTTAGTAGCTTGACAGGATTGGCGGAATCATAGTAATAGGTTGTTACGTTATTTTTTTCTAAATTATCATGCTTATCAATGTAATTTGTTGTAATAGTTCTAATATTATTAAAACTATCGAAAGTATATACCTGCTTGGTAATAACATTCTTGAGAGAATCCCTAGGGCATAATACACCTTGGCAGCGATAGCTTTTAAGGTTATTCATGAGATCATAGTCATAGCTTTCTATGGCGATATTCCCTTGCTCATCGGTTCTTGTGCGCTTAGAGATATTGCCGCTAAGTAAACTAGCACCATCGTCTCTAGCTAAATTTTTATTTTCGCGATACTCATACTCAAGTTTATTTACCAAGCTCCCATCAACATAATCCTCTTGGGTATTTAACACACCTGTATCATGGTCGTAATAGAATTTAGTTGTAATCTTACTCTTGATGCTTTTCTCTATTACACGACCTAGGTTGTCATACTGGTAACGCACATAATTAAGGTCATAGTCACTATTACCTGCTTCTTTATAGTCAATACTTGATATCCTACCCATATTAGTGTAGTGATAGCGAGTAGTATTTCCTTGAAAATCAATAAATGAACTGAGCTTTCCTGATCTGCTATACATGTATTGAGATTCATGCTCTAACTCTGATCCATACCGGTAGCGTTCATGCTTTAAAGAACCATCAGCATTATAAACATAATGGTAATTCCCATTAGCATCTGTCATATTGACTAATGTCGCTGTTTTCGGATCATATCTGTACTGCACGGTGTACTCATCATCATTTTCAATAAAACTTTTACTCTTCAGCTGTGTTACTGGATCAATCTCAGATCTGAGGCTCGCTCCATATTTATTAATATGCTCAATAACGTTACCCATGACATCGTAGTTAAAATATGACTTATTGTTATCGGTATTAGTTTCCCACTTCAATTGTCCTAGTTCATCATAATAATGTCGACCTAAAACAAATTCTTCTTTTTTATCTGTTATCACACTAATTTGGATAGTAAATCATAAAAGTAATTTATTGAAGTTCCATTATCTAGTTCTTTAGAAATTAACTCCCCTTTTGGGTTATATATAAAATTTGTTTGGGAGCCATTTTCATTTACTGTTGTTATTAAACGCCCTAGAGCATCGTAAGTATTATGTACTTCATGATATACAGAGCCATCTTGACGCAATAATCTCAAAACTATTGGTTGATTGTCTTGGTTTAGTAAAGTTTCTCTAACAGGAGATTTATCCCCTTTTTTCCCCTCTTTCCATTCCCGTTTAATGTTTTTAACGTCGTCATAGATTGTATAAGTAATTGCTCCATCAGAATCAATTATACGTTGCTGTCTTCCTAATATGTCATAGTCTAGCTTAACAATATTTTCCACTTCATCGTTGAAAACATCTGTATCGTAATGTTTAACTTGGACAAGTCTGCCAGCACTGTCATAAGTATTTTCAGTTAACTTTTCAAACTTTCCAGCAATAGCATTTCCATCTATGTCAAGCGCTTGACGATATTTACCTATAATTCTTCCAAGCATGTCATAAGTCGATTTAACCTGATAACCATTAGGGTCTGTGGTAATCATGGCTATTTCATGATTATTTAATATATATTCATATTTCGTTCGAATCTCATGTTCTGTACCAAGACCATAGACTTCTTCAACTATTCTGCTTAAATCATCGTAATATCTATAGCTTTTATTGCCCATTGCATCTTCAGTAATAACCGGCAAACTAGTATATTTGTCTTTTATGACTTTCTTTTTCTGAGCAACTGCTGCAGCTTGCTTTAGGTTTATTTTAGGGTAAGTAGTTGTTACTATTTGGTTATTTTTAAATTCATAACTAAAGCCTGTATTGATTTGCGCTAGTTGCTCATTTTGGCTATCTCTCGTTATAGCTAAGTTTTGTAAACTAATATTTTTAATCAGCGCAAAATGATCAGCCTGACTACGGTCTTCAAAATAGTTATTTTCTTCCTGATGAAAAAAGCTAGCTTTTCCAGATTGACCCAAATAGCCATAAAGCGTTTTTGTTGGCACAATCAAGTTTGTGTTATTGAGCTTTTGATAATGATATTGCTTTATTTGCGGTGAAACAGCAGTGCCGCTAACATTACTGGAAGATTTAATGACTTCTTCTTTGGGGAAACGAACAAAACCGCTATTGTCTTTTGGACATCCATTTGTACTACCATCCGGTGAACAATAGCTAATAGTTTTGGTTACGCCAAGCGCGTCTGTTGTACTGATAATATTCCCATATTCATCATAGCTTGATTTTGTTATTAATTCGCGATAGGCATCTGCATTCTTACTTTTGTTATTTTCTAAATTATAAAAACGTGTGATCGTTTTGCTCGGAAAATTATAGGTATCAGGTAACTCATCAAATGAACTCTCTAAAGTGAATTCGTAAATATAGTTCTCTTCCTGCACTGTATTATCAACATTATTGAGGGTATAAATTTCTTTGCTGTCCAGTAAATGAAATTTATTGTAGGTATACCTTTCCTTTGTATAATCTGTCTTTTTCTCAGTTATATATTGATAACTACTGTGTTGCTCATACATTGGATCAACACCTTTTGAAGGTACTGTGTATCTTTCGCCTAAATAATTCTCATCAGATAAAGGCTTATATTCTGTAACTATATTTTCTTGCTTAAAACCAGGGATAACTTTATGACGGGATACATAATAAACAGACCATTGTCCATAATTTTGTGACAAAAGCTCATAATCGAAATTTTCTTTAAGACCTGTTGGGTAGGTTATTTGAGATAGAAGACCATTGTAGTCATAGTCATATGTTATTATGCTTTTCTTATCCGGAAGAATAACAGAACTTAATGTCCCATTATTTTTAATTAACCGAATTTCTTGATCCTTTCCAGATAACCCTTTACTGGTGATTCTTACATTTCCTCCCTCGTAATTGAAAACAACTCCAGACTCTTGATCCTCTGCCCAAATCTGATCAATTAATAAAGATTCATTAACATACTTAATAAAAACTTGATCACCACGCTCATTCGTAATTTTAAAAACACGTCCATACTGATCCAAATATTCAGTCAGTCCATCTTTATATTGAATAGAGAGCAAAGCATTACTCTCCTCGTCTGGACAATAATTAACTCTAATGTCTTTTAGTTTGTAGTATTTTAATTGTGGGTCTGCAATATCCTCAATAAAGTATCTTCCCCCTCTTGATAAGGATAAATACTGGCTGTTTGCATCATAATGAGTTAAATTAAATCCCCAACCTCTACCTACCTGATAAGAGTCTAAATTAGAATTATGGTTATACGAAAGCATAATTTTCATCTGCGGACCATTTAAATTATGAGAAAGAATTTGGGCAACTTGAACAGATACCCCTAAACTTAAAGTCCTTTGGTCAACCTTAGCACTTAAAAACCCACCAAAATTAAATGCACTTGACTCAATATTATTATCCGCTCCATTTCCCCTTAAAAAATCCTTTTTTTCTACACTTTCATTAAGCTGTATTGCTTTTTTGTTAAGTATTTCTGATGTATCTTCTGTAGAAACAGCTGATAAATCAGAGTTTTTTGTAGCGATGAAATTATCTGCATTTACTTCGTTGAAAAAAATAATAAAGCCAAATAAAGTAATACGCTTTTTTAATGAAGAATACATTTACTCTTCCCCCTTATTGATTAGAAATAAATTTATGACGCTATATTTGAGAATTAAATTCTTAATTCTTCGCCGTTATTTAAAAGAACATCTCTTGTGATATTGCCATACATATCTTGTAAATCGACTCTAACATTATCTACTGTCATATGAGCGTTTGGAAAACAAATGAAAGGAAAACACTTAGGGGTTATCCTGCTAACTCCAACCCAAACGAGATAATCACTTTTATTTTTAATAGGCGAAGTATCACTACCGTCATAACCATTAGTTGTATCAAGCGTTACTGTGATCCCATCTGAAACGTTAATATTATGATCACCATAATTACCAAGATAAACATAAGGACTTCCACCAACCTTTGAACTTGGAATCGTTAGTGTTGCATTCCCAACTCTTGTAAGCCAACCGCTCGTATCACTTGAGTTATACCCAGAGTTTAAAAGGCTTGGATTCTTCCAATCTGCTTGAAATTCATGTGAGTGATTTCCGAAAGTTTTATTAAGCACTTTATATAGTTGAACACCGTTGTCTGGTTTAAATTCATACACAGAATAAGACGGCTTATAGATATTTGAGCTACCAGGCTCATGTACAAAACTCTTACCCATACTGTGAATTTTCAATGGTAGTATCGCTGTTATATCCACCTGACTTGCACATGTATTAAAGTTTCTATCTTGTTCAGGTTGTTTAGTACATAATGAATACTTTTGGTTAGTGTTAATATAATTTGAGTCTGGAACCATAAAATAGAATTGCTTTTCACCTGTATTAGCAAAAAAATTGGCTCCGCTATTACTCTCACTTCTGACAGAGGGATTATATACACCTAAATTAAAATCATTTCGCATCAAACTATATGCAGGACTTGTTTTTGCGCCTTCAAATGGATTAACCATATTAAGTGGTACTGTATTGTTGAATTCATTTTTTATGTATAAATTGTTTGTATTGACAAGATTTGAGTGTCCAGGTGGAAGTAGTTGCACGTCACTTAGTTTCTTAACTTGATAGCTTAAAGTTAAAGGAAATTGATTAACGCCATTGGCATATACCCTTGTATCATTAAGATTGAATGATGGGCTTAGCCTAACATCTGTTGAACACCTAAGTTTAGTATTAATACTTATTGGTAAGTGTGTGATATCATTAAATATAAAACATGGGTAATTTGCTTTATTAAATGCCTCAAATATTTTCTTTTCTTTAACACTTTCTTTAACACCTGTAATATAAGTAATAGAACCATCAGCGTCCATTGCAGAATCTATAATTTCATCAGTGTTTATTAAATTTATAGGTGTCATATTGTTTTCTTCAATATCATAAATATAGTATTTATTGTCAGTCTGAATAACAAGTTTCTCCTTGAGATTCCCATTTTCACTACTTATTACTTGCAAATCAATTCTCCCTTTAGTAATGGGAAAGCCAAACTTATATATTATTTTAAAATTTCCATTTCCAGAGATTTTAACAAGAAGTCCATCATAATTTCTCAATGCATAAACATCATTATTGTAAGCCACGAAATCCAGACTAGCCGACAGGTCATACATGAAGTAACCTAAAGGAAGTTCACCTAGAACACTACCGTCCTTAATATTATGCCTCCGCCCGATATAGGAATCACTGCCACTGATAGGGAGCTTAAAGCTAGTAATGGAAATAACAGAGTTACGTCTAATATAAGCATCAATGGCATCAACTGCAAATCTCTTATTCAACTCAATTAAATCTCTCTTAATTGAATAAGTATTCCAACTCAGTAACATGTTATCTCTCAGTAATATAATATGATCATCAATTAAAGCTACTTTTTTAATACCACTTCTTATTAAAGTAAGATTATTAGGATCTTGATTTGAACCAAATAATTGACCTTTATCTGTTAAAACCAAAGATAAATTACTACCTGCACTATTATCGTAAATAATATCAATAATTTTTTCATCTTGATTTAATTTAATGCTACCAATTTTTTGCCATTTTTCGCTATTATCTTTCCTATAAAATTCATTCCCTATTGAAGCTAAAATAATACCATTTTTCGTTGAGAAAACTTGCTGCGGGAAAATTCTATTTTTTTCCATATCCACTGCAATACTTGAATAAACTATCTCTTGCTTATCTCTGAGATTATTTTCCCTAATATCTGCAACAACAAGATTAACAGACAAAATAGCGGAAAATGTTAAAAACATCTTATTTAACTTCATATATACTCCCATTTTATATAGTTCAATTATTGTTTTTAGACCCAATAAATTTCAGACTTCCATTTAGGGTCAAAATGGAAGTCTACTTTTTTAAAAAATCTATATTCGTGCAGCGCTTACAATTATATTTGACGGAATCTGATTAATATAGGTATATTCACTCTGGCTAATATAAGCCAACCTGTTTTCAATATTGACCTCCTTTGAATAAGGAATATAAATACCTTGATGATCATTTTTTATTTTATATAAATATGAATTTGATCCAGGATTTCTTGCTTTAAATGAATCAACTATATAATTGCTATTCGATGTTGTTGATACATATTTTGATGCGGCTTTCCCATCAGCAACGTAATCATTTAAACTGACGTTACTATTTTTATCTCTAGCTATAAAGCCTTCCTTAAATATATCACTTGGCGGTCTATCATCTAAACGATAAATATACTTTGGTGAGGTATATTTTTTTGTGACTTCTCGTATTCTTTTTTCCGCTTGGCTTACTAAATTTCTGTATCCAATATGATCATTGTAATATTTGGATTTCAATATTTCTTGAGCAAAAAAACCTCTTTCACCATCTGACATTAGTTCACCACAAACATTATGAACTAAGACGCTACCTTCCCCTGCAAAATAAACATGCTCCCTATAGACCTCCATATTATAAACAACAACAGGTTTTCCGTCTTTATTATACTGCTCACCGCAACTAACCGTTTTACCTACAGGACAAACCAAACTAACCGCTTTACCCAATTGACGCACTAATTTGTCACTAGAGAGAACCTTATCAATCTCAATAAACTTACCTTTATTTTTTACATAAAATGGATGATTAGGCGTTGCATTGATTTTTTCGATATTACCTTGATCATCTTTAAACTTATAAGTCCTTACATCTTCTGCATAACGCTTAAAAGTGCTGATAACAGGTCTTGAGTTTTGTTTTTGCCAATCAAGACTTGAGGTATCTATACTTGTAGGGTTTATTTCTGTTACTTTTACCTCAACCCTATCAACACCAAATTCAGGAATCGATAAATTCACTTGATTTCCTAATTTATCCATACCCTGCTCTTTTAACCAAGTAATTGGGCGTAATAACTTAATTTCAGCTGGATATTTCTTTCCATTAATGATATCTGAATAGCTTAAATTTACTTGTTGCCATGTTTCAGGTGTGATTGATTCTAAATCATAGCTTGGTGAATTTAAATTTAAGGCGTAGCTAATACTCAATAAACTGATTAACCCCATAATATTTACAATTAACTTTTTAATGATTAACTGGATCCCGATGTATAAATAATTTTTATGACATTTTGCAAAATTTAAGATTTTCATTAAACGTAGTAATTCATTTTAAACCGCAGATATAATGAAAAAGTGAAAATTTTCATTTATTTTATGAGACATCTACTTTCTAATGCTTATGGCTAAATAATAACTCCTATAATTACTAAATTCAATACCCATAAGGAAACAAAAAAAGCAACCAGTAATCTAAATGAAAATAGTACGGCCCTTAGTGTGTATAATTTTTGGTTATATTACTAGCATTTAACGTTGGATAAACTTTTTTAAAAAAATCATCGACAAAACAATAAGTTGCTCTATTTACAATAGCCTAATCTGCTTTTTTGGAGCTATATATTATTTAAAAACTGCCAGGCTTGTTGTTGATATTCAATAGCTGCTTGTTTTGGATTCTGTGCACCATATATGCCACGACCTACAATAATAATATCTGATTTTTTTTCCTTAATTACATATTGAGGAGTATGATAGTTTTGACCTAGATCATCTTCTAAACTTGAAAAACTCACTCCTGGTGTCATCGTAACTAAATCATTATCTTGACTAAGCTTTTGCTGAGCAATGAAACCCATTATAAAATCTTTATTTCGTTCTGCAATTTCAACCGTTTTAGCGGTATAGGCATCACTGAACAAATTACGATTGCTACTCATCTGTGCTAATAATAAGAGCCCTATGTCGCGACCTTGGCATCCCTTTTTGAGCCCCTCTATTATGCCTACACCTGGCAATAAGTGTGCATTGATAATGTCTGCCCACTGGGCAATATGATAGATACCATCTTTAACTTGATGACAAACCGTATGACCAATATCCGCGAACTTACGATCCTCGAATATTAAAAAACCAGCTTCATCGGCAAGTTTCCGCAATATTTGGGTAAGTTTAGGTGTAAAATCTGAAATGATATCGATATGTGTTTTTAAAACCGCAATGTGATCTGCTGTTTGTTCTACTAAATGAAGTAAACTTTTACTATCTGTCATATCCACTGATAGTGCAAGGTTGGTTTTTTTACGAATTACAATATCTGCTAATTTTTGACTCACAGGATGAATAGATTTAGAAAAAGATAAACGCATGGTATTAAAGCCTTACCTTGATTTGAGCTTGGACTATATCACAATCCTATTAAAAAACCTTTAATATTTAATAGTTTTTTAAAATATTATCGTGAAAACTTTTGGAAATAACAACCCCATCCATGATTTGCACTAAGGTTAAAATATTCGAATTATGCACTTGTCACTAACGTAGAAGTTCTAACACCTGATTTTTAGCTGCTGCGAAATCTGTTTTTCCAGAGCCAAGTTTTGGGATACTTTCGACTTTAAAGTAATTTTGTGGTTTAAGTAGATTATTCATTCTTGAGTTATTTACTTTTTGTTTCAGATCTTCTGCTTTAATGTCCATTGTATATAGAAGTGACACACACTCACCTTTTTTTTGATCTGGAGTTGCCACCGCTAAAATCTCATTTTTTTCATCGTCAATACCAATAAGTTTTATAATTTCATTTTCTACAGCTGACAAGCTGACCATTTCCCCACCTAATTTAGCAAAGCGTGAATAACGATCTAAAATTGTTAAATATCCATCCTCATCAAGCATACCCTTATCACCTGTTTGATACCAACGGATGCGATTTCGTTTAAAAATCACTTCTGTAGTTTTTTCTGAGTTATGTAGATAACCTTCCATTACATTCACACCACCAAAGGTAATCATACCTGCCTCCAAAGCTGGTAACTCTTCTTTTGACTCTGGATCAATAATCATAAATCGCCCACCTGGTACTGCATTTCCAACAGTACCAACCTTATTACGAATTATCCCACCTTCATCTGGCTGATTGACAGATGCAACAGGACTTAACTCAGTTGTGCCATAACCTTCATAAATAATCTTGCCAAATTTTTTCTCAAACATACTTCTTACTTCTGGTAAAAGCTTCTCAGCACCTGCAACAACAAAGTTTAAAGATGAAAACTGTTCCGCAGTAAGTTGTCTGGCACGAGCATAAATTCTAAAGAAAGTTGATGTCCCACATAAAATTGTAGGTTTATATTTTTCTGCTAATGTGCCTAACATAGCCGCATCAGTAGGATCTGGGTGGCAAATCATAAAAACACCTTCAATTAAAGGTAATATTGTCGTAGCCGTCATACCAAAAGCATGAAAAATCGGCAAAATACTTAAAATTGAATCGTTTGACTTTGCGCCTAAAATAATCATCGACTGCTTCACATTCCCCAGAATATTCTTATGACTTAACACTACTCCTTTTGGTTTCCCCTCACTGCCACTACTAAATAAAATCGCAGCCGTATGATCTGTTGAAACGCGTGTTACATAATGCGCAATCAAATGCTCTGCTGAAGAGAGTTTCACATGTAGCAAAGTCTTTAATAACGTAAATTTATCCAATTGCTGACGCATGTCTTCTAACAAAATAATGTGACACTGACTAAAAACTTCTTCTAAATAAAAACCTTTCTTCTTCAATTGCTCAATGAAACGTCCTGAAGTAACAATGGTTTTAATATTAGATTCTGAAATAGCTGCATCCAATGCACTTGTTGAGGCAGTATAATTTAAATTAACAATCGTTTTACCCAAAACAAAAGCACACATCATAGCCATTGCCCCACCGACACTCGGTGGCAAACAAATACCAATACGCTCTTGCTCTCTTAATCTAGGCTCCATCAGTTTAGACAATGCTAAAGTCGCGACCAATAAGCGCTCAGAACTCAGTTCAACGCCCGTGGAATCGACAATCACTTTTTTACCTTTTCTTGCTTTTGCTTGCTTTATCCATACTTCCGGAATAGATGGCATAAGTGAAACATAGCGCTCCCAGGCGTAAATATTTTTTTCTGCTAACAGATCTTTAAGTGCTTTGTTAGATAGAGAAATGCTAATAGGTTCAAAAAAACTCAGATGTAACCATTGTGGAACGTTTCTACCACGTGTGTATTTGATACATTCGAAACCACAGACTTGCATAGGAATAATCTCATTATTAAGCTTGATGACTTTATCATATAAATCTTGATGTGCAAGGAGTATACCTTCTCCTGTCCATGAGCTTATAAAGGCTTGAGATAAAATTTTAACACCTGAATGCTTAAGTAAATAATCGATCAATCTGCCAGGTGGGTTATGACATTCCATCACCACAGTTACAGGCTGTTTAGCAATTTTACGTAACAGCACAGCCAGAAATAAGTTCACATTATTACTAATCACTACTGCTGGCTTAAAGTTAGGCACATAGTTCACATGATAAAAATTACACATATAACGTTGGCGCTCTTTTAACTGCATCACAACAATCAACGTCTTATTTGACCAAATGAATAAAGAACCTAAAATAATCAAGAAACTTATAATAATGAATGTTAACATGAATGCCATAATTGCAACCTTCTCTGCAGATTTCTTATCATTATGCGAAGAACTGTATAGTAAAAAATTTGTTTACAAAAGTCTAATTATCATTTTCAGGATCTAAAACACTGGTCATAAAACGCCGCCAATCAAAGCCAACTCCTGGATCCGTTTTTCTATTTGGTGCAATATCTTGGTGACCGACAACGTTGCCTTTAATTTGCGGATAAACATAAATCAAGGCTTTACTTAAACTAGCAATACTTTGATATTGCTCATCTGTAAAACTCGTTTTATCTGTACCTTGCAATTCTATACCGATAGAAAAATCATTACAATTAGTTTGCCCTTTGTACTCGCTTAACCCCGCATGCCATGCGCGTTTATTTATTGATACGAATTGTAAGATCTCCCCATCTCTTTTAATATAAAAATGACTAGATACGCGCATATTTTGCAAGGTTTGAAAACTTGAGTTTTGGCTGCAATCCAATTTATTTAGGAAGAAATACTCTACGTTATCATTATCATAACACCCTTCTGGCAAAGAAATACAGTGGATGACCAAAAGACTAATAGTCGTATTTTCAGGTCTATCGTTATAATTGGGGGAATGATACTTGGTGGCAATATTAATCCAACCATCAGCTGTTAATTTTAAGCCTGTCATTGCCATAACTAAATATTTTCTCGAGTTTATGCACGCATCACAAATAATAACTAAGCAAGCAAAAACCCGCAATAATCACTTTCTTCAACCATTAAAAATGTCTACTCTTTCTTTACCTAAAAATTTGACATAATAATTTAAATGAAAAAACTAGATAACTTTAAACCATTAATTAAAAACACACTTTATGTTGGCATTATCACGTTCATAATCTGTATACTTTGCTATCTTTATCTTGATCGATTATTCATACTAAATATCAATAACCACATAAACCAAGTCCTTGTATTCACCAAACTTTCTAAATTTATCTCGACCTTATTTGCCCCCAATAATTGGGCGAGTTTGTTTTTTGTGCTTTTTCTTATTTGCATTTGGCAATACGTTCGTCGCAAACTTAATCAACGCCTAATGATATGGACATTAACATTATTCATTGCGATTGTCACAACTTTGGTCGTAAAAATCCTTGTTGCACGCTATCGACCCGAGTTATTTTTACAAGATGGTTTGTATGGTTTTCATGGGTTCTCACACAAACGTCTCTTTAATAGCTTTCCATCGGGTCATACCTCACTTGCTTTCGCAGGCTTTTTAGGGCTTAGTTACTTTTTGCAAAACAAAAAGCTTACTTTTATATTCATCATCCTTGCTATCCTTATTTCGATTAGTCGAATAGTGAGTGGTCAACACTATTTAAGCGATGTCATTGGTGCTGCATATATTGGTTTGTTTAGCTTTTTGTGGGCAAAGCAAATCATTTTCTTTGCTGTTGGAATACATAATTACGATGGACTGGTAAGATAGGGTTATTAGCATTTATGCATAAATGGTAAGCTACTTACTGAGAATGCAACGCGAAAAAATCTGTAAAATAATTTGTGATGAGTATATACTCCAAGCCCAATTACGTTGTTGGAAAATAAATTGTCTGAATGTCTAAAATTAAACTGATAGTTGGTCTTGGTAACATCGGTGCACAATATGAGGGCACACGCCACAATGCAGGTGAATGGTTTGTCGAATCTATAGCACGTAAGCTTAATACTACACTTTCTTTTGATAGCAAATTTCATGGGGCAATTGCTCAAAGCTATATTGCAAACGATAAACTCTGGCTTCTCTATCCTCATACTTATATGAATAAAAGCGGACTTGCCGTGTCTAAGCTTGCTCAATTTTATAAAATTGATGCTGAGGAAATTCTTGTTGCTCACGATGAGCTTGATCTTCCTTGTGGACAACTTAGGTTAAAAAAAGGAGGTGGGCATGGTGGGCATAATGGTTTAAAAGATATTGATGCAGCTCTTGGCACTCGTGATTACTATCGACTGCGCATTGGCATCAACCATCCTGGTGATAAAAGTAAAGTGATTGGTTATGTGTTAAGCAAACCTTGTTTGGAAGACAAGATTGCAATCGACGATAGCATTAAACGTGCGATATCCCATCTAGAGGATATAATACACGGGAACTATCAAGCGGTGATGAATCAGCTTCATCAAAAATAAAAATGTAATGAAATAAAATAGAAAATTTAAGGATTCATTATGGGTTTTAAATGTGGAATCGTTGGCTTACCCAATGTAGGCAAGTCAACTCTTTTTAATGCATTAACTAAAGCAGGCATTCAAGCTGAGAACTACCCTTTTTGTACAATTGAACCCAATATCGGTATTGTCTTTGTACCAGATGTACGTTTGAAACAATTATCTGATATTGTCAATCCTCAACGTGTATTACCAGCCACAATGGAATTTGTCGATATTGCAGGTCTTGTAGCAGGCGCATCTAAAGGAGAAGGATTGGGAAATAAATTCTTAGCCAATATTCGTGAAACTGATGCTATCGCGCATGTCGTGCGTTGCTTTCATAATAACGATGTTGTACACATCGCAGGCAAAGTTGATCCAATTGATGATATTCAAACTATTAACACTGAGCTTTTATTAGCTGATCTTGAAACACTTGATAAAGTGATCCTTCGCATACAAAAACTTGCCAAAAGTGCTAACAAAGAAGCTAAACTTCAGCTTGAATTTTATCAAACGCTAAAAGCGCATTTAGAAGCAGAAAAGCCAGCGCGCAGCTTTCACTTTAATGATGAACAACAACTATGGATTAAGCAAACACCACTGTTGACAAATAAACCAACACTGTATATTGCCAACGTTGATGAAACAGGTTTTAAGGATAAT
Source organism: Fastidiosibacter lacustris (assembly GCF_003428155.1). Lineage (GTDB taxonomy): Bacteria > Pseudomonadota > Gammaproteobacteria > Francisellales > Francisellaceae > Caedibacter > Caedibacter lacustris. Next base: position 23,623 of record NZ_QLIR01000009.1, read on the forward strand.
CCTTTTCTAGATAAAGTCATTGAATTTGCTACAACAGATAATGCTGATGTTGTGGCAGTATGTGCTGCGATTGAGTCGGACATCACTGAACTTAATGATGAAGAAAAACTTGAGTTTCTTGCCGATCTTGGATTAAATGAACCTGGGCTTAATCGTGTCATTCGTGCTGGTTATAAACTTCTTAAGCTTCAAACTTACTTCACAGCAGGAGTCAAAGAAGTTCGTGCTTGGACCATTCCTGTTGGAGCAACTGCGCCACAAGCTGCGGGTAAAATTCACACTGATTTTGAACGTGGTTTTATTCGTGCAGAAGTCATTAGTTTTAATGATTACATTCAATATAGCGGCGAAAAAGGTGCTAAAGATGCAGGAAAAGCACGCTTAGAAGGAAAGGAATATATCGTTCAAGATGGTGATGTAATCCACTTTAGGTTTAATGTTTAGTAATTTTGATTGCCACTAAGGTGAGTATATTTAATGATGAAGCTGACAAATTAGTTCATTTAGCTCTTTTTCAACGTTCCCAGACTCTATACCTTTGATCATTAAATCAATCATAAAGCATTTGTTTAACAATTGGCTATATTGGTTTGGGTGAAACTTTTTAATTAAGCGCTGATAGGCAATTTGTTTGTCACGCCAAATATTATTCGTGACAAAAGTGCTTTGTTGCTGTTGTGGTGTTTGCGTTGAGAGCTTAAGCCAGATTCGAACTTCCTTTACAATGGCCCATAAAATGATAGCAGTCTCGATACGTTCTTTGAATAAGTATTGTAGAATCGTAAGCGAGCGGTTGATATTTTGTTCAACGATACTTTGAGATAGATCAAATACATCATAACTCATAGCATTGCTTAAGTATTGAGAAAGAGTGTACTGATCAAAGCTTTTTTCAGGCTGATCTTGTAACAGGCTGATAATTTGACTAGCAGCAAATAAATTGCCCTCTGTTTTTTGTGCTAACAGCATAAGGGCATCTTGAGTAAGTTTAATAGGTGTTTTAAGTGAAGTAAGTTCAAGTTTAATTAATGTCATAGCTTCATTAATACTAACAGGCCAGATCTGTACATAGAGCGCATTCTGAATGATAGTTTGAAACCATTTTGTTTTTTGTTGAGCACTGTTTAAGTCTTCAAACACGAGTAAATAGCGATCGTTTTGTGGCACGCTATTTACACACTCAGTAAGTAGCTTCTTTGCATTCTTGTCAGGCGCTTTACTAATATGCAACTGTAAGAGTCTTTGTTCAGCAAATAGGCTAAATGTATTGTAGTTGAGTTGAAGAAAATCATATTGCTGATTGGTGATCTGTGTGCGTAAAATTTCAAACTGCTGTGCTTTATATTTTTGATTAATCAAGTCAACCAATTTATTTTTTTGGAATGGCTCTTTGCCTGTAATAACGTAGCACGGGAAGTCCTTTTTATGAATGACTTGTATGGCTTCTATATAGGTTACTTTCATAAGATGTTTATTAATATGCAAGCTAAAAACTAGCGTTAGTATAGCAAAGCTTACATAGCTGCCACAAAGGGTTTTGTGATATTTACTTAAGGCTTAAAATGAGTTGTAATGAGTAATAAAAGCTGCAAAATACGGGGTGAGTCAGATATACTGTGCACTTATTGTAAAAAAAACAGGAATCAATATGCGTCCAAGTCAACGAAAAGTAGATCAAATGCGTGAGTTAACAATTATTCATGGCTTTACCAAGCATGCAGAAGGTTCTGTTTTGATAAGCTTTGGCGATACAAAAGTACTATGTACTGCTTCAGTTTTGAAGGAAGTGCCAAAATTTTTAAAAGATACTAACCAAGGATGGTTAACAGCAGAATATGGAATGTTGCCACGCTCTACACACTCACGGATGGATAGAGAAGCTACAAAGGGCAAGCAATCTGGAAGAACACAAGAAATTCAGCGTCTAATTGGTAGAGCATTAAGAGCCACGGTAGATTTAAGCCAAGTTCCAGGTTATACAATAAAGGTGGATTGTGATGTGTTGCAAGCAGATGGTGGCACAAGAACAGCAGCAATAACAGGGGCGAGTTTAGCAATTCAAGACGCTATTTGTTATATGCAAAAAAATGGATTGATAACAGAGGAAGCTCACCCTCTTCAAGCAAGTGTAGCTGCTGTTTCCGTAGGTATCTACCAAGGCTCAGTCGTGTTAGATTTAGATTATGCCGAAGATTCAGCAGCTGACACCGACATGAATATCGTAATGACGCATAATGGTGGCATCATTGAAATTCAAGGTACAGCTGAAGGAATTCCTTTTTCTGATGAGGATTTCCAGCAAATGCTAAGCTTAGCCAAAAAAGGTATTAAGGAAATATTCGAAAAAACCAGATAAATTTGATACGTTTATTTAGAAATAAGGTAATCGTTAATCTTACATAAAATCTTAGTATCTTGCTGCTTTAGCTCATTACATGCTGCTTGCAAAGGTTCACTAGATATAAAAATAAGACGCTGTTCAAGTATGTTTATTTGAGTCAACAGCGCTGCTCTTTTTTGTTGTAAATCTTCAAGAATAGGATCCTTGTTAGCAAGAAGCTTAATATAGTCAGTACCTTGTTGCATTTTGCCTTCAGCTTTGTTAAAGCTTTCGTTTTGCTCTTGATTGTATTGCAATGGTTTGCGATGTTGGTAATTATTATTGTTTGTAGATGAGCTGTGTTGCTTAGTATTGTTACCTTCAGCTATTTTTTTTCTCTTTAGCGATAAAGTTTTTCTAATCGGTGTATCAGTCATGAATTTAATTCTTTTTGTTTATTGGTAATGAATAGATAATCTTAAAAATCATCTGGTCTTATTTTGTGCGTCACGCATGATTGTAAGCGTGATTGCGCTTGCTTTTAAATCATGCTGTCCTTATAATACACAGTTGATTCGTAAGATCAATAAAAACAGTGCTCAAAACGTATTGTGATAGTGAGTTTCTGTTGATGTAAAACCACAAAAATTTAAGAGGAAAAAAATATGCCAACGACGATGCATTACGGTGATGCACATAAAGTAGTAGAAGTGCATCAAGAACTACCGCTTCGTGATCATATTAAAGAGGTTATTGCGACCTACTATAAAAACATGGTTGCACAGGGCTCAAGACCTGAAAACGTTTATGAATTAGTAATGGCTGAAGTTGAGCTGCCTTTGATTGAAGCAACAATGGAATACACTGGTGGTAATCAAAGTCGTGCTGCCAAGATTCTCGGTATTAACCGTGGTACCTTCCGTAAGAAACTAGCTCACTACGGTATGCTATAAAGGTTCCTTTGTGATGTGTAATAGGCTACAGTGGTAGCCTTTTTTATTTGTGGTGGTATAAATAGAGAAATAAAAATCCCGCCTATGCGAGAGCTTATATCTAAAAAAGTATACTTACTTGATTTTTGCTTCTTTATAGATAACGTGTTGACGTACAACAGGATCGTATTTTTTAATTTCCATCTTGTTCGGCATGGTACGCTTATTTTTGGTTGTAGTATAGAAATGACCTGTACCTGCACTTGAAACAAGTTTGATTTTATCACGCATAATGAATGACTCCTAAAGTGTTAATGCAATTAAAATTTAACCTTACGTGCACGTAGATCAGCTAATACAAAATCGATTCCTTTCTTATCGATAATACGCATACCTTTTGAGCTAACACGTAGACGGATATAGCGGTTTTCGCTTTCAACCCAAAAACGATGATTATGCAAATTTGGCAGAAAGCGGCGTTTTGTTTTGTTTTGTGCATGTGATACGTTGTTGCCAGTCATTGGGCGCTTGCCTGTAACCATACAAACTCTAGACATGTTACCTCCAATCAATTTTTATAATTTAAGTAGCTATGATTATTAAATTCTCAAAGGACAGCTTTATAGCAAAAAAACCGATGCAAAGTCAATCAGAATTTAGTTAAGCTGCTGAACTCGTGACAATTCCGCGCGCATTTTAGCACTATCGGCAATACCTTACAATAAATATGCTAAAGATATTTTCTTCGATTGTCCAAAGTCAAGTCTAAACTTTTACACATAAGACCTTTATCGCTTATTTTGTAAATCCTGGGCAAGCTTCCTAAGTTCTTCAACAGAATACTCAAACTCAGGTGCATCCTCCATTCTTATCAGATCCAAAAGGAGATCACGCAGATTTGGCTCTACTTCTCGTTGACAATCTAAAAATATTGCATATGACCACCTTGATAAAGCAACCACATCAGTTGTCTCTTGCAGCTTATTCGCTAGCATTTTTCCAAACTTAGCTTTACTTATTTTCATTACTGCAATCCTAGCTCTCGTGCGGTGGGTGGATAATGCTGAGAATTAATCGTTTGACCATTTATCATTTTAGGATGAACGCGATTCACATTTCCGGCTTGATCATATGCTTCATTCCATGATTTAACATTCCCATTAGCCGGATTATATTCCGTTACATAGGATGAACCTCGTGTCGGTCCTGGATTACGTGCAGCACGTTCCGCCTCGTAATATCTAATTCTTCCATCAGGCATCTCTCTGACTCTAGCTGCATTTTGCTGTGCTTTCTCTAGTCCAGATAATTTCGCTCTAAGAGCTGATTGCGCGTTTACGTTTTCAGCACCACTACTTACCTTCTTTGCAACTGCCTTGTCCTTAATCACCCTTGGCAATGCCACCTTTGCCATTGCCTTGCCACCTCTGACGGTGGCACTATAGGTATATTGCCAGGTTCTCTTGGTTTCACCATCGCTGCTGACAATACGATAGGGACGTTCATGCCGATCATAATTAAATTGAAGTTTTAAACCCGTTACCTGGTCTGTAATTTGCTTAGGAAAGCCTGATGAGAGCCAATCAATATGTGTGCGATCAGCACCATAAGTCGTAAAAGTTGATATCGATAGGAGGATAAACAAGATGCCACAAACCCGTGACAATACAGGGAGTTTTATTCTCATCAGATGTTCCAGGATGAACAAAAGTCAACACAGGCTAAATGATATTTATCTCAATGTATAGCTGAACAATGTATTAAAGTGTAATTATTCAGCAACTGAGTGCCTTGCATCTGTAATAGCAAACGAAATTCAGGATTATTTTCAGATGCTTCATAGTTCAAAAAAATAACTTTTGTTGTGCATCGTTCAAATTTTTCTAGTAATTAGGACCAGTGTTAAGATACGTGCGTTGAGGGACTACATTTCAAAAAAAAGGCTATTGATATAGGTTTTTCTCCACCACACCAACAGGTCTAGTTTTAAATCCTCTATGTTACCATAAAATTATGTGATTTATTGGATCACTTCTTCATCACTTAAATTCCAGGTTTCAGGGTCCAACATTTAAAGGTCTATGATTTTTATAAATATTTAACCGATTGCAAAATGAGCAAATCCATGTACTCACAGAGTCTAATCTTTGCTAAAGAGTGCATCAATAAAGTCATTTGCATTGAAGATGCGAAGATCATCAATTTTCTCGCCGATGCCAATGAAACGAATGGGTAAGCCAAGCTTTTTAGCAATTGCAAAGATCACTCCACCCTTGGCAGTACCATCCATTTTCGTTAGAGCAATACCTGTTACTGGAATGGTTTTGTTGAATTCTTGTGCTTGCATAATTGCATTTTGACCTGTGCCTGAGTCCAGTACAAGCATGACTTCATGAGGAGCGTCATCATCTAACTTTTTCATTACGCGTGCTACTTTTTTAAGCTCTTCCATCAAGTTACCTTTATTATGTAACCGCCCAGCAGTATCAGCAATTACAATATCAATATGGCGTGATTTAGCAGCTTGTACAGCGTCATAAATAACAGAAGCACTATCAGCACCTGTATGTTGGGCAATCACAGCAATATTATTGCGATCACCCCATACTTGGAGTTGCTCTACCGCAGCAGCTCTAAATGTATCACCTGCTGCAAGCATCACCGATTTGCCTTCGTTTTGGAATCGCTTGGCCAATTTACCAATTGTGGTTGTTTTACCAGCTCCATTAATTCCAATCATTAGAATGACGTAAGGCTTATGTCGACTATCAATGACAAGTGATCTTTCCGATAGTATTAGAATTTCTCTTAACTTTTCTTTTAATAGCTCGGTAAGAGCTTCCATCGTTTGTAACTCATTACGGTTGACTTTGCTACGCACGGTTTCGATAATTTCTTGAGTTGCTTCAATACCAACATCAGCAGTTAAAAGCTGCATTTCTATATTATCAATTAAATCATCATCAATGATTTTCTTTCCCAGTAATAAATCGCCTATACCGCTACCAAGTTTGACACGTGTCTTTTTAAGCCCCTCTTTTAAACGTGAGAGCAGACCACGCTTTTCGGCGTTGCTTGGAGCTGAAGTTGTTTCTTCTGGAAGAGTAGAAATTTCAGTAATAGTATACTTGTTTACCGTATCAAGGGTGTCAACCGAGTCTTCTTTTTGTTGTTGATCAGAAGAGAGTAAAGAAGTTTCAGATCGTTTAATTTTTTCGTGATGATTACGTTTGAATCGACTAAATAAGTTCATGGTGAAATCAAATATAAATTTAAACTAGGAGAATTCTGCATGATCAATCGGTGCTTTTCAAGTAATTTACCCCTTTTTCTAGGTTGTTCAGAACGTTGGTTTTGGTGATTAATTGCGATGATTATAGATTAACTTTTCTCTTTACCTTGTTTTTTTAGTATGCATCTTTTTTTAATAATTTCAATAATTAGAGGTGTGATAGAAACTAAAATGATTATAACAACAAGGTAGCTGAAATTCTCTTGCATAAATGGGATATTACTAAAGAAATAGCCCAAATAAGTAATAGAACCAACCCAAATAAAAGCAGCAATAACACTTAATATAATAAAACGACGATAAGGCATCTCTCCCATCCCCGCAGCAAAGGGGGTAAATGTGCGTATTATAGGGACAAAACGGGCAATAATAATGGCTTTAGCACCATATTTTTCAAAGAATTGATGGGTTTTCTCTAAATGTGAAGTCTTTAAAATTTTAGCATCTGGCTTAAATAACTTTTCACCAAATAAATGTCCTATCCAGTAGTTGAGATTGTCACCAAGAATAGCAGCAAAAGCAAGCACAAACACCATTAAATGAACATTAAGACTTGTAGTGGCAGTGATGATACCAATTGCAAATAAAAGTGAATCTCCAGGTAAAAATGGCATGATAACAAGTCCCGTTTCACAAAATATAATTAAAAACAATAAAGCATATGTCCATAAACCAAAACTATTGACTAGGATATTCATATGAGCGTTTAGGTTTAATACAAAATCGATTAAGTAATGTATAGTATCCATTAACAGCTATTGTGCCATTTCTTTATTAGTAATCGCTGCATTATAACGATAGATTGCTACGGCAGCTATAAAAACTCTTAAACTGAGGTCAATCTATAAAATCAACACCACTAAAAACTACTTCGCTAACTAAACACAACACAATAATTCATGATGGGTACCCAACGTTAAAACAGATTTTTCGTTCCGATCCAAATAAATCAAACATTATTCTTGGATTTTCAAATAATCTATGTCACCCTTGTAAAGCATTGGACATACCAAACTTACATTTTAAAATGAAAAAACCATCGCTGGTCAGTTTTGCGCGATTGTCCTTTGGTAATATCATCGAATGGTACGACTTCTCACTTTATATCTACTTTTCTGTCTATATTGCAAAAGATTTTTTCCCTAGCCAAAATCCATATGTGAGTTTATTGTTAACCTTTGCCACTTTTTTTCTTGGCTCTGTTGCACGTCCAGTGGGTGGATTATTAGTAGGATGGCTAAGTGATCGCTATCACCCAAAGATGATGATTAACTTATGTGTGATCGCCATGGGTATTTCAACTTTTATTGTCGCACTTTTACCAGACTATCAAACGATTGGTATCTTGGCGCCCATTTTTCTTGTAACTTTGCGTATTATTCAAGGTCTATCAGTTGGTGGTCAATTTCCAGGACTTATTTCCTTATCGGTAAAAGATCATCATGCTGATAAAGGATTTGCTGTAGGATTGGTTTTTTCGATTTCCTCCTTAGGCTTTCTTCTCGCTTCTGTTGTAGGTTTTGTCTCTTCAAGTTTATTCTCACACCAAGAAGCTCAATTTATTTGGCGTGTCCCTTTTGCACTAAGCGGGCTCTTGTTCTTAATTTACCTCTTTCTCAACAGACATGAAAGTTATCCAGATGTACACAAAAAAAAGCATAAGCAAAATGTTTTTGTGTGGTTAGTGCAACAATACAAAGCCATCATTGCAGTAACTTTACTTACCACTATGGCAGCATCACTTTATTACATTGTTTTTACCTATTTACTTAATTATCAAACTACTGAGCTTAATGTATCTGAACAGACTGCTTTCTTAATTAATAGCTTCTCTTTAATTTTTGCTTGTTTGCTTTATCCAATGTTTGGGCAGTTTGCTGATAGGATTGGTGCTAAGCAACTATTCTATACCACGGCAACCTTGTTTTTTATAAGCGTCATTCCCATGATTTACCTTATTCAAACTAACGAACCAATGTGGGTATTTCTTGCTTTGACTGTTTTTACACTCTTTATGACTGCCATCCAAGGTGCTATATCTCCTCTTTTTGCCGAAGCTTTTGATAGTGAATGGAGAACTACAGGATGTGCATTTGCCTATAGTATTGGTAACGGTTTAAGTGGGGCTGCTCCTCTTGTTGCCTTAACTTTAGTCCACATCCATCCTGTTTATGGGTTGAGTGTGCTTATGATGGTATTGCTTGGACTTGGTGCAATTGGTTTAGCATTGATTAACAATATCCAAAATTCAAAAACGTAAAACGCAACTTTCTTACTCTGTTAGCATAGAGTAGGGCTAGTCAGCAGCAGTATTTTTTCGTACACTGCAAAGAATACGATTATAACAACAGCATAAAAATGACTTTAAACTTAAATGGTTATGTCCACAAGCGTGGCATTGAACGCGAAGGCTTGCGCATTTTAAAAAATGGGGCAATAGCACTATCACCTCACCCAAAGTCTCTAGGTTCAAAACTCACTCACTCTAATATCACCGTTGATTTTGCTGAAAGTTTATTAGAGCTGATCACCGAGCCTTTTGATAGCATTGATAAAACACTCAATCGCTTGCAAAGTATTTCTGCTTTTTGCACTCAGAACTTACCCGAAGATGAGCTTTTGCTTAGTACCAGCATGCCACTTATAATGACAGAAAATAAGATCCACATAGCCAACTTTGGTACTTCAAATTCAGGAAAAATGAAAGAAGTCTATCGACGAGGGCTTGCCAAGCGCTATGGTAAAATCATGCAAACCATTTCTGGTGTTCATTATAATTTTTCCTATGACCTTGATTTACTTACTGAGCTCTCCGCACAAAGAAAACTTAGCCATGATCAGCTGTATTTTTCTGCGATTAATCATTATTTTGACTTTATGTGGCTATTACCTTATTTATTTGGTAGCTCACCCATTTGTGCAAAAACATCTGTTAAGAATAAGCCCAATTACCTACAAGAACTCAATAAAGATTTTTATATTGGGGAATATACAACAAGCTTAAGAATGAGTAACCTTGGGTATCAAAGCAATGCACAGAAAAATTTGTTTATTTCATACAATAACCTTAAAGACTATGTTTATGACTTAATAGGCGCAACTAAACAAACTTATCCTGACTTTGAAAAAATCGGTCTTTATGATCAAAATCATCTCCGCCAACAACTCAATACCAGCATTTTACAAATTGAAAATGAATACTATAACGCCATTCGTCCAAAACAAATTGTCAAGCGTTGTGAGCGTCCAGCATGTGCATTATTGAATCGCGGCGTTCGTTATTTAGAAGTACGTGTACTGGATGTGAACCCTTTTAATTCGCTTGGAATTGATAAACCAACAGCTCACTTCATTGAGGCGCTATTGTTAACCTGCCTAATGCAACCAACTAAGCACTATGCTCAAAGTGAAATTGTTCGTAATAAATACAATTTCAACCAAGTGGTTGAAAAAGGTCGTTATCCAAATCTTACACTTACAGATACTCACAACAATACTACCTTACTCAAAGAAATGGGAATAAGGCAATTGGAGCTGATTGCCAAAATTGCTCAACAAATGGGTAATGATTATGAGCAAGCAGTTGCTACCCAGTTGGGAAAAATTGAAGATAGTAATAAAACGCCATCCGCTCAAGTAATGAAGTTTAGAGAAACAGATTATTTGGGTACTATTTTAGATTTATCACAAACCCATACTCAAAATTTAAAGTCCATTCAACTAAACGAAATAGAGAAAAAAGCATTTCATGATCAAGCACAAGATTCTATTCAAAAACAGTTAGAACTTGAACAAGCTGATTGCTGCGATCTAGATACTTATATTGACCATTACTATCGTTCGGCAGATTGTACTACCACTCCAAATTAATTTTAATTTTTTCCTGTCATGACTCCTACTTCGTATTATCTCTAATAATAAGCTTGTAAAGCAAACATAGAATCGTTTTAAATACACTCCTTCCAAATAGATTCCAATTCACTCTTGATTAGGTTGCACTTTTTGACGCCAAACTTTACTATACGATTTTTTAGTAAAACAAAACACTTTGATTACATGACTGACAATACACCCATCAAACACATGCGCACGATCAAAAGCTTTGTCAAACGTGCAGGTCGTACAACCACTCGCCAACAGTACGCACTTAATGAATATGCTACATCCTATAAAATCAATTTTTGTGACTTAGTCACAGATTTTAATCAGTACTATGCCACATCTCAAGCGCTTGTGCTTGAAATTGGTTTTGGGATGGGTGACAGCTTAGTAAAAATGGCTAAAGAGATACCAACTACCAATTTCCTTGGTATAGAAGTTCATGAACCAGGCGTTGGTAATATACTTGATCATATCCATAGCAACAACCTTTCTAACCTCCGTATCATGCAGCATGACGCGGTAGAGGTACTTCATAAAATGATTGCTGATAATAGCCTAACAGGTGTCCAAATTTTCTTTCCTGACCCATGGCATAAGAAACGCCATCACAAGCGACGTTTAGTCAACGCTGATTTTATCAAACTTTTAGTTCGAAAATTAAAAACAGATGGTTTTATTCATTTTGCCACCGACTGGCAACAATATGCAGATGAGGTGCTTGAACTTTTTACAAAAGATAATGAGCTTAAAAATGATCACAATGGTTTTGCAACACGACCTAATTCACGACCAATCACCAAGTTCGAAAAGCGTGGTCAAGCACTTAAGCATAATGTCTGGGATATTGTTGTACATAAGAAGTAATATTTTTATGGTATAAACTCTAGTTAAAAGCAACTTGTTTGTATATAGTTTAACCCATCCAATCAAGATAAAATCAGCTTTAAATGAAAAAATTAACCCTTGCTCACCTTGTGTTTCTTATCACCATCTGCATTTTGCTGTTACCATTGTTTGTTTTTTTAGGAATATGCTTTGTCATTTATGGATTAATTGCTAAAAAGCGCATTCGTGATATTTTTAAAAGACAACAAGCACTTAAAGAAAACTCTACCTTTTCTGAAAATGCACAAAAAGGTAGAGTTATTGATCACGAGTAGTCTATTTTAAGGGCGCATCAGCCTTTTCATTAAGTATGTTATATTGTTCTAGCTTTTTACGAAAAGTTCCGCGATTAAGTCCTAGAATTCTTGCGGAACGACTTTGGTTGTGACCTGTGAAATCCATCGTTGCTTCAATCATTGGACACTCGGTTTCTTCCATAATGAGTTTATAAACTTCTTCTGGTCTTAAACCTTCTTGACTTACCATTCTATAGTAATGTTGTACGCGTTTACGTACCACCTCACGCAATGGAAAAGTTCTCGCAGATTGATCGTCCGGTTTCAATTTATAATGCATTGTAGCAGCCATACGTTCCCCCCTATATTGAAACATTCTTTATGCTGTTGGTTAATATCCAGCTAAAGATTAATTGATTTAACATCTAATAACAATAGCATCATAACCAAAAACTTTACTTAAACTCTAAAAATTACAATGTTTTTAATTAAATTAGGATCCTTGCTTCAGTGAGAGAACAGGTCATTATTATTTTTTACGAGAGTATATAAATAAAACATCAGGTATAAAAGCATTGATGCAACTAAACCAGTTGATTATACTTCATTACATTAACGCTCTAAAATATGAATAAAGCTTAATGTACAGCTTTCAGCAACAACTCAAACAACTACGCGAAAAGCAAAAACTTACAGTAGAAGTCATTGCCACTAAGATGAGTTTTACCGCACAAACGATTCATATGCTTGAAGATAGCGAAGACTTATTCAGCCTAAATTTACCAACTCAATCCTTAAAAAACTACTACCGAAAATATGCCGAGTGCTTAGGTATGCAGGAAAGAAAAATCATCAATATCTTAAATTATATTGACTACCTAGATTATAAGCACTCAAGCAGAGGAAAAATGAAAGTTTTTGACTACATTAATCGACTAGCCATTTTAATTTTAATTGGTTTTTTAGCTTATACTGTATACGGCTTATACTTACAAGAAAAGGCAAACGCCTTAAAGCAAAGCGTTATTACTTTACCATCACCCACCACAACAGCACAGCAACAAAAAGTCACTGCAAATCTAACTACCGACCAATCGACTCAATCGGATGAACTCACTCAAACGACTAACAATGATCACGCTAGTGATAATACGGCAATCAACAGCAATCCATAGCACATGTTTTACCCACGGTTTATCATCGGAATTGAAGGACTCACCTTAAATGCGGCTGATATGGTGCGCCTAAAAAATCCTCACGTTGTTGGGGTGATTCTATTTACACGCAATTTCATTGATAGTACCCAACTAAAAGCACTTACCAGAAGTATTAAAAATGTACGCCATGACTTACTCATTAGTGCAGATCAAGAAGGTGGTCGTGTCCAAAGATTCAGAACGGATGGCTTCACAGAACTGCCTTCTCTATATGACTTAAGCCAAAGTAATTGTCCTAAGAGCATAAAAGAACATGTTGCAACGCTTGCTCTAGAGCTAAAATCACATGGTGTAGATTACAGTTTTACTCCCATCGTTGACCTTTATCATCCACAAAGTAGAGTTATCAATAAACGTGCATTTTCTAACGATCCACAGCAAGTTGTAACACTGGCTACTCAATACATCAATTTAATGCATCAATATAAGTTAACTTCTGTATTAAAACACTTTCCAGGTCATGGTAGCCTTATAGCTGACTCTCACTTTGAGATAGTCGTAGACATGCGTAACTTAATTGACATTGAAAATACTGATCTTTATCCCTTTATTAAGCTTATTGATCACAAAAAAGCAGACAGTATAATGGTTGGTCATCTTCATTACCCTAACGTTGATACCCAAATTGCCTCTATGTCTTACTTTTGGTTAACGGACTACCTTCGCGGTAGATTGCAATTTGATGGCATTATATTTAGCGATGATTTTGGAATGTTTGCGGCATCAAGTCTAACAGCAACTCAGCTAGACTCATGCAAAGCCTTTTTTAACGCAGGTGGAGACGTTGCACTCTTATGTAATGAGTTTGCTGAAATCGATCATACATTAGACTATTTCAATGAGCGAATATTTAAACAAAACTCACTTTTTAATAGCCGTTGGCAACGCTTTAAGTCTGCACTTTTATAGATTTAAGAAATCAACTCAAATCCTAAGTAACTTCATCCGTTACGAATAAGGAGTATTTTGAAGCAGTTTAAAGTTTTTTACTTTTAAAAAGTGCAAAACTACTAACGCTAATTTGAGTATTTTTAGTTGATGCTTATGTTATTTAATACGCGGACCTAGTACACCTGATTGGTACTTTTGATACATATTTTCAAGTGAAATAGGTTTAATTTTATCGGCCATCCCGGCGGCCCCGAAAGCCTCATAACGCGCTTGACAAATATCACGCATTGCATCTTTTGCTACTAAATTATATTTACGTGGATCAAATTCAGCGCGATGAGTCGCCATAAAACGACGAATCGCCCCAGTTGCAGCCATACGTAAATCAGTGTCAATATTAACCTTTCGCACACCATATTTAATCGCTTCAACAATTTCAGACACAGGAACGCCATAAGTTTCACCCATCTCTCCACCAAACTCGTTAATGACTTGTAACCAATCTTGCGGCACAGAAGACGAACCATGCATAACAAGGTGTGTATCTGGAATACGTGCATGAATCTCTTTCACCCTTGCAATAGCTAATACATCACCTGTAGGCGGCTTAGTAAACTTATATGCACCATGACTTGTGCCAATCGCAATTGCCAACGCGTCTACTTTGGTTGCTTTAACAAATTCTGCAGCTTCCTCTGGATCAGTTAATAACTGATCATGAGAAAGTATACCTTCTGCACCCACACCATCTTCTTCACCTGCTTGCCCTGTTTCTAATGAACCTAAACAACCTAATTCCCCTTCTACAGATACACCACAAGCATGTGCCATTTCGACTGTACGCTTAGTGACATCAACATTGTAATCATAACTAGCAGGTGTCTTGCCATCTGATTTTAATGACCCATCCATCATCACTGATGAAAAACCTAATTGAATAGAACGCTGACATACATCAGGAGAAGTTCCATGATCTTGGTGCATACAAATTGGAATATATGGATACTCTTCAATTGCCGCTAATACTAAATGGCGAATAAATGGGGCTCCAGCGTATTTTCTTGCTCCTGCTGAGGCTTGCAAAATAACAGGCGCTTTCACCTTGTTTGCAGCCTCCATCACAGCACGAATTTGTTCTAGATTATTTACATTAAATGCAGGGATGCCATAACTATGTTCCGCTGCATGATCTAATAGTTGACGTAACGATACTAATGCCATTTTTATTCCTTACACTACGTTTCCAGCTTGAATTACTTTGATTTTGTTGGTCCCACCATGAACACCCATATGATCACCACTGGTGAGAACCATCCACTCACCTTGCTTGACAATACCACGTTTTTCTAACTCAAGAGAAGCTTCACGATTAACATAGAAGCGCGCCATCCGAGTTGAATCAAACTCAATTGGAATCACACCACGATAAAGCGTCATTTTACCTAAAGTTGCCCGATTACGTGATAAACCATAAATCGGCAAATGAGTGTTAATGCGTGACATCCAAAGCGCTGTTGAACCTGACTCTGTCAATGAAATAATTGCTTTAGCATCAACATTATTAGCTAAATATACAGCAGCGTTAGCAACAGCCTCATCAACACGATTATGGTGACGTGCAACGTTATCTTTAGAGACAATGTGGACTAAATTACTGTTCTCAGCAGCTTTGCAAACACGTGACATTGCTGCAACTGTTTCAACTGGATATTCACCTGTAGCAGACTCTGCCGAGAGCATCACCACATCCGTACCATCTAATACGGCATTGGCAACATCAGATACTTCGGCACGTGTAGGTGTTGAACTTGTAATCATCGACTCCATCATTTGTGTTGCTGTAATCACCACCTTATCCAATTCACGCGTTAAGCGGATAATCATTTTTTGTACAGCAGGAACGTTCTCATCCCCAATTTCAACTGCCAAATCCCCTCTTGCCACCATAATTGCATCAGAAGCTTTAATAATTTCCTCTATATTTTTTACCGCTTCAGTACGTTCAATTTTAGCAACAATAGCTGCTTCACTACCTGCCTCAGTCAGGAGCTTACGTGCGTACTCCATGTCTTTAGCATCTCTTGGAAAGGATACAGCAATATAGTCCACTTCAAGTGCTGCTGCGGTTTTAATATCTTCTTTATCCTTTTCCGTTAAAGCAGGGGCAGTTAAACCACCACCCTTTTTATTAATCCCTTTATTGTTAGATAGCTTACCACCTACTGTAACTTTGCAATGCACTTTAGCACTTTCTACCTTAACAACAGTCAACACAATTTTGCCATCGTCTAAAAGTAAAATATCTCCCTTTTTAACATCATTTGGTAGCTCTTTATAATCAATACCAACAGCTTTTTCATCACCTTGCGTTTTATCCATTTCAGCATCAAGCACAAAATTATCACCTGTTTTAAGTGTAATTTTACTATCTTTGAACTTAGCTACACGAATTTTAGGACCTTGCAAATCTGCTAGAATTCCAATATGTATCCCTTTTTCTTTAGCCACTTCACGAATCAATTGCACACGTTTACGATGATCATCTGCGCTACCATGTGAGAAATTGCAACGTACCGCATTTAATCCCGCGTCCACCATTTTACTTAGCATTTCTTTTGACTCACTGGCAGGTCCAATCGTTGCTAAGATTTTTGTTCTTCTCATACTTTTACCTCTTGTGCACGTTCACATAACACTTCAACACCAGGTAAGATTTTTCCTTCAATAAACTCAAGGAAAGCACCTCCAGCAGTTGAAATATAAGAAATATCATTTTTAATATTAAATTTCTCAATTGCTGCAATAGTATCCCCGCCTCCAGCCACTGAAAATGCCTTTGATTGAGCAATTGCATTGGCAATCGCTTGAGTGCCTTTAGCAAAATTATCAAACTCAAATACCCCAACTGGACCATTCCATAAAATAGTATTTGCATTGGAAATTATTTGAGAGAGTTTATTCTCAGTCATCGGACCAATATCTAAAATTATGTCATTTGGCTCAATTGATTCAACAGTTTTAATTTCTACTTTTGCTTTCTCATCAAAGGTGCAAGCAACTCTAACATCGATAGGAAGTGGAATATCGGCACCTTTTTGTTTAGCTTTCTCAAGTAAACTACGAGCCGTATCAATCAAATCTGCTTCAATTAAAGAATTACCAACATTAAAACCAGCTGCTACCAAAAAAGTATTGGCAATTCCGCCACCCACAATAAGTTGATCGACTTGGTCAATAAGATTTTCAAGTACAGTCAACTTGGTTGAAACCTTGGAACCACCGACAATTGCAAGTAGTGGTTTTTTCGGATCTTTTAATGTAGCTTTAAGTGCATTTAACTCTTCTGTTAACAGTAACCCTGCACAAGCAACTGGTGCATATTTTGCCACACCATAAGTTGATGCTTGCGCGCGATGCGCCGTTGCAAAGGCATCCATTACAAACACATCACATAATTTTGCTAACTTTTGCGATAATCCTTCATCTGATTTATTTTCACCTTTGTTAAAACGTACATTTTCACACATTATTACTTGACCAGGCTGAACTTGTACGCCATTTAAATAGTCTTTCACAAGCTCAACCGACCGGTTGAGTTTTTCTGTTAAACATTTCGCTATAGGGAGCAATGAAAACTCATCGTTATACTCCCCTTCAACAGGGCGACCTAAGTGTGACATTAAAATAACAGCTGCACCTTCCTTTAGTGCATATTCAATCGTCTTAAGTGCTGCATCAATACGTACAAAACTCGTTACTTTTCCATCCTTAACAGGAACGTTGAAGTCCACTCTCATCAAGACTTTTTTGTTCTTTAATGACACATCTGTAATCGATAAAAAGTTCATATTTATTCCTTCGTTACACAAAAAGGCGTTTATCACGCCTCTTCGTTACTAATTATTTCGCATTAACCCATGCTTTTGTTGTTCTTAGCATTTGGTTTGAGAAGCCCCATTCATTGTCATACCAAGACAATACTTTTACCAAATTACCAATTACACGTGTCTGTGTTGCATCAAAAATAGAAGGATATGGATTATGATTAAAATCCATAGAAACAAGTGGATCAGTATTATATGCCAATATCCCTTTTAAGCTCTTTTCTGAAGCTGTTTTTAAAATCTGGTTGACTTCTCCCACACTTGTGTGCTTTTTAGCTGTAAAGGTTAAATCAACAACGGACACATTAATCGTTGGTACTCGCATCGCAAAACCATCTAAGCGACCTTTAAGTTCAGGCAAAACCAAGCCAACCGCAGCAGCTGCACCTGTTTTTGTTGGAATCATGTTATGTGCCGCTGCACGTGCACGATGCACATCTGAATGATAGCTATCAACAATACACTGATCATTGGTATAAGCGTGAATGGTTGTCATTAAACCTTCTGCAATACCAACAGTATCATTTAATGATTTCGCAATCGGTGCTAAACAATTTGTTGTACAAGATGCATTAGAAATAACGGTCATATTTGATGTTAAAACATGCTGATTAACGCCATAGACAATTGTTGCATCAACATCACTACCACCTGGTGCTGAAATCACAACCTTTTTTGCACCTGCTTGTAAATGTGGCTGACACTTCTCCTTTGAGGTAAAAAGACCCGTACACTCAAACACCACATCAATATCCAATGCTTTCCAAGGGAGATTGACAGGATTACGCTCAGCCAAAATTTTAATGCGATCGTGATTGATCACCATTTCATTGTTTTCAAGAGCAACATTAGCACTAAAACGACCATGTGTTGTGTCGTATTTCGTTAGGTGAACATTGATATCAGGGCTTCCTAAATCATTAATTGCGACGACTTTAAATTGATCGCTTAAACCTGCTTCATAAATAGCACGTAGTACACAACGACCAATACGACCATAACCATTAATTGCAATTTTAATTGCCATTTCTTATTTCTCCTTTATTATTTTAATATCAACCTTGCTATCATCTTGTTGAAACGAAGACTAAGGCTGCCAGCTAAACGTTTTCAATAATTGCTTTTCGTAATAATGCTTTTGCTTTTTGCTGGGCATGTTGTGCAGTTAAACCAAATTCTTGATAGAGTTTTTCGGCAGGTGCTGATTCGCCAAAGTGATTTAAACCAATCACATCCCCTCCTGCTTTTGGTAATAAACGATACCATAAATCACCTTGTGCTGCTTCCATGACAAGCACTGGAAGATTCTGTTTAATGACGCTGTTTCGATAGTACTCAGATTGCAGCGTAAATTTCTCAACACATGGCATAGACACTACATTAGCTTTTATCCCTTCTTGGTCTAATAAATTTGCGGTCTCTAGCATAATGCTCACTTCTGAACCTGTAGCCATCAATGTAATCTCGGCTTGCACATTTTCTTTTAGCAAGTATCCACCCTTTTTAATCAAATTAAACTGATTTTTATCACTTACAACGGTTGGTAAGTTTTGACGAGATAATGCTAGTAATGATGGCGTGTTAGTTTCTTCAATAGCACATTGCCAAGCAATTGTAGTTTCAATAACATCAGCAGGACGCCATACATTCAAGTTTGGCATCACTCTTAAACTGGGTAGATGTTCAATAGGTTGATGGGTTGGACCATCTTCACCCAAACCAATTGAATCATGTGTCATTACATAAATAACCGGTTGCTTCATAATTGCACTCATGCGAATCGCATTTCTGGCATAATCTGTAAATACTAAGAATGTACCACCATAAGGTCTAAATCCACCATACAGTGACATACCGTTCATCATCGCTACCATGCCAAACTCACGCACTCCATACGATAAATAGTTGGCGCCTTTAACAGAATGATCATTTACCCACTTACTTCCTGACCAATTTGTTAAGTTTGAGCCAGTTAAATCAGCAGAACCACCAAACATATCAGGCAACATTAAGCAGATTTGTTCTAACGCCATCTGCGAAGCTTTACGCGTTGCCACCATAGGTCTATTGTTGAAAAGTTTATTTAAATAGTCACCTATCTTCTCTACAAACCCTTGCGGTAAATCCCGTGATAAACGCAAGCTCAACTGAAGAAATTCTTGTGGATATAAAGCTTTATACGCTTGACATTGAGTCTGCCATTTTGCTTCCTGTGCTTGACCTTCTTCACACATATTCCAATCCGCATAAATATCAGCTGGAATCTCAAAAGGAGCATATGACCAGTTAAGCGCTTTACGCGTATTAGCTATTTCATCCTCACCTAGTGGTGCACCATGCACATGATGACTACCAGCTTTATTTGGCGCACCATGTCCAATTTGTGTCTTACAGCAAATCAACGTTGGTTTATTTGTTTCTCTTTGAGCCAAGGCAATTGCTTTATCAATAGCATCAAAATCATGACCATTAACATGACGAATTACCTGCCAACCATAAGCTTCATAACGCATGGCGACATCTTCAGTAAACCAACCGTTAACATCACCATCAATTGAAATATTATTATTGTCCCAAAAAGCAATAAGCTTACCTAATTGCAAGGTTCCTGCCAAAGAACTGGCTTCATGTGATAAACCTTCCATTAAACAACCATCACCTAAAAATACATAAGTGTAATGATCTATAATTTCATGATCTTGTTTGTTGTATGTTTGTGCTAAAAGTTTTTCTGCTAAAGCCATACCAACGGCATTAGCAAAACCTTGCCCTAATGGTCCAGTAGTTGTTTCGACGCCTGGCGCATAACTGTATTCTGGGTGTCCTGGCGTTTTAGAGTGAAGTTGTCTGAAGTTTTTTAATTCATCAATCGATAAATCATAACCTGTTAAATGTAATAAAGAATACAATAGCATCGAGCCATGACCATTGGATAGAACAAATCGATCGCGATTATACCAACTTGGATTCTTAGGATTATATTTTAGATATTTTCGCCACAAAATAGTTGCGATATCTGCCATCCCCATCGGCATACCAGGATGACCAGATTTAGCTTTTTGTACAGCATCAATTGATAAAAAACGAATAGCGTTTGCAAGAGTTGAGTTTGAATTCATCTGCATCCCAAAAGTTGAAAATGTTGGCGTGAAGAAGTTTATCACAACTGTTTGCTAAATGCAGTGGTGATTGTAAGTAATCTTTTAGTCATATAGCAAATCCAAATATTCGACTTTTAAGTTCAAATAGCTTTGACCATTAAAATGCTCTTTTGTTAAGCGGTAAGCCACTTGCACTTTACTGCCTACCGCAAACATATGGGTATTTTTATATTCTGTAGCAAAAAACCAAATACTCCTTAAGACTTTATCCTCAATTTTTAGCATCAACTGCATGTGTTGTGCTTCCTGCCCTACCATTTTAAGCGCTACAATCTCGGCTTTATTATAAAAGATAGGTGCTTCAAACTCACGCCCATATGGCTCAAGATAAGCAAACTTGTCAACTTGATTAAGATTAAAGTCCTCAGCACTTAACTCACCGTCACAATAAATAATTGGTCCAATTGATATTTTATTATGCTCAATTTGACTTTGGCAACAAGCATCAAATAACATACAAAAATCAACAAGTTTGTTTTTATAGATCGTCAAACCTGCTGCTCCTGTATGTCCACCATATTTAATTAAAATCTCATGCGAATTCTGGGCGATTTGATCTAATACATTTTTGATATTTAGACCATCAATGCTACGGGCAGAACCAGTAATGATTTCATCTTCACCTAGTTTTGGAGAAAACAAGATTGTTGGCAAACCGAATGTATCCTTGATACGACTGGCCGAAATACCATGCACACCAGCATGTCCGTCCTTCAAGTAAACACAAATACTACTTTGTCCTTGTTGATGTTGTTTTGAAGCTTCAATCATAGCCAAATGTGTTATTTGCTTTTGAATGTCCTTACGCTTTTGGTTTTGTTGCTGTAAAAAGTCGACCCATTCATATGTTTTTTCATGCTCTTTAGATAACAAGAAGCTCACCGAGCTTAAGGCATCCGAAATGCGTCCATCACTGTTAAGCAAAGGCGCAATCATAAAACCTAAAAACTCACTATCGACCTTATGATGAAAATAATTGCTAAAACTTTTCCAACAACTACGCTGTAAACTCGAAATTTTACACATACCATAATATGCAACAACTCTATTATTTATGCTTTTTGCCATTGATACACAATCGGCAATTGTTCCAACTGCAACAAAATCTAATAAATCGCTTAATTGATAATCGGTGTTGATTTTTTTGTCTGTAAAAAGCATTAATCTTCTGACCTCTGCCATTAATAACCATGCAACCATGCAGCCGGCAATATAAGGATCTTTGTATTCACAACCTTCTTGAGTAGGATTTAATACCGCATAGGCACTTTTAGGCACTCCTTCTTCAGGAATACTATGGTGATCTGTAACAATCACATCAATATTGTGTGATTTTAATAATGCAATACGTGATTCATCTGTTGAACCATTATCAGCTGTGATCACCAAACTTGGACTATTATCGTCGTTTAATATCCTTTGTGCTAAAGCATCCGACAAACCATAGCCTTCTTGCATTCTATGACCAATATAGGAACGAATTTTATCCTCTGGATGATTAAATAACTTAGTCAAAGCTTCATGTAAAATCGCATGAGAGGTTTGACCATCACAATCATGATCGGTTTCAAGTCCAATAATTTCCTCTTTTTCAAGCGCTTCAATAATGCGTTTTGCTGCCTTAGTTGCATCCTTTAACAAATAAGGAGGCGTAAGAAACGCAAGTTTAAGTTTAACGAGTTTAAGAGCATATTCAGGATCTTCAATACGCCTTGCTATAATTCCTGCAATAAAGGCATCAACTTTGTTTTCAATTAAAGTTTTAAAAACTTGACGATGAAATGCTCTAAGTTCAATCTTAACCTTTGGACGCTGAATTTTAAGAATATCAACGATTTCACTCACTTAAGCCTCCTTTGGCTTACGGTTATTGATATTACGCCTTGTCCACATCTTAACTCCTGAGTTGATAAGTGCTGCTAATGGTATAGCAAAAAAGAGTCCCCAAAATCCCCATATACCACCAAAAACAAGTACAGAAGCAATAACCGCAACTGGATGTAAACTTAAGGCCTCTGAGAATAATAATGGCACCAATAAATTACCATCCAAACCTTGGATAATTAAATACACCAACAACATATAGAAAAACTGAGAGGTAAAACCAAACTGGCTTAATCCAATTAAAACTATAGGAATCGTAACAATAACCATGCCAATATAAGGAATAAAAACTGACAGCCCTACTAAAATCGCCAGTAGCAATGCATAGTTAAGACCAAACATGATAAAACCGATATAGGTTGCAAGGGTTACAATCAAACATTCAATCGTTTTCCCCTTAACGTAGTTACCCAATTGAGGTCGAACATCTGCCCATACCTCCTCTAAAGCACCTCGCTCATTTGGTAACATATTTACAAACCACCTGGCAATGCGTTCTTTGTCCTTTAAAAAGAAAAAAGCTAATAATGGCACGATAAACAAATATACTAGCCACGCGAAAATACTCGACAGCGACACCAATGAAAATTTAATTAAATATTGACTTATTCCTGCAATTTTATCAAATTTGATATTAGATATCGCACTGATTCCCTCTTTAATCTGCTCAGACGTAATGATATTAGGATATTTTTGTGATAGCTTTAACAAGCTTGCATGCAAGTTGTTGATTTGCTCAGGAATACTTTGCAGAAACTGTCCTGCTTGGTGCATCAAAGCAGGTAGCACAAATAATAATATTGCAATAACAACTGAAATAAATGCTAAAAAGACAAGGTACACAGCAATACTACGGTTCACCTTTAAGCGCCTTGATAACAATGACACAACAGCCTCTAATAAATATGCGATCACCACACCAGCTAAAATTGGAGCCAATAAACCACCAAAGAAGTTAATAATAAGCACGGCTATAAACGTTACCACAATAAATACAGCAGGTTCATTACTGTCAAATTTTTTCTGATACCACTGTCTTAAATATTTAATCAATTTATTACTCAGTCAGTTTGTTTTTTTGCCTTAAGATTCTATAGTAGTTTGCTTACGCTTACAAATAAATAGCATTTTTATGCTATCAAAGGTTTTAAAATTAATTAGGCTTTGCCATACTTGCCAACGTAATAGATTAATAGATACATAATTATGGAGCAAATATGAGTCAGGAAACAATTACCAATATCAGTATTCAAAGCACAGCAACTTCCGACCCACAGTCACTTTTGGGAATCAGTATCGCTCTTGTGATTATGGTTATTATCTTTTATATTTTTTCTATCGCCTTTTCTTTTAGTGTGTATAAGCTACTAAAAGCAATACCTAGCGATAAAAAGATCAGTCCCCCTTGGCTTGCCTGGATGCTTTTCATTCCCATTGTTGGTTATATATTTCAATGGATTGTTTTGCCATTTGGTGTTGGCAACGCCTTAAAAAAATATCAAGAAATGGAAATAAAATTAAGGGGTGACACGCTTTTTATTTTAGGGCTTATCCTTGTTATTTTACCGATTGTGTCACTTATCCCAATGACTTTCCCCTTTACTGCTATTACAGGTGTTATTATTTATATTATCTATTGGGTCAAAATAGTCCAAGTTAGAAAAATCATTCTGAAAACCACTACAACAGATTCGGCTGAGCAATAGATATTTCCCACTCCTTGATTCGACTATGTTCCTATTCCTTATAAAGCAATACTTTAAATAATGACTGCTAATGTTAAATACTTATTCTTCATCTAAAAGTTTTTTATCCACAAAACTCGCAACACAACAACCTGCAGCTACCGCCATAAATGCCGTTATTAGCCATAGAATATAAAATGTCTCAAACACATAAGATAAGACAAGCGCAATAATGGCAATAATCCATAATATTGATTTCATTACATTCTCCTTAATTTAATATAACTCGTGTGAACGCTGTTGTACTTCTTGTGGTGTTAACTTCACACCTCTGCCCCACATTTTCTTGTAAACAAATGTTGTATAGATAAAGATAATTGGCAACGTAATGACAGCAACAATTAAAATACCAATCAATGATACCAATGAGCTACTGGCGTTCCACAAGACCATGCTTTGCGAAGGCTCAATACTTGATGGCATAATAAATGGAAACAAACTAAAGCCTAGTGTGAATACCACACCAAAACATGCAATAACACTACCTGTGAATGCCAAACCTGCTTTTGATTTTTCTGCAAAACTAAACACCATAATTGCACCAACAAAACCAAGTACGGGAGCGATTAGCATCCATAAATGGTTACCATAATTTACCCACCAACCACCTTGATTGATGGTGACTATACCTCCTGTTAATGGATGCTCAATCGCTTGTGAGTAAGTGCTAAGGTCATGGTTTAATTGCCAATGAAAGCCAGGTATAAAAATAAGCCAAACACCACCTAAGGCAAACAATATAAGAAATAACCACGCACTGATTTTTTGAATTTTAACAAAACGATCATACAATGCACCTGAAGTACGCATGGCACAATAGGAAGCTCCATGCATAATTGACATGACAACTGCAAAAATACCAATAAATAATGCAAAGGGTTTTAATAAACCAAATAGTGAAATAAAGGCTGGCTCTTGTAATAGATCTTTGCTTGCACCATAGTAAAAGCGTAAAGTTTGCGGATCAAATTGAAAAGGTAACCCAAGGAATAAATTACCAATCGCAACACCAATAATCAAAATAGGAATCAGACTACCTAAGCACAACATCCAATCCCAAAAGTTTGCCCACTTAATATTTTCAATTTTATGGCGATATTCAAACGCCACTGGTCGCAAGAATAATGCCCAAAGGACAACAAGTACACCTAGATACATACCGGAAAAGGATCCTGCATATACTCGCGGCCAAATGGCAAAAAGCCCTGCTCCTGCGGTAATCAACCAAACCTGATTGCCATCCCACGTGGGTGCCACAATATTGATAATAACACGTTTCTCATTGTCATTCTTCCCTACAAAACGTGCTAAAATTCCTGCACCAAAGTCAAAACAGATTGTGGCTGCTGCTAAGAACATAACCAAACCCACAGCTAACCAGCTTAACAACTGAACAATACTATATAAATCCATCATGATTAGTTCCCCCGTTTATGTTCTTGTGAGTTTTGGAACGAGCCGCTAGGTCCTAAGCGTGCAAATTTGATCATTAAATACATCTCAACTGCAAACAATAATGCGTAGAACAAACAAAATACCACCAAGGTAAACAAAATATCCCAACCATTAATCATTGAAGAGCTCACTGTTGTTGGCAACATCTCATATACCGTCCAAGGTTGACGACCGTGTTCAGTTACAATCCAACCACATAAACAGGCAATCCAAGGCAATGGAATCATATACAGCATGGTTCTTAAGAGCCAGCGTTTTTCCCATAATGTTTTTCTAAAAAGTAACACAAGCCCTACAATAATGACCAAGAACATAAATACACCAATGCTAACCATGATTCTAAATGTCCAGAAAATCGCTGCGACATTAGGTACTGAATCCAAGGCAGCAGCATTGATTTGCTCAGATGTTGCAGAAGTAAGTGACTCGCCTACAGGTAAATAGCGTTGCAGCAACATCCCATAGCCTAAATCCTGGTGGTACTGATTGTAGATCTCTTGATCCTGTGAACTGGACTTCCCAGCACGCATTTTCATCATTGCTTCATAGGCTTTAGCACCATTAGCAATTCGTGTTGTTACTGCTGGGATTTCTTTACCTGTCACCACATCGACATAACCGTCATATAAAAGCGTATTTACACCATATATTTTCTGATCAAATGAGTGTGTTGCAAGTAATCCTAGCAATTTAGGAATTTGAATAGAAAAATCATTTTTTTGCTCAGACTGACTAGGAAAAGCAATCACATTAAAATTAGCAGGTGGCGTTTGTGTTCCCCATTCTGCCTCGATTGCAGCCAATTTCATCGGTTGATACTTATAAGCTAGAATCCCTTGCTCATCACCCATTACCATGACCATTAAAGATGCAACTAAACCAAAGCCCAAACCAATTCCCATCGATCTTTTAGCGAAACCAACATCCTTTTTACGCAATAAATAAAATGAACTAATACCAATCACAAAAACAGATGAAGTGATATAACCGGCAATCACTGTATGAGCAAAGCCAATTTGAGCAATTGGATTAATGAATAGATCCCATAAATGCGTTGTTTCCATACGCATGGTTTGCCATACAAATTCACCTCCTGCTGGCACCTGCATAAAACCATTGGCAACTAAGATCAATAAAGCAGACAAGTTAGAACCAAATGCTAAGCAAAAAGTAACGGCTAAATGCTGCTTTTTAGAAAGTTTGTTCCAACCAAGGAAAAACATTCCTACAAAAGTTGACTCCAACATAAAAGCAACCAAGCCTTCAATTGCAAGAGGGGTTCCAAAAATATCACCAACAAATTGTGAATAGTACGCCCAGTTTAAACCAAAAGAAAACTCCATAGTCAAGCCAGAAAGGACACCTACTGCAAAATTAATACCAAGGAGCTTGCCCCAGAATTTAGTCATATCCTTATAAACTTGCTTACCTGTCATAACGTACATGAGCTCCATCGTGAAAATAATCCAAGTTAGCCCTAACGTTAATGGCACAAAAATAAAGTGAAAACAAGCAACGAAGGCAAATTGCCAACGAGCAAGCTCCACTGATAGTAGACTTGGTATCATCTATATAACCCTTCATGTGATTGAACAAAATAAAGTGTTTTGTTAGAAATCAAATTACAAAATCACTGGGGATTTATTTTAACGCTTGGTGCTTTAAGGCTAAATAGCAAAACCAAAATCACATTATCAAGCTGTTATGTTTATTGATTTAAATCAACTTTCTTATAAAAAAACAGGTATAATTTATCAGCCTTTAAATACACCTGATAGCACTCACATATGACAACACAAAAAAAAGCCTCATGTACTAAACAGTCGCCACGTCCAAAAACATGTCATTTTTGTGATTGTCATAAGCTCTGTCACCTCTTTCATGTCAATCCTATAGACACTCTTAATTTTATTAAAGTACAAACAAATATATGCCACATAAAAAAAGGGCAATCGTTATATAAAACACAAGATAAAATCACTGCTATATTTATCATACGCACAGGCAGTTTTAAGCTTGTGAATCAGAACGACTATATTGTTGATTTTTGTTTACAAGGCGATGCCCTTGGTTTTGATGCAATTGAAAGTTCAGCACATACTCTTACTGCTATTGCTCTTGAAGATAGCGCAATTTGTGCTTTTGACTATTACAGCCTCATCCAAGCATTGCCACAAAAACCTATTGTTATCCTAGATTTTTTACAATTAATAAGTAAAAAACTTAACCTTGCTATTAACTCTTTAGATACCACTCAAGAAGCCTACGTAAAATTAGCTAGCTTTATTTATAAACTAGCAAATCATCAAAAGCGCTGTGGTTACTCTAACAAATCATTTATGCTACCTATGAAATATTTAGAAATTGCAAATCATCTTAACTTGAGTATTGAGACGATCTCCCGTGCATTTAAATCTCTGACTAACAACACGATTTTAAGTACTAAGCACAAAGAAATTACCATTCTTGACTTTGAACGCTTAAAGTCTATCGCAACAACATAATCCACTTTATAAATTACTGAAACTGCTTCAACAAGCCTCTTGTTGAGCTATCATAGCTTGGATGAGATAAATATCCTTTTTGTAAGCTTTCCAAAATTGACTTACCAAGTGCTTTACCTAGCTCCACACCCCATTGATCAAAACTATTAATCCCCCAAATTACACCTTGAACGAAAATTTTATGCTCATATAAAGCAATTAATTGACCTAAAGCCTGCGGAGTAAGCTCATCTATTAAAATAGTATTACTGGGTTTATTACCAGCAATAACCTTTTGTGACGCTAAGCTTGAGATTTCATTTTCACTTATCCCACTTTTTTTAAGTTCATTTTTAACTTGTTCTAAGCTTTGACCTTGCATAAGAGCTTGCGATTGAGCAAAACAATTTGCCAATAGCACTTGTTGATGATTTTGTAGTGTATGATAGCTTTTCTTAACGGCAATAAAGTCCGCTGGCACTGTAACATTACCTTGATGTAACAACTGATGAAAGGCATGTTGACCATTAGTACCTACACCACCCCACAGTACAACACCTGTTTGATTGTGACTAAGCTTTCCATTTTTTTTGCAAGATTTACCATTACTTTCCATATCTGCTTGTTGTAGATAGTCCACTAAATAACACAGCCGATCATCATAAGCTAAAATCGCCTGTGATTGAGTATGATAAAAATTACTATATAGAATGGCAATAAGCGCCAAAATAACTGGCATATTCTCTGTTAAAGGTGCTGTTTTAAAATGTTTATCCATGACATAAGCACCTTTCAATAAATCCTCAAAGTGATTAAAACCAATGGCAAATGCAATTGCCATACCAATAGATGACCATAGTGAATATCTTCCCCCTACCCAATCCCACATAGCAAAGCAATTTTGTAACTCAATGCCAAACTGCTCAACTTTATCTTGAGCACTTGAGATGGCAACAAAGTGTTTAGCTACAGCCTTTGACGTTTGGTAATGATCAAGCAACCATTTACGTGCAGTTTCTGCATTCATTAATGTCTCTTGAGTGGTAAACGATTTAGAGGCAACAATAAATAAGGTCGTCTCAGGATGGATGCGGTTTAACACGCTTAAAATCGAATCAGCATCGACATTCGAAACAAAATGCACACGTGTTTTGTTTTGATGATAAGGTTTTAACGCCCTTACTATCATTTTTGGTCCCAAATCAGAACCACCAATACCGATATTAACTACATCAGTAATTTTTTTATCTGTAAAGCCTCGCCAATGACCATCGTGCACATCTTTAACCAATTTTTGTACTTTTTTACGCTCAACTTCAATTTCTAATTTAACGTTCTTACCATCAACCAAAATTGAATCTTGAGAAAAATCACGCAAAGCTGTATGTAAAACGGCTCGATTTTCACTGGTGTTGATTTTACTCCCTTTAAACATTGCATCACGCATTACTGCAACCTGTGCATTTTCCGCCAAAGCAAATAAACACTCTAATATTTCTTCATTGATCCTATTTTTGGAATAATCAAGGAATAAATTTCCATGCTTTAAGTGATAGCGATTAAAACGTTGACTATCTTCATCAAAAAGACCTTTTATTGCTAAATGCTTATATTTTGTTTCTAATAAATGCTGTAATTTATTTGTAATTTCTTGATTCATCGCTTTACTCCAACTCATTTGCAGCAGGTTGATCAAGATGCCAAACTAGTTTACCTTCAATTGGTTTAACAACCTTTGCTGGATAAGCTATCGATACATTCTCCTGATCAAAAACTTTCTTTAGCATATTTGCTTTAGACTCCCCTGTTACCAGAAAATCAATGACCTTCGCATAATTTATGATTTTTAATGTTAACGTCACGCGATACTGCTTTGTCGTTGGGTGCATTGCTATTTCCACCCACTTATCGGAAGACAATGACACACCATTGACAAATAAAGAAGCCGTGTGCCCATCTTCACCCATACCTAACCAGATCCAATCAAATTGCGGAATATCATTATACTTAGGCACGTATTTTTTGATGCTTTGTACATAGTTTAGGGTGGCTTGCTCTGGTGAAATATCACCTTGCATAGGATGCAAATTTTCTCTTGGGATCTTTACCTGCTGAAACAGCATACGATCTGCTTCACCAAAATTACTCTCTTTATCTTCAAATGCGACACAGCGCTCATCACACCACCAAAAATGTAACTTCTCCCACTTAATTTCAATCATTTTGTCACTTTTTGCAATAAGCTCAAATATAGCTTTAGGCGTACTGCCTCCAGAAAGTGCAATATGAACCTCATCTTGTCTTGAATGCGATAAGCTAACAAGTTTTGTCAGCATAGCATAGGCAATATCTTCTTTCTCTTGATATATAATGTATGACATTCTCTATTTTACCCCCCTTACTTAAGCTTTTGAGTTTTGCTTAAAGTTTGATGATGGATTACGCCAAATGTGGTCTAACTCGGCTAACATTTTGTCAGATTCAACTGGACCAAATGAACCACTTGGATAAAAATTTAATATACTCTTACCATGCTTATGAATGTATTGAATGATTGGATCGATAATATTCCAGCAGGCCTCAACTGCATCATTACGTGCAAATAAAGTATTATCTCCTTGTAAAGCATCTAGAATTAAACGCTCATAAGCAGTTGGCAATGCTTTTTGAGCAAAATCAGAATAATAAAAACCCATATCCACCTCATGAGTTTTAAAGCCACTACCTGGTTCTTTTGCCGCAAAACTAAGCTTAATTCCTTCATCAGGCTGAATACGAATAACCAACTGATTCTTAAATTTTGTTATTTTCTGTACTTGAGAGAAAAAAGGGTGAGGTGTCGGTTTGAAATTAATCACAACCTCAGAAACGCGCTGATTTAAACGTTTACCAGTACGCACATAAAATGGCACATTATGCCAGCGCCAGTTATCAATAAAAAAGCGAATTGCAGCATAAGTTTCAGTAGTTGAATCTTTTGCTACCGCTTGTTCATCACGGTACGAACCTTTAATCACACCTTGAACGCAACCTTCTTGATACTGAGCAATCACCACGTTTTGTTTTATGTCTTCAGCTGTTCTAAAGCGACGAATAGATTGAAATACTTTTAACGTTTCATTACGAATAGAATACGCATCCATTTTAGCAGGAGCTTCCATTGCGACAATACCCAAAAGTTGTAATAGATGATTTTGAATCATGTCACGAATAGCGCCATTTTGGTCATAATATCCCGCTCTTGAACCAAGCCCAATCGACTCATTGGCATAGATCTGCACATTATCAATGTGAGCTGCATTCCACAAAGGTTCAAAAATTGAATTAGCAAAACGAAAAACTAATAAGTTCTGCACTGTTTCCTTGCCAAGGTAGTGATCAATTCTAAATAACTGAGATTCTTTGTAGTGCTGTAGCAAATGTGCATTTAATGCGCATGCACTTTTTTCATCTATGCCAAATGGTTTTTCAATGATGATTCGCTTATAACCATCTGTTTCATCATTTAAGCCCAACTTGGCTAAGTGTGAAGGAATTTGATAATACAAACTAGGTGGCGTTGACAAGTAGAAAAGTAAGTTATTGTCAAGCTTATGGCTTTTAAGCAGCGCCTTTAAACGCTTATTTAATAATGTATATCCTTCATCTGTATAAACATCTATCGACTGGTAATAAATTTGATTTAAAAATTTATTAATACTTTTCTGATCGTCTGGATATTCAGTTAGCAAAGCCTCACACATTTTTTGACGAAATTGTTCATCGTTAAACGCTGATCGTGAAACCCCCAATACGATATTATTTTTAGTTAAACTCTTATGTTGGTATAGATGAAAAATGGCAGGTATAAGCTTACGCGCCGTTAAATCACCTGATGCACCAAAAATGACAATAATTCCATTTGCTAACTTATGTTGCATTAAGCATCTCTGTAGTTAATCGTGAAACGCCGATAGTTATACCATTTTTTATTACCAAGTTCACGATTTAATCGCAACAATTAATTGTTTAATTTTCATACCACAGGACAGTAGCTGCAAAAAACCTTTATTTCTAAGCGGTTTCATGCTCAATAGAATAGATCGCTTAGTATACTGTTGTTTAAATAATAACTAAAATCTCTGTACACGAAGAGAAAATTATAAAATACTGCTTGAGGCGTTATTTTTTCTGATTTACGTAACATGAAAAAAACACTTCAAACAGCTGATGAATAGTTTATTTGTTATCAGGGTAAAGCACAATCAATTAACCACGAACGCTAAGGGGCTTCAGGTGGATGTTTTAACTGTAAGGATAAGCATTTGAAAAACTTAAAATAAGATTTCAAAGCTAATGGCATTGCTTACTCTCAGCATTGTGGCGCATAAAAAAAGGCTTTTTCAACTACCTTCTCCTATAGCATGCAATCAATAGCACTTCCTTAGCACCAACTCTTTTGCAAGAATTAAATTACTCTTCACTCAAATTCCCTAGGAAATCCAATTGACGCCATGCTTCAAACAACATAACTGCTGCTGCATTTGATAAGTTTAGGCTTCTGCTGTTTTTTAGCATAGGGAGCTTAATTTGCCTATACTCTAACGCTTTAAGTATGTAAGCTGGCAATCCTCTACTTTCAGGTCCTAACAATAAAACATCTTCATCTTGAAATTGTACTTGATGATAATATTGCTTGGCTTTAGTCGTACATGCCCAAATTCTCTTATGGCTATTCTTGATAACAAAATCCTCAAAGTTTTGATAGCGTGCGACCTCTGCAAATTCATGGTAATCCAATCCCGCACGGCGTAACTTTTTGTCTTCTAACTCAAAGCCAAACGGTTCAATCAAGTGTAACCTTGCACCTGTATTGGCACATAAACGGATAATATTTCCCGTATTAGGGGGAATCTCAGGCTCATATAAAGCAATATGAATCATCTTTTTCCTTAACAAAACTATGCTTTTTCTATTCTATGCGTTTTAATCAGGATAAGGAGTGTGGATACAAGCATTTTTTGATACGATATGTGAAATTTTTATAAGGACTCATGAAGGATAAGCACAATGACAATCATGGTGATTGGTAGTGCCAATACAGATTTAATTATTCAAGTTGAACATCTTCCTAGACCAGGTGAAACATTACTTGGAGGAAAGTTTTTAACAGCATCAGGCGGGAAAGGTGCTAACCAAGCAGTTGCAGCTGCACGCTTGGGTGGAAAAGTATGTTTTATTGCTAGTATTGGTCAAGACAGTTTTGGCGAAGCACTGTTAAAAAAGTACGCTCAAGATAGTATTAACATTCAACATATTAAACGTCCACAAAGTGCATCAGGCATTGCCATGGTTTGTGTTGCATCCAACGGACAAAATTCAATTGTTGTTGCTCCTGGCTCTAATGCGTTTCTTACACCTTGTGATATTGCTGCTATAGAGGATCAGTTTTTACATGCAAAAGTTGTCCTAACTCAACTAGAAATACCACTCTCAACTATTGTTGCAGCTGCTAAACTTGCCTATAAACACAAATGCTTATTCATTCTAAATCCTGCTCCTGCCTATGTTTTACCTGATGAACTTTACCCATTTATTGACATCATCACACCAAATGAAATAGAAGCTGAACTCTTAACAGGTATCCGGGTTTGTGATCTATCTTCCGCATTGACGGCTTCTAAAATTCTTCATCAACGTGGCATAAAAAACGTTATTATTACAATGGGTCATCAAGGTGCATTTTTCTACGATGGTAAAAATGAAGTGCTAGTTCCAACACTTCAAGTTAATGCTATTGATACAACCGCTGCAGGTGATACTTTTAATGGTGCACTTGCTAAAACGTTATGCAACAGTAATGACATCATCTCCGCTATTAAATATGCTAATAAAGCCTCCGCTTTATCGGTTACGAAACTAGGTGCGCAAAGCTCCATCCCATATCCCCATGAAATTGAAGCATTACAAGGTTAATTACAATGGTCAATAACAAAAAATTTGAACGCTACATTGACACACTATTAAATATACAATCAATTAAAGATTACTGTCCAAATGGTCTACAAATAGAAGGTAAAAAAAATATTAATATTATCGTCACAGGTGTTAGTGCAAGTCTTGAGCTCATTCATGCTGCCATCGCTAAAAAAGCAGATGCCATATTGGTTCATCATGGTTATTTTTGGAAAGCTGAAAATCCAACGATTACTGGCATCAAATATCAACGCATTAAAGCAATTATTCAGCATAATATTAACCTTTTTGGCTATCATTTACCACTAGATGTACATCCTAACTTGGGTAATAACGTTCAACTGGCTAAGCGTCTAGATCTTTGTATTGTTGGTGAATTCAATACAAATACTATACCTAACTATGGTTTAATGTGTGAAACAAAGTTGACGTTAAATGCTTTAATCGACAAAATCGAATCTACACTTATGCGAAAGCCACTTGTCGTTGGTAATCAAAACCTGCACATCCACAAAGTTGCCATTTGTACTGGAGGAGCTCAAGACCTTATTGAACAGGCTTATCATGCAGGAGCAGATGTCTATATTTCAGGTGAAATTTCAGAGCGTACAACACTTATTGCACGGGAACTTGGTATGACTTACATTGCAGCAGGACATCACGCGACCGAGCGTTATGGAATTGCAACACTAGGTCAATATTTAGCACAAGAATTTTCTTTAGAACATTATTTTGTTGATATTGATAACCCAGTTTAATACTGTTGTTATCCCTAACTTATTTTTTTTGTGATAGACTGCTTACACCTAACTTGAACAACGTAAGCTCATTATGGGAAGCGAAAAAGATAACATTAGGCTTATTAAGAAATATCCTAATAGACGTTTATACGATACAAAAGGCAGCTGTTATATTACAGCTGAAGGCGTCCATAAATTGATTATAGAGCATGAAAATGTCGTTGTGGTTGATAATAAGACAGGAAAAGATATCACACGTGGGGTGCTCATGCAAATCATTAATGATTTGGAAGAAAAGAGTCCAAGACAAATGTTTAGTAATGAATTCCTAGCACATGTAATTAAGTCTTATGGGACAGAGATGCAAAATACTTTGGTGTTATGCTTTAACAAAACACTTGACCTTTATTTAAGCCAAACTAATGCCCAAGAAGACTTAATAAAAAAATCCAGCAAACAGATGAATCCTAGTGATTATTTTAATACGATTGCCAGAGAAAATATCAGCCGCTGGCAAAAGTCTTGGGAAAACTTAAAAAGTACCAAAAAGTAATATTCCAAATACATACTTACTCATTGTAATTATTTATAATTGCTTCAATTTGCGGTTAATCGCAAAAAACTTTCTGAGAAACTATTAATTACAAAACACATATTACCCATATCTTCTTGGATTATTACTACTAACGATTACTGCTTTTATGCTGATCTATACATAGTATATACTTTTTTAAACACTTCCTGCTCCTGGTTTTTAGAGTCCCGCATTCGCTTTGCTTAGCTCATAGCGGTTAATTAAACTAAGTTTAGGCTAGGCATTAATAAGTACTTTACGCTTAACACCCCAGCATCGACTTAACACGTTATATTTATTTATGCTTTTTTGTTTAAACATCTTCATGAAGTTGTCACGTTTAACACTTTTTTCAGCTATCCCAGACTTAAGCTTAATATTAAAGCGGTTCGCCCATTTACGAATTGTTCCATGCTTAAAACCCAACATTTTTTCAGCTTCTTGATAGGTCATCCCTTCGACAGCACAACGCTGTAAAACTTCCTCTGCACTACAGCCATATTTTTGTTGAATAATGTGTTCAAAACTTCCAGTGTATTGATTCGCCATGACATATTCCTCTTTCGTCTAAGTTTATAAATTCTTAACGTGATGCGCATTCTAAAAATGCAAACTTAAGACAAGCTTAAGATAAACATAGTTTTAACTTTCTTCTCCAAAACGATCTTGAATGAGCGTTCGAATACTATCTAGTGCTTCTTGTGCATCTTCTCCTTCAGCACTTATTATAATTGATGTACCGCATGATGCTCCTAACATCATCAAGCCCATTATACTCTTACAATTTACTTTTACACCTGTTTTAACAACTTCCATATAAACGTCACTGCTGAATCTAAGTGCCAAATTTACAAGTTTAGAAGCAGCACGCGCATGCAAACCAAGTTGATTAATAATCACTAACTCAACTTCTTTCATATTTTTCTTTTACCTTCTTCAAGTACAATACAAGCT
Source organism: Fastidiosibacter lacustris (assembly GCF_003428155.1). GTDB lineage: Bacteria > Pseudomonadota > Gammaproteobacteria > Francisellales > Francisellaceae > Caedibacter > Caedibacter lacustris. The sequence goes on from NZ_QLIR01000009.1 coordinate 60,113, forward strand.
TTAGACGCATCATAAACTCTTTGTGCCAAATCATCCAATGCAATCTCTTGCTTATGATAAGTTAAGGCTTTTAATAACATAGGCATATTCAACCCTGTAATAACAGATAAGTTATAAGCACACATGAAAGATTGTGTTACATTCGTTGGAGTCGCACCAAAAAGATCGGTTAGTACCAAAAAACCATTTGCTTCTGGCATACTCTTAAAAGATTCTTCCACACGCTCCAATAATTCAGGTTGATCAAACGAACAAGATGAAACAACCTGCACATATCCTTGTTGAATTTGCACCAAACGTGTTGCAACATCAAGCATCGCCTTACCGATACTGCCGTGGGTAATCAGTACAATACCAATCATTTGTCTAATTCCCTATGCCAAATAAGTAAGTCTTCAAAACTTGTGCTTAATTTTTTATACAATGCTTCTGCAACATAAACAGAACGATGCTGTCCTCCTGTGCAACCAATGCCTATATCAATATAGCTTTTACCCTGCTTTTGTTGTAAGCCACACCATTTTGTTATAAAGAGACTAATATCTCTAATCATTTCATGTACTAGTGGTTGAGATTCTAGGTATTTGATAACCTCTTGATCCTTTCCTGTCAATAAACGTAACTTCTTATTCCAATAAGGATTAATTAAGCTTCTAACATCAAATAGGTAATCTGCCTTTTGTGGCATGCCGTGTTTAAAACCAAATGAAAACAACTTTATTTGTGTAATTGGTTCTCCTTGGTTAAGTAGTTTTTTTTGCAACAACTCCCGTAGCTGTTGTTGCGATAAACTCGTTGTATCCAAGGTATAATCAGAAGCGTAAGCATACGACTCTAATGCGCTTAACTCTAAATCTATTGCTTTTTCCAGTGTCATCCCTTGCACCGAAAAAGGATGACGGCGACGCGTTTCATCATAACGCTTAATCAATACATTACGATCTGCCGTAATATACCAGCATGCCAAATTAAAATGATATTTTTTCTTTAAATCATCAACTATAAAAATCTCTGATTCTAAAAATGAATGTGGTGCTAATGATATAACAATATTTTTATTATATTGCTCGGTATTAAGAAGATGGAAAAGTGTCTGATCTAATAAAAAATAAGGTAGGTTTTCAATACAAAAAAAACCCTGATCCTCTAAAATACTTAATACTGTTGATTTACCAGCACCAGAAACGCCAGCTAAAAGCACAACCGACTTAGGTGTACTACTCACGCAATTTATAACCATTGTTCTTATTTTTAATCTCGTCAGTTTAGCAAATCTTTTATCTCTACCCTAATAAATTTTGCAATTCTTGGTAACACATCTGCCAACTTTTTTTATATACATCAATATCAATGACATCACACGCCAATAAATTGGCGCGTTTTATGTAGGTCTCTAGTTGCTGCTTTTCATATAAATATACTACATGTGTGATATATGCTGATGCTTGAGTTTGTTTGACTATACAAAATCCTTTATCATGAATGTGAAGTTTCCCCTGATAAGCCCTATTATATAAAGAACCAAGCCAGATTGTCTCTATTTTTTCCACTACAACCAAATCGTCTGCTACTAATGAAAAACCATAATTTGTAACCAAATAATGACTAAAACTAGATTTACCGATATTAGACTCGCCAATAATCAGCAAACCAAGTTTATTCATATTTGCAACTAAATTTGCATGCCAGTACTCAAGTTTTTTGTTCATCTTTAAAAAATATTTGATAAAGCTCTTCATTCGAGCTTGCTGCGTGAATACTATCAAGCACACCTGGAGACTTTAAAAATTTAACGAGTTCAGCTATAAATTGAATATGTACATCACTTACATTTTTAGGGAAAATCACTGCAATGAAGACACCTACTTTTTGTTCAGCTGTGTCATACTCAATTGATTCGTTTAATGTTAGTACGGCCAAACGGGTTATCGTCAAGCCATCAACTCGACAATGCGGAACCACCACACCTTTCCCAATTGCAGTACTGCCAATGCGCTCACGTTCAAACAGTTTTTGATAAAGTAAGTCTGAACTGATATTTAGTTCTTCATCTTGTAACAATTGGCTTAAAACTTCAAAAATACGTTTTTGGCTTTGTAAACTTGCTTTATTGATTATGCGTGAAGGAGAAATAAAGGCAGATAAAAAATTCATATATTTTGAGTTTATTTATTATAAAGAGTCAGTATTCTATCAGCGTTCTTCATCAACATCTACTGCTTCGTTAGACTCTATTAAAGCTTCAGCTTCTGGACGCTCAGCACGATGCTCTTTTAATTTTTGCTTATGCTTTCTGACTTGTGCATCTAGTTTATCTTGTAACATATCAACAGTTGCATACATATCCTGTGAATCCGACTTCGCCACAAACTCATTCCCTGGCACATTAATTACAGCTTCTGCCATCTGCTTACCTTTCTCAACTGAAAGAATCACTCTTACTGCAATAATATTATCAAAATGATTATTTAGCTTACTTAGCTTGTCCTCTACATATCGTTTTAAAGATGGGGTAATTTCTAAATGACGACCAGTAATTTGAATTTGCATAGTGCAGTCCTCCATTATGTAGCCACTTTCTCGTGGGGTTGTAAAATTCTAGTACTTAAAAGATAGCCCTTATTTGCGATAATTACCAGCAAGTTCAGCACAAAATTACTGATTATTTCTTTAGTGGCATTCCTTTATTTTTTTGAACATCAAGATCCTTTATTTTTACTCCTTATTTTGATTTATTCTAAAATAATCATCACCTTGTTGTGCTACTTCTTTAGTGTTTTCCCAACATTCAGCAGTAACATCTTTTACTTTCTGCCAAGTTTTTTGTGTATACTCTCCTGTTTGATTTAGGACATCCTTTGTGACTTGCTTCCCTGAATGAACTACATCCAAAACATCCTGTTTAAACAATTCCCAATTGCTATTAAACTCACAATGACTTGTTTGCGCAGAACAACTGTGTACAACTTTTGTTTCTTGCTGTTGTTTATCTTTTTTATCATTAGTAAAACCAATATTGGATAACAACACACTAGCCCACAAAAGAACAATTATTTTTTTCATAATTCACACATATTGTATTTTAAGGAAACCAAAATAAATAAACTCGTTGCCTATACTAACGAAAAATCTTTTATACAGCAATAATCTCTCTACCGACAACACAAGATGTTTAATGTGGAAATATTGATAAATGTGCAAACGATATACTCCACTTTAAACAATATTGATCACTCTGAAACCACTCTTGATTTTTTTCTTTATTTTCCATTTTATTCCTATTTTGTCGTTGACAGCAAGTCAACAAAGCTCTATTATTCACTTCGTTTTCAAGGTCCTTGAAAACACTCTACGCACCCGTAGCTCAGTTGGATAGAGTACCTGGCTACGAACCAGGCGGTCGGAGGTTCGAATCCTTCCGGGTGCGCCATTTTCAAGCGGGAATAGCTCAGTGGTAGAGCACAACCTTGCCAAGGTTGGGGTCGCGAGTTCGAACCTCGTTTCCCGCTCCATTTTTAACATAATTCAAAAAATATACCTATCTATACAGCTCACTACTGATAGTGGGAAGTTTAAAAACTGGGATATCAAACAGAAGCTTAGACATGAATGTTTTATGACAAAAACCACTGAGAACTTCTTTGTAAAGAATACCTCTAAAAATCATTCTCAATAAGCATTTTTAATTTCTGCCTACCTATAAGGCTTTTATAGACATATCATACAATCTATACTTTAATTGATAAAAACAATCAATAAAGTGTCACATATGAAAATAAAGTTCTTAGGAGCAGCCAAAACCGTAACAGGATCTAAATACTTAGTAACAGTTGATACTAATCGCTATTTGATCGACTGTGGATTATTTCAAGGTAACCATGATCTACGAAGAAGAAACTGGAATCCTTTACCAGTAAATCCTAAAGAAATTGATAGTGTTTTATTAACTCATGCTCATATTGATCACTCGGGATATTTGCCATTGTTGGTCAAAAATGGCTTTAAAGGAAAAATATATGCAACAGAAGCAAGCTACGAGCTGTGCAAAATTTTATTGCCTGATAGTGCACATTTACAAGAAGAAGAAGCTACTTTTGCTAATAAATATCACTTATCAAAACATTCTCCAGCCTTACCTCTTTACAACGTTGTAGAAGCATATAAGACACTTAACCATTTTAAAGTGATACCGTTTGCACAGGATATTGTCTTAAACAAACATGTACACGTTACTTGGCATCCTGCTGGTCATATTTTAGGTGCAGCATTTCTAGAGTTACGACTGCATGGTCAAAGAATTATATTTAGTGGTGATTTAGGACGTGATAATGATCCTATAATGTACCCACCAAAATTACCACCAAATAATATTGACTATCTTATTATTGAATCAACTTATGGTAATCGTGAGCATAAAAAAATTGATCCTCAAACAGAATTAAGCAAGATTATTAATGATACTATAGCTAATGAAGGTGTAATCGTGATTCCTGCTTTTGCAGTTGGGCGAATACAAAGCGTGCTCTATTATTTGTATATGTTAAAAAACAGTAAACAAATCCCTGATATACCTATTTACCTTGATAGCCCAATGGGTATTTACTCTACCAATCTTTTGTGTCACTTTACACATGAACATAGATTAAGCCCTGATATATGCCAAAATATTGCTAATATGGTTATCTACACACCAACCCCGGATGAATCAAAGGAAATAAATCGCAGTAAAGGGTCTAAAATCATTATTTCAGCTGGCGGAATGGTCAACGGAGGTCGAGTATTACATCATATAAAATACTATGCCCCCGATGCTAAAAATGCCATTTTACTAACCGGTTTCCAAGCTCCTGGTACACGTGGACAAATCATTGAATCTGGTCATGGTAACACTAAAATTTTTAACGAAGTTATCCCAGTACGTGCTAAAATTCACAGTATTTCTAACATGTCTGCACACGTCGATTATATAGAAATGTTGCACTGGTTGAGTCACACTAATCAGGCACCTAAAAAGACTTTCATCACACATGGTGAAAGTTTTGCAGCAGAAGCACTTAAACGAACAATTGAATCCAAACTTAACTGGAACTGTATCATTCCTGATTACTTAGATGAATATGAAATAAAGTAATATCCACATACTAATGCTCGATTCCTTACATCACTCCTAATAAAACTAGTTAAATAACAATCAAAAGACATATCAATTACTATATTTGATTATCGATCATGACGCATTTAAGGAATGAAACACTAACACCTTATTTTTCCGCACCAAAACCGAATAAGTGGTTCAATCGTAATTGACAGCAAAATAAGTACACACGCCAATATCATATTCAAAGTAATATGATCATTCATAATAATCACCCCTAAGATACTGCCAAACAATGGAACAAGATAGTTTGACAAAGAACAAAAACCTACACCTGCTCGCTTGATTAGACTAACATACAACACATAAACAATCCCAGAACAAAAAATACCTAACAACAATGAAGCAATAAATGGGTAAAATGAAAAACTCAATTGATTAAGGGAACCATTGCCTAAGTTGATCGCAAACATGATTATCGTGCCGATAAAAAACGCATCTCTTGAAAGTAAAAAGGAATCTTCATGTGACAGACTCCTAATGATGATAAGTGCACTAGCAAAAGATAAAGCACCCACTAAAATTGCAAGCTCAGGCAATATTGCTAAAGACATACCATATTTGATTAAATCCGGAATAAATAATACTATAAGACCTATAAACCCAACCATCATGGCTATGAATTTAGTCGCCGTTGCACGCTCGATTCCTGTGAGGAGGATCAAGATAATCGTAAAAAATGGAATTGTTCCCATTAAAATAGACGCCATACTTCCAGAAACAAACTGTTGTCCCCACATTACTAAGGTAAAAGGAATAACGATTTCCAGCACACCAATCACAATCACCTTAAGCCAAACTATCATGGATCGAGTATGACGTTTTCGTTTTGTCAGCACACAAAAAACAATTAAAAATAAGGCAGCATAGAGTGTTCTAAACAATGCCAACTGTTCGGGAGTATAAATTGATAAAGAAAAATCAATTAGTACAAATTGTGCCCCCCAAATTAACCCAATAAAGAATAAGAGTAGATAATTCATAATTTTTAAAAGCTTTGACGATTAGCGGTACTCAACAGCAAGGATTTCGTACTCAACCATGCCAGCTGGAGTTGTCACGTTTGCCTCATCACCTTCTACCTTACCAATAAGTGCCCTGGCAAGTGGCGAACTAAAGGAAATTTTATTTTGTCTGATGTCTGCTTCGTCTTCGCCAACAATTTGATAAGTGGTTTCTACATCATTTTCAAGATTTAATAAGGTTACCGTAGCACCAAATATCACTTTACCTGTATTATTCATCTTCAAAACATCAATCACTTGGGCATTACTGAGCTTAGCTTCTAATTCTTGAATTCGCCCCTCAATAAAGCTTTGTTGTTCCCGTGCAGCATGGTACTCGGCATTTTCTTTCAAATCACCATGCTCACGTGCCTCAGCAATTGCTGCAATTACATTTGGCCTTTGCACACCTTTTAAATTTTGTAGTTCAAGTTTCAAAGCGGCTTCGCCATTTACTGTCATTGGAATTCTTTTAGACATTACGCTTCCTTATACTTAATTTTAATTGTCATAACGCTACTTAATATCTATCACAACCTATTTTTAAACTTTCTCATCTTGCCAGTATACACTTTACACTTCCATGACCACAAAAGTTGGTCGTTATTGCAAATGAAAGCGGACTTTCATAGGGAGTGGTTTGCAAATGGTATATTACGAAAAGCAAAATAAAAACGCCCAATGTAAAACATCAGGCATTTATATTACTAGACCAACGATTATACCTAAGCTATGCTTTTTTGCAATTTTCTTTGCCTAGATACAACAATTCTAATTTTGAATATATAAATATCTCGTATCTCATTTAGCTATGCATAACTTATTAGACAGACTTAAACATGATTCGTAAGAGATCTGTTACGAAAAGCAAAATAGTCATAAATATTATTAAGTAACATTGTCACTACCTATACTTTCACTTAAAATAGCGCCAACCATACCCTTTTGGGAAGAGTATATGTTAGAACAGTCTGAAATACAGTGTATTGAGCATTTTTTTGACTACTTACAACGTATTGGAAACCACTATGCCTTTATCTACAATAATGAAGCTTATCGCTATCAAATGCTGCATGATAATGCACTTAAAATAAGTAATTGGCTAATACAACAAAACTGCCATAGGCTTATGTTTTCAATTAGCAATTCACCTTTTTCAGTTGGATTATTTTTGGCTTCTTGGTTAAATGCAATTGAATGCTTCCCAGTTAATCCTCGCTTTATTTCAAATGAACTTCTTGGACTAGTTAAACGTGCTAAACCAAATTTACTAATCATTGAATCGCAACAAAACTCAGATGTCCTGACCGCATATTGCCAAACTGAACGTATTAAACTCTATGTCGTTGATGCACCAATGAATTTTTTAAACACAATTACTGGCACTCCAACTACAAAAAGAGCAGTAAACCCAATCCAACACAAAAAAGAAGGTATTACCTATCACATAAGCTCAGGCACAGGAGGACATTATAATTTTCATGGTCATTACACCTCACAAATCTTAGCTTATGCCTACCAACGCCAATTTGATTATGGGCTTAAAAAAGGTGATTTGTCACTGGTACACCTATCATTTAACCACGCATATGCTTTTTCTTATCAACTATTACCAAATATAGCACTTGGTAACAGTATGATTTTGGCACCAAGCTTTAATGCGAAAACCGCACTTCACTACATCAAACACTATGAAGTATCGGCTTTAGCGCTACTACCTACAATGTATTACCAACTATGTCAACAAGTCAAACAGAAAAGCTTAACCAATCACCATTTAAGACACCTTAGCGTTGCAGGCGATCAACCCAATCCAATGCTCTTTCAACTGGTAAAAGACACATTTGATCAACCTTTATTAAATGGCTTAGGAATGACTGAAGTCTATGGTTATGCTCAAAACATTAGCAAGACGAATGAACATAATAAAATTAAACTTTTTGATGACGTAAAAATAAAAATTCAATCACTTAAATCTCAGCAAGCTTACCCTTTAGAGCTTAAAAATACACCTTTCCCAATTGGAGAGATTTATATTCAAACACCAATACAGCCTATCTCTCATCAAGGAGTATGGCTCCCCACGGGAGATTATGGCTATGTAGATAATGAACATAACCTTTATTTTCTTGGTCGAATAAAAGATATTATTATCAAAGGCGGCTCGAATATTGCACCACTTGAGTTAGAACATTATCTCTATCAAATACCTCAAATCAAGCAGGCCGCTGTTGTGGGTCAGAAAAACGCTATTTGGGGGGAGCTTATCTGCGCTTGCCTGGTTTTAAAAGAAAATACCATATTAACGCTAGAACAAGTCAATCAATTTCTAAGCCAATACCTTGCACAATACAAGCATATTGATAAACTCTTTTACTATTCACAACTACCTATCAATATCACCGGAAAAATCGATCGCTATCGCCTTGTACGAGACATCAATAATGAAACAACTACCAAAATTTGCCTGCCTTGAAAATACACTTGATTCAAGCAAGCCAAGCTTCTACTTTGACAGCCCCGTTGATGAAATCTCATGTATTACCCCTATAAACATCAAAAGTGCATTGGATCAATTAGAGTCCCTACAGCAGCAAGGCTTATATCTTGTTGGGTATGTCAGTTATGAGGCAGCTTACTACCTCAATTCTGACTTTACATCTATGCAAGACCAAGATGCTTCATTTTGTACCACTTTAATACATTTTGTAGCTTTTAAAAATTGCCAACTTCAATCATCTCAAAAGCAAAGTACATATTCAGTATTTCCTGCAATTGATATGATTCACGATTGTTTATCTTATAAGCAATACATGAAAGACTTTGCAGTCATTCAAAAAGCGCTCTTAGATGGTGAAAGTTATCAGATTAATTATACCAAACGTGTACAGCTTAGAAGTCCTCTTTCTGTTTTTGAACTTTATCAACAATTAAAGGCACAACAACCCGTTCAATATAGTGCTTTTTTACCTTTTTCACCTGTGACTGTTTTATCTTTTTCACCTGAATTATTTTTTAAAAAAACAGCTAACCTCATAACAGTTAAGCCAATGAAAGGCACATCTGCTCGTTTTGATGATCCCGTGTTAGATCAAAATTCCTATACATTCTTAAAAAATGACTCTAAAAATAAAGCAGAGAATTTAATCATTATTGATTTGCTTCGCAATGATTTAGCTCGTTTTTGTGAAACAGGAAGTATCGAGGTCATTGATGCCTTTGATATTGAAACTTATAAAAGCGTTTATCAAATGACCTCTACCTTATCCGCAAAACTTGCACCTGAAACTTCATTTTCTCACATCCTGAAAAACTTATTTCCTTGCGGCTCTATTACTGGGGCTCCTAAAAAGCGTACAATGGAATTCATCAAAAATTTAGAACCTGCTCGCAATCTTTACACTGGTTGTATTGGTTATATCCTACCAAATAATGATATGTGTTTTAACGTTGCGATTCGTACTTTAAGCCAAAAACCAAATAACCTCTTTGAATGTGGCGTAGGTGGTGGCTTTACTATTCAATCTACTTGTGATGACGAGTGGCAAGAAATGCTTACAAAACTTACCTTTTTAAAACGCTGCTATCAACCTAGCTTTAACTTAATTGAAACCCTGTTGTATGATAGAAAAGGCTTTACTTCTTTAGACTTACATTTACAAAGGCTTATATATTCAGCACAGTGCTTACACTTTACCCTCAACCCAATGGATATTGAATCTGACCTTTTAAACTATGCCTTACAATATTTAAAAAATCAAAATAATAAAACCTATAAGATAAGAGTAGAAGTAGATTATAAAGGTGGTTATAAAATTAGCCATCAAACTATTACCATACCTACCGAAAACACGGCTATAACAATCTATATTTGCCCTGAAAAAATTGAATCCTCTCATCCATTATGGTTACATAAAACCACTGATAAAAGTACGCGTGGTTTTTATGAAACTATGCACAATAAATATTTAAATGGGGCAGAAGCTGCTGAGCTCATTTACATAAATGAAAAAGGTCACATCACAGAAGCTCGCTTTTACAACATTATTGTTGAGATCAATCATACACTTTTTACACCATCGCTTAGTGATGGTTTACTACCTGGTATCGCACGCTCTAAGATTATTAATAATGGTGTTATTGAGCGATCCATAACGCCAGATGAGCTAACAACAGCAACGGCCATTTATTTAATTAACGATATACGCGGCAAAATACCGGTAACTTTAGCGCAAACCAAACTACCAATATTACTTAATACTCACAAAAAGTAAGGTTTAATATGTTATTGTTTATTGATCACTACGATTCGTTTTCACACATCCTAATGGACTATTTTAAACGTCTTAGACAAGAAATTAGGCATATCAAAACAGACGAAGTTTCATCCAAATTTAAAATCAACTCATTTAAATACATTGTGATTGGACCAGGACCTGGTCACCCTAATGAATTGTTACATTTATACCCAATTATCCGTGAAGCAATCAATTTGAAAATACCTTTGTTAGGTGTATGTTTGGGGCATCAACTTCTTGCTCAATACTTTGGCGCTAAAGTCATTCACGCCAAACAAATTATGCACGGGCAATGCTCTGAAATTACGCATGATAACGATGAACTCTATAGAAATCTACCTAATAAAATATTGGTTACACGCTATCATTCCCTTATCGTTGCACATAATAGTTTACCACACACACTCAAAGGCATTGCTTATAGTCAAGATCATGAGCTTATGGCGTTTTGTCATAAGTCTTACCCAATTTATGGCATTCAATACCACCCTGAAGCATATCTGACCGAATACGGTTTAAAGCTGTTACAAAACTTTCTTAGCATTCATCATATCCCTTTTGATCAGAAATAATTAAATGTCTTGCCAATGGTGCCGGTAGCGCATACTGCTTAATTGCGTTTTTATGCACCCAAATGCCCTGATGATTTATACAAGTCTTTTCATTTACCGCATGAACTTTAATATCATAATTTAATTCAAAATGGGTAAAGATATGCCTTTGATCTTGGCATAGCATATGGGTATATTCTCCCAAATATAAATCTTCATCGGGCAATACATAAAGTCCTCCCCATATCCCTTTATTTGGTTTTTTAATGAGTAACAACTCATCTTGATAACAATACAAATAAAAACGCTTAGACCTTACAGGTTTTACTTTTTGTGGCTTTTTAACAGGATAATTCTTAACAACTTGGTTATTGTAAGCCAGGCACATATCATTTAATGGGCATTGAATACATTTTGGTCTTGTTCTAGTACAAAGTGCAGCACCAAAATCCATTTGCACTTGCGTATAAGCTTGAGTATTTTCTATTGGCATGAGTTTATTTGCCAATTGCCATAAATACCTTTCCATACTTTTGTCATTTGGATGTACGCCAAGTTGAAATAGCCTTGCAAACACGCGCTTAACGTTTCCATCTAGAATTGGAGTGGGCTTGCTAAAAGCGATTGATAATATCGCATGTGCCGTTGAACGACCAATCCCTGGTAATGCCATTAATGTATCTACATCGTGTGGTAGCTTCCCTTGATGGAAATCACGCATGATTTGTGCAGCCTTATGCAAATTCCTTGCTCTGGCATAGTAACCAAGTCCTGCCCAATACTGCATAACCTTATCTTGTTGCTCATTAGCAAGTGTTATAATATCGGGAAAAACCTCAATAAATTTTAAAAAATAAGGAATAACTGTTTTAACTTGGGTTTGCTGAAGCATAATTTCAGATAACCAAACGTGATAAGGGCTAAAATCTCCTTGCCAGGGAAGGTTATGACGACCATATTTTTGATACCAGGTAAGGAGTGATTTTTGATAATAAGAAATATTAAAGTGAACATTAATTTCATTAGTCATACTGAATAAGTGACTCAACTGCAATATCTTTAGGCATTTTAGCTCGCCCATTTAAACCCAATAGCTCAATAACAAATATAGAACCTAAAACATTTGCACCTGCTTTGTTCACCAACTCAACACAAGCAGAAGCCGTACCTCCTGTTGCCAATAAATCATCAACTAGTAACACTTGATCCTCTTTATTAAAAGCATCTTGATGCACTTCAAGTGTGTCAAAGCCATATTCAAGCTCATATTGACACTTATACACTGCTCTTGGCAACTTACCTTGTTTACGAATAGGTATAAAACCAATCGATAGATACTTTGCTAACCCCACTCCAAAGATAAAGCCTCGGCTTTCAGGTCCCGCAATTAGCGTAGGTCTATGAGGTAAATTTTCTATACGGTCAGCCATAAGCTTAGCAGTTAAACGTAACCCTTTCGGATCAGCTAATAAGGGAGTAATATCACGAAACAAAATCCCAGGTTTTGGAAAGTTTGGCACAGATTGGATCAACGATTGTAAAATTTGCACACTCATGAATCAGGAATTTATTACAAATAAAAATTGTTACTAATAGTATCATGATGATCAATGACTTTCTAGCGAACCATTCTTAGAACTTACCGTAAAATCGTTCTTTTGATTAAATACTACGTTAAACTTAAATGAACCCACATTTATAGTATGGGGAATTTGCTAGATTAGAAATCGCATTTAAGCGTAAGTTTGATATAGATTGGTAGATGACGCAATCGAAAAATTAATACTAGGCTCCATTAAATGTGAATAATTAGATTTCTAGTAACATCCTTGCTGGATCTTCGATCAACTCTTTGATTGTTTTTAAGAATTTAACAGATACACTACCATCAATAATCCTATGGTCATAGGAAAGTGCTAAATACATAATAGGACGGATAACGATTTCACCATTGATAACAACTGGTCGCTCAACAATATTATGCATACCTAAAATCGCACTTTGTGGCGCATTGATAATTGGCGTCGATAGCATTGAACCATAGGTGCCACCATTGGTAATAGTGAAAGTTCCTCCTTGCATTTCTTCTAACGAAAGCTTACCATCACGTGCTTTAATCGCTTTTTCAACAATTTCGGTTTCAATCTTAGCAAAAGACTTCTGATTGGTATTGCGAATAACAGGAACAACCAAGCCGCGCTCTGAACCGACAGCGACACCAATATCAAAATAACCATGGTAAACGATATCACTGCCATCAATAGAAGCATTAACCTCAGGAAAACGCTTTAAAGCTTCCGTTGCTGCTTTCAAGAAAAATGACATAAATCCAAGCTTGGCATCATGTGTTTTTAGAAACAAATCCTTGTATTGTGACCTTAAATCCATCACTGGTTTCATATCTACTTCATTAAACGTCGTTAAAATTGCATTACTATGCTGCACATCAACCAAACGTTTAGCAATCGTTTGACGAAGACGAGTCATCCGTACACGTTTATCAGGTCGATCAGATGTAAATTCAATTGAAGGTAAAGAAGATATAGAAGCTTGTAATGGTTTTGATACTGGTACATTGATTACGTCTTGCTTGGTAATACGACCATTTTTACCACTACCTTGTACATTTGCCAAATCAACATCATTTACCTTAACCGCACGGCGTACTGAGGGCGATAAATTATCGTTGGTTTGCTGTACGTTAGCAGATTGTTGATCTACCACTAAAGCAGAACTTACATTCGATGAAACGCTACCTGCTGTAATCTCTGCAACTGCTTCAGCACTTAATACTGCATCACCCTCTGCTTTTAACCTTTTAGTTAACACACCTGATGCAGAAGCAGGGACTTCCATCATTACTTTATCCGTTTCAATTTCAACAATTGTTTCACCTTCTTCAACACGATCACCTGGCTTTTTATGCCAAGTTGCTACAGTACCTTCTGCTATTGATTCTGGAAAAGTGGGAGCATGAATAATTTCAGTAGTACCTTTCAGTTGAGTACTTGCTGCTGAAGCTGTATTTCCTTTTGCAATTGAAGGTTCTTTTACTGTTGACATTTGTTGTGTTTCATTTTCGGAAATAGTGCCAATGATTTCTTCAGAAACAACATTATCACCTTCACCCTTCTTCACTTGCCCCATGATACCTGCATTCATCGCTGGCACTTCCATAACGACTTTATCGGTTTCAATTTCAGCTAATACATCACCTTCTTCAACACGATCACCTGGCTTTTTATGCCAAGTTGCTACAGTACCTTCTGCTATTGACTCCGGAAAAACAGGAACTTTTATATCTGCCATTTTTTCTACCCTTTTATCTTTTTTACTAAATCTATAAATAAAAATCTTGTCTTATGCACTATTGTTTTCATCAAGTTTTAATGCTTTGCCAATCAGCTTATCCTGCTGTATATGAAACAAAGCTGGATAACCAACAGCAGGCGCTGCTGCTGCTTTTCTGCCAACATAATTTAAGCTCTGCCCCTTGACCAACACTCTTCTTAATTCATGTTGAATCATCCACCATGCACCTTGATTTTCAGGCTCTTCTTGTACCCAAACAATATCACTAACATGCTGATATGCAGCAAGCACTGCCTCTAAATCTTGCTGTGGGAAAGGGTAAAGTTGTTCTATACGAATAATAGCAATGTCTTCAATCGCTTTTTCACGACGCTTAGATAACAAATCATAATATACTTTGCCAGAACATAAAATCACACGTGTTATTTTTTCTGCTTTGATGTCATCGGTTTCATGAATCACATTATAAAAATGTCCATCTGCCAAATCTTCCAGACTTGAAAAGACAAGCGGATGGCGCAATAAACTCTTAGGTGACATCACAATAAGTGGTTTTCGATAAGCTCTTAGCATTTGTCTACGCAACATATGAAAAAGTTGTGCAGGCGTTGTTGGCACACAAATTTGCATATTATCATTTGCACAAAGCTGTAAAAAACGCTCTAGTCTAGCAGATGAGTGCTCCGCACCTTGACCTTCTTGACCATGTGGTAATAACATGACAAGTCCTGATAAAATACCCCATTTTTCTTCTGCTGCCGCAATAAATTGATCAATCACCACCTGAGCCGTATTGGCAAAATCACCAAATTGTGCTTCCCAAATTACCAAACTTTCTGGTGCTGAACAACTATAGCCATAATCAAAACCAAGTACCGCATACTCAGATAGTACTGAATCAATAATATGACACTGTACTTCAGGGTTAATGTGCTGCAACGGTATGTAATCAGGTAAATTGACATTATTATAATCATAGTTATGTAATACAGCATGGCGATGTGAGAAAGTACCACGTCCACAATCCTCACCTGATAAGCGTATACTATAACCCTCTACCAACAACGTGGCATAGGCAAGATTTTCAGCGAATCCCCAATTTGCTGTGCTTTCACCAGCAGCCATTTTGACTCGATCCTCAATTGTCTTTTTTACTTGTGGCTGCAAGATTAAGCCTTCTGGTAAATGATTGAGTTTATTCGCCAATTCAATCAACTTCTCCTTATCAAAACGCGTATCCACCCTTTGATCCCATTTTTGATTAAGATAAGGACGCCAATTTACAATACACTTAGTACTGCGTTGTTGTTGAGTCGTAATGACATCGGCAACAACTTGTTTATTTTGCAATTTATCTCTATAGGCTTTTGCCATTACATCGGCTTGTTCTTGAGAAACTACACCTTCTTTTTCTAACTTTTCAGCATAGATAGCACGAGTTGTTGGTAACTTTTTAATGATACTATACATCTTTGGCTGCGTACCGGACGGCTCATCGGCTTCATTGTGACCATGACGACGATAGCACACTAAATCAATCACAATATCTTTGTTAAACATCATACGATAATCCATAGCAAGCCCTGCTACACGAACAACTGCTTCAGGATCATCAGCATTAACATGCAACACAGGTGCTTCGACCATTTTTGCAATATCAGTACAATATAAACTACTTCTATTATCTTCTTTTTTATCTGTTGTAAAACCAACTTGGTTGTTGATCACAATATGAATAGTACCTCCGGTTCCATAGTACCTTGTTTGTGACAAAGAAAAAGTTTCCATTATCACTCCTTGACCACAGAAAGCAGAGTCGCCATGAATTAAAATGGGAACTACTTTGCTAGGTGCTTCACCATGCTCAAAACAATCTTGTTTCGCTCTAACAGCACCTTCTACAACAGGATCAACCGTCTCTAAATGTGATGGGTTAAAGGCAAGTGCTAAACGCACAGTTTCTTTTGGTGTCTTATGCCACGAAGCAAAGCCTAAGTGATATTTTACATCCCCTGACAAGAATTTTTTATCTTGCTCACCTTCAAACTCTTTAAATAAATTTTCGGGTGATTTACCCATGATATTGACAAGTACATTCAAGCGCCCACGATGCGCCATTCCCATACCTACCTCTTCCACACTCGCCTCACCTGCCTTATTGATAATCTCATTTAATGCAGGAATCATCGACTCTCCACCTTCAAGTGAGAAGCGCTTTTGACCAACATATTTCATGCCAAGATATTTTTCTAATCCTTCAGCAGCTGTTAAACGCTCTAAAAGCCATTCTTTACGTTCTTTAGATAAATTTGGCGCTACCTTTTCTACCCGCTGACGAAACCACATCTTTTCCGCCATGTTGCTTAAGTGCATAAATTCATAACCAACGCTATCGGCATAAACTTGCTTAAGTTTAGCGATAATGTCTTTTAACAACATCGGTTTATAATCAGAAAAAATCCCAACGTTAAAACTTTCGTTTAAATTCTCTTTATTTAAGCCATGAAATTCAAGGTCAAGCTCTGGTGTAACCTCAGGTAACTTAATGCCAAGTGGATCAAGATTAGCAATCTTATGACCAACACTACGATACATATAAACCAAATCCATGACGGCTGAAATTTTATCCCCACCATCTGGATAATTGCTAGAGTCGACAATTATGCCTTGTGGCGTTGAAACAGCAAACCGAAATGGATTTTTGCTCAACGCAATAAAATCTTCTCTAATCTGCGCATGCGATACATCATGTTGATTATTGCGTATACCATCAAAATATTGACGCCAACTGCTATCAACTAAATTAGGATCTTTTAAATAGTCTTCATAAATTGCATCTAGATAAGCACTGCTACTACCTGAAAGTTGTGAACTTTCCAACCATAAAGACATTGAGTCTTGTGTTTCACTCATAGTTTTACTCTTAACCTTCTTTGACCAAAATAAAAAAGCACTTACTTCATTTCAGCGCTCAACTAAATTTATAAACTATTTTTCAACATCATTGATCTAAGTTTACCGATAGCTTTTGTTGGATTTAAGCCTTTAGGACAAACACTCACACAATTCATAATCGTACGACACCTAAAGACACTAAATGGATCTTGCAATGCTTCTAAGCGCTCTTTCGTTGCACCATCTCGTGAATCAATCACAAAACGATAAGCCTGTAACAATCCAGATGGTCCAATAAATTTATCAGGGTTCCACCAAAAAGATGGGCAAGAAGTTGTACAACAAGCACATAAGATACACTCATATAGTCCATCGAGTTTAGCTCGATCTTCTGGTGACTGTAAGCGTTCTTTAACAGGATTATCCCCTTCAACTGGAATTAAATAAGGTTTGACCTTCTCATAGTTCTTATAAAATTGATCCATATTAACGATCAAGTCACGAATAACAGGTAAGCCAGGTAAGGGCTGCAACTTAATTGGCTGACTTAATTCACCAATTGAGGTAATACAAGCCAATCGGTTTTTACCATTAATACTCATGCCATCTGAACCACAAACGCCTTCACGACAAGAACGACGCACCGCTAACGTTGGATCTTGCTGCTTAATCAGCTCAATAGCAGTTAAAACTTTTGTACCTTCATTTTCGACTGTAACGGTATAATCTTGATAGTAAGGTTTTTTATCCACTTCAGGATTATAGCGATAAACTTTAAACTGAACTTTCACCGATATCTCCTTAGTAGCTTCTGACTTTTGGTTGGAATGGGTCTAATTTTAATGGCTGCATATTTACATCACGTGTAGAGAATCTATCCCCTTCTAGGAAATATAAGCTATGTTTTAACCAGCTCTCATCGTCACGCTTAGGATAGTCTTCACGCGAGTGTGCGCCACGCGATTCTTTACGCTGTAATGCAAGCACTGCCGTTGCCATCGCAGTTTCCATTAAATTATCCAGTTCAAGTGCTTCAATTCGAGCGGTATTAAAAACGTGCGAATGATCCACTAAAGATGCTTTTTGTACACGCCCACGCAATGATTTTAAACGCTCTAAACCTTCTTGCATTTGATGTTCTGTTCTGAATACTGAGAAATCAATTTGCATTGCTTTTTGAAGCTCTGCTCTTAAAGTAGCAACACTTTCACCACCTTTATTGTTTTCCCAACGTTGATAACGCGCTATCGCTGTATCAATTGCTTTATCAGTTACCTCTCGTTGCTGCATCCCTGCACGCAACACTCCTTCCGCGTGCATACCAGCAGCTCGACCAAACACAACCAAATCAAGCAATGAGTTTGAACCCAAACGGTTTGCACCATGCACAGATACAGATGCACATTCACCTACTGCATATAAACCTTCAATAACAATATCCTCACCATTTTTATTTTGTGTAATTGCCTGACCATATTTGTTGGTCGGAATACCACCCATCATATAATGGCAAGTCGGGACAACAGGAATGGGTGCTTTTAATGGGTCAACGCCTGCAAAAGTCATTGCCAATTCACGAATGCCTGGCAAGCGTTCTTTAATTACATTTTCATCCAAATGTGTTAAATCTAAATTAACGCAATCAACACCAGCGAATTTCAAACCACGACCTTCATTAATTTCTTGTTGAGACGCACGAGATACTACATCACGCGATGCTAGATCCTTGGCATTAGGCGCATAACGCTCCATAAAACGCTCACCATTTTTATTACGTAAAATTCCACCTTCACCACGACAGCCTTCAGTTACTAAAACTCCGGCACCTGCAATACCCGTTGGATGGAATTGCCAAAACTCCATATCCTGTAGTGGGAAGCCAGCACGAAGTGCCATCCCAATCCCATCACCCGTATTGATGTGAGCATTAGTACTTGATTCATAAATGCGCCCAGCACCACCTGTTGCCAAAATCGTCACTTTAGACTGGAAGAATACAATTTCACTATTTTCCATATTAAGCGCAATTACACCTGCTATCGCATTTTCAGACGATTTAACAAGATCAATCGCATACCATTCATTAAAAAACTTGGTTTCATGTTTTAAATTACCTTGGTAAAGTGTATGCAATAGTGCATGCCCTGTTCTATCAGAGGCCGCACAGGTTCTTTTTGCAATATTGCCCACATTATAATTACGCGACATTCCACCAAAGGCACGTTGGTAAATCTTGCCATTTTCTAAACGTGAAAATGGCATCCCCATATGCTCAAGCTCGATAATAGCTTGTGGCGCATTTTCACACATAAACTCAATAGCTTCTTGATCACCAATATAGTCAGAACCTTTAACGGTATCATAAGTATGCCATTTCCAATCATCAGATGGTAAATCATCATCAAATTCAACGTTTCCTAAAGCTGCGGCAATTCCGCCTTGAGCCGATACCGTATGCGATCTTGTTGGAAATACTTTTGATATCGCTGCGGTTTTAAATCCAGATTGTGATAATTGAAACGCTGCTTGCATGCCAGCACCTCCGGCACCTACAACGATTGCATCAAATTGTTGTACTGCTATTTTCATTACTTATGCCCCTTAAAATAAAATACAGATAAGCCAAATAAAGCAGGTAAAATATCCTACAATCGCTGCAACTTGCAAAATACCCGCAAACCAAGCACATTTTACATAGTCAGTAAAGATTGTCCACATCCCAATCCAGGCATGTGCAATCAGCGCTAAAAATGCAAGTAATGTAAAGACTTTAACCCAAGTATTCTGGAAAATCGCCATCCACGTATGATAAGAACCATCACCTGAAAGGCATAAAACAACAACTACAATAAAAATTGCATAAAGCATGATAATAATCGCGCTAATACGTTGTAAAAACCAATCCTTTAAACCTGAACGTGTACAACAAGTTACATTAGCCATATCCAAATCCCCCACAAAATTGTTACAAGCGAACCTAAAACAAGTACCATAATCGATGTTACTTTTGCACAGCACATTTCTTCACCAAATCCTAGGTCCATAATCAAATGACGGATCCCCGCAATCACGTGGTAAGACACAGCTGACAAAAAAATCCATACCACAATACTCCAAGGAGAATGGATCAATAGATTTTGAACGTAGTAAAAATCTCCACCACATCTCATTGACAAGCTAAATGCCCACAATAAAAATGGCAATAACACAACCATTAGCACACCTGTAATACGATGTAAAATGGAGCTTATCGCCGTAATAGGGAAAGAATAGGATTTAATTGAGCCAAGTCCTATATTTCGTGGTCCTTGATCTTTCATTTTTATCTCCTGCATATCAAGAAAACTAAGTGGTTATCACAAAATATCGTGTATTCTAGCATAAATAAAATCAAGCGCCACAGCGAAGAAGCAAGCAAATAAAATTAATCTCATACACAAAAGAAAACTCAATCGCGCATCTAAACAAAAATGGTGTATTGTATAGCCTAAATCAGCACACTAAAGATGGTTTTTTGATATTACATCAAATAGGAACAATAAATTAATCGCTTTAAAACTATGAAGATAAAATAAAAGCTTTAATTCTACACTTAACTACCCCCTTATACCCTATTTTAACTATTTACAGAATTGTCAGTAACGCTTTTGTCATTATTTTTACCATTGTCGGCAAGTTTTAATAAGCTTGCTTTAGCTAGCTCAATTTGATAAC
>NZ_QLIR01000010.1 GCF_003428155.1 Fastidiosibacter lacustris
CTCAATGAAATTAAAATCTACATCCTAACTCCATCTCCATTACACTAACTACAATCCACAAAATCTATCGCTCAAAGTATTCAAGTATCTACACTTCATATCTCTTTCAAACATCCTTTAAAACCCTACTAGACATTCCTTAGCGGGTATCTGGTAATTATATGGACTCAAAAATAACTGTCAATCGCTTTTTTAACTTTTTTCTCTGTACACGATGATTTCTTTGATTTAAATAGGGCCAGAATTGGTTTTTGTAGAATTTTAAAACATAAATTTAAGTTAAAGTCATCTAAATGATGATGACTGTTTTTTGGTAGGCATTTGCAATTATATCTAAACCTTAAGCTAAAATAGCTAAATTTCAACCTGCCATGCTTTCATACTTAATGGCTTTAATTTTAACGCAATCATCCTTAAAAACTCTTTGTTTGTGCCAATCAAATATAATATTTTTTTACTAAACTATTTGCTCACATTGTGGAAATCAAGAAAAATAATGTTCAGTCAATATTTTGCAAATTTTCCTTCGTGTGTAAAGCACAGTAGCTTAACTCAGATGATGTTCAACAGTTTTGTGCAGTTGGTAAAATATTTAAATTGACCCTACCTACAAAATTAATAATTAATTCACGTGTATAACGATTTGCACCTTGATCATCAACAATACTACAATAATATAATCTCAAAGCCGTTGATGTTAGGCCATTTGGTTGAATTTCAATGCGATTTGACTTATTGCTTGAAAGATAATCGCCTGCTCCTGGTGCTTCAAGTATGGATACAATACGCGTAACAGTTGTAATTTCTCCACTTGAGCTTGTGAATAATAGTAATCTATTTGCACCCCAATTATTTGCTGGCACAGTTGTATTACAGTTTGTCCCATTTGAAGTTGGACATAAAAAAATGGACATGGATTCCGACATTGCTGTAATGCGACCCAATTCTAACGCCGCTCTAACACGATCTAAATACATTTCTGAGTGAGCCCTACCAAACGATCCAATACTCATTGGAATTGCAATAGTCACTATAATTCCAATTAAAATAATTACCACTAACCCCTCAATTAAACTAAACCCAAAATTTTTATTCTTTTTTTTATGCTTCATGTTGCAATTGGCTCCATATTCCCTATAATGTGCTTTGCTTTGGGTCGTTAGCTCAGTCGGTAGAGCAGCTGGCTTTTAACCAGTTGGTCGCAGGTTCGAATCCTGCACGACCCACCACCTTTTTCCTGCTCTTAGTGTAGCGAGTTTATTAAAATTATTCCAAAGCTAAATCAAAAATAATTTGTGATCATAAGCTTTTGTTTGATATCATCAGATTATCTTCCACAAATCAAGGAATGCTATAATTATGCACTTATTGCTTAATTTACTTTTCATCGCTGGAATTGTTATCGCAGTGTTATTCTTTTTCCCGTTATCAACAGTAGTGTTATTAGGTGTTTTAGCATTGCTTTTATATTTTTTACCTAGCTACATTGCGTTTAAAAAACAACATCCAAACAGTATAATAATTTTTGTTGTGAATTTACTATTTGGATTTACTTTCATTATTTGGATAGTGTGCTTAATTTTAGCAATTGCTTATCAACCAAACGTTACAATTATTGAAAAACATTATTACCACGCTTAAGTTATGTCAGAGTTTATCAGAAATCTTCAATCCCTAAATGCAAAACAGCGTGAAGCCGTTTTAATTGATCAAGAAAACGCCTTAATACTTGCAGGAGCAGGAAGTGGAAAAACACGTGTCCTGACACATAGAATTGCTTATTTATGTCAGGAAAAAAATATTTCACCATTAAATATTTTGGCAGTTACTTTTACCAATAAAGCCGCAAGGGAAATGAAAGAACGTATTGAAAATTTACTTGGTTTTTCTACCGTTGGTATGTGGATTGGCACATTTCACGGAATTGCTCATAGACTCTTACGTCAACATGCTTCAGAGCTTGGTTTTGACAGACGATTTAAAGTATTAGATCAAGATGACCAATTGCAAATTATAAAAAAAGTTATCCATAGTTTAAATTTAGATGAAAAGTTTTATCCGCCTAAATATCTACAAAGCTTTATTAACGGCAAAAAAGATGAAGGTATTCGTGCAATTGATTTACCTACAGAGGAGTTTAATAACGAAATTATTAAAATTTATCAAGTCTATGAAGTGCGCTTAAGAGCAAATAATGCATTAGATTTTGCAGACTTACTACTTTATGCTTATGAATTGTTTAAAGAAAATATGGTATTAAGCCAATATTATCAACGGCGTTTTCAACACATTTTAGTGGATGAGTTTCAAGACACTAATAGTGTTCAATACAAATGGCTAATGGCTTTGAAATCCGATACAAATAGCATTATGGCAGTTGGAGATGATGACCAGTCTATCTATGGTTGGCGAGGAGCTAGGGTTGAAAATATCAAACACTTTATTGATGATTTGGCAAGTGTGCGCATCGTACGTCTAGAGCAGAATTATCGCTCTACTCAAATCATATTAGATGCAGCAAACGCAGTGATTGCAAATAATCCTAAACGGATGGGCAAAATGCTGTGGTCTGAGAAAGAAAAGGGAGAAAAAATTTCCGTTTATGAGGCATTTAATGAGCGTGACGAAGCTGATTACATTAGTGCTAAAATTTATGATTTATATCATACACATCACGTTTCGTTATCGGATATTTCAGTTTTGTATCGCTCAAACGCACAATCGCGTGTCCTTGAAGAAGCGCTGTTAAAAACCGGAATTGCCTATCGTATTTATGGAGGAATGCGCTTTTTTGATCGTGCGGAAATTAAAGATGCTTTGGCCTATATGCGACTAATTGCTTTGCGTGTAGATAATCTTGCATTTGAACGGGTGATTAATTTACCAGCTAGAGGCATTGGTCAAAAAACAATAGAAAGTATTCGTAAATACTCAACCGTACATGATTTGTCATTATGGCATGCAAGTTGTGAAATGATTGAGCGTAAGTTGCTTCCCACACGATCTGCTGCGTCAATTCAAAAATTTATAGATTTAATTGAAGACATGGCTGCTGTTAAAAACCTTATGAAACTTGGAGCATTAATGCGTCATGTGATAGATTTCAGTGGATTGATGCTTATGCATGAACAAAGCAAAGCCGAAAAATCACAGCAAAAATGTGAAAACCTCAAAGAGCTGGTTAATGCTGCGGCTGAGTTTATACCTCCTATAGAAGATGTGGCAGAAGAAGATCTATTGGTGGAGTTTTTAAACTTTGCTGTTTTGGAATCAGGTGAAATGCAAGCTGCAGAACATGACGATAGTGTACAAATGATGACACTACACATGGCAAAAGGATTAGAGTTTCCTTATGTATTCATTTCAGGATTAGAAGACGGCTTATTTCCATCATCACGTTCAGTTGAAGTCGTTGATAAACTAGCAGAAGAACGTAGGCTTTGTTATGTGGGAATCACGCGAGCCATGCGTCATCTAACATTAAGCTATTGTAAGATACGTCATCAATATGGTGACATGAGTTATCAGATCAAGTCGCGTTTTTTACAGGAAATTCCCAAAGAATATTTACAATATGTTCGAAATCGCAAACCAGAAAAATTGGAAAAAACAATGGGCTTTGGCATTTCACCGTTTGATTTTGTCAAAGAGCAAAATACAGAAGCAGAATTTAAAATAGGTGAATTTATCAATCACACAAAATTTGGAATTGGGGTGATACTTAAGCTTGAAGGTGAAGGTGATAACCTTTGCTACCATGTGGACTTTAAAGCTGGAGAGGGAAAAAAGGTATTGTTGGCTAAAATGGCAAAGCTTATGAAATTATAGCCAATACCAGTTGCAAAATCAGTTGTTTTGTAAAACCATGCAACGTTTCAAAATGAATTTGAGTGAGTAACAACTACTACTGCTTTTTGCAATAAGCGTTGATGCAAATTTTCAAATCCCCCATTACTCATAATCACAAAATGCTTAAATAAAGGACTTTTATAACTTTTTTCAAAGACCTTAACGATATCTTCGATTTGGTCAAATACTAAAAAAGTCTCACTTTGATGGGATCTTGCCTGCCACTGCATGTTAGTATTTTGATAGAACCATACTTCATCAGCAAATTTTAATGCTTGAATTAGGTCTTTTTCTTGAGCACCCATTTTCATTGTATTGGATCTAGCTTCTAAAATAGCCACTACCTTTTGCGCATCTGAAGCTTTGGCTTTTAGCGCTTGTAAAGTATGTTTCACTGCTGTTGGATGATGGGCAAAATCATCATAAATAGCACAATAATGGTCTTGATAAATACATTCTAAACGTCTTTTAACACCTTTAAAGTTCGCAAAACTAGCTTGTATTTTATCAAATGAAATGTCAATACACTTTGCAACTGTATAAGCCATAAGCGCATTTTTTGCATTATGTTCACCCAACATTGACCACTTGATTAAATGACATTTATCATTATCACTCAATACAAACTCACTATAATCAGCATTAATGGGTTTAATATCTAAAATTTGATTTTTTATTGGTAATTTATTTGACCATACGCCCATCGTTAATAAATGAGCAATATTCTGATCATCCTGTGGATAGATAATGCTTGCCTTACCTGGCATCATTCTAAATAGATAATGAAATTGCCGATATATGTCATCCATGCTATTGAAAATATCCGCATGGTCAAACTCAAGGTTATTAATCGTTAGAATATCAGGATGATAATGTATGAATTTAGAGCGCTTATCAAAAAAAGTTGTGTCGTATTCATCAGCCTCTATTACAAAAATTTCAGAATCAGTTAAACGGGATGACACACCAAAATCCTGACTGATCCCACCAATTAGAAAACCAGGGTTAAGATCCGCATCATCTAATAATTTAACAATTAATGACGTGGTTGTGGTTTTGCCATGAGTACCTGACACAGCGATGACCTTTTTCGTTTTAAGAACTTCATTATAAAGCCAACTAGGTGCTGAATAATATTGCAGCTCACTGTTTAATAGCGTCTCAACAATTGGCATACCACGACGCATGGTATTACCAACGATTACCTCGTCTAACTTAAGCGAAGTGATATCATAATCATAACCTTGCATAATTTGAATGCCTTGCAATTCAAGATAAGTGCTCATAGGAGGGTAAACGTTGTGATCACTACCTGTTACATGATAACCTTTTTGGCGTGCCAAGACCGCTAAGGCACCCATAAACGTCCCGCAAATTCCTAAAATATGAACATGCTTCATACTGTTATATTACCTTAAACTTTTGATGATTGAATTTTATGAATAATTGATGAACTAGAGTGATTTGGCTTAAGTGTGATGGTCTTTACTTCTCCACCTACAGCCAATACTTCTTTGGCGCCTGCTATTTCATGTATTTCATAGTCTGCGCCTTTGACTAAAATATCTGGCAGTAGCTCACTAATAATACGCTCAGGGGTATCTTCATTAAACGCCACTACCCAATCTACACAAGATAGCGCCGCCAATACTTCCATACGAAATTGTAAATTAACGACAGGGCGATTCTCACCTTTTAAACGTTTAACTGACTCATCACTATTGACAGCAACGATTAATCGATCTCCTAAAGCACGCGCTTTTTGTAAATACTCAACATGCCCTGCATGTAAGATATCAAAACAACCATTGGTCATGACTACTTTCTCACCTTGTAAGCGTACTTCACGCATAGCTTGTTTGAGCGCATCTTGAGTGATAATACCTTTATTAACAGTTGTTTGAGCATGAAGTGAATCATGAAGCTCTTGTGCGCTTAGTGTTGCTGTACCA
The DNA here is from genome assembly GCF_003428155.1 of Fastidiosibacter lacustris. Classification (GTDB taxonomy): domain Bacteria; phylum Pseudomonadota; class Gammaproteobacteria; order Francisellales; family Francisellaceae; genus Caedibacter; species Caedibacter lacustris. The sequence goes on from NZ_QLIR01000010.1 coordinate 5,802, forward strand.
ACTTTACCAACAACCACACCTGCTGCGGCATTTGCCAAACGCATTGATGACTCAAAATCATAACCACACGATAAGCCCATCGCCATTACTGCAATAACGGTATCTCCCGCACCTGTTACATCAAAAACTTCTCGTGCCACGGTTGGAATGCTTTTGGCTGCACCACTATTAAGCACAAGCGTCATACCTTCTTCACTACGAGTAATTAAAAGCCCATCAAGCTTACATCGCTTAATAAGTGCATACGCTTTTGAAATCAATTCATCCTCAGTTATACACTTTCCTACCACAGCTTCAAATTCTTTGCGATTAGGGGTGATCAATGTTGCTCCTTCATAAATGCTAAAGTCATGACCTTTAGGGTCAACTAAAACCGCCATATTTTTTCTTTTAGCAAGTTCAATTAAGGCTTTTGTATTGTATAACGTCCCTTTACCATAATCTGATAAAATCATTACATTGTATTGATCAGCAGCTTTTTCTACAGCATCTAATAACAATGTTTCATCGATTTTTGAAAATCCTTCTTCAAAGTCCAGCCTTAATAACTGTTGTTTTTGTGAAAGTATGCGTAACTTAGTAATCGTTGGCAAATGGGTTTCAATAAGATGTGTCTTAATAGATTTCTTTGTTAAAAAATCACACAAAATGCGTGCTGGTTCGTCTTTACCCACGATCGCACAAATTCCAGCCATCCCTGATAATGCTGAGATGTTGAGTGCCACATTTCCTGCTCCACCTGCTCGATCTTGAATGGTTTTTACATGGACAACTGGTACAGGCGCTTCAGGAGAAATGCGCTCAGTTGTTCCATAATAATAGCGATCAAGCATCGCATCCCCCACAACAAGCACACGTGCTTTTTGTAAATTACTTTGCATTCATCTTGTTTTTATCGTCTTCTTAATATGTTAGATGTTATACTAAATCCCATCAAAAGCACAGCCTTGTTACCGTAAAGTGCAAAGATGAATAAAGAAAATAAAAAAAATTACTATATTATTGCTGACTTGCACTTAAGTGAGGTTAGAGTGCAAGCTACTGCTCTATTTGAACGCTTTTTAGCAGATATCACAAATAAGGACAATTCCCTATATATCCTCGGAGATTTTTTTGATTATTGGATTGGAGATGATGCTATCTCACCTTTTAATCTGCATATTGCTGATCTATTGGCTCATGCACATGACAGTGGACTTCAAATTTATTTCATGTCTGGTAATCGCGATTTTTTAATTGGTCAACGTTTTGCAAAACGTGCCAAAATAACACTTGTAAGTGATCCACATGTCCTTGTACTCTCCAAAATAACTATTTTATTGATGCATGGTGATTTGCTATGTACTGATGATAAAAGCTATCAAATTTTTCGCAAAATTGTACGCAACAAACTCATCCAGTGGCTTTATCTACGATTACCACTTCGATTAAGGGAAAAACTTGCAAAAGGCATACGCATAACAAGCCACAAAAAAAACGCAAAGTATAAAGTTATTGATGTCACTGAAAAAGGCATTCAAAAATACCTTGGTAAACATAAAACTCTCATTCATGGACACACGCACTTATTCAACATTCATCATCAACAAAACTATATACGTTATGTGCTTGGTGATTGGTTTAAAAATGCAAGTTATGTTCATATTGACAGGCACTGTAACATTCACCTATTGCGTTATTTTAAAAAGTAGTTTCACTTTAAAAGTGGTGGAAATCAAGGGTAATATTTTTACAATAAGTGTTAGTATTATTTTCAGGTGAATAACAAGCACAAGATGATCACGTTTTTTCCCACTATTAGACGTACGTTGGCAGATCAAAAAAATAATTAATCTATTTATTAATAAATAAAGTGACTCATAATTTTTTGCCAATAAGAAAGCCTAAATCTTTACCATTTAATATACTTGCAATTGACAACATTTTCTTTCCCGGAAATTGGAGTGAGCCAATGTTGATTACACCATTACAAGCCTGCACTTTTAAGCCAGACTTATCTACACTTAAAATAGTACCTATGGCACTACTTGCTTTTTCTTTAAACACTTGAATATCCGAAATTTTCACTTGTTCATTATCAAGCTTAATATATGCACTTGGCCAAGGGCTAAATGCACGAACTTTACAATCAATTTGTTGAACGGTGTTATTAAAGTCAATTAATCCTTCCTCTTTTGTGAGTTTACGTGCATACGTTGCATCCTCAGGCTGTTTTTGTGAGTGGAGTGTTCCACTGGCAATTTGAGAAAACACTTCATAAATCGCTGGAACTGAAAGTTTTGCTAATCGATCATGCAAGGTTTGACTATCATCTTCTTTTAAGATGGGGGTTTCAACCACATGCAAAATATCACCCGTATCTAAGCCCTCATCCATTTGCATAATCGTAATACCTGTCTTTGTATCACCTGCTTCAATTGCTCGCTGAATAGGAGCAGCTCCCCGCCATTTAGGCAGCAATGAAACGTGAATATTTATACAGCCATACTTTGGAACATCTAAAACCACCCTAGGCAGCAGTAATCCATAAGCAATAACTACCATCACATCGGCTTGTAAATTTTGCAAATCATCAATCGCTTGAGGTTCTTTATTAAATGAGATAGGTTGGAAAACAGGAATATTATGTGTTAAAGCCAGTTCTTTTACAGCTGAAGCTTGCAACTTTTTACCACGACCTTTAACACGATCTGGCTGGGTAAACACTCCAACAATATTATAGTTTTGACCAATTAAGTTATTTAGAACGGTTGCTGAGATTTCAGGCGTACCAGCAAATACAATCCGTAAATTTTTACCTTTATTTTGTGGATTCATAGTTAATGATAGGCATAAGCATAAAGGTTAGCACCATCCAAAGGTCCTGTATTGCCAGAAACCACACAATTTCCAATCACTTTGGTTACACCATGCTGTGCGGCAAGCATTTTAGCTTTTTGTACGTTTTGCTCACAAGACGATTGGATTTCTTTTTTACTTGTATAATGTGTGTCCACCCGGATAATACCAATTGGCGATTCGTTAAAGCCTGTTACAACTGGAACGGCTTTCCGTAAATTCATGCTCTCTGATGCGTAAAATTGCACGATCTTTGCATCAACTGTACTATAAATTTCCGTTGTTTGTGGCAAATATACCCCCTGCGACTCATATTGCTTTTTAGGTACAACTGCCCAAAAAAATCCAATAACGGCAATCACAATCCCTGCATAAATAATATTTTGCTGCAACCGACTCATAAAAAAATTTAAATCACGTTCATCTCTTAATTTGCGCATATCATAACATAAGATTATTAATACAATCTATTATGTTTTATACACCATTTGTCTTTAGCTCACGAATAACTAAAAAAACTAAAAATGGTGCTCCAAGTAACGCAGTGATAATACCAACTGGAATAATCATGGGATAAGCAATGCTTTGTGACAACCATTGACTGATCAACATCAAACTAGCACCACATAAAAAACTCGCTATAAGTAAGACTTTCATTTTATTGGTTGATAGCAAAAACCTTGCAATATGGGGTGCCGCTAAACCTAAAAAAGCAATTGGACCTGCAATTGATACAATACAGGCAACTAAAAAAGCTAATGTAATTACTAACCAAACGAGTAAACGCTTAACGTCTACTCCCATTAACATCGCTTCAGTCTCTCCTAAACTTAACATATCAAAAGCCTGATGATTTTTGATTGCAAAAGCAAAGAACACACAGCTAACTAAAATAAGTAACGTTAGCTGTAACCACGATACATTTAGAAAACCACCAAACTGCCATAAGGTTATTTGTTGCAAGGTTTCGGCACGGCTAAAACTCATAATAAGTGCTGTTAAAGCACTAAAAACAGCAGAAATTCCAACTCCTAGAAAAATGATAACAGTTATATTTGTTAAGCTCTTTTGAGTGAAAATTACCAACATAAATAATAATAGAACTAACATGGCACCAATAACACAAGCAGTTAGAAACAAAGCATAAGAGTAATAACTCAAACGGCTGATGTAACTTGGTAGTATAAAAAGCAGCAAGAGCCCTACAAACTGGCTACCTGATAAGATACCTAAAATACTTACATCTGCAAGTGGATTTCTTAATACCACTTGTAAAACAGCTCCACTCATCCCAAGCGCACCACCAACTATAACAGCGGCACACCAAATAATAAGCTGATATTGCCAAAATATCTCTTTTGCTAACGCTATATCAATGACCTTTGTATTAAATAACCACCAACTAAGACTTAAAGTACTAAATAGTAACGATAATAAAATCGCTAATCCCCAATTAACCCAATGTGACTTATTTTGATCAAAAGCTTGACACACCTTATTTACCCTCTCGCTAACTTTGTACAAATATCATCAATTATCTTGATAATTGGTATAAGATTCGTTATAAAATCGATACGTTTTATCATAGTGACTATTATTTTAATTTAACAAGGATAAAAACCATGCCTGCAACTTTTCAAATCAAGGGAAGTCTTTTTACGCTTAGTGTTTTGCAAATACTCAGTACCGATCTTGATGAAATTGAAAAACAGATTACGACAAAAATAAAACAGGCACCACAATTTTTTAACAATACGCCCATGGTCATTGAGCTAACTGCTTTACCACAAACTGTAAAACTTGAGTTTATTCAATCCTTAACCGATATGCTCAAAAAACACACACTTCTGCCAGTTGGATTTAGGTTGCCAGATAATACACTTAATGAAGCCCTGCAAGCATATGGCTTTCCTGTTTTTAAAGAAGGAAAAAATGTCCCTGCTCCGATTGTTTCAGCCAATAAATCCCATGTACTACAGCATAAAATCGTTGAGACAAGAATTCGATCAGGTCAGCAAGTGATCTCTCAAAACGGTGATTTAATCGTCTTATCCTCGGTGAGCCCTGGTGCTGAGTTGCTAGCTAGTGGTAATATTCACGTTTATGGTACATTACGGGGACGTGCAATTGCAGGCTTAGAAGGAAATACCAATGCGCGTATCTTTTGTCACAAATTAGAAGCAGATCTTGTTTCTATAGCAGGGCAATATAAAATATTTGAGGAACCGGTTGCGCCCCTTAATAACAATAATAATGGCTATCAAATCCAGTTAAAAGACGGTACAATCATGGTCAGCCAGATTTAGAAGATGGGTCTTCCCAAATCAAAGTGTAATTGAATCAAGGATTAAATATTGTGAGCAAAGAATCCAAACAAACGGGCATAAAAGAAACAAAAGATAAAAAGCGCGCCACTACTGTTGTTATCACCTCTGGTAAAGGTGGTGTCGGCAAAACTACAACAAGTGCAGCAATTTCATTAGGACTCGCAATGAAAGGCTTTAAAACAGTCGTAATCGACTTTGACGTTGGACTACGCAATTTAGATCTTGTTATGGGGTGTGAGCGCCGAGTAGTTTACGATTTAATTAGCCTTATCAATAAAGAATCTAATATTAATCAAACCTTGATTAAGGATAAGCGCTCAGAGAATTTATTTATATTACCTGCTTCACAAACGCGAGACAAAGATGCCTTGACTGAGTCAGGGCTGGAAGAAATCATGAATGAGTTACATGAAACATTTGATTACGTTATTTGTGATTCACCCGCAGGTATTGAAAAAGGTGCATTAATGGCTATGTACTATGCTGATAAGGCGATCGTTGTCACAAATCCAGAGGTTTCTTCAGTGCGTGACTCAGATCGAATTATTGGTGTACTTGCCAGTAAAACCAAAAAAGCCAAAGAAAAAGGGGAATCTGTTGAAGCAAAGCTTTTGATCACACGCTATGATCCTCAACGTGTAAGTCAAGGCGAAATGTTATCACTTGATGACGTTAAAGATGTGTTATCAATTCCATTACTTGGCGTAATCCCTGAGTCTAAAACTGTGCTTCAAGCTTCTAATTCTGGAGTACCTGTCACTGCTTATCAAGACAGTGAAGCAGGTCAAGCTTACTTAGATGCCATTGATCGTTTTTTGGGTCACGACAAACCACTTCGCTTTATTACTCCTGAAAAGCAAAACTTTTTAAAGCGTTTATTTGGAGGAAAATAACATGGGGTTTTTAAATTATTTCAAAAATAAGCGCGTTGAAAAAAATAGCGCACATATTGCCAAAGAGCGCCTACAAATTATTGTTGCCCACCAACGCAATGAGCTAAGTGGTAAAAGCAATAAACCCGCATTCATTACCAAACTTCAAGAGGAAATTCTGGAAGTGCTCAAAAAGTATGTTCATGTTGACCCCAAAGACATCAAAATTGAGGTCGATGATCAAGGGGATTGCTCAGTACTGGAATTAAACGTTACTATTCCTGAAGAAAGCAAACAGTTGAAACAGCAAATAAACACATAATGTCAACTCATCAAAACTACGCCGTTTCTTTTGAGCACGTTTCTTTTTATCGCGGTGATAAATGTATTTATAAGGACTTATCGTGCACGATTCCAAAAGGTAAAATTACGGCTATACTTGGTCCATCTGGTACAGGAAAAACAACACTTTTACATCTTATTGGACGATTAATAAAAGCCAATAGCGGTAACATCCAAGTTTTAAATCAAACTGTAAAAACCCTTAATAAAAAAGAACTGCTAGCGCTTCGTAAAAAAATGGGCGTTTTATTCCAATCAGGTGCTTTATTCACTCAGTTATCAGTTTTCGATAATGTGGCCTTCCCATTAAGACAAAACAGCAATTTAAGTGAGGATTTAATTCATAATCTAGTGCTTATGAAACTACAATCTGTTGGGTTAAGAGGAACAATTGATATGATGCCAAGCGAATTATCAGGCGGCATGGCAAGACGAGTGGCACTGGCACGCGCTATTGCACTTGATCCTGAGCTTATGTTATATGATGAACCATTTACTGGTCAGGATCCCATTTCCCTTAAGGTCATCCTCAGACTTATTAAAAGGTTAAATGATGCGCTTCGTATGACATCGGTCATTGTCTCACACGATATTGATGAAGTCATGAGTATTGCTGATCATGTTATTATTGTTGCTAATCAGAAAGTTGCAATCGAAGGTTCGTCATTATCTATTCGTAATAGTAATGATCGTTTTGTATCACAATTCTTAACGGGTAACATCAATGGCCCTGTTGCCTTTGATTATCCTGCACCTGACTTCCTTGCAACGTTAAAATGATGGGAAAAAACTATGCTTAAACTCATCCAAGCACTTGGTCGAACGTCTTTAAATATAACAGCAAAAATTGGGCAATCAATTTTACTTACAATTGAAATAATTTGTGGACGCAGCAATATTCGTAACATCATCACGCAAACTTATTACGTTGGTGTAAGCTCTGTTTTAATTATCCTGGTTTCTGCCTTGTTTATCGGTTTTGTTTTAGGACTACAAGGTTTTTATACATTAGCAAAATTCAGTGCTGAATCTGCATTAGGTCCTATGGTTGCACTAAGTATTATTCGTGAGCTTGGTCCTGTCGTTACCGCCCTTTTATTTGCAGGACGCGCAGGTAGTGCATTGACATCTGAGGTTGGACTTATGAAAGCAACTGAACAATTAGCCAGTTTAAATATGATGGGTGTTGATCCTGTGCGTTTTGTGTTAACACCTAGATTTTGGGCATGTGTGATTAGTGTGCCCATTTTAAATCTATTTTTTTGTACAATCTCAATTTGGGGTGGCTACTTAATTGGTGTAAAACTACTTGGGCTTTTCAGCGGCACTTTTTGGAGCAATATGCAAGCATCTGTTTTATTTTACGATGATGTCTTAAATGGTATTGCAAAAAGTATTGTTTTTGGAGTCGCCATTGCAATTGTCTCACTTTATCAAGGCTATGCTTGTCATGCCAATTCAGCTGGTATCGCTAAAGCTACGACAAAAACTGTTGTCTATTCCTCCTTAACAGTCTTAGGATTAGACTTTTTAATGACTGTTCTTATGTTCAAAGGAGTTTAACAAGATGTATAAAAAATCATACGAACTACTGGTTGGTATTTTTGTGCTGTGCGGCATCATCACGCTTGTATTTATGGCGCTCAAAGTCAGTGGTTTATCTTTGACAGAACTTAATAAGAATGTTTATAGAATTAATGCTCAGTTTCAAAATATAGGCAGTTTAAGGTCAGGTGCTGCTGTACGGATTGCTGGAGTCGAAATTGGCAAAGTCGAATCAATTAGCCTTAAACCTAGCTATAGCGGATTTATCGCCAATGTAATACTAAGCATTAATAAACAACACAATCAAATTCCAAGTAGTTATTCTGCTTCAATTGATACCAGTGGGATATTAGGTGAGAGTTTTATTTCACTCCAACCTTCTCAGCTTGATTTACCAGATTTTTATGAAAGTAAATATCTACAAAACGGTAGCACAATAGAATTGTCTAATACTTCATCAGCCATTAATCTAAACTCATTGATTAACACCTTTATTTCAGCTTCAGGAGATAAAAAATAATGTTTAAAAAAAATATTTTTTTACTGTGCAGTACAATACTATTAATACACATTCATCCTAGCTTTGCCAATCATATACCCTCAACAAATTCACAAGTAAATCAAATTCAAAATCCCGTTGACCTCCTTCAAAACTCGATTGTCAGCACTCAAAAAATTTTGATTGACTCAAAGAACACACTAAGCCAAGATCCCGAAGCGCTAATCAAACTAATTGACAATAAGATCATACCATTGTTAGCCATAGATGTGATTGCGCAGCTTTTAATTGGACGCGAACGCTGGCAATCTGCAAGCAAAGAAGAGCAGCAACAATTTATCACTAAAATTACTCAAATGCTCGCTTATTCTTATGCTGAAAATATCGCTCAAGCTGAAAATTATGACATTCAAATTCTTCCATTTAGCAATGACTCTTGGCAAGGGCAACGCCTAATCATTGTAACAGGTAAAATTATTAATTTGCAAAATCATGCCTCATCTGATTTATTAATTAAGTTGTTAAAGGTTAGCAATAAATCAAATAAAGAAGAAGATATACCTCAATGGAAGATCTACGACCTATCCGTAGCAGGTGTCAGTATATTGGATAACTTTAGAGCACAATTTAAAGACCACAAAAATTTAAAAGATATTAACTTAGCAATAGAGAAAAAGAATAATGAGCTTATTGATAAAAAGTCCTGATAGTTGGCAACTATCAGGAATTCTAACTGTGACTAATGTTAGTGAAATTGAAAAAAAAATTACGTGCACTTTTAAGAACTTTGTTTCCAATGTATTGATTATTGATCTAGCTAATATCACCCAGATTGACAGTGCAGGTATTGCATTACTTTTAAAAATTATCCATCTTTGTCGCAAAAAAAACATTAAACTTCTATTTAAGAATTTTATGCTTGAAAATGCACAATCACTCATTAAAGTCCATAATTTGGATAAATTATTCCAACCTTTTTTAGCACAACCTATATAAATTCAAGAGAGGCTTTATGACTACCAATGAACTCAAAACATGTATCGAACAAAAACTTGGTCACAATACAATCGCAATCGTTGAAAGCGATGATAATGTCCATTTCAGTGCTACTATTATTAGCGAATTATTTAATACTGTATTAAGCAAAGTCAAACAGCAACAGATTGTTTATACTGCAATAGATCAATATATCAAATCAGGTGAATTGCATGCTATTGCTATGAAAACCTACACTCCAGAAAAATGGGCGCAAGCACAAAACACTTAATTTAAACTAATTTGGAGCCAATCTATGTCAAAAGTTACGTGGTCTATTCCAGTTATTGTCATGATGATCTTCACGATCATCAGCGTGCTCATTACCATATTTAGCAGAGTACAAGCATTACGCAAAAATCAAATTCCCATGAATGATTTTCGGACAATGGACTTTTGCAAAAAAGAAAATCCGTGGCTTGAAATTACATCCAGACACTTAGATAATCTATTTCAAATGCCTATTCTGTTTTACATTTGCTTTATTATTATCATGACTAACGCTGAGCTTATGCAAATTACTTACTTTCTTGTGTTAGGGTGGTTATTTGTTTCCTTTCGGATTATCAACTCAATCATCCATCTGACTATTAACGACTTAAGTCTCAGATTGTTTTCGTTTTTGTTATCACTAGCATTCTTATTCACCATGATTGTAATGCTGTTTATTGAGTTATTAAAAACAAATTAATTTCTAGTATCAATTTTAAAATATTGATGGTCAATTGACCACGAACGATACAATACATTATAAGTATTAACTGATACTGCATTTAAACTCGATTGGTATAAAGTCTCATAGGCTTTGGCTGAACTTATTTCAGTAGGTCCTAATAATTCAATGTTGTATTTTCGGCACCACTTTCTGACTGTTGTACTTTTAAAGCCAAAACGACCTGCTACATCTTCATAGCTTAAACCCTCTGCTGAATAATCTCTTAACACATCTTCTGCTGAGCGACCATATTTTCTAGATAAAATAATCTCAAAACTTTGTGAATATTGATTTGCCATAGCGTTAATTCTCCTACTTCCTTCATAAACATCATATCCATCAATTTGATTCAAAACTAACTTAATAATTTCTTGGATGTTTAAAATTCACTATCGTAATCTAACTTTGCGTTAATTTAACTTTAATCTTTTATAAATATCTAAAGCCCTGCCATTCGTCAAGCACTTCCGTTTTTTCTTAGCAATTTAATTGATTTTTGTTCAATAAACACACAATTCCAATAATGCCTGACTTATTACCAAATCTCGCTGGTAAGATTTTAGTTTGTCGATATATATCTAAAACATATGACTGAAAACTCACTTCAACTCTCTTAATCAAAGCTTTATCCTCAGAAATTGCACCACCAATAATAATGGCTTGTGGAGCTAACACATGTGTTAATGATGCAAGCCCAGGAACAAGCTGATTAAGATAGGCATTCAAGGTTTTTTCAGCCAGATCGTCTGCTTTTGCAAGTTGTTGTTTAAACATAAGGTAAGTTGCTTTATCATTATGTACCGCATCGCAATATAATTTTAGTAATGCTTTTGCAGAAGCATATGACTCCCAGGCACCTTTAATCAAACTATTTTTATTTTCTTCATTAAGTTTTGTAATAATATAACCTACCTCACCTGCTGCATTATTTTGTCCACGATATAACTGCCCATTTAGTATAAGCGCTCCACCAATGCTCGTTCCCAATGTAATAAATATGTAATCTTTAAAGCCATTCTTTCCAAAAGCAAGCTCACTTAATGCAGCAGCTTTAACATCATTTTCCATCACAACAGGTAAATGTGTAAGCGCCGTTAAAGCTGATACTAAAGGATAATTAACAAGAGACTTGACATAATTCGAACCATAACTAATACAACCACGTTTCATATCAACAACACCATGTGTGGAAATCCCTATTCCCTTTATTGAATAATTTGCTTTTTGCATATTGTATATTTCAACAAATCGGGAAATAAGTGACTCTGGTGAGTGTATTTCTCCAGTTTGATATTGGTCAAAGTATAAAACTCTACCGTTATTGGTTATGATACCATATTTGGTATAACTTCCCCCTAAGTCGAAACATAAATAGCACAGTTTTTTTGATTCCATAATTTCCTTTAATTTTCTTTCAAAGAATATGTAATATCATGCGTGTCATATTGACTAAAGTACATTGCACCCGCAATAGATTCTTCCCTTATTTAACATAAAAATGCTACTCCTTGTTAAGGATAATCATTTTAAAACATCATCTTTTTACATAAAACAAAAACAACAACATTGAAAATTTAGTCCTAATCCATTAGAATCTGTCCACCTTTTTGGCTGGGTTTATGCAAATTACCAGTGAATGCGTAAATTCAATGTATAACTAACCACTGGCTTAAGACATATTTGGAAATAAACCATGACTGAAAATTTTAAAGACCTCTTTGAAGCCTCACTAAAAGAAACTGAAATGCGTGTTGGTAAGATTATTAAAGCAACCGTTGTTGCGATTGATCGCGAGTTTGCATGGATTGACGCCGGCTTAAAATCTGAATCAATCGTGTCTCTTGATCAATTCAAAAGCGATCAAGGTGAAATTGAAGTTCAAATAGGGGATAAAATAGACGTAGTGCTTGATGCACTTGATAATAGCTTCGGTGAAACTCGTCTATCACGCGAAAAAGCAAAACGAATCGAAGTGTGGAATGACCTTGAGAAAGCCTGTGATGAACAAGAAACTATCCTTGGTCGCATTACCAATCATGTCCGTGGTGGCTATACTGTTGAAGTTAAAGGTTTGCGCGCATTCTTACCAGGTTCTTTGGTAGATGTTCGTCCACTTCGTGATACTTCTCACTTAGAAGATAGAGAAATTGAACTTAAAATTGTCAAACTTGATACTAAACGTAACAACATTGTTGTTTCACGTCGCGCTGTTATCGAAGCTGAAACCCAAGAAGACCGCAATGCACTATTTGAAAAATTAAGTGAAGGCGCTGTTGTTAAAGGTGTAGTTAAAAACATCACAGACTTTGGTGCATTTATTGATCTTGGCGGTGTAGATGGTTTATTACACATTACTGATATGTCTTGGAGTCGCATTAAACACCCAAGTGATATGCTTAAATTAGGTGATGAAATTGATGTCAAGATCATTAAATTTGACAATGATAAAGGTCGTATTTCCCTAGGCATTAAACAATTAGGTGAAGATCCTTGGGCCAGTGTTGCTGAAGAGCTTGCTGTTGGGACCAAACTTATGGGTAAAATTACTAACATCACTGATTATGGTTGCTTTGTTAAGCTTAAAGAAGGTATTGAGGGCTTGGTGCATACTTCAGAAATGGATTGGACAAACAAAAATGCTAACCCTCACAAGATTATCTCTTTAGGTCAAGAAGTTGAAGTTATGGTCCTTGAAGTAGATGCTTCTCGTCATCGTATTTCACTTGGTATGAAGCAATGTATCATCAACCCATGGCAAGCCTTTGCCAATGCTCACAAACCAGGTGACAAAGTCAAAGGTAAGATCCGTTCCATCACTGATTTTGGTATTTTTATTGGTTTAGATGGTAATATCGATGGGCTTGTTCATATTTCTGACGTTGCATGGAATAAACCAGAAGATACCGTAAAACAGTTTAAAAAGGGAGAAGAAATCGAAGCTGTTATGCTGTCTGTAGATATTGAGCGTGAGCGCATTGCTTTAGGTATTAAGCAGCTTTCTGAGGATCCATTTACTCAATACACAACTGCTAATGACAAAGGCGTAAAAGTAACTGGTAAGGTAACATCTGTTCAACAAAATGGTGCTACTGTTGAATTAGCACCTGAAATTGAAGGTTTTATCCGTGTCGCTGATATTTCTCGTAATCATGTGGAAGATGCACGTCATGAACTTAAAGTAGGTCAAGAAGTTGAGGCGCGTATTAGCAATATTGATACTAAACGTCGTAGCATTAACCTTTCAATCAAAGGCTTAGATGAAGACATCGAAAAAGCAGCAAAGTTAAACTATAAAGCTGAACAAATGACTCCAACTACAATTGGAGATCTAATTAAAGAAAAGTTAAATAAATAAACTTTAACTCAAAGCAGCCTTAAGGCTGCTTTTTTGTTTTCACAAGCAAACAACACGAATAACCTTATGAAAATTAAGCACCCATTTCAATATATACTTTAACCATGTCAAATTTTCATATGCTTTTAGATGATAATGGCTTTTTAAAAAATTATACACAATGGTCTATTGAGCTTGCGGAATACTTTGCAAAACAAGAAGACATTTTATTAACACCATCACATTGGAAAGTTATTTATTTTCTACGTGACTACTATCAATGTCATCAAAACTCACCTGCCATCCGTTTACTGGTAAAATCACTTAAAGAAAAACATGGGTCTGAAATTGGCAATAGCCTTTATCTGCAATCACTCTTTCCAATTTCACCTGCAGTCCAATCTGCTAGAATTGCAGGATTACCTAAGCCTAAAAGGTGTATTTAATGAGTATAAGGATACGTACTAAAAACCTTTTACATAATGAAATCCTAATTAAATCAATCGGCACAATGTTTATTCAAGGATTAGGACAGCTTACTGCTTTTGGTTCAGCCATTTTACTTGCTCACTACTTTGCTGTTGCTGAATATGGTCAATATATGTTTGGAGTGACCATTGCAACCATCTTAGCTGTTATTGCAACACTTGGTGCTGATGGTATTTTAGCACGCAGTTGGGGTTGGTCTGAGAAAACAGGTAAAACACGTAATATAGAAGTCTTTCATTTACATAACTGGTTTTGGCGCCGTGGTATTGTTATTTTAATAATTACATTTGTGGGCTGCTTTAGCTATATTTATCTATTTAATCTCAATGCGAACTTTATTGAAGTATTTGCTTTTTTATTTGCCTTACCCTTTTTTATTGCTAACCTATTACAATCTTTTTATATTGCCAATAAAAAAGTAATTTATGCTAATTTGATTCAGCTCTTTATGCGTCTGATTATGCTAGCCATTATTGGAGTCTTTATCATAATGCGCATTCAACAAACTACCTTTCTTGTTAGTATCATGTTTAGTGCAACTGCATTATATATGCTGCTGTTATGGTCTAAAATTAGCCTAAATTATGGTTTTCAATCACTCAAACCACGGGGCAGTAACCTCTCTTTCATGCTATTGAAATGGGGTAACCTGCTATTAAGCCAAATTGGTATTGTATTACTTAAGTTTTTTTCATCCAATGAGAATATCGCTTATTATGCAGTTGCGCTACAGCTAGGTGCACTTGTAGTTTTTGTATTAAATGCCGTTAGCTCCAACATCACTGCACAAGTTGCAAATGACTATAAAACACTTGATCATAAAACGTTCCAAAGCAAAATTACAGATTACACACATATTATTTTTAGTTTGTCAGCAATTGGAATGGTGTTACTGATTACTTGCGGTTATTGGATTACTATGCTCTATGGCACAAATTATAGCAAAGCCTATTATATTTTCTGTGTTCTCATGGTTGGGCAAGTGGTTAATGTTTTATGTGGCAGCGTTTTTACCATTCTCAATATGGCAGGACATGAAAAGACAACCTGTACTGTTTTTTACATCGCACTTAGTATTAATATCCTATTAGGTATTATTCTAACTCCAAGCCTTGATGCTTATGGAGTTGCAATTGCTTCTGCTGTTGCTATGATTTTTTGGAACATTGTACTCGTATATGTAGTTATGACAAAACTTAAAATCAATCCAACGATTTTTAGGCGATAATCCTAAATCACTATTTTATTCTATACGAGCACAATCTTAATTATCAGCCTAAATAGATCGTACTAAATCAAAAATAAACTACCTATTTGAGCGGGTAGTGGTTGATTAGTTTTCACTGAACTAAATGATTTTCGTACTTTCAGTACTTTTAGCACTTGTGTTAGTAAAAGCAGCTAAGCGCCAAATAGCCTCACCTAATACACTTATTTCATCTGCACAACTTAACCTTATATAACCTTCGGCACCAAAGGCAGATCCAGGCATTACAGCCAAATGCTTGCTTTCTAACAAATGCAAGCAAAAATCCATATCACTTTCAAAACCCATTCGCTCTATAATAGGCTGAACATAAGGAAAAAGATAAAATGTACTTTGTGGTAACAGACAGCTGACTCCCTTTATTTTTATTAACTCTTGATAACAAAAATCAACACGTTTTTGATAGATGTCTAACTGCGTTAATAATCCATTTCTAGGTAAAGCCAGTGCTTGAATTGCCGCATATTGTGAAATCGAACATGCACACGACATCGATTGCGATTGATAACGCTTAAGCATAGTAATCATATCCTGTGGCGCAATGATATAGCCAATGCGCCAACCTGCCATCGCATAACTTTTGGACACACCATTAACAATTGCATAACGTGATTTTAACTCGGGAGCAACTTCAATTAACATTTGAGGGCGCACACTCCAATATAGCATATCATAAATATCATCACTCAAGACCCATACATCAGGATAATCCTTTAATACAGAAGCAATCATTTCTAACGTTTCTTTGCTATAAGTAGCACCTGTTGGATTATGTGGAGTATTTAAGATAAAGATGCGTGTGCGCGGACTAAGCTTAGCTTCCAACTGTTCTTTTTGCGGTTGGAAATAATTATGATGTGTGGTTTCAACACAAACAGGTACACCATGAGCAAGTTTAATCATATCAGGATAAGATGTCCAAAATGGTGAAAAGAAAATAACCTCATCACCTGGATTTAAAATGCAATTAAATAGATTGTATAAACTGTGTTTAGCTCCAGTTGTAACACAGACTTCTTGATTTAAAAATGTCAAATCATAGTCACGTTGATAACGTTGAATAATGGCGTATTTAAGCTCCACTATGCCGTCAACAGGTGTATATTGTGTTAAATTATGATCAATTGCCATCTTAGCTGCTTCTTTCACTTTTTGTGGTGAGTTAAAGCCAGGCTCTCCCACGGCTAACGAAATAACATCTGTATGACCTGCTTTTACTAAGTCTCCAGCTCGAGCTGCCATTTCTGCTGCTTTTGACCCTTCTACATTTAGCACGCGCTTGCTAAATCGATTCTTTTGATTTGTTGTTACACTCATTTTTCCTCCTATACGTTCTATAAAACGTATGCAACGACTGTCTTATCATATATTTCAAGAAATTGTTTATAGCTTTTTATCACAGTTTCATCAATAATGAAATCACTTGTATGCAATGACCTCTCTAGCACATAAAGCCTTTCTTTCAACATAGGCACACCACAGTAACTTGCTCCACCATGAAGTTTATGCACTGCATCACGTAAAGCTTTTCCATTTTGCTCAATATATGCTTTATTAATTTCAGTTATCGCGTCAGGTAGAGACTTAATAAACGCATTTAGCATCTCTTTAGCAAAATTTTCATTACCACCAGCAAGCTTTGTGCCTAATGTCAAGTCAATTAATTTTTGTTCTATGTTTTGACCATTGTGATTTAAACTATCGCTATCATTTAATTGTTTTGCCCAAGGACTCACTGCTTTTACATTGTTTATATCTTTAAAATAAGTCTCTAATAGTAAACTCAGAGATAAATCATCAATTGGTTTAATTTGCACGGCATCAAAGCCTTCTTTAAGTAACACATCGTTACGTCCATCTACAATATCTGCAGTAACTGCAATAATTGGTACGTGCTTGTACTTTGAAATTTTGCGTAACCGATGACATAATTCAACCCCATCAACCTCAGGCATGTGCACATCGGTTAAAACCATTATAAAATCATGCTTATCAGCAAGTAAAAGAGCTTCTTTTGCACTTGTTGCTTCAATAGGATAAAAACCTTTTTCTTGTAGTAATATCGTTAATAACTTAAGGTTAATCGGATTATCATCAACCGTTAAAATTAAAGGCTTATCCTTATTACTATCCTTTAGATCATAATTCACTATTTCTTCATTAGCAGTTATGTTTTCCTTATTCTGATCTAAACGACCTGAAAATAGCTCTGCCAATTTTTGAATTTTATAAGGGTAATTTATGCAATTTTGAATGGCTAAGTCGCTACTATAATCGCATAAATCTAATAGTGATCCATTTGCAACTAAATAAATGCGCCCTTTGCTAAACGATTGTAAATCCATAATTAGGGATTGTCTTAATTTTTGCATTGGGGGTAATACGTTAAAAACCAAAATAAGATCAAATTGATCATGTTCGACAACAGTATCAAGTAAGTCTGTTTCCGAATATTGAGTCATACATTTGACGCCAGCAGCCTCTAAATCATTGACTAACATTTTGCCAACATAGATTGTCCTATCATAAACAATCACGTTTTTAAGCGGTATATATGGATAGGAAAGATCTATCTTGTTTTCACAATCAAAAATAACAGTAAAGCTAAAACAAGAACCTTTGTTTATTTCGCTTTTAACTTGAATCTTGCCACCCATTTTTTCAACAAGGTTCTTACTAATAGTTAGTCCTAATCCTGTTCCGCCATACTTGCGACTGGTTGATAGATCAGCCTGAGAAAATGCACTAAATAATTTTTTTATCTGAGTCCTTGATAAACCTATGCCAGTATCACAAACAGAAACAAATACTTCAACTTGCTGATTCAATATACGCTTGAGGTTAATACAAATCTCAACACCTCCTTCTTCAGTAAATTTAATTGCATTACCAATTAAATTAGTTAAAATTTGGCAGAACCTCAGTGCATCACCAGAAACCATTTTAGGTAATCTAGAATCAATGCGCACACCAAAATCAATCTGCTGCTGAATAATCTTGGGCTTAAATAACATCACACAATTTTGAATTTCCTCATGTAAATCAAATGGGTGATTCTCCAACACTAAATTACCTGACTCAATTTTTGAAAAGTCCAAAATATCGTTGATAATACTTAACAGGCTTTTTGATGATTGAGTAATCGTTTCGACATATTCTTTCTGCAATGAATTTAATTTGCTTTTTTCAAGTAACCCCACAAAGCCTAAAATGCCATTCATGGGTGTGCGAATCTCATGACTCATATTTGCAAGAAACTTACTCTTGACCTCACTGGCTTCAATTGCTTGCTTGCGCGCTATATCAAGCTGTACGTTCTGATGTTCGATCATTTTTAAAGTATGCCTTAGTTCTCTTGTTGCCTTTTTAATATTTCTTTGCATTTCTTCATGTGAGTTAGCTAATGACAACGCCATACTGTTAATCCCTTCTTCAAGTGTTTTAAGCTCACCAGGAGGATTACCATCTAATCTTGTATCAAGTGCACCGTCTTTAATACGCTTTACCGCATTGATAATATCAAAAAGTGGATTAATCAAGTCCCCACCTAAACGTAGTCCAAATAAAATACTGACTGTTAGACCAATAATCACAATGAGTAATGTTGCAATAATCGCTTGATATTGATTAACAATCGTATTTTCCCGGCTTAAAGTCACTACTACCCAACCAATACGTTGATCTTTCTCTGTATAAAGTTTATCAATGTTATTTTCTTTAGGATTAACGGCTCTTGAAATAACAGGTGCTAAAAACTGGATATTTTTACTGCCCTCCTGCATGAAGATTTTTTTAGTTATAAGGTCAGCATTCTCCTTAAAAAAACTTGGATTTACTTGTGGAATGCGACCAGTAAAAGTAAGTAAATCACCATTTTTATCATAAATAGCAGCCATGCGTACATCCGGATAATTTAGAATATTATCTGTAACATTTTGTAGGATGATTTTGCTATCGAAATAAAGTCCATATTCAGAAGCAGCAATGAGTTCCGTTGTGACTGCTTCCCCTCTGATATATAAGTTGCGGTCTAAATCAGAAAATCTCATGCTGATAAAATAAAAACCAAGTAAGATAGACACTGTTAAAGTTGGTAACAGCGTCAATAAAATCATTCGTCCACGAATGCCAATGTTCTTGAGCATATATTTGCTACTTGCTGTAGTCGGAAGGTTTAAAGATTATAAGCTAAAAAACGTTAAACTCAATTTTGAATGACAAATGTCCTTTTCCCAGATAGCACTGTTTTCCCAGATGAGAGCCTTAAAGCTTATTCCATATGGCTTTGCGACATTTCACTTCTTGTCAAAGTTGGTGAGCATATTGCTTGCAATCCATTTAATATCAAGGCTTTGAGAGTTTTCACAACAAAACAAATTTTTAAATCAGACTAAAATAATTGCTAAGATCTGTTATTTTAGTTCAGTAAACGCTTGCGATAAATCATTTTTTAAATCCTCAATATCTTCAAAACCGAGACTTACTCTCATTAACCATCCTGATCTATCCCAACTATTTGGTAATCTATAACTTTGGGGGCTTTCCACGGGGACTAATAAGCTTTCATGCCCACCCCAACTGTGTCCTAAACCAAAAATTTTTAGTCTATTTAACATTTTATCTAAAGACTTTTTTTCTATTTTATCTGATAAAGTAAATGCAAAAAACGCCAGAAGAGCCTTGAAAATCTCTTTTCCATAAATGATGCTGAGGATGTGTTTTTAATGCTGGAAATATCACTTCGGAAACTATAGGTGTTTTAGACAGCCATTGAGCTAGTTTCATTGCTTGTATCTGGTGGTGTTTTAAACGAACAGATAGACTCCTAATCCCTTGAATTGCTGCATAAACATCCTCATTGCCGGCACATTGACCTGATTGTATAGTATATGTTCTTAACATATCATATGTTTTTTCATCAGATATTATTATGCCTAGAATACTCAATGAATGAGCTAAACGTTATTATCTTGAGACTTGAGGGTAGTGACTGAAAAAAATTCCACCTTTTGATTATATAGTTTGAAATATTCATGAGCTTTTATTTCTCTATTGGATTATTTGACGAAGTTAATCCCCACTCACTCCAGGAGCCATCATAAACGGATAAATTTGTGTAATTTAACATATATCCAGCGAAAGCTAAGATACACGCCGTAACACCTGAACCACAGGTAAAAATAATGCTCTTACTTCCATCTATATTAAGGTCAATAAATTGTTGCTTTATTGCCTCTAATTCAATAAATTTTCCATTGCTTAAAAGTTGCTGAAAAGGTAAGTTTATTGAGTTGGGAATGTGTCCTGAGCGTAACGTCTTTCTTGGTTCAGCCTGTTTTCCTTGAAATCTTTCTAGAGATCTTGCATCAACTATTTGGTATTCATTTGGGTTATCAATGGCTTCTTTCACTTTATTGATATTGCAAAAAAAATCTTTGTTGTAATTAGCAGAGTATCCTTGGTTTCTAATACTTTTAATATCAGGGGCTAAGTTTTTCACATTTTCAACAGGAAGACCTAGTTTTACCCATTGTGATATTGTTGCATTTAATATATATACGTTTTTATGCCCCATAGATTTAAACATCCACCAAACTCTCGGACTCGCGTAAATGCCTGATTGTTCATATAGGATAATCAAGGTGTTATTCGTAATACCATAATTTGATATGCGCTCCTCAAATTGCTTGCTATCAGGCATCATATGAGGCAGTTCACTATTAGGGTTACTAAACTCTTCTATGCTCATTTTTTTAGCATTCGGAATAATCAATTGATCATCAATACCGCTTGAGCATTGGTTCACAGACTTTATGGTTATTTCGAAAATACAAATATTAGTATTAGTATCGGATAAGCTATGATAAAGCTGCTGGCAATTGATTAATGGTGAAGCTGTTTCTATATTTTTGATCTTAAGTTTATTGTTCATTTATTGTTTCCCAAACAGTGTTTTGATAATACCATTCATCATTCCAACTTGAAGTAATTTTAAATTTACTTGAAATATCTCTGAACATCTATAGTGATCAATAGAATTAAAATTTATTTATGCAGATGATATGCTTGATTAATTATATCTTTTATGGTGTTATCATTACTGAGCAGCCGTTAATACTGTTCTTATGAAGTTAATAAAATTAGGAGAAAGGATGATGGAAGATAAAAATGTAACTGAGAAACCTGTTCAGAAAAAGAAAAAGCTTGATCACAATAAAATATTTGCGATCACAAGAAAGGGCTCTCCTGTACTTAGGAGTGTAATCAACTAAAATATAATCATTACATTAACCCTGTATTGGACATAGGGTTAATGTGTTTTTTAAGAGCTCTTAGCTCTTGTGAAATTTGAAGAAATTATTCCATTCAGTAAAAAAATAAATGTTTTAAATTTGGGATCTAAGATGATAGAGGGTGATCCATCTGGTTATGAGAGTTTACCTAACATAAACGTGGTTAAAATTGATGGAAATAATGTTAATGATGAAACCCTAACGGTGATTATCGGAGATAGTTCTGAAAAAACTTTTTATAACTGTAATTTGGAGACTTGCTCATCTCTTTTTTCACCAAATTTTGAGCTTATGGATTTATATAACAATATTTCAGAGTGGCTCACAGTTATTTCATATCACAAAGTTAGTACCAAAAACTTCAAAGATTTACATTTATCTTATTTGCCAGATTACACTAAATCAGATTTACAAGGTTCTAACCTAATGACAATTCAATATGGTGGAAAATATACAGATCATGCTCTAGTTATTGAGGTAGAGGTTGAATTTATTCAGCAGTATGTTATTTCAGAAATTGAACAAGTGTTAAGAGAAAAGAGGGTTAAGTTTCATACTTTTACTGGTTATGGGTCAAGACTGCTCAAACCAATGTTGTTTGTAGATAATCCGTTTCAAGCATTTAATCAATGGATGTGGGGGCATGCTGTCTTTATTAAAGATATTACAGGCTATAAAAAACTATCAGAAGAAAAGCTTTACAAGCTTTCTCAAATAGCACATAACGTCTATTCTTCCTATGACTTGAGTGCACATTGTCTATCCATAATTGATAACAGAATTGGATCTAACCTTGTTAAAAGGTATTTGAGCTCAATAAAGGAAGTAAAGTATGAAGTCGATGAATAATTTTATTATTTTTATATGCGCACAAAATTTCTCGGTCATTGCATTTAGATTTTTTCAGCTTCTTTTAGCTTGGGTGACATTAGCGCAGACACATTCTGGTTATCTTTTGGGCGTGGTTGTGACTGTATCCTGGATTGCGAATATTATATTTTTGCCATTTTCTGGTTACTGCTTAGATCGATATAAAAAGGGATTAGTAATTTTTCTTGCTAACTTTGTTTCATTGATATTGATTTTAATGTTTTTTATCAATTTGATATGTTTTTCTTATAATTTGATGATTGTTATTCTGATAACCATAATACTAAGTGTCGCAGATTCAATTCTTTTGTCGGCGCCTAACACAATTATTCCCTTTATTGTTGAAAAAGAGAAGATAAGTAAGTTTACTGGTTTTTGGGGCAGTATTGCTTCTTTACAAACAATTATCGGTGCACTGGCTGGTGGAAGTACAATGGCTCTGTTTGGTGACAAATTATCAATCTTGATAATTGCTTGTTTATATTTTGTTGCTCTGATTTTTAGTTTTATTTTAATGAAAAATAAATTACTACTACATGCATCTATTGCTAAAGGGCAGGAATTTTATCAGCAGCTATTAAAAGGTTTTAGTGTTTTAGTCAAATTAACTCCTGAGCGTACGTTATGTCTTATTGGTATAACGGGTAATTTTGTAGTGACGCCACTTTTAATGATCCTACTACCTGTATATATACAGATATTCTTAAACCTATCAATTATATATCTCGCAATCATGGAGATTTGCTTTGGCTTAGGTTTATTGATAACGAGCATGCTTGTAGGGAAGCTGCTTTCAAAAGATGTGAAGAGGCTAACTTTAATTTTAACTGGAAATACCCTTACAGCAATTAGCATCATGTTATTCCCTGTGGTCAGTTTTTTATACTTGAAACTGCTCTTGCTTTTTCTTATTGGAAGCGGTCTCGCACTGAATAACATTTCAACGAGTTCTCTACGTGCATTAGCTGTGCCGGATGATATTAGAGGAAGACTTGAGTCGGCTATCT
Source organism: Fastidiosibacter lacustris (assembly GCF_003428155.1). Lineage (GTDB taxonomy): Bacteria > Pseudomonadota > Gammaproteobacteria > Francisellales > Francisellaceae > Caedibacter > Caedibacter lacustris. Next base: position 29,235 of record NZ_QLIR01000010.1, read on the forward strand.
ATTTTTTTTGTATTTTATCCATCCCCGCTGGTAGTTATACCTTTGGGATATTCACTCAAACAAAGCAGAGTCAACAGATCACTGTCATTATGATTATTATGGGCAGCATGATTTTATTCTCATTACTATTTATTCTGCTATCGCCACTGACATATAAAACCTTATTATGTAAAGACAGAGACCTTAAAAATTATTACAAAAGAAGGTTTCCAAATATCCTTTAATAATTTAAGAGTAAGAGGGAGTGAAGAAATGATCAATGTAGCCGAAATAAATTGGGCAAAACCTTCGAATTATAATGCCAGTCAACTAATTCATCTTAATAATCAAGAAGCTATAGAAAGTCTAATTTACCTGTCAGAGTTTATTGAAGTAGATGTTAAACTACTCAATACTCTGAGCATAGATCGCTTTAAAAATAAGTTATATAAACACATGCCTCAATTATATATTACTCATGAAGCTGTTAAAACCGCAGTTGAAGATGGTGAGCTTAATTTAGCCAAAAACTACATTACATCGTTTATCAACCTGATCAATAAACCTACTAAAGATAAGTCACAATCTTCATGTAGAATATTAAGATATAGTTCAGGATATAATAAAGTGTTAATGGGTGCAGTTATTAATATTACTGGACGTGATCGTAAAACTACTTACAAAAATAATTACAGAGGAGAACAAACTGTCATAAATGTTCCTACTGAAAGTCAATTTATAGTGACCAGCAATATAGTAAAGCAAGTATTTTCAATCCTAGAAAGAATTGAACCTATTCATTACGATGAGATTAATACTGTAGTAAATGAAATTATTGTGATTGAGTCTAATGGCATAAATGCAGCTACTTATCTTAACCATTTGGGAGCAATTTATATTAGAGCTTACAAAGAAAAAACTGAGCATTGGTCAAGAATTGTAGAACATATTACTCATGAAGCCGCTCATAACTTACTCTATCATATTTGGTTTAGGGAAAGAATTCTGATTGATGACAATGGATTATTCTATACTCCTTTTCGCCTGGACTACAGACCAATTAGTGGCGTTTTTCACGCGATGTTTGTATTAGCCAGAACTATATACACATTTAATTATTTACTCCAAGCAGAAATAAGTAACTTATCTTACGAAGATATTAGTAGCCATTATAATGAAGCCAATAATACACTGAAATTTAAGGAAAAATTTCGACAGACAGTAAATGTATTAAATAGCTCAAAGAAATTGACTGTATTTGGAGAAAAAATAATTAATGATTGTATTGAATTAGTACATAAATGTCACATTGGAATATAGCTATAGCTATGCCTGGAATTTTTAGGCTAGAGCTAGCTTAGATAATCCCAAACCACAAGAAAAACGACCGTTTTCTTGGCGGTCCAAAAATTTGTATATCTAAGTGTAAAATCAGCAAGTAAACTCATTGTGAAATTCAACATTAATTTGTATTATCAGATTTATATTTATTAGAGTTCTTTATCATGCCTAGAAATATTTTTAAATTCAAATCCCGGATATAGTCATAGGCATCTGATTATTCATTTTGCTTTGACGTATAACACCCTTTGTTTTATCTGACAAATCAATATGAGTAAGTGCTAGATCATATAACGATGCGGTTAGAAGTCGTCCTTCATACATTGAAAACGCCTTACAAATCGCATTTTGCATGATTTCTTTTATGTCCTTAAAAACATATTCAACTGATATTCTATCCTTTGGTGTTGACATCATAGTATAAAATGTGCGTGCCATCCCCATATTTGCTAGAAAATCAGGAATAACAGCAAGTTTAGCATCTAAAGATTGTGAACATAAACCATAGCAATATTCTCTTTCCACAAATGGATGATTTGCTCCACATGAAATGAGCTCCAAACCATTTGTTATCATTTTATCAACTAAATTTTTCGCGATTATGTTTGATCCTGCCGCAGGAATAAGGACATCTATTTTTGTTATCGCTAGGATTTTATTAAATTCAGCATGAGACATATTATCTGGCAAAACCTTTAACACACGCCTTGCGCACACAAGATCATTAATTTGTTTGGCACTTAAACCGTCATTCATAATCACACCAGCATCACGATCTGTCAGCGCAATGATTTTCGCTCCCGCTTGATGCAAATAGTAGGCAGCAGCAGCGCCAACATTACCTGCTCCTTGTACGTAGATACGCTTATTGTTCACATGCTCATTTTTTGCTTGATAATAAGCAATAACCGTCTGTGCAACGCCATAACCCGTAACCATTTCTGCTAACTTTACTTCACTTTCTGCAACCTTAACCACTGAATTTAATAGCAACATGTTTTGGTAAGCAGTTTGAGTTTTTATTTCATCACCCTTACAAAACGCATGAATAATACCTTGTTGAGAGTTATCAAGACCTAAGCCACGTAAGATCTGATTAATTTTATGAATATCAGTGTTTAAGTCACTACCTGTTCCATAGTACTCAGCTAAAAGTGGACGAATAGCTTTATACCAACGCTCAAGCACACCATATTTATCTGGGCAATCAGGATCAAGTCGAATACCTGTTTTAGCGCCACCAATGGCAGGACCAGATAATGCAAATTTTATTTCCATAATTTTAGCAAGGGTTGTTACTTCTTCTAACGTGATACGCTCATGCACACGTGTACCACCACCTGCTGCATTGCCACGTAAAGAGTTAATTACTAAAAAACCATGCGCAGAAGACTTCTTATCTCTCCATTGAAATGTAATTTCTGGTTCTTGTTGTGAAAATTGTTCCAAACGATCCACCACACTGTTTTGAAAGTCCATTAAATTCATTTTTTCCTTTACCCCTTTAATCTACAAAGTTTCTACTAATATTCTGGTTTTTCACCTCTTTCTTACTTTGCAATATTTACGTACATAGTTCAATCCGTTACAAGAACGATATAAAAACTAGAACAGTTTAATCCTTATAACAAAGCATCAATTTTTGCTGCACAAATAAAGTCATTTTCTGTTAACCCATCCACTGAATGGGTTGTAAAATGGATAATACAACGATTAAAACTAACTTCCATATCAGGGTGATGCCCTTCATTGTTAGCAATCCAAGCCACTGCATTAACAAATGACATGGTTCTATAAAAACCCTTAAACTCAAATGTACACGTAATTTTTTTACCACATGGACTTAATTGCCATTTTGGTAAGTTAATAAGATATTGCTTTGCCTCTTTCTGATTTAAAGGCACTAAATCGCCATACTCACAAACTTGGCATTTCTTATCTAATAAATTTTCCATTTTTTATCCTCAAACTATTTAATGGCTCATTGCTTTTGTGTTTTCAGCATTACTGATTCTTCATCTTTATTTATATAAAGGTTCAAATTCAGGTAAGCTCTGTGATTTTACAATAAGTTTAATAAAATCACCTTTAAGCACGTTATAAATACTCTCATAAGAATTAATCACATAATACAACGGTTGATAAATATCGATTCTATAAGGTGTTCTTAAAATGTTAAGCGCATCAAATTTTTCATAACGCACCATAGGATCCTCCAATGCATACACTGTCTCCCCAATCGAAGATAAAATCCCTCCACCATAACAGCGAAGTCCTTTTTTAGTATTGATGAGCCCAAACTCAATGGTAAACCAATAAAAACGCGCTAAAAGTCTTTGAATGTCATGAGGCTGCCCAATGCCTAATTGCCCATAACGCTGCATAAACTCAGCATACACAGGATGAGTTAACATCGGACAATGACCAAATAACTCATGAAAAATATCAGGTTCTTGTATGTAAGTTAGTTCTTCTGGTATACGGATAAAAGTTGCGCAAGGGAATTTACGCTCTGATAAAAGTTTGAAAAAACGATCAAAACCAATTAACGCAGGCACGGGTTCAACCTGCCAACCAGTTTCTTTCTTTAAACGTAAATTAAGATCAGGAATCTGTGGGATTCGATCACGTGAAAATGATAAAATTTCTAAGCCTTGTAAATATTCCTCACAGGCACGCGAAGCTACAATTTTAAATTGGCGCTCAATCAAAGCATGCCATGTGTTATTTTCAACCTCATCATAACAAACAAAACCATTATGATCTGGTTTTTTAGAAACATACTTACTTTGCATTTTCATCTACTGTCTTCCTTTGCACATTTCCCTCTTTAAATTTAGTTGACATACTGACAATTTCCCCTAAAACTTCACCAAAGCCTATTTTATAACCTTGTCCTTGACAGAAACCACTGATTATTGCGATATCACCATCTTGTAGGAAAATACGTGTTTCACCTGTTTTAAGTTGAAGTGGGTTTTTACCCCCTTCCGTTAGCTCAATTAAACTACCAAAACTATCTTTTTCTTTACCGCTAATCGTACCAGATGCTAACAAATCACCTGTTGCCATCGGACAACCATTAACCGTGTGATGAGCAAGTTGTTGCATCATATCCCAATACATATATTTAAAGTTTGTCCTTGAAACAATCTGTGCTGTTTGCGACTTTGGTGTTTTAATCGCAAATTGAAGGTTAATATTGATACCCCAGTCTTCACTTCGTTTAAGGTAACCTAATAACTTTAGTTCTTCTTTGGGTGAAGGCACTCGAAATGGCTCAAGTGCATCTAAAGTCACTATCCAAGGAGAAATTGAGGTTGCAAAATTTTTCGCTAAAAATGGACCTAGTGGCACATATTCCCATTTTTGAATATCGCGTGCACTCCAGTCATTGACAAGCACCATCCCAACGATATGTTCAGGTGCATTTTTAATGTCTATTACTTGTCCATGTTTAGATGACAAGCCAATGATTGCACCCATTTCAATTTCAACATCCAGAGCCTGGGATGCACTAAAAATAGGTGGTTCATTTGAACTAGGCTTAATTTGACCATTTGGGCGTTGAATCATTGTACCACTTACAACAACGCTCCCCGCTCGCCCATCGTATCCAACAGGTAAGTGCAACCAGTTTGGTAGTAAAGGATTATCTTTATCACGAAACATGCGCCCAATGTTTTCAGCATGCTCACGTGAGGAATAAAAATCAGTATAACCCTTAATTTCTATCGGTAGATACAATTTTGCATTGCTTTGCTTGATAAGGACTTTTTTCTGAAGGACTACATCATCACGCAAGGTTGATGTGTTTTTATTTAAAAGGTGACTAACTACTTCACGCAAAGTGCGCACTTTACTACGCCCATGCTCAATAAGTGGATTCAAGTTATTAAGTTGACTAAAATTTAATCCAAAATCTGGGAGCAGTTTACATTCATAAGCTGCCTTAAGGTCAAGGATATAATCTCCAATTGCAACACCAATACGTCTTCTAGAGAAATCCTCCTCTATGTCACTAAAAACACCCAATGGCAAGTTCTGAATTGGGAAATGACTATCTTTATCCACTTTAATAAAGGATTGAAGCTTAGGATCATTTGCTTTAATTTCTAACATTACTCTAAAACCTCACAATTAAACTGTGCTCTTAATTCTGACCAACATGATAAATAATTACTTTGCAATAAATCCGTGGCTAAAGCGAACTCAGTTAAGCGCCATGCTAAACGTGTTTCAAACATAAATGCCATCGTATTTTGATAACGAACGGGCTTTAGTTTAGCATTTGAAGCTTGAGTAAAAGTATTATAATCAGGGCCATGTGCTGACATCGGATTATGAAGGCTAAGCCCACCCGGTTGAAATCCTTCCCCTTTTGCATCATATTGCCCCGTTAATAACCCCATACACTCAGCCATAATGTTACGGTGATAATAAGGTGGTCTAAAGGTATCTTCACCAACAACCCAGCGTGGCGGAAAAATAACAAAATCAACATTTGCTGTACCCATTTGATAGGAAGGTACACTAAGAACAGTAAAAATGCTTGGATCTGCATGATCTTTAAGTACGGTATTAACTGGACAAAACAAATCTAAGTCATACTTATAAGGATATAAATTGCCATGCCATGCAATAACATCTAAAGGTGAATGCTTTATTTTCCCTTGCCATAATCTACCTTGATATTGACTATAAAGTGTGAAATCACCTGTTTTATGTTCAAAATTTGCACACGGCGCTAGAAAATGACGCTCCTCTGCCAAACCATTGGCACCGATTGGTCCTCTTTCTGGCAAATAAAAACTCGCAGTATTGGATTCACAAATATAACCACGAGCATTACTGTCAATAAGCTCAATTTGATAGCGTATGCCTCTTGGAATAACGACCACCTCATGAGGTTTTGCATCAATAACCCCAAACTCTGTTTTAAAGCGTAAGTGTCCTTGCTGTAATACGTATAACCAGTCACCATCTGCACTATAAAAATAACAATTCTCCATCGACGCATTGATCGCATATAGGTGAACTGCTGCCACCTCGTTAAACATCATGGTCACCAAACCTTCAACAAGATGAGTTGGTTTATTAGGAATATCGATTGCACGCCAACGTATTTGCTCAGGTGGAGTCAATATTTTATCTTGAAAAAAATTATTCCTCAATAAGCTGCTATTCACAAGGCTAAATTTAGGACTATGTAAAACCGATGGTCGAATACGATATTGCCATGCTTTAAAATTTTGTGCCCTTGGTGCTGTGAAAGCACTATTGTTAATTTGTTCAGTATATAGTCCAAGTGGTGCAATTTGAGGTGAATTACGATCTTGTGGTAAAGCACCTTTTACTGCCTCAGTTGCAAAATAGCTATGGAAACCAGATTGATAATGATGTGTATTCATTTTCATATCTCTTTAATTAATTTATAACAACATAATTTAATTATCTATTCATGTTCGATGGCAACAACACTTTCAGGTGATGCTGCTATAAAAGCAGGATGTGTCATTGCCATATAATAAATGCGATTAATAATCGGAAATGCACTTATCTCCTCCACATTAAAACGTTTAGCATTATAAACTTGTGGAATTAAACAAATATCGGCCAGCGTAATATCATCACCAAAACAGTATTTTCCAGCTGACTTTTTAAGCTTCTCTTCTAAGGCATGAAAGCCTGATATAATCCAATGCGCATACCATTTCTGAGCTTTTTCCTCACTGATGGCAAATGTTTCTTTTAGATACTTAATCACACTAGAATTATTAAGTGGATGAATATCGCAAGCAATGGTTAACGCAAATGCTTTTACTTGTGCTTTAACGATAGGATCTATTGGATAAATTCCATCTTGTGGGTATTTATCTTCCAAGTAGTCAATAATCGCCAAAGATTGGGTAATCACAACATTGCCATCTTTTAAACTTGGCACGCGAGATTGTGGATTAATCGTTTTATACTCAATAGAAAATTGCTCACCGCCGTTATTAAGTAAATGAATTTGTTTTGTTTGATAATTTAGTTTTTTAAGCTGTAATACAATACGTACACGAAAACTTGCCGAGGAACGAAAATAATCATATAAAATCATCTTTAACTCCTATTTATGCATTTGCTCACTTAGTACACCACGCTCAATTTGATCTAGCTCAATCGAGTCAAACAAAGCTTGAAAGTTTCCTTCACCAAAACCATCATCGCCTTTTCTTTGAATGATTTCAAAAAACACAGGACCAATCACAGTGTTTGTAAAAATTTGCAATAAATAACCACCATCTTTAGTTGATGCACCATCTATTAAGATCCGATTTTTTCTCATCCGATCTACTGATTCAGGATGATAGGGTAAGCGCGCATGAGTTTTGGTGTAATATGTATCAGGCGTGTGCATAAACTCTAAACCTAAACCGCGTAAACGCTCCACCGTATCAAAAATATCTTTACTCTCTAGTGCGATATGTTGAATGCCTTCACCATTATATTCATGTAAAAACTCTTCAATTTGCGAACGATCATCTGCTGATTCATTGATTGGAATTTTAATTTTTAAACAAGGACTTGTCATCGCTCTACTATATAATCCTGTTAATTTCCCTTCTATATCAAAGTAGCGAATCTGTCTAAAATTAAACAAATCGATATAATACTGTGCCCATTTATCCATGTTACCGCGATATACATTGTGAGTAAGATGATCAATATACAATAAACCACATTCATTTTGCTTCATCCGTGCATCAGCACCAGCAATGCACTTAAATAAACCACTATCTAAAATTGAATCATAATGAGTTAAGTAAAGCTTAGTATCGGCAATGCCACAAATAACTTCTATACTATCACCGTTCCAATCATCGACGTTTTTTTCCTTAACTTTGGCGCCTTTTTTGATACAATGCACTAGTGCCTTTTCAACGTTTTCTACCTTAAAACCCATCCCACAGGCACCAGCCTTATGTGTATTTTTAAATGTTTTAGCAAACCCTTTATCTTCGCTATTGAGCAAAAAGAATATATCGTTTTGCTGCCATAGCTCAATAGTTTTATTTTTATGATTGGCAACATGCGTAAAACCGATTAGTTTAAATAGGTCACGAATCTTTTGCGGTGCATTACTAACGTATTCTAAAAAACTAAAGCCTTTGGTACCGACTGGATTAGCTAAAACCTCCATTGATTCCATTGCAACCTCCTTAAAAAATTCTTTCCCAGTTTTTATACATGGACAAGCGGGTGTTTGCTTGCATGGTGGCTAACATACCATAGCATAACGACGTTTGCATCAAAACACAGTGAAAAACTAGCTTTATTTGTATTATGTAAATTTATTGCATAATAACAGCAACATGACTTGACAATTGAAATAACTAACTACCATTTTAAGTTATTGATTAAACATAGAACCTTTATACAAAAAAAGTAGCAAGCAGAATCAAAATAATTTAGAATGCCGAACAAAAAAATACATATAACCTACATGCTAAAAGACACATTTTTTCTCTATAGCCAAAAAATTCTGCCGCAAACTTTATTATCACGTTTAGTTGGTAAGCTAGCTAATTGCCAACAACATCATATCAAAGAAACTCTTATTAAACTTGCAATTAAACGCTTTCAAATTAATCTTGATGATGCTTTGCTACAAAATATTAGAGATTACAAGAGTTTTAATGATTTTTTTACACGCAAGCTTAAGCCTGAATCTCGTCCCATTAATCACGATTCAAAGGCGATTATCTCCCCCGCTGATGGAAAGATAACTCAAGCTGCGAAAATTGACTTAGGCAGAGTTATCCAAGCAAAAGGCAAATATTTTACTGTTGATGCACTCACTGCTAAAACCCACACAACCAATTACACTGATTTTGCCGTCATTTATCTTGCACCAAAAGATTATCATCGTGTGCATATGCCTATAGATGGCACACTCACACGTATGAGCTATATTCCTGGCAAACTGTTTTCAGTTAACGAGCTTACCGCTCAAAACATTGATAACTTATTTGCTAAAAATGAACGCTTGATATGCTATTTTGATACTGATATTGGTGAAATTGCTGTAATTTTTGTTGGAGCCATGCTAGTTGCAGGGATTGAAACCGTTTGGCATAAAATGGTCGCACCAAACTACTATAACAGTATTCAGCACTTTGATTATCAAGGGCAAAATATCCACTTTAGAAAAGGCGATGAAATTGGATTATTTAACTTTGGTTCAACGATTATTACACTGTTCCCTGAAAATAAAATTGCTTTTAATGACAACCTTTCCGAAATTAAAATGGGACAGAAAATTGCACAAATTAAATAACTCACGATTATTTATTACAATAAACATGCTCTAACTCATGGAAATATGGGGTGTTTATTGTAAATGGAGACTGAGCTTTATTTTTTTGTATTCGCTCACATAAGCCTTTCTTAAGATTATTATTAAAATTAAAACAATTTTGCTGAACTTGAATTGAATTGGCGTAAACAAAGTCTTGTGTGTAAAAATTTTCACCAATTAAAATTCGACATGTTTTTGCAAACTCAGGATAAATAACATAATTATAATGCGAGTCGGTTACTATTAAATCATATTTTTTTTGATCAACAAATAAGTTATACGCCTCCTCCGTTACTCTTTTTTCAGCCTGAATTTCACTACTTAATAGAGGAACTAAAAAAAAGACAACTAAAAATCTATATACCACAGATAAAAGAAAAGCAATTAGAAGAATAGATTGTGTTAGTTCTTCATAGATTTTATTTAATGATTTATTTCTCTGAAAGCTCTCCATTGTTTTCACAGCCCTTACATTATCAGGGATGAATAGGTTACTGTTATTAGGTTGTAGCACATTGCTTTCGTGACCTGATAAGTTTTTTCGGGAATTTCTAAATGATGAAATAGCAATACAACCAATACCGATATATACAACCGTTGCTAATAACATGACCCAGAAAAAATTCCAAACTTTTAAAGATAAATCGCTGAGTCCTATATTTAATAAAGAAATGAGTCCTCTATATATAAATTGAATATCAGATATCGTTGTGCTTTGAAAAACGAACATATCAATACCAAGCAAGTTCAAGAAATGTTTTATATACCCATAGCCTGATAAAATTAAATACCCAATAAAACAACCTACAAATAATAGTAATAGCCACTTATAAAGAGACCATATAAACTTAATTACCCATAACTCCTTCAGTATTTTAATAAAATCATCAATTAGTTTTAGTTTATTAATTTTTTCCATACTCATCTTCCATTTTCTACAAATCGAACTATTATCTTTACTTTCTGTTTAAGTAAACGTTGACTAAATTTGAAATAACTTCATTGTATTGGCTTTTGTCACTATACAAAATTCCTCAAAGTCTTCACCACGCAACTTTGCTAAAAATTCAGCTACATAGTAGACATACTCCGGGTAATTTGGCTTACCACGATATGGGATAGGTGTTAGATATGGTGCATCTGTTTCGACAAGCAATCGATCAAGCGGAATTTTCTTTGCCATTTCCTGGACATCTTGTGCATTCTTAAAGGTGACAATGCCTGATATTGAAATATACATTCCCATATTAAGTGCCTGGTTTGCCATATCCCAATCCTCAGTAAAACAATGAAGCACCCCACCACAACACTCAATATTGTAGTCTTTTAAAATGCTTAAAGTATCTTCTTTAGCTGCACGTGTATGAACGATAACAGGTTTTTTGAGTATTTTTGCAGCCTCTACATGAGCAATGAACTTTTGCTTTTGCAGCTGATAACTCTTTGGTTCATTGTAAAAATAATCAAGCCCAGTTTCACCTATAGCTACGCATTTATGGGCTTTATCTGCGTCTATATAATCAATAATCGTCTGTGCGTCTACAGGCTGAACACCTTCTGTTTCACTAGGATGCACACCGACAGAGTAATACACATTTTGAAATGCAGACGCCGTATCTGCTATGGTTTGAACCTCTTCTAGTGTTGTCGAAATTGAGATAATTTTATTAATGCCTTTAGATTTAGCATTTTGAACGACTTTCTCTATTGTTAAACCATCATCTAACCTTAAGTGGTTTAAATGGCAATGTGAATCAATAAGCATATGAAAATTAGATCATGTGCTTTTTATCAACGGCTCGAATTTCAGGTACATTACGCATATACCCATAATAGTCTAAACCAAAACCAAACACCCATTCGTTTTCAACTTCTGTACCACAATAATCTGTTTTTAAAAGACCTCCTTTCTCACGTGGAGCTTTCTTATCTAGCATAACAGCAGTCAGCACACGTGCAGCACCTCGATCCTCGTAATAACGCTTAACTTCAGACAAAGTCAAACCACCATCTAAAATATCATCAAACAAAATAACCGTACGCCCTAATGGATCAATATTAGGTGTTTTTACCCAATTAAGCATGCTAGTTCCTGTATATTCATTACCATAACGACTGGCATGAATATAGTCAACCTGCAAAGGAAACCTTAAACGCTTAACAATTTCAGAAGTGATAAACAATCCTCCATTCATTACACACACTGCAATTGGATTATCTTTAATATGTGCTTGCGTAATTCCATTTGCAAGCTTACCAAATGCAAGTTCAAGTTCTTCTTTAGAAACAACTACATTCGAAGCATCAAAAACTTCTTTAATGAAATGAGGTGTGATTTGTGGCATTTGACGTGAAATTTTATTTATGAAAATTTCGGCTTATTCTATATGATTTCTTACGAAATGCGAACTAAAAAATGCTTAAATTCACTAACAAATCAAATCAATCAATTGACGAAAGTAATTGGGCAAAATGCCTCTATCATACCAACATAATGATGCCTCATGATCGTAGTAGTCATTAGGATTCAAAACAATTATCCTTCCTGGATCACAATATTGCTGATAAAACTGCTTAGTTACAACTGTATAACCTAACGACAATCCAACTAATTGTGCTAGCTGGTCAGGAGAGTTGACAAAGTGACGATCTTTACGTGCTAAGGTCAATAGTTGATACTTTTCCAAATAGCAAAAAGTAATGGTATCACTGGGATCAAAATCGATGATATTTTCGCTTGCAATAATATCACTCACAGTCCTTGATTGCCATTCTTTAGGCACGATTAGCACATAGCGCTCAGGTTGCAATGTTTTTATACACATCTCCTTTGAAACAAAATTATTATTAACGATTGCTAAGTCAACTTTTCCTGTTTTTAATAAATCATGTCTATTTTCAATATCTTGAATTTGTAAGTGAAAGCGAAGTTGTGGATAAGCTTTGGCAATTTTTGCAACAGGCTCAACAATACGCGTTTTCATAAGTGTGGAGGACGATACGATTTTAATCGGAATAATATTTTCACTCTGGTGCATATTTAGACTACGTAAATAAGTATTCTCAAGCTTTTGGATATCATGACAATAACGTAATAATATTTGCCCCTCTGATGTCAATTGCATGCCTTTGCGTGAACGAACAAAAAGTGACACATTAAGCTTTTCTTCTAATGACTTTATACGTTGAGTAACCGCTGTTTGTGTCAAGTGTAATACATCTGCTGCACTATGCACCGTACCAGCTTTTTCAACAGCAATAAATGCCTGTAATAACGGGCTTAAATTGATCATTAATCTCTCTTCTTAATTATTTATATTGAATTTAAGTTTCAGCAGTTTGCTATAAAAAACATCGTCTTTAACAAGCAATTTAAGAGTATTTAATATTACCTTTAGATGCAAAGTAAATACCAATAATAAGCATAATACTCCACACTACAAATGAGTGCTCAACATGAGTGATATTAAAGATTACACTGAAAATACCTGCCCAAAAGATAAAGCTTGCATTAAACGTTGTTCCCAAGCTTGCTCCAATGCGTTTGATCGCATGATAATATGCCAAATAAGAGCTAGAAGCTGACAACACACAACCAATCATAAGTAATGGTAAAAATAAATGACTCATCACTTGCCACGTCTGTACATAGTCCACAATCAATAATATGATCAAAATCAATAAATAACTTAAAGCAGAAGTACTTTGACGAATGGCTAACAACCAGGAAACATCTTGAGTTGAGGATTTTTGTGCAATTGAAAATAAGATTGATTCCATACCCCAACCAATCATCGCACAACTTGCAAAGATTAAACCAATTAGGATGTGCTCTGCACCTGAGCGTACACCTGTAATTGAGATAAACATGACAGCAATGACAGATAAAATAATACCAACGACTTTTACTTTGGTTGGTTTTTCACGTAATAAAATCATGGCAAATAATAAGGCGATAACAGGGTAACAAGATGTGACCACACCAGCGTAAACAGGTCCTGCATATGCTATACCCATAATACCCGCGACCATTCCTAAGGGTCCTGCACACATTGCTGCAATCACAAGTGGCCAAAAGTTTTGCAATGTTGTTTTACGCCAATTTTTTATTAAGCTACCACGTATATGATGATAAACAAAAATACCCAAACAAGAAAAACTATCTTGCATAAGCGACAACGCTAATGCAAAAACTAAAACTGCAAAAGTAGCTGTACTAAACAAAGCTTGCTCTGAGTAAATATTGGTTAAAACATCATTTAACCCCCAAAGCATACCTGAAATAATTCCTATAATAATTCCCAAAACCTCCCCCCTAGATTAACCTTCATCGTTGCCAGGTAAACGTTGATAATCTTCTAATTTATCTGGCATTTCAATGTCAAAATGACGATAAGCGTGCAAAGTTGCTACACGCCCTCTTGCAGTACGCATAATATAACCCTGTTGAATCAAATAAGGCTCAATCACATCTTCTATGGTTCCTCGCTCTTCAGATATAGATGCTGCAATGGTGTCTAAACCTACTGGTCCTCCTGAAAACTTGTCAATTAATGCTAATAAATAACGCCTATCCATTTGATCAAAGCCAACAGGGTCAACATTAATAAGTAATAAAGCTTTATCGGCAACTTTATGGTCAACAACTCCATGCGCTTTCACTTCTGCATAGTCTCGAACTCGACGTAAAAGCCTATTAGCAATTCTTGGTGTGCCACGCGCACGTTTCGCAATTTCTTTAGCTCCTGTTATTTTGATGCTTATTTGCATAAGTTTGGCTGATCGCATAATAATTTCAGTTAAATCATCAACTGAGTAAAACTCTAAGCGTTGTACAATCCCAAAGCGATCCCTTAAGGGTGATGTCAAAAGTCCTGCCCTTGTTGTTGCACCAACCAAAGTAAAAGGTGGAAGGTCAATTTTAATGGAACGTGCTGCTGGTCCTTCTCCGATCATGATATCCAGTTGATAATCTTCCATTGCAGGATAGAGCACTTCTTCAATCACAGGACTTAAACGATGAATTTCATCAATAAAAAGAACATCGTTTGCTTCTAAGTTCGTTAACAGTGCCGCCAAATCACCTGCTTTCTCCAACACAGGACCTGAGGTTTGTTTGAGTGAAACGTTCATTTCATTGGCAATAATATGTGAGAGTGTTGTCTTGCCCAAGCCAGGAGGACCAAAAATCAATACATGATCTAACGCTTCTTTGCGCTTTTTAGCAGCAGCAATAAATATCTCCATTTGTTCTTTAACAACAGGTTGACCGTGATAATCTGGTAATGTTTTTGGTCTTATTGCACGATCTATTTGATTATCTTCCATTTGCTTATTACCAGAGATAATACGATCTGTTTCTATCATATTTCTACATCATACTTAATATTGACTATATAAACAGAAGCCTAACACGTTTTAAAGACAAAAACGACGTGATTTTTAGCTTGTCTTATTTCACATTAGCTATCTGACATTAATAAACGCCTGTTCAAAACTATTTACTATAATCACGCTCTGAAAACTTGCTTTACTTGAAACGACTTATCCAGCACAACAAGATCCGCATCCATGCCAACTTGAATGTCGCCTTTCCGTTTATCAAAATTTAAACTTTTTGCTGCATTAAAACTCGACATCTTAACAAGCTCTTGCAAACTGCATGCACTAAACTTTAACATATTTTTTAAAGCGATATTCATAGTTAGTACACTCCCCGCAAGCACCCCATTCTCCAAACGAGCTTCACCATTTTTAACAATGACTTTTTGTCCCCCAAGTTCAAAAATACCTTCACCATATCCCTGGGCAGACATGGCATCGGTAACTAAAATAATTCCCTCTGCCTCTTTAATACAAAATGTCATCTTGACAATTTCAGGTGCTAAATGTACTCCGTCAACAATAAGCTCAGCAATCACTTTATTTGACATCAAAATCGCAGTTGCAGCACCTGGTTGCCGATGATCCACTCCACTCATTGCATTAAATAAATGAGTTGCTTGAGTAACGCCTTTGTCAATAGCATCAAGCGCACATGCAACACTACAATTAGTATGTCCAATTGAAGCAATCACACCATGTGTGTTACACCAGTCAATAATGTTGTTGGCACCTTCAACTTCAGGTGCGAGTGTAACCTTACGAATCGCATTTCGTGATAAGTTTTGCCAATGATTTAATTTTTCTAATGAGGCTTGTTGTAAATATACGGGATTTTGTGCTCCAATTTTTAAAGCTGAGATAAATGGTCCTTCTAAATGCACCCCCAGAACATTAGCAAAGTGGTGCTCATGTGAATATTGATAACCAAAATCAGCTACATTCGATAACGCATTTTCAATAGCTTCTTCAGTTTGTGTCATCGTAGTTGCCAAAAAACTTGTCACACCTTGACGATAAAGTGATGAACTTATGACTTTAAGTGCTTCTATTTCAGCATCCATTACATCACAACCATTTGAGCCATGAATATGGATATCGATAAAACCTGGCATGATTATATCACTTGCATGGTAATTAACTTTTGGTAAATATTTAAATCGTGTATTTATTTCCCCGAATGATACGATTTTACCATACTCAACAACGAGCTCACCTTCAATGATTTCAGATTTAGTGACAATTTTTGCACCACTTATTCGATAACTTTGCATATCTGCCCCATAAGTGTCATTTCTTGTAAAATTGCATCACCATATCCACATCTACTAACGTAAACGTCTTGCTTATATTGTAATGTCTTTATTGTAACTTTTTTATCAGACATGTACTAGTCTCTTAGTTAGATGTGAAAGTTCATTTTAACAATTTGATTTATAGCAGCAATCATTTGATATAAAAAACCTCTGTATACAATGAAAAATAAATTACCTTACTAGTTTACGATTTAGCACTTCTTTTAAAACTAAAGAGAATAAAGTTTAATTTAGCAGGCTATACTGTCGACTAATTCTATTTAAAATTCAATAATGACAATATATATAACTTATCTTTATTTAAGCACATGCAAACTTCTATCCGTAAAGTGTTACGTCAGATCAGAAAATCTATTCCAAGTATACAAAAAAATCACTTGGCATTAGCGCTTGCCAAGCAGTTTGAAATATACTTCCCAAAGCTTACAAACAAAAACATCGCAAGCTATTTTGCCACAGACGAAGAGATTTCGCCTTATTATATTAATCAGAGGCTTAAGGCTAAAAATAACCTACTTTACTACCCTATCCTTCACTCGTTTCATACTCGTCACTTATGGTTTAGTGTGGATACACAAAAATATGCAAGAAATAAATATCAACTATTAGAGCCTATTTTTTATGCTAACAACATACTTGCACCTTGGGAACTTGATATTATTATTATTCCTTTGGTTGGCTTTAATAAACACAAACAACGTATTGGAATGGGTGGCGGTTTTTATGACACAACACTACGCTACTGTAAAAAATTCAATAATGTTCAATTTATTGGTATTGCATTTGATGAACAACAGCATGATAGTGTTGCAATGAATTCTTGGGATATTACAATGGATGCTATTATTACTCCAACTAAAATTATCAATTGATGAACACTAATTCTAACTTACAAAAGCTCATCATCGACAGACTTACCAAAGCATTTGACCCTTCTATACTTGAACTGATTGATGAAACGCACAAACACCAAAAACACAAACACTTTCAAAGCGGAAAATTTCATTTTAAACTACGGATAGCTAGCCTAAAATTTGTTACACTTAGCACCATTAAAGCACACCAGGAAATCTACACTTGTTTAGGAGATCTGATGAAAGATCAAATCCATGCCTTATCCATTCATATTGAAAATAACTGAATAAACTGAATAAGAAGAGAAAATAATGCAAAAAATATCTGCTTTTATCAAAGCTGAATACGGAGTTGTGCTACCGATTATTCTTTTTATTTTGATCAATTTTATTTTTACAACGTTCAATCCACAAAATATTAGTCACTTTGTAACTGCAGTTACAACGTTTACTATATTTTGTGTAATGCTAATTTGTGCATTTAACGTCGTTAAACATGCTGATCGACTTGCTCATAAATTTGGTGAGCCTTATGGAACGATTATTCTGACGCTTTCGGTCATCTCAATTGAAGTAGCGCTTATTATTACAATGATGCTCATAGGAAAAGGAGATTCTACACTTGCAAGGGATACGATGTTTGCTGTTATCATGATTGCCGTCAATGGGTTTGCAGGCTTAAGTCTACTAACTGGAGGAATCAAACACAACACTCAAATGTATAATATTGAAGGTGCAAGTATCTATATATCTTTATTAATTTTACTGCTTAGCATTTGTCTAATTTTACCCAATTATACTGTTGCTACAGATGCAGGCACCTTCAATTTAAGTCAATCCATTATTGTCATTGTGGTATGTGTTATTTTGTACGCTAATTTTTTGGTGATGCAAACGATTACTCACAGTGATTATTTTCAATTTTCGCTTGATCATAAAAGTCAACAAGGTGAGCAGCATAGCTCGATGAGATCGGTATGTTATCACGTTACTTTACTTTTGATCGGTCTTATTGTGATGATTGCACTATCTAAAAATCTTGGAACTTTTTTAGAATATAGCATTCAAGAAGCAGGTCTCCCTAGTAAACTTGGTGGTTTTATCATCGCTCTTTTAGTGTTGACACCAGAAGGTGTCAGTGCCATTCAAGCTGCCTACAAGAATCAACTACAACGCTCGATTAACCTGTGTATGGGTTCAGCTGTTGCAACTATTTGCTTAACTGTGCCATCTGTAATTGTCATAAATTTAATTCTAGGGCACCCACTTATATTAGGTTTAAATAGTACATCCATCGTTATCTTAATGTTAACTTTTTTTATTAGCCTTATCACTTTTACCTCAAGGAGAACAAGTGTATTTAACGGCGTGGTACTATTAACTGTATTTGCCATTTATTTTGCTTTAATTTTTGATACCGCTCAACCCTTTGCTTAAACTATATACGCTTTACTTTGATTGGAGTATTTCAGCTATTCATGTCAAACGTATCAGTATATACTAACGTACGAATAAGCAACTATTTCTTAATAATGGTTATAATGTCAAAAAATAAACATAGTAAAAGTAGTAAACGTTGGCTGGATGAACATCATAACGATTATTATGTCAGCCAGTCCAAAAAAGAAGGTTTTCGCTCACGTGCAGCATACAAACTTATTGAATTACAAGAAAAGGATAAACTTTTTAAATTAGGTATGCAAATTGTTGACCTAGGTGCAGCACCAGGAGGCTGGTCACAGGTATTAACAAGCTTTGTCGGTGAAAAAGGGAAAGTATTTGCACTTGATATTTTGGAAATGGACCCTTTACCAGATGTAGTGTTTATTCAAGGAGACTTCACCCAAGATGAGTCATACGAAGAACTTATGAACTTAATTAAAGGGCAAACTGTCGATTGGGTGGTTTCAGATATGGCACCTAATATGAGTGGTAATCGAAGTACCGATCAAGCTAATGCTATGTATTTGGTTGAACTTGCATTAGATTTTGCACAAAGTGTATTAAAACCCAAAGGTAACTTTCTAGCTAAAGTCTTTCAAGGTGAGGGTTTTGAAATGTTTGTCAAAAACGTCCAACAACAATACCAAAAAGTTGTCATTCGTAAACCAGATGCTTCACGGACTCG
The DNA here is from genome assembly GCF_003428155.1 of Fastidiosibacter lacustris. Lineage (GTDB taxonomy): Bacteria > Pseudomonadota > Gammaproteobacteria > Francisellales > Francisellaceae > Caedibacter > Caedibacter lacustris. The sequence continues at coordinate 48,579 of NZ_QLIR01000010.1, forward strand.
CTCGCGTGAAGTTTATGTAATTGGATTTAATAAATGTTAAGAGAAATATAGATGGGTTACAGACTTTCAAAAATCTATACCAAAACAGGTGACAAAGGAAAAACCGCTTTATCAGATAATAAGCGGATTGATAAATGTACACCTATTATTGAAGTAATTGGTCAACTAGATGAACTAAATGCCGCTATTGGTGTTGTGGTATCCTTCTCTCATCACAACGATATCAATATACAATTACAAAACATTCAACATCAGCTTTTTAATATTGGTGGTGAGTTATCACATCCTCAATTTAGCCAATTAGCGGCTGAGAATATAACAATACTTGAACACTACATAGATAACTTTAACAGCCATCTCACACCACTTAAAGAGTTTATCCTACCAGGTGGCTCTAAGGCTTCTGCACTTTGTCATCAAGCACGAACTATTGCCAGAAGAGTAGAGCGTTGTTATGTTGCACTTAGTAGAAATGAACCTAAATTTACAAATCCATTGATTTTACAATTTTTAAACCGCCTATCGGATTATTTATTTGTACTTGCACGTTTTCTTAACCTTAAGGATAATCACAACGAAATACTATGGCAAAGTCATAGAAGTCAACCACAAGTAGATAATGAAATTATGTTAATTCCACAATCAAACGTCAAAAAGGACAAATAATGAAAATCATTATTTTAGGTGCAGGACAAGTCGGAAGCTCTCTAGCAAAAAACTTACAAAAAGATCACAATATCAGTGTGGTTGATGATAGACCTGAGCGCTTACGCCACATCCAAAACCATTTTGATGTTAAAACCGTATGCGGCTCTGCCTCTCATCCTAACGTCCTTGAAGAGGCAGGTGCTAATGATGCAGATATGATTATTGCTGTCACCAATAATGATGAAGTTAATATTGTAGCTTGCCAAATTGCATATAGCTTATTTAAAATTCCAACGAAAATCGCACGTCTTCGCAATAAAAACTATGCACGTTATCCGCAAATTTTCAATAATGATAATATTCCTATAGATATGATCATCAATCCTTCTGAGCTCGTTACTCAACGCTTAGTACGTTTAGTGGAACACCCTGGAAGCTTCCAGATCGTTGACTTTGCCAATGGGCGCATACAACTTGCAGGTAGTGAAATCTCTGAAGACTCCCCTTTGCATGGTATGAGTATTAAAGAATTTCGTCAAGAACTGCCAGATATTGACGCACGTATTGTTGCCATTTATCGCAAAAAACAGAATATTCTCATTTCAGCTGATACTATATTACAGAAGTATGATGACGTTTTCTTCATTGCTGAACGTATTAACATTCCTGCAATTTTGCGTGAGTTTCAACCACACCAAACTGCCTGCCGCAAGCTGTTTATTGCAGGAGGTGGAAACATTGGTATGGGACTTGCAAAAAAACTAGAAAATGATTATTTAGTTAAAATTATTGAAAACAATTATGAAAAATGCCATCTTGCTGCCGAGACTTTAAATAATACAACCGTTTTAGCAGGAGATGCTTCTGACGCTGAACTTTTAAATGCCGAAAGCATTGATGATACTGACTTGTTTTGTGCTGTTACCAATGATGATGAAGCAAATATTATGTCTGCAATGTTGGCAAAAAAAATGGGAGCTAAAAGCACAATTGCATTAGTCAATAGCCTAAGTTATGCTGAATTGGTTGATGAAACACAGACGATTGATCGAGCCATCTCGCCCCAGCGCATCACTATTGGTGTTATTCAAACTTATTTGCGTAAAGGAGACATGCTCAATATTTACTCACTTTATGGCGGTCAAGCTGAAGCAATGGAAATCGTTGTTCATGGTACAGTAGATAGCTCACCAATTGTTGGCAAAGCTATTAATGAACTGAACTTACCAAAGTCGATTATTATTGGTGGAATTGTGCGTGAGGATAATATCCTGATTGCCCATGACCATTATGTAATCAAATCAGGTGATCATGTGGTTGTGATCATCACAGATATGGATCATATCCGCACTATTGAAAAACTCTTTCAGGTGTTACCTGTTTTTCTATAAGTGCCATTAATCATTTTAACCATTAGGTATAAGCAAGCTTCCAATAATAGAGCATTCCAAAATGGAAAGTTAATAGACTTTCTTCTGCTTTTTTTATATGATGTGCACTAGATTATTTTATGAACGTTTATGTCTTTATAGCTTAAACTTCAAGCAACCAAAATTGAAAGAAAAATAGATTCTTATGATGTTTTATCCACACACTTTTGATGTCATCGTCGTTGGTGGCGGACATGCAGGAACGGAAGCTGCTGCTGCTGCTGCTCGTATGGGAGCAACTACTTTATTGCTAACGCATAATATTGAAACACTAGGGCAAATGTCCTGTAATCCTGCAATTGGGGGCATTGGGAAAGGACATCTTGTCAAAGAAATCGATGCTTTAGGCGGTATCATGGCTAAAGCAATTGACAAATCTGGTATTCAATTTCGTACCTTAAATGCCCGTAAAGGTCCTGCTGTGCGTGCAACACGTGCTCAAGCTGATAGAACACTTTATAAGTTAGCCATACGCAACATCCTTGAAAATCAAAAAAACCTATCCATTTTCCAACAACCTGTTGATGACCTAATCATAGAAAATGATCAAGTGACAGGTGTTGTTACCCAAATGGGATTAAGCTTTCGAGCCAAAACTGTTATTCTAACTGTTGGTACGTTTTTAGGTGGAAAGATCCATATTGGATTTAATAATTACCAAGGTGGACGCGCTGGTGACCAACCAGCTAACGCATTAGCACAAAAATTGCGTGCTTTAACGTTTAATGTTGCGCGTCTTAAAACAGGCACCCCTCCTAGAATTGATAAGCGCACAGTTGATTTTTCTGTTATGGCGATTCAAGCTGGAGATGATCCTATTCCATATTTTTCATTTTTTAGTAAAGGTGATGAACACCCCATACAGGTGCCTTGTCATATCACCTACACTAACCTTAAAACGCATGACATTATTCTTAAAAACCTAGATCGCTCCGCAATGTATGGTGGAATGATCGATGGGATAGGACCCCGTTATTGCCCTTCTATTGAGGATAAGGTGGTGCGCTTTGCTGATAAAGATCGACATCAAATCTTTGTTGAGCCAGAAGGCTTAGACAGTATTGAGCTCTATCCAAACGGAATGTCAACGTCGTTACCATTTGATGTGCAACTTGAGTTTATCCGAAGTATTAAAGGCTTTGAGAACGCTTATATCACGCGTCCAGGTTATGCTATTGAATATGATTTTTTTGATCCTCGTGGACTCCTACCAAGTTTGGAAACCAAACGTGTTGAAAATTTATTTTTCGCAGGACAAATTAATGGCACAACAGGTTATGAAGAAGCTGCTGCTCAAGGCGTAATCGCAGGATTAAATGCTGCATTAAAAGTCCAAAAAAAACCAAGCTGGTCACCAAAAAGAAATGATGCCTATATAGGTGTGCTAATTGATGATTTAATAACAAAAGGGACACAAGAACCTTATCGCATGTTTACTTCACGTGCCGAGTATCGCTTGGTTTTGCGTGAGGATAATGCAGATGCACGTTTATGTCTAAAAGCCATTGAGCTTGGTTTATTAAGTGAAGAAGACAAGCGTAATTTTTTAGCCAAGTTACAAACAATTGAAGTAGAAACTGCACGCTTAAAGTCGGTATGGATTTCGCCTAAGAGTACTAAAGCAGAAAAACTAGAAGTGTTATTAGGTAAGCCAATGAGTAAAGAAAGTAATTTATTTGACTTATTAAAGCGTCCTGAACTTGACTATCAAAGTCTTACTAATATTACCGAGTTAGGTGAGTTTATAGATCACACCCAAGCAATTGAGCAAATTGAAATTTCAGCTAAATACGCAGGCTATATTGATAGACAAAATGAAGAAATTCTAGTAATGCAAGCACTAGAAAACGCACATATTCCAAAAGATTTCGACTACCAAAAAGTTTCAAGTCTATCTAATGAAGTCAGGCAAAAGCTAGACAATCAACGCCCATCCACTTTAGGAGAAGCATCTCGTATTCAAGGTATAACGCCAGCCGCAATTTCACTGTTAACGATTTACATGAAAAAACTTGGTTTCATAAAAAAACAAGACATACCAACTATCTAGGGAGAAACAATGATCTGGCAAAACATAAAACTCAGTATCAAAAGTATTCTTGTTGCCAGTATGATTTTACTTATTATAGGCTGTGCTACAACTGCAAAATACAGGGCCATTTTAGATCAATGGCATGAACAGTCTATTGATGATTTTGTTCACATGTGGGGTTATCCAAATAATACACTTAAACTTGAGGATAATAAGACAGCTTATGTCTATAGTGACAAACAAATTGTCAGTACCCCTCTTAACCAAATGCCAACAAATATTACAACTGTTCAAAATGGAAATAATACAACCATAATTTCAACACCTGGTGCGATTATTGGAGGTCAAACCTATTCCTTATCCTGTACAACGTGGATTGTATTTGATAACAAAACAAAAAAAATTGTCAATACAACCTTTCGAGGTAATAACTGTATTGCTTATTAATTCTATCTTTAATTTTTAAATAAAATTTAAACGCTTTAATTTCATCCTAATTTTAAAGGCTACAAAATGGATTGCCAAAATAAGAAAACATCGACTTATTAATTTCATTAAAGCTAAAATATAGAATTAATTACCATTTTTTATGATAAATATGTTTTTAGCATGGAAATACTGCAACTTTTTAAATATAATCGGCTTTAAAGTGATCATTAAGCATTTATGAAATTGCTTTGTGATTTTTTGGGAGAACCATTAATAAACGGTGATGAGAGAGAAAAATGAAAGAAGACAATGTTATTTTATTAGTTAGTACAAATCAAGATGATATAATAGCGCTAGAAAATTTACTTCAACGTTATTTGTTCCAAACAATAGCATGCTCATCGGGCGCTAATGCCCTAGAAATCTTGAGCACTCACAAAAATATTAAACTTGTTATATTGGACGTCTTATTACCAGATATGTATGGTATCGAAGTTTGCAAAAACATTCGTGAACGCAATCCTAATATGGCTATTATTTTTGTTTCAAAAATAACAGATGCTACAGAAGTTGTTTTATGCTTTGAAGCAGGAGCTGATGACTATATTGAAACTCCTTATAATCAGCATATACTTATGGCACGCATTAAATCAAAACTCCGTGACCGCAATACACATCATACACCTTATGCAATCACTGGTTCTGTCAAAATTGATGAGCTTAACATTAATGATTATATGCAAATTCAATTTGGTAAATGGGCTTACTATCCGCGTAAATCTTTGGTAACCCATCCAGATCAAGATGAAATTTACTTAACTGATAAAGAAGGTGCTCTGCTTAAGTTATTACTTTCTGATCCAAGCAAAACTTTTATGCGCGAAGAAATTGCCAAATATTTGAACCTTAACATAAAAGAAAGCATGATACGTGATGTTAATATCCACGTTCATCGTTTACGTAATAAACTGACTCAAGGACACAACTCAAGCTCACCGATTAAGGCTGTGCGTTCTCAAGGTTATACACTTGATTCTTATTTAACTTATATCTATGACGGCAAAGAGGTTTCCTGCTTATAATCTTTGGTTTTTTTAATGAGGGAGCTCTGTCTTCGTGTACAGAGTAGCTTAACATATGACTGTGTTATAATTTATAGTTGTAACGTATTTGTCACATATTTTATAAAATGTACAAACTATCAAATCAGAAATGAACTTGCTGTGGAAATTGGTTATTGTAAAAAAAGTCATTTAAACAATAACGTATCTGCCGCCCTGTCCAATCCTTTACTCGCACTCAGACACGTTTTTAAGTACGCCCCTATTCAATTAAAAGCACTTGAATTTTAACGTATAGACAACCTGTTTTTATTGAGCAAGAAAACTAGAGAACGAGATAAAATAAGACTAATCCCATCGTGGTGATTCTCTTAAAACCCACTTTCTTTGACCCATAAAATAAGGATTTGTTGCCATAAACTTGCAGCTAAAGACTTTCTTGCAATATTAATAAAGACTTTACCTCGAATGACGTGGGACAAATTATATTGAGGTGAAGCCGTTGGCTTTAATAATAAAAGGAAAATGCTTTCCTGAGGAGTCAGTTTTCCTTCATTGTCAGGCTTTACTGCAATGCTACCACCAAAGATTGAAGCGTGATATGTGCTAAGAGGAACTGCTTTATGAATATAGCTAAGGTTAGCCTTATTTTGATTTTGTGACAGTAATAGACTTGCATGGGAGCTTATGATTTGCGTAATAATCACAGGAGTTTTAGTAAAATCGATGTTTTCAGGTACGAAATATCCGCTTTGATTATTGGTGAGTTTATCGTATTTTTTGGTATCGATATAAGCATGAAGTTGAATTTGATCTTTATTGACAAGCATCATTAGTGCTTGTTTGGCTTTTAGCCATGCTCCAATTTGTAAATCTTCAGATAATGACTCTACAACCCCATCGAATGGTGCATAAAAGTACAATTTTTCCTGTTCTTTTTGTAATTGATTAAGCTCTGTTTGAGTTTGACTGATTTGAGTCATAAGAACTTGTTGTTGTTCAAGCTGAGTTTGAAAATGGACGATATTACGTTGTTGCCACTTAAGTTGTATAAGCTTTTGTTTAGTTTGTACAATTTTAAAATTTAACTTATCAGATTCTAGAACTGCTAAAAGCTCACCTTTCTTGATTGTTTGTCCTTTTTTAACGTATATATTGACGACTTTTGCACCTATCTCAGTGTAGAGGGTTTGTGTTTGATATGACATGGTAGCAGGTAAGGAAATTTGGCTTTGCCAAGGGGTGAAAAAAATCAATATGAGTAACAATAGGATAGAAGTTAAAATAATAGTATGCTTATTAAGTTTAATTCTGCTTTTAATGGTCCACCAAACCTTTAATTCACGATAAATAGGATGTAAGATAAAATAAATGATTTCAATTGCAAAAAGGATAATCCCTAGTGCTTTAAAAAATAGGTGATAAACCATTAAAGCAATACCAAAAAATAGAAAAAAACGATAAATCCAATTTAGAATTGCATAAGTGATGAGGATGTGTTGCCTAGAGATATTAAAATATTCTGGCATCGGTGCATTTAGTCCAAAGAGTATTTCTCTGATTTTCCATCTTGTTAGAGCAAAACTTCTGGTTTGAAGGTTTCGCATACTCAAAATATCAGATAGAACATGATAGCCATCAAACCTTAAAAAAGGACTGATATTGATCAAATAGGTTGTCATTAAGCTATATGTTGCAAGAAAGAAACAGATACTTTTAAGTGCGCCTTCTGGAAATAGAAGCCATGCCCACAAAGCAAAAATAGCTATATAAGTTTCTGTAATAACGCCAGCTAGTGCAATCGTAATACGTTCTTTCGGGTCGTTGACTTTCCAGCTTTCCCCTGTGTCAGTGTAAAGCATAGGGAACATAACAAGAAAGGCAACTCCCATTACAGGCACGTTAAGAGCAAATTTTTTACACATTAAAGCATGACCTAGTTCATGGCAGCTTTTGGCAAAAATTAACGCAATGGCATAAAGTAAAATATATTCAATTGAAAATAAAGCAAAAAAAGTATTGGTAAACTGATCCCATTCGCGCAAAGTAAAGATAAGTGCAAATATTCCAAGAAATGTCATGATAAAAGCAAACGTTTTACCAAGCATAAAGCGAAAATAAGGATAGATTCTATCTAAAAACTTATTAGGTTTAACAAGTGGAACTCGAAAGAATAAATAATTTTTAACAAGCCATAAAAACCAGTTACTCTTTTTAAGAGATTGAATTTTATTGATACTTTTTAATATGGGGTAGTTTTGCTCAATTAGGCAGTTTTGTGATAAAAACTTAAGCATTTGACTTAAATCTTCTTCAGAAATTTGTGCTAAGGATTTACTTTTTATATCTTTAATAAACTCAGCAGGTGGGACGCTTTGCCAATAGTGTAAAATTTCATGTTCTTTCCAACCTAAATGAAAAAAGCGATTATTTAATGTGTCTTGAACAATCCAAGTTGGGCTGTTATTAAAATCCATACCTCCTTTCTCTAAGGTAACTCCTAAGCGAAGGGGTGGAAGTATTTCTGGTAGTTCTGTCATATTTTGCATTTGCATAGTGTTACCACCCAAAGAATTGTCTTAGCGTTGTGATCGGTTTTCTAAATAAGTAATAGAATAAACTTACATTTTCCCCCATCAACTTGGCGGTTCCTTGACTACCAATTTTAGGAAGTGATTGATTGGAATCAAGGTAAGCAATGACTTGATAAGCAAGCACTTGAGAAGGTGTAATAGTAGCTTCGAAACTTGAATATTCAATTATGCCATAAACAGGGTTAAGTGGATCAGCATTTAAAAATAGCTTAACTTTATCACCCTTTTGAAAGTTAATTGCATCAGATACAGGTAACCAAATTTCGATTTCGATTTGATTAGGAATAGCAACTTGCATAACGTTTTCACCCGTGACAACTGGTTTACCAATCCATTGATTGGGAGTGTCAATAATAGCGATACCATCTATTGTGCTTCTTACATAAGATTCTTCAATCAAATGACGCGTATAATTAACCTCTAATGCTTTTTCTTGCATTTGAGCTTGTAAAACTTGAATTTCAGCACGTTTTTCTATGTCCTGGTAACTACTTTGAACAGCTGTTTTGTATTTTGCTGTTGCAGTGGCAAGTTCTTTTTGAGCAAGCTCATTAGCATTGACTAAATCACGCTTATCCATATCAAACAAAATTTCGCCTCTACGCACATATTGCTCAGGCATGACAGCAATATTTTCAATTACGCCTTCCATTGGTACAGTAATAATTGCAGGATCCTTGGCAATAATAGAAGCAGGTGCTAAAACGCTTTGTGGTACACGAATGAACATAGCACTCAGAATGATAACAATGAACAACCAAACAAGGCGTCTTCGTTTGCTTTTGAAGTAATATTTAATTCTGCCCAACAAGCCATTTGGTTTGCTTAAGTGTGACCATGCTTGATTGTATGAAAGAGAAATCCAATCGAATTGTTTTAGTTCATTTTCATTTAACATATCTGGGTTTAATAGAATGACCCCACCAATAATATCTTTATTAAGGTTGCGAAAGAAATAGATATGAGCATACTTTGCAAGTGGTTCAAGCCATCTTGTTGCAACAGCTTCTGCTACATCATCAATATTTAGAATCAGTAGATCTTTACTTTGATCATAATGGGTAATAATTTTGCTAATAAATTGATTAGCTGAAATTTGATAAGGACTGGTACCGTTGAGTTGGGTGATACCTGAGACACTCAAAATTTTTATGTTTTTATTTTGCCAAGAACTCCACACAATAGCACGTTGATATTCAGCAACAAGTTTGGTTTGGTGCGCGATAAAAAAAGCAAGTTCATTTAAAGTGTGGATTTCACGCATTTCTTGTTGTAAAGAGAGTAAATTAGCTAATACATCTTTCATTTTTAACCCTCTTTTCTATCAGTCACTTTATTTATTTTAAAATGAGCAATTCCACTCATACCTGAGAAAAGCATATCCGTGTTGAGAGTGGATGATTCATCATTTTTAACAAGTTTGCCATAAACTAAAATTGATTGGCTTGCTGGATCTATTTGACTAACAATTTTAATAACTTGACCAGTAAGTTTTATATTAGGTAGCTCCTCTAACATTAAACTAAAGTTCGTCCCAATATGAATTTTGCTTAACCATGAAGACGGTATGTACATTTTGACTTCAAGCTCTCGATTATCAACGATTTCAAGCAATGGATCATCTGTTTTAACCATTTCATTTTCTTGAGCGGATTGATGAACGACTTCACCGTTATAAGGTGCAATAATTTGGCATTGACGTTGCTGGAATAAAATGATATCGAGGTCGGCTTTAGCAATCTCAGACTGACTTTTTGCTTTTGCCAAATCCATTTTACTGGCTGAGTTTAGACGCATAAGTTCAGTTGTACTTTGTAATAAAGCATCAGCCGCCTCAAGCTCAGCGCGAGCACGTAGCATTTTGAGGTCAATTTCTTCACAATCAAATTGTAAAAGTACCTCTCCTTTTTTAAAGACATCTCCTGGTCGAAAATAAATTTTTTGAATAGTCCCTGTCATTGGACTAGAAAGAGAAGCTTTGTTAATTGGGAAAACAGAGGCATATGTGCTTTGTTCGCCGGCATCGGTAAGTTGTTGAAAAGGGGTTATGCCATAAGAAAAACTAAGCAACATAAACAAGGAGATAAATAAACTGCATGATTTCATAATCGTGACTTCCTTTTATTTGAGGCAGTTTTAATATGATTATTAGTTTAGATCAGCGTTTTTATTTGTACAATAGAAAATAACTTTTTGTTATGTAAGTATTTAGCGATAATCATACATATAGGCGCATATTTAATACGTTTTTCTCTTAAGATGGAGTATGCTAGTATGAGTTCTAACAAATGTCGATAATGCAAAATAAGGATAAATAATGCAAGTTAAAGGTTTCAGTTTAGCAACACGTGTCATTCATATGATTGGCTTTGAAATATTTGCTATTGTTATTTTCGCACCTTTAGCTGCTTTTATATTAGATAAGGGAATAATAGAAATAGGTGCTTTAGGCATATTCACTTCGCTTATTGCTATGTTTTGGAACTTTATTTATAACTGGGTGTTTGACGTTTGGGAAGTGCGACTTGGCAAGGATAGGTTTAACCGTAGCGTGATAACAAGATGTATACATGTATTATTGTTTGAATTAGGTCTTTTTATTGTCACCATTCCACTTGTTGCATTTTGGTTAGATATGACACTTTTGCAAGCGTTTTTAATTGATATTGCTTTTGTGGCTTTCTTTTTAATCTATGCTTTTGTTTATAACTGGATATTCGATCTTCTATACTTAAAACTTGTACGCAAAGTAAGCATTTAAATTTGTATAAAATAATCATTATTTAGCACCTTTAGTGTTACCATCTTACGATTATCAAAAACCTATCAGTAGGAAAAATGATGCGAATTTTAGTTGTAGAAGACGATATTATGTTAGGTGAAGGAATAGTTGAAGGCTTAAAGCAGCATAACTACGCTGTAGATTTGATGCAAGATGGGAAAATGGCAGAAATGGCATTAGATACTGAACCGTATGATGCAGTTGTTATGGATATTGGCTTACCTTTTAAAGATGGCATTTCGATTGTAAAAAGCATACGTGCTAAGGGAAACTCAGTTCCAGTTTTACTATTAACCGCGCGTGATGCAATCGATGATCGTGTGCGTGGATTAGATTCAGGCGCTGATGATTATTTAACAAAACCCTTTGATTTATCAGAGCTTTTAGCAAGAATGCGTGCATTGGTACGTCGTTCAGCTGGACGGAGCGATCCTAAAATTAAGTTTGAAGAGTTAGAGCTTGATCCTGCAGCACAAACTGTAACAGTAAGCGGTGAGTTTGTAAAACTTTCAAGAAGAGAATTTGCGTTACTTGAATGCTTGTTAGAAAATACAGGAAAGGTGGTTTCTAAAACGAAGTTGCTTGAAAAATTATATGGTTGGGATGAAGAAGTAGATTCTAATACCCTAGAAGTACATATTCATAATGTACGTAAGAAAATTCAGAATAAATATATAAAAACGTTACGAGGCGTTGGTTATATTGTACAAAAACCAACAGCATAAGCAATAAACCAAGTAAATCAGTGGACTTTAGACATAAAATCATTGAAGATAACCACCATTGATTTGATGGTGTTTATTCTTTAGGTTATGAACTTACAACTGCTGACTCAAAAGGGTGCACTGAGCTTAAGTGCAGTTAATAATATTATTAAGCTTCTTGATGAAGGTGCAACGATTCCGTTTATTGCACGTTATCGCAAAGAAGCAACCGATGGTATAACGGATGCCCAGCTTCGTGATTTTTATGCGCAATATCAATATTTACAAAAACTCGATGTGCGTAGAGAAGAAATTATCAATATTTTACAAGAGCGTGAACTTTACAATAATGAGTTACAAACTGTATTACACAATGCGCAAACCTTGACTGATCTTGAAGATATTTACCAACCTTTTAAGCAAAAGCGTAATACTCGCGCTCAGCTAGCTATTGATAAAGGGCTACAAGCATTAGCTGACCGACTTATGAAAGCTTATGATAGTATTGATGATTTTTATGAGCAAGCGGCACGGTTTGTAAAAGAAAAAGTGACTACTGTTGAAGAAGCTATTCAAGGTGCTATGGATATTGCAGCAGAATACTATGCGGATAATCCTAAAGAACGTGCCTTTGTTCGCGATCAAGTGTCACAATTTGGTCAAATGCAGATTAAAATAACAAGAAGCTGTGATAAGAATGGTAACTTTTTCCAATTTGATCAATATCAGTCAAATATTAATAAGATTCCAGCTCATAGATTATTGGCGATTTTTAGAGGCGTTACTGAAAAAGAATTAAGCCTTAAGATTGAAATTGATCATGAACGTTACAAAGAAAATATGGAGCGTCATAAACTACCTAAAAATGCAGCTGGTGTATCTTCAATTTTGCTTGATGCCTATTATGATGGTTATAAGCGTTTGTTGTATCCTGCTATTGAGCGCGAGATCATAAATGATTTAAAAGAAAAAGCCGAAAGTTCAGCGATGAATGTTTTTGCTGGAAATTTAGCTCAGTTATTAATGACTCCAGCTGTTCAATCACAAGCGATTTTAGGTGTTGATCCTGGTTTTAAAACAGGCGCTAAGCTTGCGGTGATTAACCAAGAAGGAATGTATCTTGATCATGCAGTTATTTATCCTGTGGCACCTTTTAATAAGGTTCAAGAGGCAAATGCTGTTGTTACTAAATTAGTCAATAAATATAAAATTGATACCGTTGCGATAGGTAATGGGACAGCTTCAAGAGAATTACAAGACTTTTTTGCTCAGTATAATAAAGCGCTAAAAGTGGGACTTCGTTATACAGTGGTATCAGAAGCAGGTGCTTCAGTTTATTCAGCTTCAAAGCTTGCAGAAGAGGAATATCCAGATTTAGATGTAACAATCAGGGGTGCTATTTCTATTGCTCAACGTTTACAAAACCCAATGGCAACACTTGTTAAGATTGACCCTAAGTCCTTAGGTATTGGTCAATATCAGCACGATGTTGATCAAAAAAAATTAGCACAAAAGTTACATGATATCACTGAAGCCGTGGTAAATAATGTGGGTGTCAATCTGAATACGGCCTCTTATGTTTTATTGTCGTATGTATCAGGTATAAATACACGTTTGGCAAAAGAAATTGTCAGTTATCGTAATAAATATGGTGCTTTTACAAGTGTTGAAGAATTAAAAAAAATCAAAGGATTGGGCGACAAAACATTTGAACAATGTTCAGGTTTTATGCGTATCCCAAATGCCAAAAACATATTAGATAACACTGGTGTTCATCCTGAAAATTATAGTGTTGCAACAGCGGTTCTTAAAGAGATATCAAATGGGAAGTTTGAGCAAATAAACATTGTAAGTTTTGCTAAGCGATATAATATTGGCGAAGAGACTTTAAAGGATATTATTAAAGAACTTAAAAAGCCAGGATTTGATCCTCGTAATGAACTACCAGCTGTGAGCTTTAGTGCGAATGTACTGACGATTGAAAATTTACAAGTTGGGACATCTGTATCAGGTGTAGTACGCAATATCACAGACTTTGGGGTTTTTGTGGATATTGGTTTAAAAAATGATGGGATGATCCACATTTCTGAATTAAGCCAAAAGCGTGTTAATCATCCTACAGAAATCGTAAGCTTAAATGAGCAATTATCAGGAGTTAAAGTGATTTTTGTTGATGTTGAGCGCCAACGTGTGGGGTTAAGTTTAAAATAAGGTAAGTTTAGATATTATGACCCTTTTCTTATTGATATAACAACAACTAATTATTGTAAGTAGCAAAAAAAAGATGAATAGAATAACGCGTTTACTACACCTTGAAAATAACGATGCTTATCAAGCTATGAGCATGCCTATTTATCAAGTTAGCACTTTTAATCAACATAATACAGATACATTTGAATATTCTCGTATCCAAAATCCAACTCGTCGCTATCTGGAAGCACAACTGGCGATTTTAGATGAAGCAGATGGTGCTTTTGCCTTGAGTAGTGGATTATCTGCACTTAATGTGACCTTAGGTTTACTTAAAGTAGGGGATGAGATCATTGTAGGTTGTGATTTTTATGCAGGAATTTCATTTATTCTCGAAGAGATGTGCCTAACACGCGGAATTAAGGTAAAGCAATTGGATTTACAAAATCCAGAATCCTTAGAAAAAAATATTAACGAACACACCAAAATGGTCTTATGCGAAACGGTTTCTAATCCTTTACAGAGAGTTACACCTATTTCTGATATTGCGCATATTACTAATCGATATAACATTTGTTTAGTCGTAGACAATTCGTTGATGTCTTCTTATGGATTTATGCCGCTTAACTTTGGTGCAGACATTGCTATACAATCTTCAACCAAGTATTTAGTGGGGCATGCAGATATGACTTCAGGTGTATTGGCTACCAGTCAAAAATACACAGATAAAGTCGTAAAAATTATTCGCCAGACAGGCTATGCTTTGGATCCTTTCCAGTCTTGGTTATTATCTAGAAGCTTAAAAACAATTCATTTACGCATGGATAAGATTCATTATAATACTCAAGTAATTTATCAATATTTAAAAAATACAGGTTTATTTAAAGCAATTTATTATTGTGGTGATGAAAGTCAAAAATATGCCACTTGGCTTATTAATAACAGTATTACTTTAGGTGGCTTGATTGGCGTTGAATGCCACGACCAAGTTCAATTTGATCATTTGTATGAAAAGCTTAAAGCATATTTTCCCAAAACGGTAAGCTTTGGTGCTGTACATAGTTCATTAAGCCATCCAGCTACCATGTCACATAAAGAGACACATAAATTGCAACAAATTCGCTTACAAGTTTCACCATGGTTGTTAAGATTATCTATCGGTTGTGAAGCAGTAGAAGATACACTTACGGTATTTCAGGAATTTATGAATGAAAATAAAAGCAGTCAACAAGCTAAAAGAAGTAAGCAACCTAAGCAAAGTGAAAAAGTTAATAGTTAATGTAGCTAGCTTAAGTATTTTAATGAACATGCTTAGTGCATGTGCACCTGTTATTATTGCAGGGGCGGGGGCTGCAATTGTAGGTGCGAATGTAGTAGGTAGTAGCGTAGATAGCAAAACGAATGTATCAGATAAGAGCATTCAATTTAAAGCGATCTCATTATTAAATGATTACCCTGAGCTTACAGGGAATTCAAACGTTGAACCAGTTGTGTTTAATCATATTTTATTGCTGATTGGTCAGGTCTTGACAGAAAGTTTGAAAGCTGAGCTTGCTAATAGAATGGCTAAGATTCCTGGTGTGAAGGTAGTTTATAACCAACTAACTATCGGGGAGACGGTTGGTATTGGTGGTTATCTTTCTGATAGCTGGATCACCTCAAAAGTAATTTCAGCATTGATTTCAAGCGGTGTTAACAGCTTAAAGTTTAAAGTGGTAACAGAAAAAGGTGTTGTCTATATATTGGGTGTGGTTACAAAAGCTGAAGGTGCTCGTGCATCAGCAATTGCTACAAATGTACCAGGTGTGCAAAAAGTCATTGAAGTTTATGACTATGTATTAGCGCCACAACCTGAGCCAACAAGTGATATAGAATACTCAACAATAGAGAAAGGGGCAGCATAATGCAATATTCGTGTGCTGTGTTTATTGGGCGCTTTCAACCTTTTCATATAGGTCATTTGCATAACATACAATATGCACTTAAAATTGCACAAAAACTTATTATTGTTGTTGGTTCCGCATTTAGAGCGCCAAGTATTAAAAATCCATTCTCTTATGAATTACGTAGAAAAATGATCTTATCAGATCTTATTGCTGTGGGTATTGATATATCACGTATTACCATTGTACCAGTGAGTGACTGGTTTTATGATGAAAATGGTTGGAAAAATGAAGTGACATCCTCAGTATATAATCATGTAAGAGCAACTGAAAGTATTGCAATTGTAGGCCATGAAAAAGATGTCAGTAGCTATTACCTTAAATGTTTTCCTAAGTGGTATTATATTAATGTAAACAATTTTAATGGATTTAATGCAACTGATTTTCGGATGAAATTCTTTGGTAAACATAATTTAGATGAGACTTATTTAGTCAATAATTTAGCATTAGATGGTACACGTGAAGCTTTGCGTCAATATATACAAACACCTCTATACCAAGACCTTTGTGATGAATTTGATTACATACAGAGTTATCAACATGCATGGCAAGATGCGCCATATAAACCTATTTTTGTGACAACTGATGCGATGGTGCTGTGCAATAAGCATGTGTTGCTCATTCAACGCAAGCTTGTACCTGGGAGAAATCTATGGGCGTTCCCTGGTGGTTTTTTGGATCAGGATGAACGTATAGTGGATGGGATGTTACGCGAGCTTGAAGAAGAAACCAGTATAGACATCAAAAGTTATGAATTTAGTCAAAAACTTATTGCACAAGAGGTATTTGATTATCCTGAACGTTCATTAAAAGGTAGAGTGATTACTCACTTAGGCTTATTTATATTACAAACCGACTCTTTACCAAAATTGCAAGCTCAAGACGATGCAAAATCGGCAAAATGGATAAAGCTTACTAAAGTAATTGAGAAAATGTCTGATTGTTTAATCGATGATCACTACCAAATCATTCGCTTTATGCTTACAAAGTATAAGCTAACGGATTAATCAACATAGGGAAATTACGTTTTTTTTATTATTTTTTATTGATAGTATACTAATTTAAATGATCTGCGCTAGACTCAAAAACAGATAAAGTGTGTTGAACCTAAAAGGAGATTATTATGAAAAAACTACTATCACTTATCGTTATGGCCATATTTTTAAGCGGTAATATTGTATGGGCAGAAAATAACGATTTTGTGGCAAATTCAACAATGACTAAAAATGTGCAGTATAATCACTTTAAAGCGGCATCAGTTGAAAGTCGTAATGCAAAAGTATATTTTCAGGATTTAAATTAAATCAAGGATGATTGCCAATTAATTGGATGTTTCTTTTTGTTTTTCCACTTTTTGCTGATAAATTGTATCAAAGTTAACGGGCGCTAAACAAAGTTGCGGGAACCCTCCTTTTGCGACTAAATCAGAAATGACTTCACGTGCATAAGGATACAGGATATTTGGACAAAATGCGTATTGGGCATGATCAAGTTGCTTATCTTCCATATTGGCGATTACAAAAATACCAGCTTGTTGTACTTCAGCTGAAAAAGCATCAGTTGTGCCAGATTTTACCTCTGCTTCAACTGTAAGCACCACTTCATACATGTTATCTTCTGGTAAATTGTTAACTTTAGTATTAAGTGAAACAGTTAGTTCAGGTTTCCATTCTTGTTTGAAAGCATTAGCACCTTTAGGAATCTCAAAAGATACATCCTTTGTGTAAATTTTTTGAATTTGAAATTGAATCTCAGTGTTAGGTGTCTCAGTAGTCATTTCTTTTCCTTAATTTGTGGTTAATTAATATTACTCAAAAGCGCATCAAGTTTATGTTGACGTTCTAGTGCATATAAATCATCACAACCACCAATATGTTGATTATTGATAAATATTTGTGGTACGGTTGTACGTCCAGATGCACGATCAATCATTTTATGACGAAGCTCAGGTCGAGCGTTTATGTCATATTCTATAAAGTCAACGCGTTTTTGCGTTAGTAACGCTTTAGCATCAATGCAATAAGGGCAAGTTGGTTTGGTATAAATTTCAATCATCAACTTGCTCCTATTTTTTTTGCTTTGCTTAGTTTGCTAGCAACTTCATGTTCATCCTCTTTTTTATCAATTGGGAGATTATTATTCAACCATTGCTTAAAGCCACCTTTTAAAACGTAGACTTTATCAAACCCATCTTTTTTGAGCATTTTATAAACGACAGTGCTACGAGTACCTGTGTCACAATAAATAACAATAGGTAAACTTTTATATTTATTCAAAAACTTAGTGCTTGATTTAAGATTGGCAATTGCACTGTTTATGGCACCAATAATATGACCTTGATTGTAATCTTTACCATCACGAATATCTAAGAAAATACCTTTTTCACGATTATTAAGCTTAATAGCATCTTGAGCAGAGAGACTAAAACGTTGATATTTAGTTTGACGAAGTTCAAAAACAATATAAACCAGGATCGCAAAGATAAAAACAAGACATAAAAGTATATTTTGTGAAATAAAATGACTTAAGTTCGACATAACCTTCCTAAGTTGTAAAGTGGTATTGAATTGGAATCTAGAGCGAATTATAGCGGGTTTGAAAATCAATGAGAAGTTAAACTTACCAAGGTTTTCTTCACTATCTGTTGCAATGGTTTAATCCAGTGATTAATAACCGAACTTTTACGATAAATAAGACCAATTTCTCTATAAGGGATGGGTTCTATAAAATCGATATAGTGAATACCTTTATATGGACTAAAAACTGTTGCAATTTCAGGAATGATTGTAATGCCAAGTTTAGCAATTACCATTTGACGAAGAGTTTCTAAACCAGTTGCATTACACTGTATGCTTTGAGCGGGATTTAAATCTAGTGCTAATATTTGATCGCGTAGACAATGACCTTTTTCTAGAAAAAGCATGGCTTCGTCATTAAGTTTTGTAATATCAACTTTTTTTTGCTTGCTAAGGGGGTGACCATCGTAGACAGCAAGTTTAAATTTGTCTTTAAATAAAGGAATAAAATCCATACCTTGTGGTAAGGATGTTTTAGCAATAAATGCAGCATCAATTTGACCATTTTGTAGCATCTGAATTAAAGTGTCTGTCTTTTCCTCGATTGGATAGATGTTGACTGTGCTTTTTTCTTGTTGACTTATACGAATCAATCCTGGTAGTAAATATTGTGCTAATGTCGGAAATAAACCAACTTTAAAAAGCTTAGCTTCCTCTTTGTTATACAAATTAGCCGCACGTTTAATATCTTGTGCCAAGGTTAATAACCCTTGTGCTTTTGCAATGATCTCCTCACCTATAGGTGTAACAAAAATACTTTTTTGAAAACGTTCAAAGATTGCTACACCTAACTCTTCCTCTAATTTTTTAACTTGCATACTAAGTGCAGGTTGACTGACAAAACAAATCTGTGCTGCTTTGTTAAAATTTTTATATTTAGCTATTGCAACAATATACTCAAGATCTCGAATATTCATAGTCAATTCAAACTTACGCAGGTTAAAGCTATCATTTAGATTTAAGCTTACTGTATTTTATGCCAAAATAAACATCAAAATTAAAACAATAAAGATTTATTTAGCTTATGATGCAATATACTGCTCAATCAATAGAGGTTTTATCTGGGTTAGATCCTGTTAAACGCCGCCCTGGCATGTATACTGATACGCAAACACCAAATCATATCGCACAGGAAGTGATTGATAATAGTGTTGATGAAGCGCTAGCAGGATATGCAAGTAAAATCTCAATACATGTGTACATAGATGGTAGTTTTGAGGTAGAGGATAACGGACGTGGTATGCCTGTTGATATTCATTCTGAAGAAGGAGTTTCTGGGGTTGAGCTTATCATGACACGCTTACATGCTGGCGGTAAGTTTTCAAGAGAAAATTACTTATATTCGGGTGGCTTGCATGGTGTGGGAGTGTCGGTTGTAAATGCGTTAAGTTTACGAGTTGAAGTACAAATAAAGCGTGATGGTAAGCGTTATTTTATTGTATTTGAAAATGGAGACAAGGTTCAGGATTTAACAGTAATAGGTGAAGTGGGCAAGAAAAATACTGGGACTATCGTGCGCTTTTGGCCTGATCCTAAGTATTTTGATAGTCCTAAGTATATTGTACGTAAACTAAAAAATCTTCTAAAAGCAAAGGCTGTTTTATGTCCTGGATTAGTTGTTGATTATCAAAACGATGAACAAAATGAGCAAGTCACATGGCAATATGAAGGAGGTTTGTTAGCCTATTTACAGGAGAAGGTAGAAGAATTTGAGATTTTACCGCAAGTGCCATTTTCAGGTTCATTTACTGATGGTCAATATGTTGTTGATTGGGCACTGTGTTGGTCTCAAGAAGCGGACAACCTTATAACAGAAAGCTATGTTAACTTAATTCCCACGCCTTTGGGTGGAACACATGTCAATGGGTTAAGAAGCGGTTTATTAGATGCGATGCGTGAGTATTGTGAGTTGCATAATATTTTGCCACGTGGTGTTAAAATTATACCTGATGATGTATTTGTGGGCTTAAGTTATGTATTATCAATTAAAATGCCTGAACCACAGTTTTCAGGTCAGACAAAGGAGAGATTGTCTTCACGTGATTGTGTTAGTTTTATTTCAATACATGTCAAAGATGCATTTAGTTTATGGTTAAATCAAAATATTGAAATTGCAAATCAAATTGCAGAAACAATTATTTCACGTGCTCAAAAGCGTCTAAAAGCAGAAAAAAAAGTAGTACGTAAAAAAATAACTCAAGGTCCGCAATTACCAGGAAAGTTAACAGACTGTGTCGGTCAAGATACACAATATACAGAGCTTTTTTTAGTAGAGGGTGATTCAGCAGGAGGGTCAGCAAGGCAAGCGCGTGACAGAGAATTTCAAGCAATAATGCCATTACGTGGCAAGATTTTAAACTCATGGGAAATTGACTCATCAGAAGTATTGTCGTCACAAGAAATTCATGATATTTCGGTTGCAGTTGGTGTTGATCCAGGAAGTGATAATTTAGAGGGCTTACGTTATGGTAAAATTTGTATTTTAGCTGATGCTGATTCGGATGGTCTACATATTGCAACCTTGCTTTGTGCATTATTTTTAAAGCATTTTAAGCCGTTAGTAGCCCAAGGGCATGTTTATGTTGCCATGCCTCCACTCTTTAGAATCGATGTAGGAAAAGATGTTTATTATGCTTTAGATGAGGCAGAGAAAAATATTATTTTACATAAAGTTGCACAAAATAAAAAATCACTAAAGCCGAATGTTCTTCGCTTTAAAGGACTTGGGGAGATGAATCCTATACAATTAAGAGAATCAACAATGGCTATAGATACTCGACGTTTAGTCCAGTTAACGTTGTCAGATGATGAAAGCTTTGATATAGAAGAGTTAGATGAAATGCTATCTAAAAAGCGTGCGCTTGATCGCAAAAATTGGCTAGAACAAAAAGGAAATCTCGCAGATATAGAATAGTTTTACTTTTTTAGTGTTAACTTTTAAAACACGTGCAGTATCGCGAATACCACTCTACCATTGCTAAACATATCAAACACTACCAATAAAACGTGTAAATAGACTCAACGTTTTCTCTATATCTCTATCGCTATGTACACTTGAGATAAAACCAGCTTCAAATGCAGAAGGCGCAAAATACACTCCATGCTCTAACATAAAATGAAAAAAGCGACTAAATGTTTCAAGACTACAAGTTTTTACTTCATCAAAAGTACGCATATCTTTAGCTTTTGTGAAGAAAAGCCCAAACATACTGCCAATTGACTTTGCCATAAATGGGAACTTATGTACCTGTGCAATACGATTTAGACCTTGCACTAAAGTCTTTGTTTTTTCTGTTAAGCATTCATAAAATCCAGGCTGGCTAATTTTAGTTAGGGTAATTAAACCTGCTATCATTGCCACAGGATTACCTGATAAAGTACCTGCTTGATAAACGGCACCAGAAGGCGCCACCATCTGCATAATTTCTTTTTTACCACCAAATGCACCAACAGGCATACCGCCACCTATAATTTTGCCAAAAGTTGTCAAATCCGGTGTTATCCCATACAACCCTTGTGCACCTGTTAAGGCTACTCTAAAACCTGTCATTACCTCATCAAATATCAGTAAAGCTTGATTTTGATCACAAAGCTTACGTAATTGACTTAGAAATAAGGGGTCAGGTTCAATTAAATTCATGTTTCCTGCAATGGGCTCCAAAATGATACAAGCAATTTCGTTAGGGTATTTTTCAAATAACGCTTCAACACTCTTAATATCATTAAAAGACGCTGTAAGTGTGTCTTTGACCGTGTTTTTAGGTACTCCTGGTGAGTTTGGTACACCAAACGTTAGTGCGCCAGAGCCTGCTGCTACTAAAAATTGATCAGCATGACCATGATAACAACCTGCAAACTTAATAAGTCTATCGCGCTTAGTAAAACCACGCGCCAAGCGTACAGCACTCATTGTAGCTTCAGTGCCTGAGCTTACAAAGCGTACCATATCAATGCTTTCAATCAACCCACAAATTTTCTGCGCTAGCTTTACTTCCAACTCACATGGAGCACCATAACTTAAGCCAAACTCGACTTGTTGTTGTACCGCTTTGATGACATCATCGTCAGCATGCCCTAAAATCATTGGTCCCCATGAACCAACATAATCAATATATTGATTACCCTCGACGTCATATACATAAGCACCTTTTGCTTTTGCAATAAACCGTGGTATGCCACCCACTCCTTTAAAAGCACGCACAGGAGAATTCACTCCCCCTGGTATGACTTTTTGAGCTTGATCAAATAAATTTTGTGAGTTCATCATTTTTATTTCTTTGATTTCCTATTAATTATTCTATCTTCAACCACATCCATCAATATGTCAGTAGCATTAACACCAGTTTCATTATAAATCTGTTGGGTCATTGTTGGACTCGTGATATTGATTTCAGTCAAGGTGTTACCGATGACATCAATACCTGCAAATAATACACCATTCGCTTGTAAATCACGACCAACGATATGTGCAATTTCATACTCTTCGGCATTAATCTTTCGAATTGAAGTAGAGGCACCGCGTGCTAAATTACCACGACTATCTTCACCACTTGGAATACGTGCCACTAAATATTCTAAAGGCTCACCATCAACGATGAGAATTCGCTTATCTCCATCTTTAATCGCAGGTTGATATTGCTGCACCATGATAAACTTAGATTCATATTGAGTGATGGTTTCTAAAATAACATTTTTGTTTGAATCGTTCGGTTGAATACGAAATATCGATTCTCCGCCCATACCATCTAAAGGCTTCACTACCACATCTTTATATTTTTCAATAAAGGTTTTTATATGCTTAAAGCTACGACTAACCATTGTCTTGGGTGAAAGCTGAGGATAGTTGTTAATTGAAAATTTTTCATTAGCATCACGTAAAGTTCGTGGCTTATTAACAACCAAAGCACCTTGTTTTTCTGCTAATTCCAAAATATAAGTGGCATAAATAAACTCCATGTTAAAAGGTGGGTCTTTACGCATAAAAATCACATCAAACTCACCTAATCTCATCTTATCACCAGGTATAAGTTGATACCACTTATTATGCTCTTTAGAACCCGTCAGCATTAACTCATAACCTATCCCATAGGCAACACCATCCTCAACGAAAATGTCATTAAGCTCAAAAACATATTGTTGCCAATCCTTTCTAGCAACAGATAACATCATCATATACGCAGTATCTTTTTTAATATTAAATGTATGTAAAGGGTCGATAATAAACGCAACTTTCATTTTTCTTCCTTAATTTTAATAAAGTAAGATGATACAAGTTTTAAGGGTGGACTTTAGACCTTATCAAACAATACTTATGTTCAGTTTTATTGTTCAAATACTTCCTTTATTTTATAAAGTATCCTCAAGCAACACTTGTGACTTTACCGCTTCATCAATTTGTTTTAACTGCATTAATAATGGTTTCATCTTCTGAATTGGCCAAGCATTTGGACCATCGCTTAACGCCTTTTCTGGATTGGGATGGGTTTCCATAAATATACCAGAAATTCCGGCGGCAACTGCTGCTCTTGCTAAAACGGGTACGAACTCACGCTGCCCCCCTGATGAGCTCCCCTGCCCTCCAGGTAATTGCACAGAATGCGTTGCATCATATACAACGGGAGATCTTGTTTCACGCATAACTGCCAATGAGCGCATATCAGAAACTAAATTGTTATAACCAAAACTCACTCCTCGCTCACAGACCATCAGTTGTTTGTTGCCTGTTGTTTTAGCTTTTTCCATCACCTGTTTCATATCCCAGGGTGCTAGAAATTGTCCTTTCTTAATATTGACAGGCAAACCTTGTTCACATACACGAACAATAAAGTTTGTCTGACGACATAAAAATGCTGGTGTTTGTAACACATCAACAACAGCTAATACTTCATCTAAAGGCGTATCTTCATGGACATCTGTCAATACAGGAACCTGTATTTCCTTTTTAACTTTTTCTAAAATTGCTAAACCTTTCTCAATGCCAAGCCCTCGAAAGCTGCTTATAGATGAACGATTAGCCTTATCAAACGACGACTTATAAATAAATGGGATATTAAGTTTTACTGTAAGTTCTTTTAGATAACCTGCCGTCTCAAGTGCCAGTGTTTCAGACTCAATCACACAAGGACCTGCAATAAGGAAAAAAGGCTTATTTAAGCCAACTTCAAAATCTAATAATTTCATACGTAACTCTATTGCTATCAACAAATAGCAATAGTGTAATATCGTGATCTATAAATAGAAAGGAATTTCAAAGTATAAAACTTAACGTTAGCAACTAACCCGAACATCATCGATGAGCTTGCGCCTATGCTTGAAGCTGCGTCTAAAAGCTATCAGGTGTGTAAGGCGAGGATTGATGCTGCTGAGAAATTTGTGGCTGAGTTTGAGAAATCTAGTAATGACTAAAACACAAAAAATCAAAGTATTCCTAGCATACCTCATCCTTTACACCATCAATTGATCTTCACGCAAAAACTGATGATAAAGTCAATAAATGAACCATCATTTAATTAGTACTGGTTGAAACTTGGTGCCTTTACCATCGTCTTCAACTTTACGAAACGGTAAGGTAAACGAAAATCTTGGTCCTTCAAATAAGGAATCATTTAATTCTTCACCATCACAGAGCAAGTCAGCATAATACTTCGCTAAGGTGTATAAGTTTAGACTTGACCTGACAGTTGCCTATTTTTCAAACGCGATTTTTGTCAGATATGGTTGAGCAATTCAACCTTCTCTTGCCAGTGCGTTTTCCCATCAGTAAAAGTTGCTATTGGTGTT
>NZ_QLIR01000011.1 GCF_003428155.1 Fastidiosibacter lacustris
TTCATTGGTTATTTTGTGCAAATAACCGTGTTTATCATATTGATATCTCATCACAGTATCACTGCTGTTGTAAGGCGCTTGAACCGTAGCGGGAATAAAATGCTGATCATTCAGATACGTATAACGCCATTGTCTTGTATTGCTTTTATCAGCAGCGTTTACGGTGCTTATGTTTAACAGTCTGTTGTGATTGTCATACTCAAACGAGGTGACTAAGCCATTGACTTCATTAGTGATCAATTGAGGCAGTTCAGCTTCAGTAAACTGATAGCTGATCTTCAAAGCATCCTCATCAGTGCATTGTTGACTAAAGAAAGGTTTATTAGCACAGGTATTACCACTATCCCCACCAGCATATCCCAATGAGGTCCATAACGTGCAAACTGATAGTAAATAAACTAAATAAAAAAGTGTCGCTTGAAGATACTTTAGAACAACACTTTTAATCATCTAAGGTTTCCTTACATTCACTTTACCTCAAATACAGATGGTATCTTAAAATTCCAGTATCGCTGTAATGCTTTGTTGTAAAGAGTTGTTCGGTTGTGTTTCTCCAATCTCAAAACATAAAGGAACTAAATCTCAATCGATGATAACTTAGTAAACGCTATCATAATTTTCTATTTTTTATGACTTTATTTTGCTTTTATGGTGTCCCGAGCAGGAATCGAACCTGCATTTAGCCCTTAGGAGGGGCTTGTTCTATCCGTTAAACTATCGGAACACGGCGCTAAATAATGCACGAAAATAGATGTTTATTCAAGTTCAGTTTCTGGTACAGAGTCAATTTTTTGTAGCTTGATTAACCGTGACAGACAGGGGTAACTTGTCTTTCAGGTAGGTGATAAGGGCTTTTACCACATTTTCATCTATGGTTTCTACCACCTCACCATTGACATCTATTTTATCAAGAGTGACTAGACGCTCCAGCTCATTGGTGATTTATTTTGTCCAAAAAATCGTAGTTATCGTATTGATCGCTAATCACTATGGACTTAAGGATTATTTTTGGAATCTCAAAATAAACTTGGGTCTGACTATAAGTGTATACATCTGTTATTTTGACCACGTATCTTTTAAGCTAACAATTTGATTAAAGATCAGATGCTGATCGTTATGATCATAACGATCAGCACAGAAGTAACCTAAACGATTAAACTGAAAGCGTGTTTCAGGCGCCACGTCGGATAAGGATTTTTCAAGTTTAGCATTTTTAATGGTATTTAAAGAACTTGGGTTTAGTCCATCTTCTAAGTTATCCAGTCCACCAGGATTTTCACAGTTAAACAAACGATCATATTGTCTTATTTCAGCATTGATACAGTTGTTTGCATCTACCCAATGTACTATGCATTCAGGTTTTTTGCCATCGGTAGGTTTCTGTCCACCTAGCGTTTCAGGAAGATAGTAGCATTTTAGTTTGGTGATGTTTCCTTTATCATCTCTCTCTAGCCCATAACATTCAATAACATAGGCGTTTAATAAACGAGCACGTCCATTTAAGCTGAGTCGTTTATGACCTTTTTCTAAAACATCCATAAAGTCATTTTGTTCAATATAAATTTGATTTGAAATACTGATATCTCTACGTCCAAAATCGGGATTCTGTGGATGATTAGGAACGTTAAGGAGTTCATGATTTAGGTTATCAATTTCAACGAGTAGGGGATACAAAACAACGTTTCGCCTTGGGGTAATTTGATTTAAATCATCTCGAATCACCTCTTCAAAAAGACTAAAATCGGTGAGGGAGTCTTGCTTAGAAATGCCAACAAGTTCAACTAATCTACGAATGGCAGAAGGCGTGACGCCTCTTCTGCGAAGCCCACAAATAGTAGGCATCCTTGGGTCATCCCAACCATGGACAAGCTGATTCTCAACGAGGTATTTAAGTTTTCGTTTACTGGTGATCGTGTAGTTTAGATTTAAGCGTGAAAACTCAATTTGCTGAGGCTTACATGTGAAGCCACATTTTTCAACTATCCAGTCATAAAGTGGGCGATGATCTTGAAATTCAAGTGTGCACAATGAATGAGTGATACTTTCAAGAGCATCTGATGCGGCGTGAGCAAAGTCGTACATTGGGTAAATACACCAAAGCTCTTCAGTATGAGGATGAGTAACTTTTTTGATCCGATAGAGTGTAGGATCGCGCATATTAATATTCCCTGAAGTCATATCTATTTTTGCACGCAAAGTACAGCTGCCTTCATTGAACTCACCATTACGCATTTTTTGAAATTTTTGTAAATTTTCTTCAATAGATCGAGTGCGATAAGGACTGTCTACACCTTTTTCAGTGAGCGTACCTCGATAGCTTTTGACTTCATCAGCACTTAAGTCACAGACATAAGCATCTCCATTTTTAATGAGTTTAAGAGCTAACTCGTAAAGCGTTTCAAAGTAATCAGAGGCATAAAATAACTTGTCGTGCCAATCAAATCCTAGCCATTTTACATCTTCTTGGATGGCATGTACAAATTCAGCTTCTTCGTTAGCAGGGTTAGTGTCATCAAAGCGCAGATGACAAGGTCCGCGCTGATAAGCTTGCGCTAAGCCAAAATTCAAGCAAATGGATTTTGCATGTCCTATATGTAGGTAACCATTAGGCTCAGGTGGAAAACGGGTAACGACTTTACCCTTGTTTTTATTATGTTTAATGTCTTCATCAATAATATTGCGTATAAAGTTAGTCTTATGTGCAATGTCAGCCATAAAGCACTCGCGTTTTGTTTTTAACACCACATTGTAAAGTGCTTTAATAGCGAGCTCAATAGTCACAACGATAAAGGAAATAAAAATTCAATAAAGTTAGCTATATTAGGTTGTTCATACTGCTTAAGCATATTATTATATTTGTGCTAGAACCAATGGAGAATCTACAAACATGTTGCTTGATCAGTTAAAAAAGTATCAAATTAATGAAACTAAAGAAATTTTTTACAATCTTAGTTATCAAGATTTGTATAGACACGAGACATCTAAGACTACTCACGGGTATGAGAAAGGGATAGAAACTTCAACAGGTGCAGTGACTGTTGATACTGGTGAATACACAGGGCGCTCACCAAAAGATAAATTTATTGTTGAGACTCCAGAAGCAAAAGAAAATGTATGGTGGGCAAAAGATGGCTCAGATAATAAACCTTTATCTGCCAAAAGTTGGGAACATTTAAAAACACTTGCAACGAAGCAATTAAATGATAAAAAACTCTATGTAATGGATGGTTTTTGTGGTGCCAATTCAGCGACAAGGCTTGCTGTCCGTTTGGTCACAGAAGTAGCATGGATGGCGCATTTTTTTAAAAATATGTTTATTCGCCCAACAGAAGAAGAGCTTAAAGCGTTTCAGCCAGATTGGACGATTTTGAATGCGTGTAAGACAAAATGTGAAGATTATGAAAAGTGGGGTTTGAATTCTGAAACGTTTGTTGCTTTCAATATTACTGAACGTATGACTTTAATTGGTGGTACATGGTATGGTGGTGAGATCAAAAAAGGTATTTTTTCAATGATGAATTACTTTTTGCCACTCCAGGGGATTGGCTCTTTCCATTGCTCTGCTAATGTTGGTGATAAAGGCGATTCAGCTTTATTCTTTGGTTTATCAGGAACAGGTAAGACAACACTATCAGCAGATCCAAAGCGTAAACTCATAGGTGATGATGAACACGGTTGGGATGACGATGGCATTTTTAACCTTGAGGGTGGTTGTTATGCCAAAACCATTAATCTATCTAAGGAGAATGAGCCTGATATTTATCACGCCATTCGTCGTGATGCGTTGTTGGAAAATGTTGTATTAAATATAGATAAAACAATTGATTTTTCTTCAAGTGTCAAGACAGAAAACACACGTGTATCGTATCCGATTTACCATATCAATAATATTGTTAAACCTGTTTCAAAAGCAAGACATCCAACTAAAATTATTTTCTTAACCTGTGATGCTTATGGTGTGTTACCACCTGTATCTAAGCTTTCAATTGAGCAAGCGATGTACCAGTTTTTATCAGGTTATACAGCAAAAGTAGCGGGAACTGAGCTAGGTGTCAAAGAACCAACAGCAGTTTTCTCATCGTGTTTTGGTCAGCCATTTTTATTGTTGCACCCAACTCGATATGCTGAGATTTTGGGCAAAAAAATGCTCGTGCATGGTGCGAGTGCATACCTTGTAAATACAGGTTGGACTGGTGGTGGTTATGGCAAGGGGCATCGTATTTCAATTAAAGATATGCGTGCAATTATTGATGCTATATTGGATGGATCGATTGATCATGCACCACTAAAAAAAGATGTGGTTTTTGACTTTGAGATTCCACAAGCTTTGCATGATGTTGATAGTAATATTTTAAATCCACGTAACACTTGGAAAGACAAAGAGGCTTACGATGTGCAATATCAGAAGTTAGCGGCGATGTTTGTTAAAAATTTTAAAAAATTCACTAACAATCTACTAGGGAAAAAATATGAGGAATATGGCCCAAAGTGTGACGCCTTGGTTTAGTTGATAAACTTAAGGCTTTAAAATAAAAACATGTTAAATATGAAATTTTCTTTCCTATAGTCATAGCGAACTTAAAAAACTTATTTGATTTTCATATTTTTTCTAACTCATTGTTTTTCTATGATATATTTACCGACCTTATCAAAGATAAGTATTTCTCCTAATTTATGAAAAAAGATGTCTTAGTGATTGGGGCAGGAGCCTCGGGCTTAATGTGTGCAATTGAAGCAGCAAAGCGTGGGCGCAAGGTCATTGTGATTGATCATGCCAATAAGGTTGGTAAAAAAATTTTAATGTCAGGTGGCGGGCGTTGTAATTTCACCAATTACTATGTTGAACCTGCACGTTTTTTATCACAAAATCCGCATTTTTGTAAATCTGCGCTTAATCGCTATACACAGTGGGATTTTGTTGCACTTGTTGACAAGTACCAGTTGCAATATCATGAAAAAACATTGGGGCAGTTATTTTGTAACGGTAAGTCTTCAGAAATTATTGAGATTTTGCTTTCTGAATGTAAAAAATATGCAGTTGAGATAGAGCTCAACACTGAAATAGATGCAATTGAGGAATTAAAATCAAATGAAAAAAAACTTACTGAGCGATTTAAAATCAAAACATCAGCACAAGGGTATATTGTAGAGTCACTTGTTATCGCAACAGGTGGCTTATCAATTCCCACTATGGGGGCAACGGGGTTGGGTTATCAAATCGCTAAAGACTTTGGAATAAGAGTATTACCTACATCAGCTGCTTTAGTACCTTTTGTTTTATCAGAAAAAGATAAAAAACGTTATGCCACACTTTCAGGTATTTCAGTGTTTGTAGAAGTAGAATGTCGTAATCAGTCTTTTCGTGAGAATATACTTTTTACCCATAGGGGTTTAAGTGGTCCTGCGATGTTGCAAATTTCTTCTTTTTGGCAGTTAGGAGACATTTTGCATATTAATCTTGTTCCAGATGCTCCTGAGTTGGCAGCATATCTTGTGCAAGGGCAACATAAAAATGGTTCAATTAAGCTCAAAACTTTATTGGAAGAACTGCTACCTAAGCGTTTACTCAATGTGTTTTTAAATGAAACTATGCTAAACAGTAACATTGCAGAGCTTGCAACAAACAATCTGCTAGAGGTAGCAAATATATTGCAAAACTGGCAAATTAGACCATGTAGTACAGAGGGCTATCGAACAGCAGAAGTCACCAAAGGCGGTGTGCATTGTGATGAGCTATCATCCAAAACTTTTGAGAGTAAAAAAGTTAAAGGGTTGTATTTTATCGGAGAGGTGATAGATGTGACGGGCTGGTTAGGTGGATATAACTTTCAATGGGCATGGGCTTCTGGTTGGGCGGCAGGGCAAATTGTTTGACCTGGTACTTGCTGCAAAAATTATATTAACTGTAAATGTTTGTTTTAATGTTGAATATTGTTATATATTTACAGAAGCTAAAAATAACGTTATATTCTCACGCTGTACGGGATGGCTTAGGCAAAATAACGCTTTAATTTCAACTCAGTTTATGTGAACAAATAAAGGGCAGAACAATGAGTACAGGATATATACCCAAAAAATCGGGCGTTTCACTTGTAAGTGCAACGTTATTAAGTGCAACGTGTATGGTTGGTTCAGGTTGGCTTTTTAGTGCTCAATTAACAGCGAGAATTGCGGGAAATTGGGCATTTGTTGCGTGGATATTAGCGGCTATTTTAGTATTATTTGTTGGACTTTGCTTGTCTAAAGTTGTATCTGTTTATCCTGTAAGAGGGGCAACAACCCGATCAAGTGCATTGTCACACAATGGTATTTTTGGGATGCCGTTTGCCTTTGCAAACTGGTTTGGAGTTATGGTAGTCATTGCAACAGAAGCACAAGCAACGACTCAATATCTATCTGCTGCTATTGGTTCTGAGGTGTTAATGCAAAATCATGCTTTAACGTACGGTGGTAAGTTTCTAGCATTAGGCATTTTATTTTTATATTTAGTTGTGAATTTTTATGGGATTAAGCTTTTAGCACGTGTCAACAATATTATTACGGTGTTTAAAATATTTATACCTCTTTTTGTAATTACAGTATTTTTAATTGCAGGCTTTGATCACACAGGCGCTGTAAACAACTTTGATTTGACGACAAATGGTGATTATGGCTTTAGTAGTGCAGTGGTAGCTATCATTAGTGCTGGCTTAATTTACTCATTCAATGGTTTTCAGATTAGTGTATCCTTTGCAAGTGAAATTAAAAATCCCAAACGTAATGTCCCTTTATCAATTATACTATCGGTATTTATTATTTTAATTGTTTATATGGGCCTGCAATATGCCTTTATGACAGCGGTTCCCCATGATTTATTGGTTAAAAATGGTGGTTGGCAAGGAATGAATTTTTCATCGCCATTATTAAATCTTGCAATGCTATTGGGATTAAATTTCTTAGCGTTGTTGTTGTTAGCAGATAGTGTAGTGAGTCCCTCTGGCACTGGTTACACTTATTTGGGTGCATCATCTCGTATGCTTTATGCAATGTCAGCTGAAGGGCAAATGCCACGTTGGATTGCAAAACTTGATCCGATCTATAATTTCTCCAAGCGGTCAATGATGATTAATTGGATTTTAGCAGCTATTGTGTTGTTTAATGCTGAAAGTTGGGCGGCTTTAATGGTGATTGTAACTGGTTATCACGTTATTGGCTATATGGCAGCACCAATTAGCATGGGTGCTATTGCACCTAAAACGCGTTGGGCAGGTTTGGTGGTGTTTATTCTGTTAGGACTCATTATGCTGACGATTCCAGCGGGTGACTTGTTAATGGTTAATTTGTCATTAACAATATTGTTGGCGATCTATGCTGTTGTGCAACGAAAAGTGGGTGTGCAAAAATTGCTATTATTTATTATTCCGTTTATTGCATACTTATGGCTATTGTATATTGTGCCACATATTTGGTTTGTTGCTATTATTTCAGCTGTTTTCTATATTTTAATCACCACAAAGTCTTACGTTGCTTTATGTAAAGAACATAGTGATGAGACTCGCGTGATTGAAGACTAAGTATAGCATCGTATATACTTGTCAGATTTAAAATTTTGCTATCTAAACTTGAAAAAACCCTATCTAGCTGTCATTCTTTAGATGGTGAATTCAAATGCTTGAGTACGAACTGTTTTGTGATTTTTGTGCTAAAAGTGTGCAAAATTTAAAAATCAGGAAGTTTGTAAAATAGTTTATGATGAAAATCACAAGATAGGAGTCTTGTTATTATGGTTAGCGGAAAATTTTTACTGACATTTGATTGGGTAGTCAACTGTTTGAAATCCTTTAATCAAACCCAGCCAAAAGATAAAAAAATAGCAGAACGATTGCGTTATATCGTTAAGCTTGCA
The DNA here is from genome assembly GCF_003428155.1 of Fastidiosibacter lacustris. GTDB lineage: Bacteria > Pseudomonadota > Gammaproteobacteria > Francisellales > Francisellaceae > Caedibacter > Caedibacter lacustris. Next base: position 7,886 of record NZ_QLIR01000011.1, read on the forward strand.
ACTGCAAGAGGCTGCAAGTCGAGCGCTCATTTTTTTGAGCGTTTATGTCAGGTGAGTTTGTCGATTACTGAAATTCGTAAATCAACTAAACATTTAGCAAGTTTTGTTTCTCCTGATGAGATGAAAATTTTATTATCGACTGCTTAACTTGCTTTTGATGAGTTGGGTTTAATATCCCATAGTTTCTCAAGTTGATAGAAATTTCTCGTCTCTTCGCGCATAACGTGAACGACAATATCTGCTAAGTCGATTAAAATCCAGTCGCTTTTTGCCTCTCCTTCAACCCCTAGAATCTTAATGTTATGTTTTTTAGCCATCATCTCTAAATGACTGGCTAAAGCTTTAGCATGTGTACCCGAATTAGCTGTACAAACAACAACGTAATTCATCAATTCGGTCAAATGGGTAACGTTCATGACGTTGATGTTTTCTGCTTTAATGTCTTCTAAGGCATTTATAGTTAAATCAAGAATTTTTTTTGCTTCCATTGTTGAAGTGATCGTAAAGTTACTTAAGTTTAAAGCGTAACAGTTTAGTATAAGTTAAAAAGACAAGCAAGTGCTATGTGATTGGTGATATTTTCGTTACAATGCAATCAAAAGAGGAGTTTAGGAGTTGCTTGGCAATATTTAAAACTGTTAATTGCAATTCTGCGTTTAAAGTTTTGTAGTGAATGTTAATAAAAATGCTCAGCAAAAAGTAAATGAAAGGTAAATTGAATTATACAGCTGAACAATGGGAGGTTATTAGACATGACCTTGATAGTCATGCTTTGATTGCAGCTGTGGCAGGTAGTGGTAAAACACAGACGTTAATTGCACGCATTGAGCACCTATTAGAAAATAATGTAAATCCTCATGAGATATTAGTGTTAATGTTTAATAAATCAGCATGCAATGATTTTCAAAAGAGGTTAAGCTTACTTGAGTTTGATATGCGTCAACGAATTGACATTAAAACCTTTCATGCTTTAGGGTATAAAACGATTGGTTTTATGGAGAAAAAAGGCTTGCTTGAACCTGCAACCCTTATCAATGCAGACTACCTATTAGAAAAACTGACAAAAGAGGCTTTACAGAAAACGCACAGATTAATGGCATACAAAGAAGAGATTACAACAGAACTTATTGATACCTTTAGTCAATACGTTGCAATGATTAAATCAAACTTACTATTATCAGATGCGCTTAAACTAATCAATAAGAGTGAGTACAGTAAAGTTGAGGTATTTTTTCAGTTTTATGAACAACTTCGTTATCACTATAAGTGGCGAACATTTGATGACTTACTCTATGAGCCGATGCAAATTTTATACAAAAATAAAGTTTTAGCTGAACGCTTTGGCAATCGTTATCATTATGTGATAGTCGATGAATATCAAGATATTAATGAAGTGCAGCAATATTTGTTAAAGCTTGTTGCTGCAAATGCTAAATCGGTAATGGTAATGGGAGATGTAGATCAAACTATTTATGAATGGCGTGGCTCAAAACCATATTATATGTCAAAAGGTTTTGCTTTGGATTTTCAGCCACTTAAACGTTATAGTTTATCACAGACTTTTCGCTATGGGCATTTGTTGTCAATGATGGCAAATCAAGTGATTCAATATAACGATGTGCGTTCACAAAAAATATGCTTTTCAGCACTAACTGCGCAAAAGAAAACGGACGTCAATATTATCAGTAAAAAGCAGTTAACATCTGTGATTGAAGCGGTTCAACAGGATTTAGATAATCAGCTATATTTGTTGCAAGATGTCGTTGTTTTAGTGAGGAAATATAGCTCGTCTATATTATTTGAGTTAGCCTGTTTGCAAGTAGGTATGACTTATCAAATCTTAGGTGGAAAAAGTGTATTTAAACTGTCAATAACCGAGACAATTTTAGGATATTTACAACTCACAGAACAAGCAAAGTACTTATTGATTCTAGATAAAGCCACGTGCCAAAATATAATATGTACAATGTTAAGCTATCCAAGTTTGTATTTAACAGCAAATCAATTACATAGTCTAGCAGCACTGCTTTGTGAGCAGCCAACTAAACCTGAAGAAGTATTTTCAGCATTTAATAAAATGTATACTTTGCCTTTTTATCAACAAAAACACATTGAAGAAAGAATGTTTGTATGGCGCACAATGTTAAATTGGCGTCCAACGGATAAAGCAAAGACAGTTATCAATGGATTATATACACTTTTAGATCTTAAAAGTTTCTTGACCAAAAAAACTACAGTTAATCCGGTATATATGGATAGTGATGTGGCAGATGCTTGGTTGAGTTTTGCATCGGATGATCAAAAGACTCTTGCACAATTTATACAACAGCTTTTAAACTTGAAAGAAAAGTCGTTAAAAGACTCAAATAGCAATAGTGGATTAGTGATTTCATCTATCCATAAGGCAAAGGGTTTACAATGGCAGCATGTAATATTGTGCGATATGACAGAACAAAGCTTCTTTGGTAACGTCAGTGAACAACCAACTCAAGAGGAAATTGAGAGAGAACGTAGACTTTTCTATGTCGCAATTACACGTGCAATTAGCAAGCTTAGCATTATTGCTGGAACCGACATTGCAAAACTTAATCAATGGTTCAATACAGGTGGTGTGCGACATCCTTGTGACTTAAGAAAAACAAACTCGGTACGCTTTTTATATGAAAGTCAATTGCTTACGTGTGAAAAAGCGTTACATACACTCACAGAAAATCACAATAATGCTGTGAACATTAAGCCAAAATATAATAAACTAATCGCAACTTATTTACAGAGGCTTCAATCAAAGGCCAGTTTAATTGAGTAAAAAATGATCAAAACAGTTAGCATTTTGTTCGTGTGTATGGGCAATATCTGCCGCTCACCCACGGCACATGGCATATTTAGACAATTAGTGCAAGCAGAAAATTTAGAAGCCTATTTTGAAATAGAATCTGCGGGAACACATTCAGATATTTGGCATAAAGGGAGTGTTTCTGATCCTAGAAGCGTTGCAACAGCGTTAAAATATGATTGTGATATCTCGGATTTACGTTCAAGACAACTTGTTGCTTGTGACTTTGATTATTATGATTATATTGTTGCGATGGATGAGCAAAATGTTATGGATATGGCAGTTATTGCTAAAAAAACACATGACATGGGAAAGGTTACAAAATTATTGGACTATGCCCCACATTTAAATCTTAAAGATGTACCTGATCCTTATTATCATCACGGATTTGATCAAGTGTATTTGATGATTGATACCGCGTGTAGAAAACTTTTATCACATCTAAAAACCAATTTACAAATAGATAAAAATAATGAATTATCGTAATGTAAAGTATTTGATGGGTGCTTCTCTTGTTAGTCAATTACCTCATGATTATGGAATTGAAGTTGCCTTTGCTGGACGCTCAAATGCCGGCAAATCAAGTGCTTTAAATACTTTGACAGAGCACAATAAACTCGCGCGCGTGAGTAAAACGCCAGGGCGCACACAATTGATTAATCTTTTTAGTCTAGACGAGCACAGAAGACTTGTGGATTTGCCTGGTTATGGTTATGCCAAAGTATCAGAGAAAACTAAGGCAAATTGGCAAAAAACGCTAGAGCAATATTTAACTATGCGTCAATGTTTAAAAGGTATTGTGCTACTTGTTGATGCGCGTCACCCAATTAAAAACTTTGATTGTATGATGGTGGAATCAGCAGTAGTGTATCAGCTAAATTTACATATTCTACTAACTAAAGTAGATAAACTTAAAAACAGTGAAAAAGCCAAAGCTGAACGCTTATTGGGTGACTACTTAAAACAAGTCAAAGCAGGTGAAAACATAAGCTTTCAACTCTTTTCTGCGCATACGGGAACAGGATTAGAGAAGCTAAAGCAAAAGCTTGATTTATGGTATGGTTTACCCTTTGTTGATATGTCATCTGTTGAGTAGTTTTAAAATGGAGAAAATGGTGAGAAATGACGCTCAAAACACCAGAGAATATGTACTCAAGCTTGAAGATATTCATAAAAATTTTCCAGGAACAAAGGCATTAGATGGCGCAAGCTTAAACGTTTATAAAGGCAAAGTCATGGGGCTTTTAGGTGAAAATGGCGCAGGTAAATCAACCTTGATGAAGGTATTAAATGGTATTTACCAAAAAGATAAAGGTGTAATTTACTTTGAAGGACAAGTAGTAAAGTTCAATCACATTCGTCAAGCACAAAAAGCAGGTATTGCTATGGTCCATCAAGAGCCACACATCTTGCCAGATTTAACGATTGCAGAGAATGTATTACTTGGACAGGAGTTAATGCAACATCGTTTTAAAATCAATTGGAAAGCAATGTATAAAAAAGTGGATGATTTGTTGCAATCACTACATATGAAACAAAAGGCCAAATCTCTGGCGCAAGGTGTAAGTATAGGTGACCAAAAATTGCTAGAAATTGCCAAAGCATTATCTATCGATGCAAAAGTCATTATCATGGATGAGCCAACCGATGCTTTAACAGAAAAAGAAGTTTTGCGATTGTTTGAAATCATTCGTAAGTTATGCTTTCAAGGTAAAAGTATTATTTATATTTCGCACCGAATGGAAGAGATTTTTGATATATGTGATGACATTACTATTATGCGTGATGGTCAATCTATTATCGAAAGCCCAATAAGTATACTCAATTACGAACAAATCATCGAAAAAATGGTTGGACGTAAATTAGAGCAAATTACATATAAAGGGCAAAGCATCTTAAAAAGTAAGCAAAAGGTTTTTTGTGCTCAAAATATTAGTAATAATCAAATTAAGCCTATAAGCTTTGAGATTTATCAGGGTGAAGTGTTAGGATTTTATGGTCTTATTGGTGCAGGTAGAACACAATTGGCACGCAGTATTTATGGTTGCTATCCGATTGTTGAAGGTGAGCTTATATTAGAAGGCAAATTGATTAAGGTCAAAAGTCCTTATGAAGCGATCGTGCATGGGATTATCTATATTTCAGAAGATAGAAAAATAGATGGACTTATTATTGGTGCTAGTGTACGCGAAAACATGTCTCTATCAACTTTAAAGTCCTTAAGTAATCGATTTGGACATATTGATTGCAAAAAAGAAAAGGAAGAAGTGAATCGGTATATCGAGAAGTTTAAAATTAAAACCTCTAGCCAAACGCAACTTGTGCAAAATTTAAGTGGAGGAAATCAGCAGAAGATCTCAATTGCAAAAGGCTTAATGTGTCATCCAAAACTTCTCATCTTAGATGAACCTACGCGCGGCATTGATGTTGCAGCAAAACGTGAGATCTACCGTTTAATACATGAATTTAAACAACGTGGTTTGGCAATTTTACTGATATCATCCGAGATGCCAGAGGTAATTGGATTAAGTGATCGTTTAATGGTAATGAGTGATAGGCAAATCAAGGGTGAGCTTGAGTTAGGTGCCATTACACAGGAAGCAATTATGAAACTGGCGCTTGGCTAATAAAGAGAGGACTATGGGAAAAATCAAATATAAATTTTTAAGTAAGCAATTTCTTATCGAATATAAGGCAGCAATTGTCCTTATTATAATGGTTATTGTTATGTCGTGTTTAAACGAGTATTTTTTAACGTGGAGCAATATTTTAGTAGTTTTACAGCAAACTTCAGTCAATGCGATTATTGCAGTTGGTATGACATTTGTAATTTTAACCAAAGGCATTGATTTATCTGTAGGTTCAGTTTTAGCATTGTGTGGTATGATTTGTGCTTTTTTATTATATTGGGAATGTCCTTTATATATTGTTATACCCTTAACAATACTAGTTGGTATTGTTTTAGGAGCTATTAGTGGCATAATTGTAACCAAAGGTGTAGTACAACCTTTTATTGCAACGTTAATTACAATGACACTTTTTCGTGGTTTAACAATGGTGTTTAGCAATGGTTACCCTGTTGCAACGAGCTCAGATGCCTTTGCCGTTATTGGAACATGGCGCCTGTTTGGAGTTCCTGTGTCAGTTTATATAACAGCTATGATTTTTGGGTCAGCTTTTTATATTTTAAAGTACACGCGTTTTGGTCGTTATGTTTATGCTACAGGCGGTAATGAAGAAGCTGCTAAATTAGCAGGTATTCGCATAAATAACATTAAACTTGCAGTGTATGTCATTTCAGGTGCATTAGCTGCAGTGGCCGCGATGGTTATCACTTCGCGCTTATCTTCGGCGCAACCGACAGCAGGAACAGGTTATGAGCTTGATGCTATTGCTGCCGTTGTTTTAGGTGGAACAAGCTTGTTTGGTGGTAAAGGTAAAATCATAGGCACTTTGATGGGTGCGCTTATTATTGGGCTGTTGAGTAATGCTCTTAATTTAATGGATGTTTCATCATATTATCAAATGATTGTGAAAGCATTCGTTATTTTAATTGCAGTATTATTTGATTTTAAAGTAAAAAACTAACCAACCTTATGGAGAGAAGTCGTATGAAAAATAAAATCATGAAGTATGTCAGTTTAATCATAGGTATTTTTTCGATTTTAATATTAGCAGGTTGTGGAAACTCAAATGACAATAGCAAAACCATTGGTTTGGTTGTTTCTACGCTAGATAACCCATTTTTTGTCAGTATGAAAAGTGGTGCAGAGGAAACAGCAAAAGCAGAGGGTTATAAGGTTATTGTTCTTGATTCACGCAATGATCCATCTAAAGAATTATCGAACGTACAAGATCTTGTTACACGTAATATTAAAGTTATTATTATCAATCCAACTGACTCACAGGCGGTTTCTAATGCGGTGAAATATGCCAATCAACACAACGTTGAAGTGATTACTTTAGATCGAACTGCTGTTCAAGGGAAAGTATTATCTCACGTTGAATCGAATAATGTTGTAGGTGGAAAAATGGCTGCTCAATATATGATTGAGCGCTTAAATGATAGTGGTAAAATCATAGAACTTGAGGGGATTCCTGGTACATCTGCTGCAAAAGAGCGAGGTAAAGGTTTCGAAGATGAAATTGCCAACTCAGGCATCACGATTGTTGCTAAACAACCTGCAAACTTTGATCGTACCCAAGGTTTAAACGTAACCCAAAATCTATTGCAGGCCAATCCTGATATTAATGGTATTTTTGCACAAAATGATGAAATGGCATTAGGTGCAATACGTGCTGTAGAAGAAGCTGGTAAAAAGCGTATTATAATTATAGGCTTTGATGGTACCAAAGAAGCTATCAATGCAGTAAAAGCTGGGAAAATGACAGCTAGTATTGCTCAGCAGCCTTATTTAATGGGAGAGCTAGGGGTTGAGGCAGCAATTAAATTCTTAGTTGGTCAAAAGGTTAATCCACATATTGTTGTGCCATTAAGATTGGTAACACAATCTAATGCTTAATTGAAAAAGTAAACTCAATTTCTTTATGGATATTGGTTAATCCACTGGGCATTTAAGGTAAATGTTGGTATGCTTATGCCAAATTTTTATTAAGACAAAAAGGTAAAATAATGAATGCAAGAATTACTAATATTGTAGCAAGACAAATTTTAGATTCTCGTGGCAATCCAACTATTGAAGCAGATGTAATTTTAGAGTCAGGCGCTTTTGGACGTGCGGCAGTACCTTCTGGTGCTTCGACAGGAACAAGAGAGGCGCTTGAATTAAGGGATGGTAATAAGTCGATTTATTTTGGCAAAAGTGTGTTAAATGCGATTAAAAATATAAATATAACGATTAAAAAAGCACTCATCGGTTTAGATGCGTTAGATCAGCGTTTAATTGATCAAACGATGATTGATTTAGATGGTACTGAAAACAAAGAAAAATTAGGTGCTAATGCGATTTTGGCTGTTTCTTTAGCATGTGCTAGAGCTGCTGCTTCACACCTTAGAAAGCCATTTTATCGCTATTTGATGAACTCTAAAGAGTATATTATGCCAGTACCGATGATGAACGTTATCAATGGTGGTGAGCATGCTGACAATAATATTGATATGCAAGAATTTATGATTATGCCAGTTGGTTTTGATAAGTTTTCAGATGCGCTTCGCTGTGGTTCGGAAATTTTCCATACTCTGAAGAAGGTGCTTGTTAAAGCAGGTTTTAGCGTTGTTGGAGTTGGTGATGAAGGAGGTTATGCGCCAAACCTTCCGTCAAATGAAATGGCAATTGAGATGATTTTAAAAGCCATTGAACAAGCAGGTTATAAAGCAGGTGAAGAAGTCTATATTGCTCTTGATTTGGCTAGTAGTGAGTTTTACAAAGATGGTAAGTATGTATTGGCTTCTGAAAATAAATCATTGACTTCAGCTGAACTTGTTGATTACTTAGAAGATTGGGTAAATCGTTACCCAATTATTTCTATTGAAGATGCGATGGCTGAAAATGATTGGCAAGGCTGGAAACTTTTGACTGAACGTTTAGGTAAAAAAGTGCAATTGGTTGGGGATGATTTATTTGTAACCAATAGTAAAATTTTGCAACAAGGTATTGATAAGAGTATTGCTAATTCAATTTTAGTGAAACTTAACCAAATTGGTACCTTAAGTGAAACCTTTGAGGCAATGGCAATGGCAGCTGATGCCGGCTATACTTCTGTAGTTTCACATCGTTCAGGTGAGACTTCCGATACCACTATTGCTGATTTAGCAGTTGCAACGGGTGCAGGACAAATTAAAACAGGTTCTTTGTGTCGTTCTGATCGTGTGTCAAAATATAATCAATTACTGCGCATTGAAGAAGACTTGGGTCAGAATGCAATTTATCCAGGTATTAAGGCTTTTAACTTCAATGAGGACTTAAATGATGAAGCAGGTGTGCAAGTTGAGCAGGAAGCTAACGTTGTATCAAAAGAAAATACAGAAGAAACGAAAGTGCATGTTAACGAAACGATTGTAATTGTTGAAGATGAAAAGCACCATACAACTGAAATAAAAGAACAGATTAAAACTTTTGTAGTAAAGGAAAAAACTTTAGAAAAAGGGCAAAAACAGGACCAACAAGCAAAGCTTCAAATTGATCAGGCTGAACAAATTGCAAAGCAAGGACAGCTTGCAACCAACGAAGAAGAAAAACCTAAAGTAGAATGATTACACGCTATACCTTTTTTATTGCGGTTTTAGTTACGGGGATTGGAGCATTACAATATGATTTTTGGTGGAGCCAAACAGGATTTTTTGCAACACAAAAGCTTAATCAGGAAGTGAATATCAAGCAAATGGAAAACAATAAACTTCAGGCACGCAATAATCAATTGTATGCGGAGATTCTGTCACTGCGTCACAATGATTTTATTTTAGAAGGTATGGCACGCCAAAACTTAGGTTTTATTAAAGATGGTGAAATGTTCTATCAAATCTTCCAACCTCAAGAGAAAGTCATATCCTTGCAGGAAGATAAGAAGTGAAAAGAATTGTGGTTATTCCTGCAAGTGGCATAGGTTCAAGGATGCAGCAAGACATTCCTAAGCAATATATTAAGCTAGATAATGGTTTGACGATTCTAGACACAACAATTTCATGCTTATTGAGTGAGTCTTTTTTTGATTTAATTGTAGTAGCGCTTAATTCAAAAGATCGCCATTGGAAGTATTCAATTCATACTACTAATGCACACATTAAAATTTGTGCAGGAGGGGCAGAAAGAAGAGATAGCGTGCGCAATGCACTGATGGCATTAAAAAATATTGCTAAAGATGACGATTGGATTTTTGTACACGATGCCGTGCGCCCTTGTGTTCGTCTAGATGATATACGGCGTTTATATGCTTCCGTTATGGTAGAAAATGCTATTGGTGGCGTTTTGGCATTAAAGGCGTCTGATACAGTTAAATGCGTTGATAAGCAACAAAATATTATTAAAACAACAGATCGAAATTATATTTATCTTGCACAAACGCCTCAAGTTTTTAAATATAGAACTTTGTTAATGGGATATTATTTTTGTTTGCATAATGACATATTAGTGACTGACGATTCATCTGTAGTTGAAGCATTGGATCACCAACCAATTGTGATAGAGGGAGATAAACGTAATATCAAAATTACAACGCCAGATGATTTAGTGCTAGCAAATTATTTTTTGTCAACGCTATGAGACATACTTCTCATATTTTTGAAATTCGCTACAATGAGTTTACCTATTGCAAAGGATAAGCTTAACCATGCCAAATTACCTTATCAAAAATCCAACAATTGTTAATGAAGGAAAAATATTTGTTGCAGATGTCTTAATTGAAGATGGGCGTATTACACAAATTAAAGTTGGTATAGAATCACATCAAAATGTTAAAATTATTGATGCTGAAGGTTTATATTTATTACCTGGTATGATAGATGATCAGGTGCATTTTCGCGAACCAGGCTTAACCTATAAAGCAGATATTGAAAGCGAATCAAAAGCAGCAGTTGCGGGTGGTATTACTTCATACATGGAAATGCCAAATTGTAAGCCTGCGACCGTGAATATTGAACGTTTGCAAGCAAAGAAAGATCTAGCCAGTTTAAAATCACATGCTAATTTTGCATTTTACCTTGGGGCAACGAATGATAATATTGATGAGCTTAAACGCTTAAAGACGGATGATGCTTGTGGTGTTAAAATTTTCATGGGCGCATCAACAGGTAACATGTTAGTTGATAATATTAAAATCTTAGAAGGCTTTTTTGCAAATTCACCAATCTTAATTGCAACGCATTGTGAAGACACACCAATTATTACGACTAACGAAGAAAAATATAAAGCTCAATACGGTGAGAATATCCCATTTAATTTACATGCAGAAATTAGAAGTCGTGAAGCATGTATCAAATCGTCCAAACTTGCAGTAGAGTTGGCCAAAAAATTTAACACTAAGCTTAACGTTTTACATATTACAACTAAAGAAGAGCTTCAATTATTTGCAGATAATAAAACTAAGGATTTAGTCAATAAACGTATCACCGCTGAGGTTTGTGCTCACCATTTGTTTTTTTCACGCAAAGACTATGATATGAGAAAAGGCTTGATCAAATGTAATCCTGCAATCAAAGAAGAAGCAGATCGTTTGGCATTATTACAAGCTGTAAATGATAATACGTTAGATGTCATTGCCACTGATCATGCTCCACATACATGGGCAGAAAAACATCAAAGTTATTTTCAAGTACCTTCAGGTTTACCACTTGTCCAACATGCTTTATTATCTCTTTTGGAGCACTATCACCATGGTATTTTTAGACTTGAAAAAATTGTCCAAAAAATATCCCACGCACCAGCAATTATCTACCAAGTAAAAGATCGAGGTTTTATTCGTGAAGGTTATTGGGCAGATTTGGTGTTAGTTGATTTAAATACACAAAACAAAATTACGGATACAACAGCTAAATCAAAATGTGGTTGGTCTCCGTTTAGTGGTTTAACGTTTTCATCAGCAATCGATAAAACCTTTGTTAATGGCATATTGAAGTATGAACATGGTAAGGTTATAGCAGATAATTTGGCTATGCCTTTGAGTTTTAACAATTAAGAATATTTCAAGGTAGTTTAATGGTGTTAATTGACGATGATATAAGTGGTGGCTTGATCCAATATGGGAGGCTTGTATACCATTTTCTATTAAAATAGACGTTTGTAACACCACCAATAGAAAGTTTTGCAACTAGAAATGCCCACATAAGCGGGCATTTCTAGTTATTGTATCTATTTTAAAGTATTATTGTGCTTTTAGTGGCACAGGAATGCTTGCCTCAACACGTTGGTTGATAGATTGATTTGCTTTAGTTGTATTTGGTACCAATGGGTGTGTGTATCCATAACCAATCACTTCAATGTTACTTGCGTCGACACCTTTAGAAATCATGTAAGTTTTAACTGCTTGAGCACGATTAACAGAAAGTTGTTGGTTATATTGTGCATAGGCCTGTCCAGTCTTACCTTGCGATGCAAAGCCTTTTAATACAACTTTATTAATATTATATTCTTTCATAAAATTAATTAAGTTATTAATTGCTGCTTTTGCTTTTGCATCTAACGTATAATTGCTATAAGCGAATTTCGCATCTAAATGCATTGTAACTTTGTCGCCATCAACAGTATAGCAACCAATTGATTCACGCGTCATTTCAGAAGTGTTTGCTTGACACTCCATTACATTTTTAGGTAAAGCATAGGTTGCATGATATTCATTTTCGCGTGCTTGTTGTTCAGTTGACATTGGACCTACTGCTGCATAAGCGCTTGAATTACTTGCACCACCAAAATACAAACCAATACCAACAGTAACCATGCTACCATTTGGTGTTTTAGAACCAAATGATTGTAAGTAGCGGTAATCCGCCGATACAAACGCATTAGGCGCGAAGTCATATTTAACACCAGCACCTACATCCAAACCAAATGAATTCGTTGTAAAATTCATATAACCGCCACCTAATGCTACATAAGGAGTTAAGTTTGTGCTATTGGTAAGGTTCCAAATGCCTTCAGCAAGAACTGTTTTTTGATTATTGCCCATATAGCTTAGAGTCGTTTGTGCAGCTAGGTTTTTATTGAAGCCATAACCAACCGTACCAACTACCGCAGGACCAGTATTAGAATGGCTGTTGTTAAAATAACCACCCAAACCAAATTGTCCATATAATTGCTTGCTATGATCATTAGCTGCAAATGCACCTGAGCATAATCCAGCTGCTAGCAAACTTACAATGATTTTTTTCTTCATGTTTTCTCCTTTTTTTAAGTTATCATTATTTAATCTAAATTAAATTTAAACTAGGTACTCTCTGTATCATCTTACGAAAGTCATAAGATGGGATCTATGCTTAACTACATTCAATTTAAACTCATGCCAGTATAATTAACTTTTTAGCGAAGGTGGAGAGGGGTTAGCGCTTTTTTTCATAAAAATGCTGGAAATCTTATTGTTTCTGCGATTTATCTACGTTTAAATGGGGTTATTTTGTTTCTCACCCAATTAGTAAGGAAAGCCATATGCCATCCATTATCACTAAAATAAATGATGTACGCACACTCATGCAACAAAAACACTATGATTATTACTTTGTGTCATCAACAGATGCGCATAACAATGAATACTTACCTACAAATTGGCAACGCCGGATGTGGATAAGTGGTTTTGATGGCAGTGCTGGAGAAGCATTAATTGGTATGAATGACGCTTATTTATGGACAGATGGTCGCTATTTTCTACAAGCCGAAGCTCAGCTTGATCCTAGTATTTTTAAATTACAAAAACAACAAGGATTAAGTTTAGAGTTTGAAGTGTGGTTAAGTGAGCATGCTAAAGGAAAAACACTGGCTGTTGATCCTACAACCGTTTCTATTAAACGCGGACAAGCTTTGGATAAAATCATGCATGAAATTGGTGGTAAATGCATTTTTGATACTAATAATATAGTTGACATCGTACGCAAGGAACTAAACGACATGCCACAACCACCATCTAGTCAAGCATTCTTACATCCAGAACAATTTAGTGGTAAAGCAACAAAAACAAAATTAGATGAAGTTAGAGACAAAATGGCTAAGCAAGGCGTTGCCTTTGTTGTTATTAGTATGTTAGATGAAATTGCATGGCTGTTGAATATTCGTGGCAACGATATTGCCTTTAATCCTTTAATTATTAGTTATGTCATTATTGGTCAAGATATGTGCTCATTTTTTGTTGATCAAACGAAACTAAGTACTGAGATCAAAAACAACCTTACCGAACAGGGCGTTACAATCATAGACTACAATTGCTTTTATTCGCAACTGAGTGATTATGAAGGCCGTATTTGGTTAGATCCTAATAGCGCAAACTATTCAATACTACAACACTTAAATAAAAATTGTGAGCCTTATTTTGTCCAATCCTCAATAAGTTTGCTCAAGGCATGCAAAAATATTGTCGAAATCGATGGTGCTAAATATGCCCATAAAAAAGATGCAATCGCCGTTATTTCATTTATTTACTGGCTTGAAAATAATTGGCAAAATGGTGTTGATGAACTTTCAGCACAAGATAAGTTACTAGCATTTCGCCAACAACAAGCCAACTTCAAAGGAGCAAGTTTTGACACCATAAGTGGTTTTGCCAGCAATGGTGCTATTATTCACTATCGCTCAAGTAAAAAAACCACCAAGGTTATTAATGAATCAAGTCTCTATTTACTTGATTCAGGTGGTCAATACCTAGAAGGGACAACCGATATTACGCGTGTGTTTCACCTAGGTACACCAAAGTTTGAACACAAACACTATTATACACTTGTGCTAAAAGGGCACCTTGCTATTCAAAATGCACACTTTCCAAAAGGTACGAAAGGTGAGCAGTTAGATACAATTGCGCGTTTACCACTTTGGCAAGAACAATTAAATTATGGGCATGGGACAGGTCATGGAGTAGGGAGCTTTTTATGTGTCCATGAAGGGCCTCAACGTATTTCACCTGTTAATACTAATCAAGTACTTGAAATTGGTATGATTATAAGTAATGAACCAGGTGTATACTTTCCTGGTCAGTTTGGTATTCGAATTGAAAACCTTTGTTTTGTCAAAAAAATGCGTAAACAAGCACATCATGAATTTGGTGAGTTTTATTGTTTTGAAGATTTAACTTTAGTGCCCTATGCACGCAATTTAATTGATATACAATTACTTTCCAATGAGGAAATCAAACAAATCAATAGCTATCATCTACGCATTGAAAAGGAACTAATGCCGATGATCAGTGATGAAAACTTAAAAATTTGGCTTAAAGCACAAACTAAAGCTTTATAAGCTATTAAAAAGATTATTCTAAAGGATGACTCTTATTGATTTGAGCAATGATTTTTTCTTCCTCTTTCCAGCGAGCGATAAGCGCACGACGATCTTTAGCAAGGTAGCTATACACAACAGGTACAACGAATAACGTAAACATGGTACCAATTGTCATACCTGAGGCAATCACAATACCGATAGATTGTCGGCTAACGGCACCAGCACCAGTTGCAATAACAAGCGGAACGACACCAACAACCATTGCAGCAGTGGTCATCAAAATGGGGCGTAAACGAAGTGCAGCTGATTTTAAAATAGCTTCAACTTTATTGTAACCTTCTTCTTGTAATTTATTGGCAAATTCCACAAGTAGAATGCCATGTTTACTAATAAGTCCAATGAGTGTAATTAGACCGACTTGGGTGTATATATTAATTGAAGCATAGCCTAAATTAAAGATCTGACCTAAATATAACGGAATAAGGGCGCCACAGATTGACATTGGTACGCTAATGAGAATAATGAAAGGGTCTCTAAAGCTTTCAAACTGTGCAGCAAGCATTAAGAAGATAACGATTAATGCAAATAGGAAAGCAATCGCCATTTGGTTCGTATTTCCCAGATATTGCCTAACAGAACCTGCATAGTCATGAGTATAACCTTGTGGTAATTCATTTTTTGCTAGGTTTTGCATATATTCAATTGCTTGCCCTTGACTAATACCGGGTGTAGTAACTGCATTAATTGTTGCAGAGTTTAACTGTTGAAAACGATTTAAGCTGAGTGGCATACTTTGAGTTTCAAAGGTGACAATAGATGACAGTGGGATTAACTTACCACTTGCTGTGGCAATACGGATTTGCCCGAGTTGTTCTTTTGTGAGTTTCATGTCATTTGCAAGTTCTGGAATGACTTGATAACTATAGCCAAGCATACTGAAGTAGTTAACATAGCCACCAGAATAAGCATAACCTAATGCCTGGGCAATTTTCTGCATGCTAATGCCAAGGGAGGCGGCTTTTTCTCGATCAATGTTGATGACCATTTGCGGATTATCAAATTGAAGGTCGCTTTGAGCAAAAACAAATAAGCCACTTGTCATCATTTTCTTTATGATATTATTCGCAATATCATAAATACTAGGGTAGCTATTAATAGATTGAATGACAAACTGCATAGGTGGTCCAAAAGAAACTCCAGGTAAAGATGGCATTTCAAATGTATAAATTTGCGAGCCAGCGACATTATTGGTAAGGTTTTGTAAAATTGATTTAAGCTCCATTTGTGTTTCTTTGCGCTCATTCCAAGGTTTAAGTACGACGCCACCAAAACTACTATTGCTTTGTGGGTAGCCATTAACGACAAAGGTTGATTGTACACCCGTTAGGCTTTGCATATCTTTATAAAGTGCAGGTGAAAATGTATCTAAATAATGAATGTTAGCAGGTGAGGGAGCAGTACCTTGAATACCAATAAAGGCTTGATCTTCTGTAGGTGCAAGCTCAGATTTTGTGCCTGAAAATAAGAAGTAACAGCTAATAACCACAACGGCACCAAATAAGATAATAACGATACGCACACTCATCACCGTACGTAAAGCCTTTTCATAAGCATTTTTAAGTTTCTCAAAAGTGGAATCAATGAATTTAACTGTTTTTGTTTCGGTGATTGATTTTGACAATACTTTTGAACAAAGCATAGGTGAAAAGGTGTAAGCAACGATTCCTGAGATCACTACAGCACCTGCAAGTGAATAAGCAAATTCAGTAAATAATATACCCGTTAAGCCGCCCATCATCCCGATTGGTAAATATACAGCAACGAGTGTTAAAGTCATCAAAATAACCGGATTAGCGATTTCTCTGGCTCCTTGAATTGCGGCTTCAAAAGGAGTTGCACCTTCTTCAATATGACGATAAATGTTCTCAAGTACTACAATTGCGTCATCGACTACAAGACCAATTGCAAGTACCATTGATAGTAGTGTTAAAAGATTAATAGAAAAGCCCATTAAGAACATAAAGAGAAATGCGCCAATCATTGATA
This sequence comes from Fastidiosibacter lacustris, assembly GCF_003428155.1. Lineage (GTDB taxonomy): Bacteria > Pseudomonadota > Gammaproteobacteria > Francisellales > Francisellaceae > Caedibacter > Caedibacter lacustris. Next base: position 24,632 of record NZ_QLIR01000011.1, read on the forward strand.
GCGGAATTGCAGCAACAGGGATAATTACTGAGCGAATGGAGCCAATAAATAGAAATAACACAATCGTCACAATAACAATTGCTTCAATAAGGGTTTTAACAACGTCATGAATGGATGCTTTAATATAGGTTGTATTATCATAAACGATATTCATGTTAAGACCAGCTGGTAAGCTTGTCTCAATTGTTGATAAGTTTTTCATGATATTATCGACAACTGTTAATACGTTAGCATCTGATGCAGTCACAACGCCTGCAAAGACCCCGTATTTGCCATTGAAGCTAACATTGGAGGTATAAGTTTGTGCGCCAAGCTCTACATTTGCAACGTTACCTATACGTACCAAATTACCATTTTCGTTTTTGACAACGAGTTGCTCGTATGCTTGGGCTGAATCTAAGTTAGTCGTTGGATTAAGTGTGAAATTAAAGTAAGGTCCTTTAATTTGCCCGCCTGCAGCGATTAAGCTATTGACCTGCAAAGCATTAGCAATATCATCAGGTGTCACATTAAAACGTGCCATATTGTCATAGTTTAACCAAATGCGCATCGCATAGTTTTTCTCGCCCCAGATAATCACATTTGAAATGCCACCTAACGACTGTAATTTAGGTGTAAGTTGATTTTTTATATAAGCAGTAATTTCTTGTTCATTTAAGGCATTACTGGTAAAGCTTAAAATAAGGGAAGGAAAAGAGTTCCCAGATTGCATTTCAATAGAGGGTGATTGCGCGCCTTGTGGCATTTGGTTTTGTACTGCATTAACTTTTTGTACGACCTGACTTAAGACGTTGTTTGGATCAGACCCAAGTTTAACATTAATCGTAAGGGTGCTTAAGCCCAACGTGCTTGTTGAAGTCATATAATCAATGCCATCAGCACTTCCAACTGACTGTTCAAGTGGAGTGGTAATAAAGCCTTGGATAATGGAAGGGTTAGCTCCAGGATAAGCAGTTGTTACAATAATAGTCGCATTGTTCATGTAGGGGTATTGGCGAACTTGTAAAGTCAATGCTGTACCAATACCTGCAGCTAAAATGAGTAAGCTTATGACCGTAGATAGAACAGGCCGCTTTATAAAAATATCAATAAAATGCATATGCCTTTTTTCCTATGGATTGTTTTTAAAGTTATAGTCATTGTTGATGATGGCACTGCTACCGTTTTGTAATTTATTTTGACCAGAAGTTGCAACAATTTCATTTGCTTTTATGCCTTCTACAATAACTTCATTATTATTAGTCATAGTTGTTTTTACCGGAATTTGTTTGGCAGTGTATTGCTGTTTACCTGTTGAAATAATTTGAGCTTGACCGTCTTTAAATGCACTATATTCAGCTATAACAGGCTTACCATCTTTGTAATCAGATACAAGTACAAATACAGTTTCACCATAAAGGGCGTAGCTTACCGCGTTACGTGGAATGATAATAGTGTTATCAATTGGAGGCAAAATAACGCTAACGTCTAAGAACATACCAGGGTAAATCAAATATTGTTGATCTTTATTATCATAGGTGGCTTGGACATTGATTGCGCGATTATCACTAGTAATTTCTGAGTTAAGCGCTGTAATTTTTGCTTTAAATACTTTCCTTGGATAGGTATCGCTACTAAATTCGATTTCACCATCGACGTGTAAGTTGCTTAAGTAATTTTGAGTAACGGTAAAGTTAATGTAGATAGGTGAAATTTCGGTGAGTGTTGCAGCATTATTACCAGCACTGAAATATTGACCAAGACTGATTTGACGAAGACCAATTTTACCATCAAATGGGGCTTTAACAATGTGATAACCAATATTAGCTTGAATGGAGGCAACGTTTGCAAGATTTGCTTCATATTTTGCTTTAGACTCATCTGCTGTTTGTTGTGAAATAGCTTGTTGTTTAACAAGATCCAGGTCGCGCTCATAAGTAATTCTAGCAAGTTCCAGATCAGCTTGAGCTTGTTTTAATTGTGCTTGTAATTGTTGTGTATCCAACGTGAAAAGTACTTGTCCTTTTTTGACCATTTGTCCTGCTTCAAACGAAATAGAGGAAACTAAGCCTGAAGCTTGTGCAGTAACGTTAACATTTTGGATAGCTACGGCTTCGCCTATGGTTTTAACCGTTGGATACCAAGTTTGTGCTTTTGCTTGAGTGGCGGTCACTTCAGGTGGTTGCATTTTCCAAGTTGCCATTGCAGCTGCTTTTTTGCCGTTGACAAAGGCTGCAAAACCAAATATACCACCAAATACTACAACGAGTATGGCAATAACGATAATAAAAGCCGTAATGAACTTCTTTTTTGAAGCCTGTTGAACATGCTCAACCATGATTTATCCTTTTTTAGTGTTTTTAAGATGATGTGTAGAGTTATAAAACAAAAATTGCCAAAAATGTAGCGCAGAAAATATGATAAAGATCATAAAGCTATACGCTGCCATGCTTAAACCAAATAGTTGCCAGTCAATTTGCGAGCAATCTGGTCCACTGGTAAATAAAGCTTTTACAAAGTTCAAAAGCGGTAGGTTTTGGAATAAGCTATCAACACCGGCTTCACAGCTTCCAATATATTTGCTAGGATGCCATTGCATCCAAACTTGTTTAAGGGCAATAAGTGCACCAAGTAGCGAAATAATTCCAATTATAAAACTATAAATACGCACACCAGTGGTTTGTGGTCGATGCAGTAGTGCAATCAATGAAACAACGGTGAGCAGCAAAATTGCAAATTGTTGTAGTAAACACATTGGACAGGGTTTTAAGCCTGTGAATTCAAAGTATATAATGCCAAAGATGACTAATAAGCCTGTCATAAAGCTTTTAAAATAAAAATGGGGACTTCTAAATCCGTGCATGACGCTTCCTTAGTTTGCCATTGCTTTGTAAAAAAAGCGTAATTATAGACAAAAAAGTCATGAAGTCATTAGCTAAGCTAGTAGGATGTAAATAAGAATGAATGTAAAAAGTACCCTGTTGCGTCATTTCTAGCTTTACCTTAATATAAACGTAGAACGGTCGTTCATTCTAATGAGTGTTTGCAGAAAAATAAATAAAATCATTTTCTTCCTTATCGATTGTTATAAATGCGTTAAAATATTTTTGCGTAAAAAAGACTCGCATAATGCACGACCTGCTATGACAAAATCATCATTAAACGTAAGTAATAAGTTATCCGCAGTAATTTTAAGTGCGGTATCAATATTAAATCCAGACTCAAAAACCTCAACTAGGCGAGCACTTAGTAAATTTACTTCCATAAAACAAACTTTAAAATCATAATTACGGTAAACAATTAAAAATGTAGGGTTTAGAGGTGGATTAAGTGGTAAATAATTTCTGCATATTTGATGGACAGGGAATTGGTAAATTAAAACACGAGTACTAGTGTTACGAATAAGTGTATCTTTATTATCAATAATTTCTTTAGGTTGGTAATCGGGTGAAATTTCGACCTCAAGTTCAATCCACTCATAGTGCATAAGTTCGACTAGAAATGGAAAACTGAGTTTAGGTAGTCCATTTAGGTAGTCAACAAATTGTTTAGGGATATGGTAAAAATAAGGGCTCGTTGCACTGTGGTCTTTAATGAAACCTTTAACTAATTTATGCCATTGAGAAGAAGTTAAAATAGAAAAACTAACAGGAAAGGCGCGCTTAAGTATACTATTGATATTGTTGTATATAAGTTCTTGATAAATTTGCATACGATTATCATGAACATTGACAATTGATTTTAAGGTGGATTGATTACGGATATTATGAGCAAAGTCAGACATCGTATCAAACATTATTCAAATACCTTTGATTCACATCTGTTATGAATAGACTTAATCGTACTAAGTTCTTGTTGCAACGATAATAAGTTTGGAATATTAAAATCACGCTCAAGAAGTGTTGGGAAAAAGCCATGTGTTTGATAAGTGTACTGTAGTAGCTGCCACACAGAGCTATTTACATCTTCACCATGCGTATCGATAATTAAACTGTCTGTTTTTTGACAGTGACCAGCAATATGAATATAACAAATTTTATTGGTTGGTAGTTGGTCAATAAACGTATAAGGGTTATAGCCATGATTAATGCTATTGACATAAACATTGTTGACGTCTAAGAGTAGCTGACATCCAGATTCTTGAATAACGATATTTAAGAAATCAATTTCTTTAATGACTTGAATAGGAGCAGCATAATATGAGATATTCTCTAATACAAGAGGTTGTTCGATTATATCTTGGACTTGTTTAATTTTCATAACAACGTGTTTGATTGTCTTGTCATGAAAAGGCAAAGGTAATAAGTCATATAGATAGCCTTGTGCATCGCTACAGAAGCTTAGATGCTCACTATATATCAAAATATTATATTCACGCATAAAGGCTTTAATTGACTTAATAAATTTGATATTAAGTGGTGCAATACTACCAATAGAAAGATTAAGCCCATGCAATACAATAGGAAGCTTTTGCAGGTATTGGTTAAGTAAATGTTTACGCTTACCACCCATTCCAAGCCAGTTTTCAGGCGCAATTTCAATAAAATCAACAATATCGGTTTGTGCTAAAAGTGTGTTAAAAAACTCTTGCCTTAGTCCCAAGCCAATTGCTTTATGATGGATAGTAAGATTAGTCATTGTGTATATTTGTTCAACTCAGGTATGCGTTATTACATAGTTGAATCACTGTCACATGAGCCACTTTCACAATTTGCATCAGAGGTGTTATCAGATGAGTACATGCCACTACATTGACCTTCACCACACTTACCTGCCCCGCATTTTGCATCTTCAAGTTTAATATTATCGGCATTAGGGTTTTGATCGGCTTGCATACTGTTAGTTTGGGCATTGGCATAACCTGAATTCATGTCATTACTTTGGAAATTGGTATTGTTTGCAAAAGTGCTACTAGACATACCAAAAGCTAAAGCGGCTGTGATAAGGGCAGATTTTTTGGTGTTCATTTATTTATCTCCTTGTTTGGGTTGTTAGAAAATTCCTTTCCTTAACTACTTTGTGCAGTCATAATCTAAATTCTTGATGGGGGAGACCCCTGCAAATTACTGAATTATCGCACAAAATATTAAGATTTAACTGACAAAATCATAACTGAAAAACAAAAAAATGCACTATTTATATTACAGAATTTTATGATAAGTCAAAAACTAACAGAGATGTGGGCATATGATATAATCCCAACAGCGAAATGGATTGCCGTTAACGTCGATAGGTATACTATTTCAGATGAGACTGTATATTGCTTGAATCAAGTAAAGGTTGAGCAGATTGCGAGAGATTTATGAAAAAATTTAGCAAAGAAGAACGTTAAAATGATGAGACTAAAATTTGAGAAAGTAAATAGCGCTTATAAAGCTATGATTCTTAGTTGGCTTAGTGAAAAACACGTTCAAGAATTTTATTATGGAGATGGGCTTAAAAATACGCTAAACAACCTTGAGCTTTATTGTCAGGGGGTTAATGATAATGGGAGTTATACTTTCAACCAGTGGGTGGCATTTTGTAATGATAAACCGTTTGGTTTTTTAATTACCACTTTCATCAATGGACCATATGATCCAAACCATAATTATGATAAGTGGTATGTAGAAGGTAAAAAAATGTTGACGTTAGATCTTCTTATTGGTGCAAAAGAATTTCTTGACCAAGGGTTAAGTTATAAAATGATCAAGGCGTTTATATTAGATCAGTTTTCAGAGGTTGATTATTTCATTATTAACCCAGAAAAAGCAAATACAAAAGCAATTTATGTTTATGAAAAACCCGGGTTTAAGAGCCTTGAGGAGTTTCTCCCCACTAACAACCCTAAGCCACATTTAATGATGCGCTTAGCAGTAAAGGATTTAAAAAATGGATAGACCGTTGCAACAAGAAGAAATGAAAATATCGGTGAATGACAATATAAAAAAAGGTTCTGCCTTTGCACCTGCAACAAGTGCTAACTTTGCTGTAGGTTTTGATTTAATGGGTTTTGCTATTTCAGGTGTGGGTGATATTGTGCATTTAACACGTAGAGATGATGATCAGCTTGTCATTAAAGATATTAAAGGTGTGCTTACGAAGAACGATCTAAGTTTAAATATAGATAAAAACGTCTGTGGCGCAGTAATTAAGAAATTTATAAACGACCATCATTTAAAAATAGGATTGGATATCACGATTGAAAAAGGCATTCCCATTGGATCAGGTATCGGCGGGTCTGCGGCCTCATCTGTAGCGGCAATCCTAGCGGTGAATGAATTTTTACAAGCGCCATTACCAAAGGAGCGTTTGATTGATTATGCTATTTATGGTGAGAGTTTAACCTCAGGGGGCGCTTATCATGGTGATAATGCCGTACCTGCAATGTTTGGAGGTTTAGTTTTACTACAAAACTCACAGCCATGCAAGTTTATTCAACTGCCAACGCTTGAGCTTTATGCCGCTGTTGTGGTGCCAAAGCTTCAAATAGAAACAAAAGAAGCACGTAAACTCATTGATGTGCCTTTTAATATAAAAGATTTTGTTGCCCAAAGTGCAAAAACAGCAGCTGTTATTAGTGCGCTTTATGAGAAAAATATAAAAAGGTTGACAGAAAATTTTATTGATATTTTAGTAGAGCCAAAGCGTAAACTCCTAATTAGAGGCTATGATCAGGCTAAGGATAAAGCTTTAGCGCTAGGTGCTTTAGGATTTGGGATTTCTGGCTCGGGACCTGCTGTATTTGCTTTGGCTTGTGAGCGACAAACATCTACATACATTGCATCGGAATTACAACAAATTTTTCAAAAAGAGGGCTTGGATAGTCAAGCTTATGTAAATCCACTTAACGTAGAGGGTGCAAGAATAATAACGCGAGAGGAAAGATGAATTTTATTAGTACACGAAATAAAAACACCTTTGTCACTTTATCTGAAGCATTACAAAATGGTTTAGCATGTGATGGTGGTTTGTATGTGCCAGAGGCTTTTCCAACTTTTGATTGGCAATCTTTAACAACAGATCTTCCTTATGCTAAATTTGCAGTTAAATTACTCGAACCTTTTTTTGCAGATGATCCGTTAAAGGATAAACTTGATCAAATCTGTAAAGAGAGTTTTAACTTTGATTTACCCTGTCTAAGACTAGATCAATATAATGCAATGTTAGAGTTGTTTCACGGACCAACACTTTCATTTAAAGATTTTGGTGCGCGATTTTTGTCAAATTGTTTAATACATATTGAAACAGACAAAAGCTTTACCATTATGGTTGCAACTTCAGGCGACACAGGATCAGCTGTTGCTTCGGCATTTTATCAAAAACCAAAGATAAAAGTGATAGTACTTTTTCCAAAAGGTAAAATATCGCTTCGTCAACAACAACAGATTACTTGTTGGCAGGATAATGTGTGTGCAGTTTCAGTAAAAGGTACATTTGATGATTGCCAGACTTTGGTTAAAGCCGCTTTTGCAGATAGTTGGTGGCAACAAAATACCTACTTAAATACCTCAAATAGTATTAATATCGGTAGGCTTTTACCTCAAACAACATATTATGCTTATGTTGCTTGGCAGTACTATTTAGAGTATGGCAAAAAAGCAAATTTTATTGTGCCATCCGGTAATATCGGTAATGTTTGTGCATGTTTTTGGGCAAAAAAAATGGGGTTACCTATTAATGAAATTATTATAAGTCAAAATGAAAACAATGTAATTGGGCAATTTTTGGCTCATGGAATACTACCTAATAAACATAGCATTCAAACATTTGCTAATGCGATGGACGTTGGTAAGCCAAGTAATTTTGAACGTTTGTATGCGTTATATAATAGCGTCGAGGATTTCCGGAAAAACGTTAAAGCATTTAAGGCAACTGATCAGGATATTGTTAATATGATTAAAGCAATTGAATCAAAATACCATATGTTGATTTGTCCACATACAGCAACTGCATTTTTTGCACGCGCATATTTACCAAAAAATCAGGATTTTATCATGGTGGCAACTGCACATCCTGCTAAGTTTGAGCAAGTTTTAGAGCCAATTATTAACAAGGAAGTTCCAGCTCCGAAAGCTTTACAAGAGCTGTTAAACCGCAAACCTCACAACGAGGAAATTATGCCTAAACTTGAAGATTTAACTCATTTATATCAAATGTACTTTAAGTAGATTTAAACCTCTTAATTCCTGTACACTGTTGAATATTTCCAGCGATTATTGGCTATTAAGGTGTAGAGTTTAAATTTCTAATTCAGGCCACAACATATCTACTTTATCGATAATATCTTGACGCATGGTGATAACTTCTCCCCATTCACGGGTTGTTTCGCCAGGTAATTTATTGGTTGCATCTAACCCCATTTTAGAACCTAAGCTTGATACTGGCGAGGCAAAATCTAAGTAGTCGATTGGTGTGTTATCAATAAGTGTTGTGTCTCGAATCGGATCCATACGAGTCGTAATCGCCCAGATAACGTCTTGCCAAGAGCGTATATTAATATCTTCATCGACAACAATAACAAATTTGGTATACATGAACTGACGTAAGAATGACCATACTCCCATTATTATACGTTTGGCGTGTCCTGGATACTGCTTTTTAATACTTACTACTGCCAAGCGATAAGAGCAACCTTCTGGTGGTAGATAGAAGTCGACAATTTCAGGAAACTGTTTTTGGATAATAGGGACAAATATTTCATTAAAAGCAACACCTAAAACGGCAGGCTCATCCGGTGGGCGACCAGTATAGGTACTATGATAAATCGGATTTTTGCGATGCGTTATTTTTTCAACTGTAAAAACAGGAAAGGTTTCAACTTCATTATAATAGCCTGTGTGATCACCATATGGACCTTCTTTTGCAGTTTCATTTGGATAGATATAACCTTCCAAAATAATTTCAGCATAGGCTGGTATCATGATGTCATCACCGTGTAGTAAAGATGGTGTGAGCTCTGTTTTACTACCGCGCAAAAGACCTGCAAAGGCATATTCAGAAAGTGTATCAGGAACTGGAGTTACAGCAGCTAAAGTTGTAGCAGGATCTGCGCCTAATGCAACACAAACGGGGAAAGGTTGATCAGGATAAGTTTTACACCATGCTTGATAATCAAGTGCACCACCTCGATGATGAAGCCAACGCATGATAAGTTTATTTTTACCAATCACTTGTTGGCGATAGATACCTAAGTTTAAACGCTCTTTCCTTATACTATTAGTAATAGTAAGTCCCCAAGTAATAAGTGGTGCAGCATCTTTTGGCCAACAGGTTTGAATTGGCATTTGATAAAAATTAATATTATCTTGCTCAATAATTACTTCACGGCAAGGTCCATTTTTTATGACTTTAGGTGACATCTTTAATACCTGCTTGAGAATTGGCATTTTTTCCCAAGCGTCTTTTAATCCTTTAGGTGGTTCTGGTTCCTTAAGATAGGCTAAAAGCTTACCAATTTCACGTAATTTGTTGACATCGTCTGTACCAAGAGCAAGGGCAATACGCTTTTCTGTGCCAAATAAATTTGTCAATACAGGCATGTCATAACCTTTTGGATTTTCAAATAAGAGTGCGGGACCTTTTTGGCGTAAGACGCGGGAAGAAATTTCAGTCATTTCAAGGAATGGTGAGACTTCTTTGTAAATACGTTTGAGTTCATTGCGCTCTTCAAGATAATCTAAAAAATTTCGTAAGTCTTTGTAATGAAGCATGTTAAGCCTAAAGATATATCTATAAAGGCGTATAGTAGCGGCTTTGAATGTAAAATCAAGGGTAAGCAATAAGAGGGAATAAAAATTTGCAATTAGTGTAGATAACATAAAAATTCATCGGTAATTATGTACAATGACTTCATTTATCAAAGTGATGTGGTTAGAATACCCCAATTTATAGCTTAATATCGTTAAGTTTATGTCATTAGGAAAAGAAGATCTTAAACAAGCAGGATTAAAGATAACGCAACAAAGGCTGAAAATATTAAGAATTTTTGAAAGTTCACAGCAGCGCCATTTATCAGCTGATGATGTGTATAAAATTCTACAACAGAACAGTGAAGACGTTGGTATTGCTACTGTCTATCGTGTATTGGCTCAGTTTGAGTCAGCAGGAATTTTGCAACGCCTTAACCTTGGTCGTGAACAAGCGGTTTACGAGCTAGAATCAGATGATCATCACGATCATATGATTTGCGTGAAATGTCATAAAGTAGAAGAGTTTATTGATTATGTCATTGAATCAAGACAAAATAAAGCAGTCGAAGAGCTAGGTGGTAGGCTTATTGAGCATAGTTCAGTGCTTTATATTGAATGTAAAGATTGTATAGCAGCAGATCAATCAAAAAAGTAATAAAAAACTCATTAATGAAGTATATTTACCTAATTCAAATCATTTGCGGCTTTTATGCTAAAAGAATTGTGATGGGTTACACTTAAGCATGGTAACAGAACATACAGGGCAGAGCTATGAACAAGATAGATCATGTGGCAATCGTGGTGGAAGATTTGGATACAACGGTTCAGTGGTATTTGGCACATTTTAAGGCAAAACTTATTTATCAAGACAAGACGTGGGCAATGCTTGAGTTTGCAAATATTAAGCTTGCTTTCGTGATATCCAATGAGCATCCAGCACATATTGCCTTTATTTCTAAGGATGCTAAACGATATGGAAAATTAAAACGTCATCGTGATGATACTTACTCATGTTATATAAAAGATCCCTCTGGTAATGTTGTTGAGATTGTAAAATCAGAATAACTTTATAGTGAGATAAAACAAAATTTGCTAGCACAAGAAGATGCTTTTTGTTATGCTTTGCCAACATTAACAATGTTTAATGTCGTAGCTTTTTTATGTCTATCCATATTGAAAATAATCATACCAAATTTGTATTTGTAACAGGTGGCGTTGTTTCCTCTTTAGGAAAGGGAATTACTGCTGCTTCTTTAGCTACTTTACTGGAGTGTAGGGGTTTACACGTCACTTTAATGAAACTTGATCCATATATAAACATTGATCCTGGTACCATGAGTCCGTTACAGCATGGTGAGGTATTTGTTACCGAAGATGGTGCTGAGACTGATTTAGATTTAGGACACTATGAGCGCTTTATTCGCACAAAAATGACTAAGCGCAATAATTTTACGACTGGACGTGTTTACCAAGATGTGATTAAAAAAGAGCGTCGTGGTGATTATCTTGGTGGTACGATTCAAGTGATTCCTCATATTACGGATGAGATTAAGCTTAAAGTGCTACAGGCAGTTGATGATAAAACAGACGTTGCGATTGTTGAGATTGGAGGTACTGTTGGTGATATCGAATCTTTGCCATTCTTAGAAGCAATTCGTCAGCTTGCACAACAATTAGGTAAAGCACGAAGCCTATTTTTACATTTAACGCTCTTGCCTTATATTAAAGCGGCAGGTGAGCTTAAAACAAAACCGACCCAGCATTCGGTTAAAGAGCTAAGAAGCATTGGTATTCAACCTGATATTTTAGTCTGTCGTTGTGAAAAAAGTTTTGATGTTGATGAACGGCGCAAAATTGCTTTGTTTACTAATGTGTCAGAATCTGCTGTATTTAGTGCAGAAGATGTGTCGAGTATTTATGAGATTCCACGTCGCTATCATGACCAAGGTTTAGACATTTGCGTGGTGAGTCAACTTGGATTACATGTACGTTCAGCTGATTTATCTGAATGGGATAAAGTAGTATACGAAATCAAAAACCCAAAATATGAAGTAACGATTGCAATAGTTGGTAAGTATGTAAGTCTAACTGAAGCCTATAAATCTTTAAATGAAGCGTTATTCCATGCTGGTATTCACAATCATGCTAAGGTAGATATTAAATTCATTGATGCAGAAGAGATTGACAACTCAAATGTCAAAGAAACTATTGGCGATGTTGATGGTATTTTGGTGCCAGGTGGTTTTGGTGCGCGAGGTATAGAAGGAAAAATTAAAGCGGTTCAATATGCAAGAGAAAACAATATTCCATTTTTGGGGATTTGCCTAGGGATGCAAGTTGCTGTTATTGAGTTTGCACGCAATATGCTTGGGCTAAAAGATGCCAATAGTACTGAGTTTAAACCAGAGACCACTGATATTTTGATTGGTCTTATTACCGAATGGGAAAACGCACAAGGTGCAAAAGAAAAGCGTAGCCAAAATTCTGACTTGGGGGGCACAATGCGTTTAGGTGCACAACTTAGCCATTTAAAAGAAGGGACTCTTGTACGTAAGATTTATAACAAAGAAAGTATACTAGAGCGTCATCGCCATCGTTACGAAGTTAATAACCACTATGTTGGAGCTTTAGAACAAGCGGGGTTAGTGGTAAGTGGTAAGTCACAGGACCATAAGCTTGTTGAGGTAATTGAAATTCCATCACATCAGTGGTTTATTGCTTGCCAGTTTCATCCTGAATTTACATCAACGCCACGTGATGGTCATCCTTTATTTGAAGGCTTTGTTAAAGCATGTTTAAAAAATAAAATATAAGGTAACAGGTTAAATAAAAACCTGATAAGCTGTAGCATACTTAATTGGATCAAAGCTGTGATAGCTATAGCTAGCAACGTTTTCGATTACAAATGGATCTTGTTTTATGAGTTGTTTAATTTCATTTAAGTCCCCACTTGCTAAAATAACCCCTCCATTTTTGTCACTGTTTGGACCAGATGCGATAAATAGACCTGCCTCATAACCTCGATCCAGAAATTTACGATGTTTTGGACGTATTTCATCAATAATATGGGTAGGTTGAGTGTAAGTAATTATAATAATATGAGTTTGTTTCATTTTGCTTGTGGGTTTATCGTCAAGGTTATATATTGTTGAGAATATACCTTAAGAAGCTGAAAAACCATGGATTTTCTCAGAATTCAATCATGCGAAAATGAATGGATTTTATGGTAGTGTTTTTCAATAGATAGCATTACAGCGTTATCCGGTTTCTCAAGCCTATTTGTCCCTTGAGTTACCATATCGTTTAAATTGCATACATTTCTAGTTGCTAATGACTGTTAGGAATACGCTTCTAGTTTTTTAATTAACCCACTTGCGTGCATTCATAAACAAGCGCATCCATGGGGAGTATTCAAGGTCTTTATTGCGCCAATCAGCAGGATACCATGACATTTGGACGAGCCTAAATGCACGTTCAGGATGTGGCATCATAATCGTGACACGCCCATCTTGTGAGGTAAAACCTGTAAAACCACCTGCAGAACCATTGGGATTTAATGGATAATATTCAGTGGGATTGCTGTGGCTATCAATAAAACGTAAGGTTGTTTGTTTATTGACTATCAACGAATTTAAATCATTTTGATGTTGATATTGAGTCCGTCCTTCTCCATGTGAGATGACGATTGGCATTTTTAAGCCTTGCATTTCTTGAAATATAATAGAAGGTGTTTCCAATACTTCAACCATCGAAAGCCGTGCTTCAAACTGCTCAGATAGGTTTCTAACAAACCTTGGCCAATGCTCGGCACCAGGGATAATATCTTTTAACTGCGATAGCATTTGACAGCCATTACACATCCCAACTGTGAATGTGTCGCTTCGATTAAAGAAATGTACAAACTGATCGTAGAGTTTATTATCAAATAGAATTGACTTTGCCCAACCACCACCAGCGCCTAATACATCTCCATAAGAAAAACCACCACAAGTAGCTAAGCCTTTGAATTTATTAAGGTCAAGTCGATTGTACTGTAAATCACTCATATGGACATCAATTGCATCAAAACCACTCAAAGTGAAAGCAGCAGCCATTTCATTGTGGCTGTTTATGCCTTGTTCGCGCAAAATCGCAATTTTAGGTTTGATATTTAAATTTAAATAAGGTGCAGCAATATTTTCTTTATGGCTAAAAGGTACTTGGGCAAATAGTCCATGATCGGTTAGACCCTTAATGAGTGTGTGTTCTTGATCGGCACATTGAGCATTGTCACGCATACGCTGAATTTGGTATGAAGTTTGTGACCACAGTGCTTGTAGTTCTGCTCTTGTAGCGCAGAAAATTTCGTCAATATCGTTGTAGATAATAAATTTCGCATCCTCAACTGAAGCATTTGGTTTACCAATTCGATGTGCTTTTAATTGGAAGCTTGTTAAAAGCTGCATAACGATATCGTGATCAATGTTGCGCGTTTGAATAACTGCACCAAGTTCTTCATTGAATAAAGCCGCATGTACATCCTCGCCCAAAGCTTCAATATCAATATCAAGTCCACACTTAGCAGCAAACATCATTTCGCAGAGGGTCACAAATAACCCACCATCAGAACGATCGTGATAAGCAAGAATTTTATCGTCTTTAACAAGCTTATGAATAGCAGCAAAGAAGTTTTGCAAGTGTTTAGGTTCAATGTCAGGTGTTTGTTGTCCAAGTTCGTTGTAAACTTGTGCAAATGCGGAGCCACCTAAGCGATTTTTACCAATACCTAAGTCGATAAAAATTAAATCAGATTCAAAGGCTAAGCGCAATTGTGGTGTTAATGTGCGGCGAATATCTTGTACGGGCGCAAAGGCTGTTGCAATTAATGATACAGGAGAGACCACTATTTTATCACCCTCTTCATCCTGCCACTTGGTTTGCATCGAAAGTGAATCTTTACCAACAGGAATAGTTAAGTCTAGCTGTGGACAAAATTCCATGCCGATGGTTTTAACCATCTCATATAACCTAGCATCTTCACCTTTATGTCCACATGCTGCCATCCAATTTGCAGAAAGCTTAACGTCAGAGAGATGATAGATGTATGCTGCTGCAATGTTTGTAATTGCTTCACCAATTGTCATTCTGGCAGCGGCAGCTGGGTTCATCATCGCAAGTATGGGGCGCTCTCCCATTGCCATAGCCTCACCGTGATAATCAGTAAAACTGGCAGCTGTAACAGCAACGTCAGCAACAGGTACCTGCCAAGGTCCCACCATTTGATCGCGCTGAGTCATGCCACCAACAGTTCTATCGCCTATAGTGATTAAGAATTTCTTACTACCAACAGCAGGTAGGCGTAAAATGCGTTTAACTGCTTCATGCAAATTAATGCTAGAATAATCCCAGTTTGTTTTGTAATTTGGAGTTGAGCACACATTTTTAAGAGTTTTAGGTGGTTTACCTAATAAAACAGACAGTGGCATATGGATGGGGTCAACAGCAGAAGCGCTGTCTTTTAAAATTAAGATTTGTTCTTCTATTGCTTCACCAACGATGGTATAAGGACAGCGTTCACGTTTAGCAATTTTGTCAAATAAGCTTAAATCTTTCCTTTCAATGGATAATACATATCGCTCTTGTGATTCATTGCACCATATTTCAAGTGGAGATAAGCCCTTTTCAGCAACAGTAATTTTATCTAACTCAAACACTGCACCTCGTGCGCAATCTGCAACCAACTCAGGTAAAGCATTAGAAAGTCCACCAGCACCAACATCATGAATACTGATAATAGGATTATCTATACCCATTGACCAGCAGCTATCAATAACTTCTTGCACGCGACGTTCCATCTCAGCATTATCACGCTGCACAGAAGCAAAGTCTAATGCCTCATTCGAATGACCTGCATTAACAGAGGAGGCAGCTCCTCCCCCTAAACCAATCAGCATTCCAGGTCCTCCTAAGACAATGATTTTAGCACCAACTGGAATTTTGCGTTTTTCGATATGTTCCTCTTTGATGTTACCATAGCCGCCTGCGATCATGATTGGCTTGTGATAACCCCACACATCTCCATTAAAGGATTGCTCAAAGGTGCGAAAATAACCACATAGATTAGGGCGCCCAAATTCGTTATTAAATGCAGCTCCACCTAATGGTGCTTCTATCATAATATCTAATGCTGAAGAAATATGTTTAGGTTTGCCGTAAGATTTTTCCCACGGTTGAATATCGTTTGGTAACAGAAGATTGGACACGGTGTAACCGGTTAAACCAGCTTTGGGTTTAGCACCACGACCTGTTGCACCTTCGTCACGTATTTCACCTCCTGCACCTGTTGCTGCTCCTGGATAAGGTGCAATTGCCGTTGGGTGATTGTGAGTTTCAACTTTTATCTGAATATGGATAGGCTCTCGCTTAAAGTGATATAAACCATTTTGATCTTTTTGCAGACGTTCAGCTGCGTACCCGGCAATTACTGCGGCATTATCATGATAAGCGGATAAAATATTTTCTTTGTGGTGATCATAAGTATTTTTTATCATCGAAAATAAACCATTTGGTTTTGCTTGACCATCGATGATCCAATCTGCTTTAAAGATCTTATGTCGACAATGCTCAGAGTTAGCTTGAGCAAACATCATAAGCTCAACATCGGTTGGATTACGACCCAAATTTTCAAAGGCATGAGCTAAATAATTTATCTCGTCTTCCGAGAGTGCTAAACCAAGTCTATTATTAGTGTCATTTAATGCATTTTTACCGTGTTCTAGAAGAGGGATGATTTTGAGTATCCCTTGACCATGTGTGTTAGCAAATGGATTAATAGTATTGATGTCAAAACTAAAACTTTGCGTCATCCGATCATGTAATACAGAAGCCATTTTGTTTAAGTTTTCTTTACTTAATATAACATTGGTTTGAAGGTAATATACAGTTCCACGTTCGACTCGTTTAAGATCAGTAAAGCCACAGTTATGGAGTATATCTGTTGCTTTGGATGACCAGGGGGAAATTGTTCCTATGCGTGGAAGGACGATCAATGAAGTCCCAGATTTATCGTTAAGCTTACCTTTATCACCATAGTCTAAAAGTGCTTCAAGTTTCTTTTGCTGTGTATCACTTAAAGTATTGGCATAATCAATAAAATGAAGATATTCAGCTTGAATATTGGTGATATTAGGTTCAATCGATTGTAATTTCTTAAGCAGTTTTTGTTGGTCAAAAGAGGATAAGGCATCGTTACCAAACATTTGTAACATCTTTGTACTCGTGGATGAAAGCTTAGCATGTCCTTATTTTGATAGATTTACCCCCAATTATAAAGTGCTAAATGCGATTATTTTTTCTTGTGATTAGAAGCTTTTGTTATTGTCCTTCAAACTCAGAAAGCATTTCCCAGAGCTGGTATTTTTCATTTAGCAAGGTTGTTTTTTCTTCTAGTATCTGCTGGGTTTGTTGAATGTTGACTTTATCTTGTTGGTAAAATTGGGGTTCAGACATTTGTTGTTGCAAAGATTGAATTTCAGACTCAAGTTTTTCAATTTCATCAGGTAAGGCAGCAAGTTGTTTTGTTTGTGCATAAGAGAGCTTTTTTGGGGGATTCGCTTTATCTTTTATTGGCTGGACTGACTTTGGTTTTGATTTTTCAAGAACTTCAGATGCAAATTGTTTTTGACGCAGCCAGTCGTCATAACCACCGATGTATTCTTCCAACTTTCCATTGCCTTGAAACACGATTGTGCTAGTAGCTATATTGTTAATAAAGCTTCGATCATGGCTAACGATAAGCACAGTACCGGTATAGTCAAGAATCAAACTTTCTAATACTTCTAAAGTTTCAACGTCTAGGTCATTAGTTGGTTCATCAAGTACCAAAATATTACTGGGTTTGGCAAAGAGTTTAGCAAGTAATAGGCGGTTACGTTCTCCTCCTGAAAGTGAGGAAGCGGGGCTTTGCATGCGTTTTGGGTCAAATAAAAAGTTTTGAAGATAGCCTATAACGTGTACTTTTTGATTATTGATATCAAGATAATCACTACCTTCCGTTACATTATCAACTAACGATAAGTTGGGATTAATTTGATTTCGAAGCTGGTCAAAATAAGCAATTTGTAGGTTTTCACCGTGAATAATATTGCCAAAAGAGGGAGGGCGCTTTTTAAGCAAAACCTGTAGCAATGTACTTTTACCACAACCATTCGCACCAAGGATTGCAATTTTATCTCCACGTTGTATTTCACATGAGAAATGATTAAAGATTGAGTTGTTTTGATAACTAAAACCAAGGTTTTCAGCTCGAATAACAACTTTGCTGGATTTACTACCTTGGGATGCACTTAATGATACATTACCTTGTTGTTCTCGCCTTGCACTTCTTTGTTCACGCATGATTTTAAGCGCACGAACGCGCCCTTCGTTACGTGTGCGCCTGGCTTTAATGCCTTGACGAATCCAAGCTTCTTCTTGCTTAAGTTTTTTATCAAAATTGGTATTTTGCACATCTTCAGCGTGTAAATATGCTTCTTTTTGTTCTAAGAAGCGTTCATAATTTCCTGGAAAACTAAGAACTTTACCTCGATCAAGTTCCATAATATCAGTGGCAATATTTTGTAAAAAACTACGATCGTGAGTAATAAATAAAATACTACCTTTAAATTGCAATAAAAAACGTTCAAGGAACTCTATCGATTCGATATCAAGATGGTTAGTTGGCTCATCTAATAGTAATAAGTCAGGTGATTTTACAAGCGCCTTAGCTAGTAAAACTCGACGCTTAAGACCTCCAGATAAATCATCAAACGGAGCTTCTTTATCTAGTGATAACTTAGAGAGCACTTTTTCCACTTCAGTTTGAGCTTCCCAACCATGTGCATCGTCAATTTGTTTTTGTAAGTCGCTTAGTTTAGATAGGTTATCAGGCAAGCTTAAATCAGTTTGCAGTTGATGTTGATAACTTGTTAATATTTGACCAAGTTCCCCGAAACCCGCTAAAACAACGTCAAAGACCGTGCCTTTAGTATTTTCTGGTACCTCTTGTTCAAGCCATGCAATTTTGGTGTTATTATGAACAATTCGTTCACCACTATCAGGTAAAATTTGACCTTGTAATACTTTAAAAAGGGAGGATTTTCCTGTGCCATTTCGTCCAATTAAACAAATACGTTTATTGGACTCGATGTCTAAAGAAATATTATCAAGGAGTTTATGGTGACCAAAGGCAAGGTCGGCATTGCGTAAAGAGATAATAGCCATAATGATAAGGTTAGATGATTTTATTTAATTCGGCTAAACTGCGTGAACCGAAGTCATGACCAATGCTGGCCCCTAAGCGTTTAGCAATAAAGCTGGCTGAAATGATTCCACGAATAACAGCGTTACCATGTTTATCATATTCTTGAATAAGCAAATGATCAATTTGCTGATCGTGCATTAAACGTGCAAGATGTCCAACACGTGCATCTTTTAATACATCGTATTCTAGAACAGGTAGCGCATTGATTTTGGTCATAAGCATTCCACTCGTCATTTCTTTAAAGTGAACACCTTCTCGCTGTGCAACTTGTGTTCTATATACACCATGCAAGCGTTTTGCATTGATAAGACCAATGATTTGGTCATCATTATTAACAACTAGTAAAGAATGTACTTCAACTTTTTGCATCTTTTGTAAGGCATCGTCAATTAAAGCTTTTACATGGATAGTGTATGGCTTTACGATATGAAAATCAGAAAATACGTCTAAAGCTCGTGTTTCAAGCGATATCACATCCATGCTTTCAGGGTGATAATAAGGAATACTTTTTTGTACTGTGTGAGTAATAGTTTCCAGTAGTTTATAATCTTTAAATGGCATAAATACTCGTCCTTTAATCTTTAGTGATAAGTCGCACATAAGTCTAATCAGGATTGCGCTACATTGCAAACCTTGTGAGATGTAAAGTTAACATATGTCTATCAGCTTGCTTGTAAAAACTTTGTAGCGTCAACCAAAATAATAGCCAATTGCCGGCAACAGTATTTTAGTCTGTTTATTATCTGAGTTTTCTTATGCTTGAAAATATGCTTAAATCAAGCAGCTGTTTGATTATAAATGGAGTTAAATAACATGGGAATACGTATAGAAACTGATAGTATAGGTGAGATTGAGGTCAATAGTAACAAGTATTGGGGTGCGCAAACAGAGCGCTCATTGATACATTTTTCAATTGGGAACGATTTAATTCCACAGGAAGTCATCAAGGCGATGGCAATATTGAAAAAAGCATCTGCTTTAGCAAATTTTGAGTTAGGGCTTTTAAAAAAAAAATACAAGGATTTAATTGCTCAAGCAGCTGATGAAGTTATAGATGGCAAGCATGATGATCAATTCCCCTTACATGTGTGGATGACTGGCAGTGGCACACAATCAAATATGAATGTTAATGAAGTAATTTCAAATCGTGCTATTGAATTAGCAGGTGGGATATTAGGTAGTAAAGATCCTATTCACCCTAACGATCATGTCAACATGTCTCAATCATCAAACGATACTTTCCCAACAGCTATGTATATTGCAACAGCAATCAGCGTAAAAAAGAAACTTGTTCCCGCTTTGCAAACGATATATACGGAAATGAATAGTAAAGTTAAAGAATGGGAAAAAATTGTAAAGATTGGGCGCACTCATATGCAAGATGCAGTGCCTTTAACGTTAGGGCAAGAGTTTTCAGGATATGCTGAGTTATTAAAGCAAGATATTAGCCGTTTAGAAGCAGCATTAACAGATGTTTATCAACTTGCAATTGGAGGGACAGCAGTTGGGACGGGATTAAATGCACCAAAAGAATTTGCACAAAAAGCATGTAAGCATATTGCGAAAATTACGGGATTGCCTTTTATTTCTGCTGAAAATAAGTTCGCAGTACAAGGCTCACACGATGCTTTAGTAGCAATGATGGCACAAATTAAAGTGTTAGCAAATTCATTATTTAAAATAGCCAATGATATCCGACTGTTAAGCTGTGGACCTCGCGCTGGTTTCCATGAACTTTTGTTGCCTGAAAATGAACCTGGTTCTTCTATTATGCCTGGCAAAGTTAACCCTACTCAATGTGAAGCGATGACGATGGCATGTGTGCAGGTTTTTGGTTATGATCTGGCAGTAACCATTGCAGGCAGTGCGGGTTACTTGGAAATGAACGTTTATAAGCCGCTCATTATCTATAATATTTTGCAATCTATAAATATGTTATCGGATAGCTGCATTAATTTTACACGTTTTACGTTAGCGGGCACAAAACCTAATAAAAAGAAAATTGAAGAGTATTTACATAATTCGTTGATGCTTGTGACAGCATTAAGTCCCGTGATTGGGTATGATAAAGCATCAAAAATAGCGCATTATGCCGATAAACATAACCTATCCTTAAGTGAAGCAAATAAGGCTTTAGGTTTTTTGCCTGAAGATGAGTTTAATCAGGTGGTCGATCCTTATAAAATGGTTTAACAATGGATGGTTCTAAGAGTTTGTCGCACAACCCTTAGAAGTTATCATAAAAGATTTTAATCACTTCGTTTTGGAAAATACGTGATTTCACACGTTGACTTTGGGTTAGGTTGTTAAGCATGATTGAAAAGCTAACCAGGTGATTTTTTTTGGTTAACAGATAACCTGATAGAGTAGACACCCCCGCAAGCGTACCAGTTTTAGCATGGACCTTGCCTTGGAGTTTCCCCACCATTCGATAAGCAAGTGAACCATCTTCACCTGAGCTAGGCAGTGCATTAAAAAACCGTTTACCAATTATGCTATTGTAAACTTTCGTGAGTAACTCCACCATAAAAATAGGGGTGACAATATCTAAGTGAGAAAGCCCTGAACCATCTTCCATGTGTAGCTCACCTATATTAACGCCATAGCTTTTTTGAATGATGGATTTGATTGCTTTGGTTGCACCTTCTGTTGTGCCACTGCCTAACAAGGTGTAACCAACTGTGCGTGCAAAGCTCTCAGCATATAGATTATCGGATTTTAGTAGCATGTGACTAATCATATCATCGATTGATGCGGAGGTTAGTTTAACAAGCATGGTGAGTGGAGTTTTTATTGGTAGATTACCAAAGGTCACATTTCCTGAATAATGGATGCCAACTTCACGCAAAAAATCTTTAATGGTGTGTTGCGTTTTAAGTGCTGGATTTGCAACTGCAAGGTTCAAATAAAACTCGGCTTTTTGTGGTAGACACCCAGATAGGTTAAGCACATTATGATTGGTCATTTGGATATCAAAGGTACAGTTTTTACGCTCACTTGGTGGAGCAAGTCTTGTTGTATTATTGATTGTAATATTACGGGTATTGGAAACCTCTTTAACAGTTGTTTTGTTGCCAGTTGTATTAATAAGCTTGATCACAAAGCAGTTTTTATTCACATTTAGACTTGAAGCAGGTGCTGCAAAACAGTAAGGAGTATCGCTTTTTGACCAGCCATTTGGAACGTAATCACCTGAGAAGTGATTGGCGATAATAACTGCATCGCCATTTATTTTTTGTATCCCACGTTGTTTGATCTGTGAGATAAGGTTGTAAAGTTCTGAACCTGTTAAGCTTGGATCACCTGTAAACTCAAGGTAAAGATTGCCATTTAAGGTACCATTGCTAAATTGTGACTTGTCATATAAGACCGAAGTTGTAAATTGGAAGTTTTTTGGCAAGGCTGTTAATGCAGCAATGACCGTGAAGATTTTATTGTTACTTGCCGGAATAAACGGGAGATTTTCAGCGTATTTATAAAGCACTTGTCCAGAGCTCACACGTTGAGCAGCAATACCTATAGAGGCGTCGGATAAATGATATGTTTTAACCAAAGATTGAATTTCACTTTGTACAGAGCCCATCGTTAGCGTAACGTTGCCAATAGTAAAAAATAAAAATAATGTTAATTTTTTCACAATTATGGATCAGTTTAGACTATCGAATTTGCAGAATGTTGTTGATAATAGCAAGATTTTAAAAACCTTGTCACGTGTGATCTAGCGATTATGTATAAACTTAAATTAAATGGTATAGCTTTAAATACTTATCTTGGTGTTTATGATTTTGAACAACAACAGATGCAAACCGTTCTAGTTGATGTAATTGTAGAGTTTAAAAATATTCCCAAAGCCTGCATAAGTGACGCACTTGAAGATACTTTTTGTTACGCGCAAATAAACGAAGTGTTAATGAGAACGGCCGCATCAAAACGTTATCAACTTATTGAGCATTTAGCGCAGTCTTTGCTAGATGCTTTGGTTTTACACCTTAATCATCCATTAAACGTCTATCTTGAGTTACATAAAACCCCACCTCTAGAGAATGTAGTAAATGCAAGTTTTTGTGTGGAGTATATATGCCAAAAGTAGTGTTAGGATTAGGGAGTAATTTAGGTGCTAAGCTTGATTACTTACGCAAAGCAGTTGATCTTATTGATAAACGTATAGCTAAAATCATTGCTACTTCAAAGATTTATCAAACATCAGCATTGTTGCCACAAAGTGCACCAGTAAGTTGGAATATAGATTACTATAATATGGCGCTTCTTATTGAAACAACGCTTGAACCACAAGCTCTTTTATTAGGGATTAAGGCAATTGAAACAGAAATGGGGCGTGATGCACTACATGCGTTTTGGTCACCTAGAGAAATTGATATTGATATTCTGTGTTATGGAGATGTAACTTTAAGTAGTGATGCTCTTAATATTCCCCATAAGGCATTATTGGAGCGTAATTTTGCGTTAAAACCTTTGTTAGAGGTTTACCCTAATTGGCGTTATCCAAATAAAGACATAGATTTATATGAATACTTAAAAAAAATGGAAAAATTGAAGCTTGCCCCTTTTACTTTATCAGCAACTCAAATCATGGCAATTGTAAACTTATCAATAGATTCATTTTCAGCGGAAGAAGCTCAGCCACCAACTGTCGATGAATTTGCAGGTTATGTTATGAGATTGATTGAAGAAGGAGCGGAAGTCATTGATTTAGGTACAGAGAGTACTAAACCACAGGTAAAAGCAAAAACTGCTGAGAAAAATTGGCTCATGCTTCAGCCTTATTTAATTGTCTTAGATGAGTTGATAAAATATACTGGCTTATCAGTTACACCTAAAGTGAGCATTGATACCTACCATGCGCAAGTTGTTGAAAATGCCTTGCACTATTCATGTGTGAATATGATTAACGACGTTTATGGTATAGAAGCCCAAGCTATTGCAAATCTTATTAAAGGCGCTGATATTAAATATGTCTTTATGCACCAATTAGGCAAAGCGGCGACAAACTACCTTGACATTAATCGCGATCCTGTTTTAGAAGTTATTGAGTATGCGCAACAAAGAATCGCGGATCTTATGTCGTGGGGGATGAAAAAAGAGCAATTAATATTTGATATAGGAATTGGTTTTGGTAAGCACGATTATCAAGCACGTGCCTTACTTAAGCATGTAGATAAAATTAAATCAGCGTTAGGCGTGGAAATACTGATTGGTCATTCGCGTAAGTCATCAGTTATGCGAGTGGTTGAAGGCAAAAGCAATTTATACAAAGATATTGCAACGGCAATGATTGCTCATGAGCTTATCCAAAAAAATGTGGATTATCTTCGTGTCCATAACGTTGATTTAACGAATATGGCAAGGCAGATATAAGGCAGTCTAGATTGGTTAAACTAGCATGTTGTTATAGCTTCAAGTTTATAATTTGCTACAATGTGTTCATTAGTCTTCAATGAACACTGGATTTTTGTTCTTATGAGCTTTGAAAAAGCATTGTCGTTGGTCAATGTCAACAAAATTTATAAAGGTGGATTGCACGCGGTTAAAGATATTAGTTTTGATGTTTATCCAGGTGATTTTTTTGCACTTTTGGGTCCAAATGGTGCTGGTAAATCAACCACCTTAGGCATGATTTCATCTTTGGTTAACAAAACAAGTGGCAGCATAGAAGTGTGTGGTTTTGATACGGTAAAAGATGCGTATATGGCGCGTAAACATTTGGGTGTAATGCCGCAAGAAGTTAATGTAAATGTCTTTGAAACACCTTTACAGATCCTTTTAACCCAATCAGGTTTCTTTGGTATTTCACGTAATGAAACTGTTCCTTATGCAGAAAAGCTATTAAAAGACATGGCATTATGGGATAAAAAAGACACACAAGTCCGATTTTTATCAGGCGGAATGAAGCGCAGACTTATGGTTGCTCGTGCATTAGTTCATAAACCAAAGGTATTGATTTTAGATGAACCGACAGCAGGTGTAGATGTTGAGTTAAGGCAAATATTGTGGCAGCAGATAAAAGCTTTAAATGACAGGGGTTTAACCATTATTCTCACTACACATTATTTAGAAGAAGCAGAAAGCATGTGTAATCGTATTGCACTTATTCATAATGGTAAGCTTCATATCAGTTCAGACATGAAAACTTTTTTGCGTTCGGTTGAAAAAGAAACTTATGTTTTTGATTTAAAGCAACCCATAAGCATGAATAAATTTAGTTGTGAATATGGTCAATTTACAGTTGTTGACCAGATGACTTTAGAAATTGAAGTAGGTAAAGATGTATCCTTGAATCAATTATTTGCAGGGTTATCCGAGCAAAATATAGAAGTGATAAGTGTTAAAAGCAAAACGAATAAATTAGAAAAATTATTTATTGATGTTGCTAGAGAAAAAGTGTGGTAGAGGACATGACAATTAAAGAATATTGGACGATTTATTATACGCTTCTTAGAAAAGAAGTTGTGCGCATATTTAGAATATGGCCACAAACGATTTTACCATCTGCCATTACGATGAGTTTATATTTTTTAATATTTGGCAAAGTCGTTGGTGCACGTGTTGGAATGATGGATGGCTTTGATTATATGCAGTTTATTACTCCAGGACTTGTTATTATGGCGGTGATTAACAACGCCTATGCAAATGTAGTTGGATCTTTTTATGGTGCGCGTTTTAGTCATTCAATCGAAGAATTACTTGTTTCTCCTGCTAATAACCATCTGATTATTTTGGGATATATTTCGGGTGGGATTGTGCGTGGTGTAATTGTTGGTGTATTGGTAAGTATTGTTGCGGCACTCTTTGGTGGAATATCATTACATTTTCATAATCTATTATTGATTATGCTTGCCTTTTTATTGTGTGGGGCGTTATTTTCATTGGGCGGGTTGCTCAATGGGATATTTTCCCAGAGCTTTGATGATACAACCATTTTCCCAACTTTTGTATTAACACCACTGATTTACTTAGGGGGTGTATTTTATGGTCTAAGCGTATTGCCGCCATTTTGGCAGCATATTGTTCAATATAATCCATTGTTTTATATTGTTGATTTTGTGCGTTTTGCTTTTATTGGATATTCTTCAATGAACCCCACAATTGCTTTTGTTGCAATTATTATCTTTATCGTTGTTTTATATAGTCTTGCATGGTATTTATTATCGCGTGGTATTCGTCTGAAGTCTTAAATTGAGTATTTTAATAAATGAAAATTTCCATAGTTCAATTAAATTACGTTATTGCTGATTTTGACTATAACTTTGAAAAAATAAGTAAAGCAATATATACACATAAAGATTCAGATTTGATCGTTTTTTCTGAACTGTGTATTACAGGTTACTATCCATATGATTTGTTAACTTATCCTGAAATTATTGATAGGCAAAATGAAGTAATTCAAAGAATTAAAGATTTAACAAAAAAATTACAGGTTGCTGTTATAATAGGTGCAGCTACAACAGTTTCAGCGCTTAAAAAGTTTCATAATAGTGCACTTGTAATTGATAAAGGTGAACTTGTATTTAGTTATCATAAGCAATTAATTCCAAGTTATGGTGTATTTGATGAAGCACGGCATTTTATTCCAGCTAAAAATAACCCCGTATTTTCATTTAAAGGTCAAAGCATAGCACTTTTGGTATGTGAAGATATTTGGTATGACAATCATCAAGGCTATGATTATAATCCTATCGACGCTTTATCGTCGATAGGATTAGACGTCACTATTGTATTAAATGCCTCACCATCGATGTTAGGCAAATTTCGACAACGCCAACGCATTGTGTCTAATATTGCCAATAAACTAAAGTCACCTATTATTTATAGCTCACAAGTTGGTGGTTATGATGAGCTTGTCTATGATGGCGCAAGTTTTATTTGTAATAAAAAGGGCGAGCTTATCGCTCTAGCAAAGCATTTTGAAGAGGATGTAATTAGTGTTGACTTGGCAAATTTACCTTCTACGATATTGCCTTATCCTTATCAGAATCAGCCATATGCTTTAGTTTTAAAGCAGCTTACCTGTGGGCTTTATGATTATGTGCATAAATGTGGTTTTAAGGGTGTGGTTGTGGGCTCATCTGGTGGCATTGATAGTGCTTTGACACTTGCTATTGCAACTTTAGCATTAGGTAAAGAAAATGTAAAAGCCATTACGATGCCATCAGCTTATTCTTCAGCAGGCAGCGTTGATGACTCTGTTAAGCTATGCCACAATCTTGAAATTGAGTTATTTATCCGTGAGATCAAAGAAGAATTCTTATTAACTTGTCAGAATTTTGAAAAGGCATTTGGGCATCTACCTAAAAAACTCACCCAAGAGAATATGCAAGCACGCATTCGTGGACGCATTGTGATGGAATATTCTAATGACAGCGGATTTTTGATGCTTACAACAGGTAACAAAAGCGAGTTGGCGGTAGGTTATGCAACCCTCTATGGAGATATGTGTGGTGCGTTGAATTGCATAGGTGATTTGTATAAACACGACGTTTATGCGTTAGCTGAATATATCAATCAATGTTATGGTGAGCTTATCCCCAAAGCGATCATTGATAAAGCCCCATCTGCGGAACTTTCAGAAGGTCAGAAAGATTCGGATAGTTTACCGGATTACTACTATTTAGATGCTATGCTTAAACTCTATTTAGAACGTGATTTATTGCAAGAAACAGAAATTAAGCATCTACAAAAAATCGTTGATAAAGTGGATATAAAAGAGCAAAAACGCATTTATAAAATGGTGGAATTTGCTGAATTTAAACGTAAGCAAGCACCACAAATTCTGTTTATTCAACGTCGACCTTTTGGAATAGGGCGCAGAATGCCAGTAACAGCAAAATTTCAAAAGCAATAGGAGTTTTAAATGAAAAAGGTAGCTGCGTTTGTATTATCATAAAATATGTTGATCTGTTAGATGAAATTGACAAGACCCAATCACTTAAATATTTGAAAAAAGGTTAAATGATAAAGAATACTATAAAATATCAAAATACGATGGATTGGTAAGACAAAATTATATTACTTTATTTGCGAATATCAGCATTCTTTAAATAAACTTGATAACCTTTTTACTAAAGGTTTAGAAATAACTCACAAAGATAGAAATAAAAAAGGCATCAAAATTTTATTGTGACTGTGCTTTATCTCATTTAAGCTTGGAAGCTAAATGATATAAAGATGAAAGTTAGAAACCACTATGTCAGTTGACAAACCAAAATATGCCATGTTATTTACTCCAATTTTAAGCATGTGTATTTTAACTATTGGTAATACTTTTTATACAACTTATACCACGCTTGAATTAGAGCGTATGGGGCAGAGTAATTTTATTGTGGGTTTGATCTCTGCTGCTTATTTTACTGGAATGGTGCTAGGTTCTTATTTTAGTCAAAAGCTTATTTTGCGAATAGGTTATATTCGAGCATATGTCCTATTTGCAACTTTGATGGGGTTAGGCGCTATCTCACAGGGTATATTCTATGACGTACCCATTTGGGGAATATCACGTTTTATTTGTGGTTATGCACTTGCTGGGCTTTTTATCGTTGTTGAAGCATGGTGCTTAGAGGGAGCAGGTAAGAGTCACAAAGGACTTGTATTGTCGATTTATTTGTTTATTTATTATTTTGTCCAAGCAAGCGGACAATTTTTATTAAATATTCCATTTAACAGCGTGTTGATGACCTTTTGTGTGATTTCCATTTTGGCATCGATATCGATTATCCCAGTGTGTTTGACACGTTTTGAAATGCCAAAACAGGAGCATCCTAATCTGCTTTCACCTGTTATCCTTTATAAAAAAGCACCACTTGGTATGTGGACAGCGCTTGTTGCCGGGATGATATTAGGGAGTATTTATACGATTTATCCATTATTTCTAAAACAAGCAAAGATTCCCATTGAAAGCATTTCGTATCTGATGTTTGCCATTATTCTTGGTGGTATGTTGCTTCAATTACCAATTGGTAAAATATCTGATTTAGTTGATCGCAGGATTGTGCTTGTATCAATGTTGATAGGCTCGGTGTTTATTTCCATTTTGATTTGTATCTTTCATAATAATTTTTGGCAACTTGCGATTTTTTCATTTATCCTAGGTGGACTTACTTTTACTTTTTACCCTTTGTCTATTAGCTATTCTAGCGATTATTTAAGTGCCGATCAGTTGATAGGTATCGTTGGGATTTTAGCACTTTCTTATGGGATGGGATCAATGATAGGACCGCTTGGTGTGACTTGGCTTATGTCCTTGTTTGGACCGTTTGGATTTTTTATTTATGTTGGTTTTGTTTGTTTATTGCTTATGACTTACACTTTATGGCGTATACGTGTGCGTCAAGCACCCAATAATAATGAGAAGGTTGCATTTCAAAGCATGGCTGCTGAAACTTCTGTGGCGATAGAAGTCGTTTATGAACAGCAGTTAATGGAAGAAAAAGAAGCCCCTGCTCATAAGCAATAAACTCTGCAAAATGATTTTTGAGTGGTATATAATAGCCACCATTATTTTACAAAGGTAACATACATGCAAATCGTAGATGATATATGCTCTAGAGCCCTATTTGCTATAGAGAATACTAAAAATAAGCAAGAGTTAGATCAAATTCGAGTTCACTACTTGGGGAAAAAGGGTGAACTTACTGAAATTATGAAACAATTAGCAAACTTACCAGATGAGGAAAAACCTAAACTTGGTCAAGCGGTGAATGTTGCAAAGAATAAGTTGCAGCTTGCAATTAATGCACGTTTAGATGTGTTAAATACCATTGAGCTTGCACAGAAGCTGGCTATGGAAAGAATTGATGTTACCTTATCAGGGGTAGGACAAGTGCCAGGCAGTTTGCATCCTATAACAACCAGTATGTACAGAATTGAAAGTTTTTTTAGTAAAATGGGCTTTGTTACGGAGTATGGTCCTGAAGTAGAAGACGATTACCATAATTTTGAAGCGTTGAACATTCCGGATCATCACCCAGCGCGTGCCATGCACGATACGTTTTATTTTAATCCGATTACAGTTTTACGGACTCATACATCAGGTGTGCAAATCAGAACAATGGAAAAACAAGAGCCACCCATTCGCATGATTGCACCAGGGCGTGTATATCGTTGTGACTCAGATATGACACATACACCAATGTTTCACCAAGTCGAAGGTTTATGGATTGATGAGAAAGTATCTTTTACTGATTTAAAAGGTCTCTTAAATGCCTTTTTAAATGCGTTTTTTGAGAAAAATTTGAAAATGCGCTTTCGTCCTTCTTATTTCCCATTTACTGAACCTTCTGCAGAGGCGGATATGGAATGTGTTATGTGTGAAGGAGAGGGCTGTCGGGTATGTAAGCAATCGGGCTGGTTAGAGGTTTTAGGCTGTGGTATGGTCCATCCAAATGTATTAAAAGCAGGTGGTATTGATTCGGAAAAATACCGTGGTTTTGCTTTTGGTATGGGTGTTGAGCGACTAACAATGCTGCGCTATGGTATTCATGATTTGCGTTTGTTTTTCGAAAATGATTTAAGGTTCTTAAAGCAGTTCTAATAGATAAAAAGATCAAAGAAAATATAAAAAAATAAAAAGGTTTAAAAATGAAATTCAGTCATCAATGGTTGAGCAATTATTTGGATGAAAGCCCCACAGTGAGTGTGCTTAAGGAAAAACTCACCACAGCAGGATTAGAAGTCGATTCAATTGAGGCGGTCGCACCACCTTTTAGTGGTGTTGTTGTAGCAGAAATTAAAAGTATTGAAAAACATCGAGCTGCCGATAAGTTAAATATTTGCCAAGTAGATATTGGTGAAGATGAGCTATTGACTATCGTTTGTGGAGCAGGAAATGTTTACGCCGGAATGAAAGCACCACTGGCAAAAATTGGAGCACGGTTGCCTGGTGATTTTAAAATCAAAAAAAGTGAGCTTAGAGGGCAAGAGTCTTTTGGTATGTTGTGCTCGGAAAAAGAGCTAGGCATAAGTGAAGAAAGTGAAGGTTTAATGGACTTACCTATTGACGCCCCTATTGGTATAGATATACGCCAGTATTTACAGTTGGACGATGATGTTATAGAAGTCGACTTAACGCCAAATCGCGCCGATTGTTTAAGTGTTTATGGTATTGCTAGAGAAGTGTCAGCCTTAACAAGTTCAAAATTAATAAAATTACCAGTAGTTGAATTACAAGCAACACAAAAAGCATCTAAAACCATAATAAGCCAAGCAAGCACACTTTGTCCGCGCTATTTTGGACGAATGATTAAAAGCGTTAATACTAAAGCTACAACACCTTTGTGGATGAAAGAGCGGTTACGTCGTTCAGGTTTGCGTTCAATTTCAGTTATTGTAGATATTACCAATTACGTTCTACTTGAACTTGGTCAGCCGATGCACGCATTTGATGCTGATAAACTAACAGGTAGTGTTTATACACGTATGGCAAAAGAGGGTGAGAAGATTATTTTGCTAGATGAGACTGAGGTGACTTTAAAAAGCAATACGCTTGTTATTGCTGATGATAACAAAGTGTTGGCAATTGCAGGTGTGATGGGTGGGCTTTATTCTTCGGTGACGGAAAACAGCAAGACTATATTCTTAGAAAGTGCTTATTTTACACCAGAGGCAATCGCAGGAAAAGCGCGTCAATATGGACTTCACACCGATTCATCTCATCGATTTGAACGTGGTGTAGATCCTAATCTTTGTGCATATGCAATTGATTATGCAACTTATCTTATTCTTGATATTGCTGGTGGAGAAATAGAAGATCTAGCAGTTGCAGATCACTATGTTGATGAAAACAAAATAATAACTTTGCGTTTGAGCAAGATTAATTCTATTTTAGGGATGAATTTTGAGACAAGTTATGTTGAGCAAATACTTCAATCATTGAATATCTCTATCAATAAATTATCACAAGATGCAAATGAAACACTTTGGCAGGTAATCCCGCCAAGCTATCGTTTTGATATAGCAATTGAAGAAGACTTGATTGAAGAGGTTGGTCGTATTTATGGCTATCAAAACTTACCGATGAGTTTACCAGAAGTATCTTTGATACAACAGCAGGTATCTGAACAGGTAGTGGCGCTTAATCGTTTAAAAATAGTTTTGGTTGATCGTGGTTATCATGAGGTAGTGAATTACAGTTTTATCGACCCTAAACTAGATGCTTTATTTTTTAACCAGGCGGGACTTACATTACAAAACCCAATTTCACAAGATATGTCAGTGATGCGCCAAGGTCTGATTCCTGGGTTAGTCAGTACTTTTAAGTTCAACTTAAACCGTCAACAGTCACGCATACGCATTTTTGAAGAAGGAGTGTGCTTTCAACCAGCTGAGCAGCTGGCACATGAATATTTGCATTTTGCAGGTCTTGCTTATGGCAATATCAATCCACTGAATTGGCAAGAAACAACTTTAGCAGACTTCTATTCTGTTAAAGCCGATGTGGAGGCGTTACTACAACTTAATAAAAAGTCGATTAATTATGTTACATGTGAAGATATCGATTGGTTGCACCCAGGTCAGTCTGCTTATATTTACCAAAACGGCGAGCAAGTTGGTGTGATTGGTATTTTGCATCCAAATATTATGAAAGTCATGCAGATTAAGGGGAAATCACCTGTCGTATTTGAGCTGCAAACTAGCAAAATTTCAAATCGAGATATTGCTAAGTTCATGGCAATTTCAAAATATCCAGCGGTTTCACGTGACATTGCGGTGATTGTTGATCGAAATACAACAGCTCAAAGGTTAATCGATGCAGTGAATAAAGCAAATGTATCACATTTGAATCAAGTGGATTTATTTGACATCTATCAAGGCGAAAGCTTGCCTGAAGATAAGAAGAGTGTTGCTTTAAATTTAATATTTCAAGACAATAC
Source organism: Fastidiosibacter lacustris (assembly GCF_003428155.1). Taxonomy (GTDB): domain Bacteria; phylum Pseudomonadota; class Gammaproteobacteria; order Francisellales; family Francisellaceae; genus Caedibacter; species Caedibacter lacustris. The sequence goes on from NZ_QLIR01000011.1 coordinate 57,445, forward strand.
GCAAACGCTGACTGATGAAATGATGAATGAAGCAATTACTAAAATTCTTACCTCTTTAAAAACCCATGTGGATGCGAGTTTGCGTGAATAGGGTTAGTTAATAACAGTACTCAATTGCTTTGAAAATTCCCTGTATGATTTGAACAGGTGAAGGAGGGCACCCTTTGACAACTACATCCACTGGAATAATCCCTTGAATTCCTCCTTCAACCGCATAACTGTCTTTAAAAACGCCTCCACAATGCGCACAATCACCTATAGCTAGAACTAACTTTGGATGAGGCATGGCCTCATAGGTTTTAACAAGCGCATCACGCATATTTTTGGTTATAGGACCTGTCACAAATAACATGTCGGCATGACGGGGACTTGCAACAAATCGTATACCATAGCTCTCAAGGTTATAAAAGGGATTGTTAGTTGCATGAACTTCAAGTTCGCAGGCATTACAAGAGCCGGCATCCACCATACGAATAGCAAGTGCTTTACCAAAACGTTGAGCAATTCTTTTTTCAAGTATCTTGCCAACTATTTCTAGATCATCAATATCATTAACTATAGGGTTTATTTTTTCACTTTTAATACCTGTTTTAAGTAACTTTTTTGTAAACTTCCACATGATTAGCTGTCCTCACCACTGTAGCTTAAGTTAAAAGATTTATTAATAAGTGGAAAATCAGCAACGATATTATTCATAACAGCATGACTTAATGCAGGCCAGTTTTGCCATGAAGGATCGTGGAAATGGCACCATGAAACTTTAGTATCATGAAGTTGGACTGCAATACATATAGGGCCTCTCCAACTCTCTACGCACATAATACTGATCTTTTCTGTTGAGGATTGATCTATGTCAAGTGCTTGTGTACAGTTATTGAATCCTAATTGCAAAAATTGTTCAATCATATCAATGCTTTGTAAGCATTCACGAAAACGCACATATACGCGTGCAGCGACATCACCTGTTTCTGCCGTTATAGGTGTAAAATCAATTTCAGAATAAGGATAAAGTGTGCAGGATGCCCTGGCATCGATAGCAATGCCAGATGCCTTTGCGATTATACCTAAAACACCTAAAGATTGAGCAAGAGTATGCGTTAAAATACCGGTTGTTTTCAAGCGATCTTGAAGTCCATGGTGATCATGATAAATCTGCTCTAATTGGAACAACTGCTTTTTTACATCATTAAGGTGGTTGAGTAAATCATGTACTATAGATTTATCCCACATAGTCATATACTGTTGTGGGGAGATGGCATCCATCATATATCGATGATGTGTTAGCAGTTTATTCTCACGTACAAGTTTTTCTTTTAAGATGGAGAATTGCATTGCTAAGCTGATAAAACCGGTGTCGTTAATAATAGCACCAATATCACCGATGTGGTTAATCAAGCGTTCGCGTTCAAGTAAAATAGCACGTATACATTTTGTTTTAGCATCTATTTCAAAGCCAAGCTGCTTCTCACAAGCAAGTGCAAAAGCATAAGCATAAGCTACAGTAGTGTCACCACTTACTCTTCCAAGTAAAGAAGCTGCTTCTGACATGCTTTTATTGATAAGTAAAGAATGAATGCCTTTATGTGTGTATCCCAATCGATCTTCTAGTTTTAAAATTCGCTCACCAACGATAGAAAAACGAAAGTGTCCAGGTTCGATAATTCCTGCATGCACAGGACCTACTGGAATTTCATGGACTCCTTCTCCTGAGACTTTGTTAAAAACATAATGTAATTTGGCAAAGCGACTTGATTTGCTGTAGGGATTTAAAATTCCCATTTTGAAATGACCATGATTTAGCCATGCACGTTTATCTTTTGCTTTTTTTGTTGGAATTTTGGTTAAATCGTGGATAGCTCTGTGTAATCTCTCATTTATAGGAAAGGCTTCACTTAAATCAATAAGCATTGGTCGTTTTGGATTTAGTCGAGACACAATGCAGAGCCAGTAGGCTTGATAATAATACAATACATACCAGTTCGTTTCATTTGAAGAGGAGTCAAAAGCAATCCATTCTGTAAGCAAAAGACCATTTTGAGATTTAATTTCTTTAGCAAGAGGATATTGTAACCTAATATCAACAGATAAATATTGATAAGCCTTGATGTTATTAAAGTGTAAAAGATCATTCAGCATTGTTTTATTCATGACTTTCCACCTATGATGGAATATATAGCAGAATCAAGTAAGAAAATAGGCATATAAAGTCCTGCTATGATAACCAATATCAAATGAGCTCCCACTGTCCAGTAAATATGTTTTGTATTTTTTAAATGAGTGATGGGAGTGTTTAATTGTCCAAAAAACAATGGCTGAGTTTTTAATAGTATGGCTAAAAATGCGAGTATCAGTCCTACGACAAGCAAAATCATAAGACCAATATTAGCCTCCATTGCTGCTAGAATCAGTAGTAATTCACTTATAAACAATCCCGATGGTGGTAAACCAAGAATAGCCAAAAAAGAGATTAAAAATAAACTTGCGGTTATAGGAGATTTTTCAAATAATGCACGAATTTTTTGTAGTACTTGAGTATGAAATTGCTGAATTACTGTACCAGATATTAAGAGCAAAGCAGTTTTAACTAAGGCATGTATCCAGATGTGTAGTATCGCTGTAAGTAATGCAAGCCTGTTGCCAATTCCAATTGCAATGCTGATAAGTCCCATGTGTTCAATTGAAGAGTATGCTAACAAGCGATTAAGTGTTCGTTGGCGAAATAGTGATAGGGCTGCAAAAAATAAGCTGATAAAGCCAAAGGTTAAGAAAAGGTAACAAGGAAAATTAATTAAGCCTGCGTTGGCAAATAATAGCTTAAACTTGAGCAAGGCAAATAACGCTAAATTAAGCAAAGCGCCTGATGATAAGGCATTTACCATTGGGTATCCTTCGGCATAGGCATCTGGCAACCAATTGTGTAATGGGACGAATCCGACTTTAGTACCATAACCAACAAAAAGAAATACAAAGCTGATGCTTAATAATTTGGCAGGAATTTGAGAGATATTTGTCATTAATTTTGTCCATAGTAAGCCTTCTTCTCCCAGACCATGAGTATAAGCACCAAAATATAAAATCACAGTACCAAGTAGTGCAAACCCAATACCTACGCCGCATAAAATCAAATATTTCCATGAAGCTTCTAGCGCTTGTGGGGTTTGTCTTAATCCGACTAATGCAATACTGGAGATAGTAGCAAGTTCCATGGCAATCCACATCATGCCGATATTATTACTGAGTAATACAATCAGCATGCCTAGCAAGAACAATTGGTAAGTCGTATGATAAAAGCGATAAACTAAAGGATGTAAATGTGTTTTATTTTCATTATCCAGATAGCTAATGCTATAAAAACTTGTGCTCATTCCAATAAAGCTGCTAAGTATAATAAAAAGGACATTCAGTTTGTCACACATAAACCAGTCTTTGAAAAAAAATAGTGCTGTATCTTCAACATATATTACATAGCCTAAAATAATGCTTATGATAAAGCTTAAACTGCATAATATAGCATTTACATGAGTCGCATATTTCCTGTTTTCTATCCAAGGCAATAGGACTAAAGCAATAACAGAAGGCAAGAGTAATAGCGTAATCAAGTTCATATACGCTCCTTTAGTTTCTCAAATAACTGAACTTGGAAGGAACCATGCTCTTGCTGTATTCGGATTAAGAATAGTGTGAAAATCATAAAACCCATAAGGATATCAAAACTCATCCCAAGTTCGATTAGCCAAGGGAATCCTGTGCTTATCGCTGCGGCTAGAATAAAGATACTGTTTTCTAATACTAATAGACCCATTACTTGAGTGACAGTTTTTCTTCTAAAAGTAATGATTAATACAGCTACAAATGCATTGGCAAGTCCAAGTGAAAATCCTGAAATGTAGCGATGAAGCATACTGTTGACCAACTGCTGTCCTAAAATTAATGCCAAGAGAATAAGCGCAGATGCTAGTAACAGTAGACTAGGCTTATTCAGTATTGGTTCAATACGTCCGGAAAGGTGTAAAAATTGAACTAATTTCCATAGTAAAAATGGTAAAAGAATAACTTTGATGCCAATGGTAATAATTAAAGAAATAAATACTTCCATGCTTGGTGCATAGATCGTTTCTGTGAGTATGTAACTACTTAAAAGCACATTCTGAATAATTAAAAGTTTGATTACATTCGTAATGTAAGATTGGATTAACATTAAACTACTACATAGTAGCATTGAACTTATCAAAAAAAGCAACCAACTATGAATCATGCTGTTGTTCCTATTAATTGTGTTAAAAGAATACCCAGAAAAGCAAGGAAAAGTGCTAAACCAAGGTACTCTGGTATTCTAAATATACGCACCTTAGTTTGTAGTGTTTCTGTAATTGCAAGTAGTGCCAATAATATAATAAGTTTGACTAAGGTTGTGATGAATCCAACTGTAATGGATAATAACGAAGTTTCTACCGCTAAACCAAAAGGAAAAAACAAATTGATAAAGATCAATAAAAATAATTCCAACTTTAACGCATTACTCCATTCTATAGCGGCTAAATATCTCCCTGAATATTCTAGTACCATTGCTTCATGTATCATGGTCAACTCTAAATGTGTGCTTGGATTATCAAAAGGAAATCGGGAGTTTTCAGCAAGCAAAATGATAGTAAATGCGCACAAAGAGAAAGCAAGGCTAGGGTACAGCATACTATGTTGGATCAAGCTAAAACTGATATGACCAAGCGTTAACCCATGTGTTATCAAGCCAAGGTTCAATAATACAAGCAGCAATATAGGTTCAACCAAGCAGGCAATAAACATCTCTCGTCTTGCGCCTAGTGAGCCAAACGCTGATCCAATATCCATGGCAGCAAGTATCATGCTTATTCGAGCGAGTGCTAATATACCAACTAAAACAATGACGTCTATGATCGATGTAAACAAGCCACGATAGAATATAAAAGGAGTGCTAAAAGCAAGTATACTTAAAGCACAAAAGTAGATAAAAGGAGTGTATTTAAATAGCCAGGATGCATTGTAAGGCAATATGGGTTCTTTGATTAAGAGCTTATAAAATACAAAATAAGGTTGAAACAGGGAAGAAGCGGTGCGATTTTGCAGCCAACATTTAAATACTTGTAGAAAACCTATTAGTAAAGGAGAAATTACAATAATGAGTATACCTTGTAAAGCAAGTAGCAAAATTGTGGTTATTTCTGTGGTCATATCCATAATACCAAGATGAGTAAAACAAGTAGCGTTAAGCCAACGTAGGTCAAATAAACAGAAATTTTTCCTTGTTGAATCCAGCGTGTTATAAAAACAATCTTCCAGATAGCTTGTGTTATGGGTTTATAAAAAAAAGGCCATATTTTTTCGGAAATATAAACAAAATAGTGAGGTTTATCACCATTGATATTGGATATATTAATTTTTACTTGAATCAATTTAGAGAAAATCTGTTTAAATGGTTGGGAAAACCCCTCAGCAGAATCTTGCATACGTGAGTTAATGGAATCAAAGCCACATCCCCAGGTGGCATCTCTACGGAAGTGCTTATGGATCAAGGGGAAAATAAGTAACAAGCTTAAAATCATGATAAATGCTAACAGTAATGGAGCAAAATAATTACTGTTTGCCAAGGTTGAATGTGGAAATGAAATAGTGAAACTACCCTTCCAAACAAGAGTGAATTTATCGGATATTGAGTTAATTACTTTTTGAATCATAGAGATAAATGGTGCAGGGTATAAACCAATTACGATCGTCCATATTGTAAGCCACAGTAGAGACACTCGCTCTAACAAATTGGCTGGTTTAGCATGTATTAGTTGAGACTCTCTGGGTTGACCTAAAAATGCAATGCCAAAAAACTTTACAGCGACAAAACCTGCTAAGGCAAATACCAACATACTTGTGGCAGCAATGACAATAGATAGTACAGCAAAGTTGAAATGCTCGAATGTTTGCTGTTTGAAAAAAAGCTGTAAATAAAGCCATTCGGAAATAAATCCACTGAATAATGGTAAGCCTGCCATTGCTAAGCAACCTGTCAATGCGCAAGCACTCACCCATGGCATTTTTTGAATAAGCCCACCTAATTTTCCAATATTGCGTTCACCTGTTGCATGTAAAATTGAACCTGTGCAGAGAAAAAGTAAAGATTTAAATAGGCTATGGCTTAAGCTATGCAATAAAACAATCAGCAAAGCGACGTTAGATAGCGTGTATTGTTGATATTGATAAAAAACAATAGCAAAACCTAGATTTAATACAATAAATCCCAAATTCTCTATGGAAGAATAGGCCAATAGTCGTTTCATATCGCTTTGTAGTGCAGCATGGAGGACGCCAATGAGCATGCTAAGTAATCCAATTGCAATAAATAAAAAACCCCACCATGATTGTTGCCATGGGAGGAGCCAGTAGAAACTAAAGCGAATGAGTCCATAAATCGCCGTTTTTAACATAACACCGCTCATCAATGCAGAAATTGGGCTAGGAGCGGCAGGATGTGCTTCTGGTAACCAAATGTGCAATGGAAAAAGACCTGCCTTTGCACCAAATCCAATTAACATAAGAGTAAATACTAAATTAGCTAGAGGTAGGGCAAAATCACTGTGGTTTAATAGAAAAAAAGCGCTACTGATGCATAAAAAGCCAATATGTGCAATGCCTAAATATAAAAAACCTGCTTGTCGGACAACTTTAGCTGTGTTGCCGCATACTACTAGAAAATAAGAACTTAAACTCATTATCTCCCAAGCAAATAGAAAGGTAAATGTGTTACTTGCACTCAATACCATAAGCATCCCAAGGACGAAAAAAGGGTAAGCTATATGAATAACTCTTTGATGTTTTAAGCTAAAGTGTCGGAAATAAGCTTGCCCAAACCCCGAAATAGCAACTGTTGACAGTCCTAACAAAAGCACAAAAAAGCGTGATAATTCATCTAGTTGAAATAAGAAAGTTAGATTTTCAGGTAGCAATGTAATTTCAAATGTTATGCTTATTAATTTCACGTAAAAAATAGCACTCATTATAATCAGTAAAGCGGCAATGATGGTTGCGTATCTAAAATGACTAAAAAAGCGACTCGGAAGCACAAATGAAAGGCATCCTAGCACAAGCCAAATGAATAATATTATATGTAATATCATTTATGATATGAGAAGACCTTAAACACACCGAGGTATTATAAGGTAAGCAGGTTTATTTGTATATTGAAAGTTAATTGAATTTCCCTAGAGCATTGCTAAATATGTACTGTGGATGATAATGTTTCCGCTTTATCAGTCTTTTCCCAGGTAAAATCAATATCCTCTCGACCAAAGTGACCGTAACTTGCAGTTTTTTGGTAAATTGGACGCAATAAATCTAATTGATGGGTAATTGCATAAGGGCGAAGATCAAAATGCTTAAGTATAAGTTCTTCTATCACATAATCATCCACCTTACCTGTACCAAAAGTATTAACCATAATAGAAGTAGGCTGTGCAACGCCAATAGCATATGAAACTTGGATTTCACATTTATCGGCCAAACGACTAGCCACAATATTTTTAGCGATATATCGTCCCATATAGGCGGCAGAACGATCGACTTTGGAAGGATCCTTCCCAGAAAAAGCGCCTCCTCCATGGTGTGCTGCGCCTCCATAGCTATCAACGATAATTTTACGTCCTGTTAAGCCACAATCACCAACAGGTCCTCCAATCACAAATTTTCCAGTAGGATTAATAAGATATTTGGTTTTAGCTGTAATCCATTCTTTAGGTAAAATAGGTAGAATAATTTCTTCAATAACGGCTTCTTTAATAGCACTTTGTCCTATATCTGCTGCATGTTGGGTAGAGATAACAACTGTATCTACAGCAATTGGTTTACCATCGATATAACGCAATGTGACTTGGCTCTTAGCATCAGGACGAAGCCAAGAGAGGGTTTTGTTTTTGCGCAAAAATGCTTGTCGTTGCATAAGCTTGTGCGCGTAATAAATTGCTGCAGGCATTAAAGTTGGTGTTTCGTTAGTAGCAAAGCCAAACATAAGTCCTTGATCACCTGCACCTTGATCAAGTGGATTTTGGCGATCCACACCTTGTGCGATTTCAGGAGATTGTTTGCCAATAGCATTGATAACCGCACAATCATTACCATCAAAGCCAAGCTCGTCTTTGTCATAGCCAATACCTACGACAACTTTGCGTACGATATCTTCGATATCAACCCAAGCAGAAGTTGTAATCTCGCCAGCAACTAATACCATTCCAGTTTTAACAAGCGTTTCACATGCAACACGAGCATGTTTGTCTTGCGCTAAAATAGCATCAAGAATTGCATCTGAAATCTGATCAGCAATTTTGTCTGGATGACCTTCAGAGACAGACTCAGAGGTGAATAAAAAATCATTTGCCATATTTGTATCCCTTTACTTTGTATTTTATAACAAGCTAAAAGGCTTCTATAAAAGGAGAATGAAAGTATAGAAACGCTTTAGCGGTGTTATTTTTTTGTCGCCCGCAAGTTGTTGTTAAATCAGCGACAGTGCGCAATATGTTAAGTTGATGTCAATAAGCTGTCAAATGTTTTTCTTCTCATTTGCCAAATATGGGTTGTTAATCTGTAATCTGCAGCGTTTGACTAAGTATTTCTGTAATCGTTTTATAAGCTGCCGAAATTGATTGCCTCTTGTAGCACACGTAAAAAGTGCTTATCAAAATCACAAGGGCAATCAGTAGCATGACTAAATATTTAGAACCAGTCCCTAGTCAATGAGAAGGCACCCCTTTTTAGAAAGGGATGTAAATGCCTAGATTATTTTTGACACTCTTGGTGATTTGGATTCCATATAATTTCATCGGTATTAAAATTCATAAAGGCTTCCTGATGGAAATCATATGCTGACGAGGGTTCCTTATTACGACAAATAATCACAGACTTAAGTTTAGTAGGATCAATCTGATAAAAAGCTTGGTTACCAATCGTTGTAACACTATTTGGGATGACCACTGAAGTAAGCGGAGCCGCAGCAAAAGCCTCATCTCCAATAAATGTAACTTTATTAGGTATTTTGATTGAAGTTAGGAATTTAGTCGAAAAAGCATAACTTTCAATCCTTTTAACGCTATCAGGTATCTTAACCGAAGCTAGTCTTGTGTTACCAAATAGAGATGAGCTGATAATTGTAATACCCTCAGGTAAGATAGCTGAAGTTAGCTGTACACCATAGAAAAAAGCAAGAGGTCCAATATCTGTTACACTATTAGGTATAATTACTGTGGATAGCGTAGTGTTATAGTAAAAAGCTGCCTGACCAATTTTTCTCACACTCGCTGGGATCACAACAGAGGTTAGTCTATTCTCAAAAGCAGATGTACTAATTTCTGTTACACCATAGGGAATCACGACATCGGTTAGTGACCCTATATAATTGCTTAGAACGCCATTTTGAATAGTCATACCATCTGTATTGTGAACTTGGATAGAAGTATAGAAGTGCTCTACTGTGCCATTTTTATCTTTAACGTCTATTCTAATTTTATGTTCACCCAGCTTAGTATTTGCCGTTGGTTTAAGTTTTATTGTTATATAGTTTTGATTTTGAGCACTCTCAAGTGTGACCCCAACAGAATTGTTTTGAGTTTCATCCGTTACTGTAATGGTGGGATCAGTAAAAGAACGGGTATACAGCTTAATCGTTGCTAGTTTAGCAAGATCGTTTACATCTACTGATCTGCCTTGTGTATTATCGATTGTGTCATAATAATAGACAACGTCTTTGTATACTACTTCGCCATTACTCTTAATCGTAAAATCAGCAATGCTGTTTGATGCTAATAAATGCATTGAAGAATCCTTAAAACTGATACTGCATGGCTCTTGATCAAGTAATGATTGACAGTTCACGCCAGTAAGTTCAGATTCACCTATTGTGAATGTAAGGTTCTCTAAATCACGCCCTGATACATT